>JBQEFB010000082.1:0-2617 GCA_052107635.1 Marinomonas sp. | reverse complement strand
GTTTCTTTAATGGATTTATGTTGTTGACAATAAGGGAGTCCACATAAGTGACTATGGTGTCAATTCCTAATGTTAAACCATTTTAGGATCCCACATGACACCATCTCTCACCATCGAATTTATGATCACTACAAGCTTTCTGATATAGGCAATGATAGCTACTTTTTTAGGTTTTCCAGTCGCGACCATTCGATGATAAATCTCTTTAAATTTTGGGTTGCATTGAATAGCTGACATCATTGCCATGTACATAGCTGTCCTGATTTTAGGTCTTCCACCACGTATCATTCGCTTGCCTTGGTAAGCGCCACTTTCTCGATTAAATGGCGCTACGCCAACTAAAGAAGCTGCTTCTTTATTGTTTATATAGCCAAGCTCTGGCATGTCGCTGAGTAAGTTAAATGCGACAACATTTCCAACACCTGGCACACTTTGAATAATGTCATTTTTAGCTTTGTATTCATCACATTCTTCAATGAGTTTTTGTAGTTTTAAATCTACTTTTTCTATCTGATTTTTTAATGCTGTCAAAACCGGTTTTATGAAGGAAGAGATTGTTTTAGGCATTATCTGGGAGCGGTTCTTCTCCATCGTTTGCATATCCATTAGCTGCCTCCTTCTAGACAGTAAATCGCTCATGAGGCGCATCTGTTCAGGCTTTAAAGTCGATAATGAGGGTTTTATCGCTTCACCAAAATGAGCAATGAGATGAGCATCAAGTTTGTCTGTCTTAGCTTTTTGACCAATGGCACCAGCGAAGCGTTTAATATTCACTGGATTGGCAATGACAAAAGGAATATTTACTTCAGCGCAAGCCATAATGAAAGGTTGCTCAAGCCGACCTGTTGCCTCAATAACGACACGAGTGATAGGGTATTTTTTTAATGTTTTCATGGCTTCTTTAATGCCACTTTCATTGTTTGTTACCGTGAAATAAATATCTAACGGCCTGATGTAAATATCGAGTTGAGTTTTACCTGTATCGACACCAACATTAATTTCATTTTGATTATTTGTATTATCCATAATAAGCTAACTCTGCCTTGCTCTGTCTTTCAAGGAGAGTGGGCTTCGAGGCTCAGTTGACTATGCGAGGTTGATACTTGGGGTTTATACAGCGTTCTTACTTGTTACCGGTCTCTCAATAGAGGAGCCTACAATCAATCGAACTACTGTATAAAAGGCTTTGGTTGCAGCCAAAGCTTGGGCCTCACATTACCCGAACTTGGTTTAAATAATAATTAATTTATGGGTTTATTATCCATACAAGGCAATCAAATCTGACGCATTACGGCTGTCACGATTTTTGCTAAAACAAAAAGCAGCAAAAATAGCGCCAACTTAAGCGCAGTTTATTGCGGCGTTAGCATTAAGGGCATAATTTGCACTATTTTGTAGTTACAGATAACAAGTCTTTTGAGGAAAAATCATTTGAAATATCTAATGACACATACCAAAAACTTGATGAGTCGAAAAACATTCTACTAGATACGTTAAAAGCTGAAGATATATATGATCAAATAGTTGAGTCCTATTGGGACTACAAAAGTAAAGTAAATTACTGGAATATTCGTTCAGTTTCTAGAAGAAATTTAGATTATAGTATTAATCACGAGATTAGAAGTTCACTGAACCGCTTAGCGTTTAATGTACTAAATTTGGGAAAACTATATTTAGACTTACATTATTACGAAGATAAGCAAAATTTATTTGCATTCGATATTACTAACGATGAACAAGCTAAATCAGCTGTCATCGAGCAACGAGAAAAAATATTCTCTGAGAATGTTCATTATCAAATTGGTTGTAAGTTACGTAGTTACAGCCAACATAGCTCTCTACCCGTCAGCAATTTTACAACCGGCATACATAATGTAAATAACACAATATTTGCAAGCTTTAAGATTATTTATGGATACCGAGATCTTGTTGGAGCAAAAGTACCGAAGAGTATTTTAAACGAAGATCAGGAATTTGATTTAACAGAAATTTTAGATGGGTATGTTTTTGCAATCGCACAAATGCATGCACTGAACAGAAGCTTGATTTCTGAAACAGTTAACAAAGCAAAGAATACTATAAGTTCTATTTTCAAAAGTTATTATGATAAAAGCATTTTTAATGATTGCAGCGGTCAGGTTCATCTTGCAAGCGGTGAAAAATATTACGCAGATCTAGATTGGTTTGGTGTTGTTGATTATTTACATAAAAAACACATGTTTACTATTAACTACACAGAAATATCATTCGACAAGAAAAGTAGCTGCGTAGTTTAATGCTAACAAGGCTTAAACGGAATTAAAACAGTTGGTTTCGTTCGTTCCTCACAAATTAATAACCAACTGTTTTAATTCGCTTAGTGCAGCGTTGAGGCTGTAGAATTTCTCCAAAAAGAACATTATTATGTTCTTTTTTAATGGACTGTTATCTAATCACTATTATTCGCTACAGTTGAACTGTGATGGCTCTTTTTTATGCAGGGAGTCAAACCGGATTTATCCTGCCAAAGTAAATTCATCCCCGTTGATTTTTCACAACAAGTTATCCCAGGTACATTTGAATAGTGAGCGTCCGGGCATCACCATCTAGGCAAGCTCAAATTATTATCTATCACTTT
>JBQEFB010000081.1:0-2767 GCA_052107635.1 Marinomonas sp. | reverse complement strand
GACATAAAAAGACCCCCAGTAATTGGATAGTCCAACTATTGGGGGTCACTTCAGAGCTGGTTTTTTTATGTGTGTGAATGAGTATATTTGGTTGCATTTTACAAGGCTTGTAGCGCCTGGATGCGCTTCTCTATAGGAGGGTGACTTGAGAATAACTCACCTAAGGTTGGCGTTTTGCCTCGATTAATGCCGAATGCCATCATGGAGTCTGGCATATGGCTAGTTTCGTGTTCCTGTTGTAGTCTCGCTAGCGCTGCAATCATTGCGCCTTTCCCTGCAAATTTAGCACCGGCTTCATCGGCTCTAAACTCGCGAAAGCGAGAAAACCACATGACGATTACAGACGCCAAAATGCCAAAAATAATTTCAAAAATAAAGGTGGCTATATAATAACCCCAGCCGACAGAACCCTCATTATCATCATTTTTGCGAAGAAATTGATCGACAGCATAAGCAGCAATCCGGGCAAAAAACATGACGAAGGTGTTTACTACGCCTTGTATTAAGCTCAACGTTATCATGTCACCATTGGCGACATGGCCAATTTCATGAGCAAGGACTGCTTTAATTTCATCTGGGGGAAAGCGTTCCATCATACCGCTAGAAACCGCGACTAATGCATCATTCTTATTCCAGCCTGTCGCAAATGCGTTGGCGTCATGAGAAGGGAAAATAGCGACTTCTGGTGCTTTAATGCCCGCTTGATGAGACAGTTCATTTACGGTGCTGATCAGCCAAGCTTCTTTGTGATTGCTCGGTTTTGTAATAATAACAGCCCCTGTGCCTCGCTTAGCCATAAACTTAGATAGAAGCAGAGAAATAATGCTACCTGTAAAACCAAAGACACCACAAAAGATAAGTAAAGAGCTGAAATTTAGCCCGTTACTAGTCATGTAGCCATTTACGCCTAATAAACTAAGGATAACGCCCGCCACCACCATTACGGCAATGTTGGTTAACAAAAACAGAATGATGCGCATTTTTATGCTCCTAGAAATACTGTTAAGAGCATGATAGGGGTATAAAGTTCAATTTCAAGCACGCTTACTTATGTTTCCTTCACTAGTTGTAACGGTTTTTAGTACGCTTTTTGAGTGGGTGTATATTTTGTATGAGGTGGGATAGGGTAGATTGCTTTGCGATAGTTGTATTAGGCTGAATCGGAGGCTTTGATGGATCTGCTGGTGGTTGGTAGTGTGATTTTTCGTAAAAAGTTTTAGAGGACTGCTTTTTACTGCTAATTACTTATTATTTTATCGTATTTGTTGTCTCAATTAAGGTTTGGTTGTTTATGTTTTTTCTAATTTTTACAGGGTTTTCTTGTTAAACTCGGAAGTAAGGCAAGTATTCTATTAATATATCTTAGTTTGGAGCATTCAAGATGAATGATAACGAGATTAGTAAAAAAGTCATTAAATCTGAAGAAGAATGGCGAGAAGAGCTTCCAGAAGATGTTTTTAATATTGTTCGATTAAAAGGTACAGAACGCCCTTATACTGGCAGGTATGATAAATTATTTGAGCCAGGTCAGTATCGATGTCGTTGTTGCGGCAGTTTACTGTTTGATGCGGGTAGTAAATTTAATGCGGGCTGTGGTTGGCCAAGCTTTTCGGCAGGATATGCTGAGAATATTGAAGAGCGGCACGACAGCTCATGGTTGATGCATCGTACTGAAGTTGTTTGTGGTCAGTGTGATGCACATTTAGGGCATGTTTTTGATGATGGTCCTGAGCCGACGGGATTACGCTATTGCATTAACTCAGCATCTTTGCTTTTTGAAGAGTCATAATTATTTTTTGTTAAATAGTGAGTTAATAAAAAAAACCGCCAGTTGGCGGTTTTTTTGTTTGATGTGTTTTGATTCAGGTCTTAGCTTTTAAGTAAGCTAATGATATTTTGATCATTCAGTAGGCGAGTAACTGTTTTGCTTGCTAGATCACTCATCTCGCTTTGTACTTCGTCTTGATCAGGTAGGGTGCCATACTCTTCTTCTTTCTGGGAACCAAAGTTGGCTTTATACGTTTGCCCTTTAGCTATAACAGTGGCTGTTAGCTGAAAACTCAATGTAGCATTGGTTTTTAGTGTTTTGGTTTTTGTTGTGTAACTCATTTTTGTAATAACAATGTTTATTTCTGCTGGTGGGTAGGTTCCTTGGCTTGGTATGAAGCCTAATTGTGATAAACCATCAACAACGCTCTTACTCACGCTATCTTTAACGTCATTAGTAGTAAATATCGTCGCACTTTCATGCAAGCCTGTTTTAATTGTTCCGATTTGGTTGCCTAGCTGTGTCGTAGTGGCAACTTGAATGGCTCTTTCATTATGCAGCTGAGCCTTCTCTACTGTGGCTTGTGGCTGAATTTCGATGTAATGAGTTGTTGTACAGCCAGAAAGTAAAACGGCTGTTAGAGATAGTGGTAATAGTAGTCGTGCTTTAAACATATATAGCTCCAAATTAAGACAATGTCGTTGTAAAACAACTTGTTGTTAGCATAACTTAATAGATTAATTAAAAAAACTGTTGATTTTCAGAATAGTAACAGTAATATACGCCCCCGCTCACACAGCAAGATTAAAACGTTGTCCCGTTCGTCTAGTGGTCTAGGACACCGCCCTTTCACGGCGGTAACAGGGGTTCAAACCCCCTACGGGACGCCATTCCTTCAAAAGGATGGTTAGTTTACTGAAACTTGATTTGTGAACAAAGTGTTTTGCGGGAATAGCTCAGTGGTAGAGCACAACCTTGCCAAGGTTGGGGTCGCGAGTT
>JBQEFB010000080.1:0-3432 GCA_052107635.1 Marinomonas sp. | reverse complement strand
GACAACAAATCAGATCTCACTCATAATGAGTAATATTATAATTAAAAAGCCATTTCCTACCTAACCACACCTTCAATCAAGTAACTGAAAAGACAAGTCTGTTAGGTCATTATTTTGCGTAAAAACGTGTCTATTTTTCCAAAAAAATTCACAGAAACTTATCCCCTAACATGCAACGTCACTCTTACTTATTCTTTTAACTCAGCTAAGAATCATGGAGAATACCGACAGGTATGAGGCATTTTCTCGCATAGCCGGAATGCATCAAAAGCATACCAATAAATTGTTATCACTTTTAATGAAGGACTATCCGATGTCTAACTATAGCGAATCGCCAGAACAAATTACTAACGCCACCGCAGGCTATGTTATGCAGCAAACCATGCTGCGCATCAAAGATCCAAAAGCCTCCGTAGACTTTTATCAGAACGTACTAGGCATGACACTATTAGGTAAATATGACTTTCCAAAAATGGAATTTACCCTTTACTTTCTAGGCTACGAGCAAGAGCTTCCTGAAGGCAATGATAAAACAAAAACAGAATGGGTATTTCGTCGTCCAGCACTCATTGAGCTAACTCATAATTGGGGCAGCGAAACAGACGAAAATTTCTCCGGCTACCACAGTGGTAATGAAGACCCTCGAGGCTTCGGTCATATTGGTATTAGCGTTCCCGACGTTTATGCTGCCAGCGAACGCTTTGCAAAATACGATGTAGAATTTGTGAAGAAGCCCGACGATGGCTCAATGAAAGGCCTTGCTTTCATCAAAGATCCAGACGGCTACTGGATTGAAATATTATCTGCTGAAAGTATTACTGAGATCATTCTTTCTCAGTAATATTTAAAGAGTTTAAGGTAAATTGTAGGCGAGTAAAGACGACTTGAGCAATAGTGTGAACAAACGAAGTTAGCATCAAAAAAGTAGGATTAGCGTCACTCTGATCCTACTTTATAGCCACTTACCTTCAGCTACTTATTATAATGCCTCTAGACCTGTGTCAAAGCTGGCTAATAAATCGTCAGTATCTTCAATACCAATAGAACAACGAATCATCTGTTCGCTAATACCTGATTTAGCTCTATTTTCAGCACCCATTTCATAAAAGATAGTGCTTGCCATAGGCAGTGCCAAGGTACGGTTATCACCTAGGTGTGTCGCGTTAATGACTATGTCAATAGCATCCAACAACTCTGCGCAATCATAGCCATCTTTTAGATCAAAGCTAAGAATAGAGCCATAATGTTTAAACAATCTTGAGGCTTTATCGTGCTGTGGATGAGACACTAACCCTGGGTAATACACCGCTGCGACTTTATCATGAGCATCCAGCATTTGCGCCAGAGCAAGCGCATTAGCACAAGAACGATCCATGCGTAACGCCATAGTTTCTGCACCTACCGCAATTTGATAAGCCGCATCAGAGCTAAGTGAACCACCCATATCTCGTAGCGATTTTTTCTTAATTTGCTTGATCGCCCATTTACTATAATCACCCTTTCGATAAGGTTCGAAAATATTTGGATAATCTGTCCAATCAAACTGTCCCGTCTCAGTCACAGCGCCACCTAATACAGTGCCATGACCACAGAAAAATTTAGATAAACTGTTAATGACTAAGCTAGCTTTGACTTTGCCAGCTTGAAACAAATACGGAGATGTCATTGTATTATCAACAAGATAGACCAGTTTTTGTTGCTCACACCAATCACCGATGGCTTCTAAATCCACAATTTGTGTACCAGGGTTGGCTATGGTTTCAACAAATACCATCAGCGTATTATCTTGTTTTGCTGCCATCACTTGGTTAACGTCTGTGGCATCGACTAACGTAATTTCCACACCAAAATTTTCTAAAGTAGTAATAAGACTATAAGAATTACCAAACAAGTAACGACTCGCGATCAGATGATCACCTTGTTTTAATAAGCTTAAAAAAGTCGCACTAATAGCTCCCATTCCAGTCGCAAACACCAAGCTATCAAGACCGGATTCCGCTTGGGTAATCATGGATTGTAAGCTTTCAGTGGTTGGCGTGGATTGCCTTGCGTAACTTTGACCCGTTGTTTTACCTTGGAACACATCCATCAAGTCTTGCGTTTTTTTATAACCGTAAGGAACAGAGTTGTAGATAGGTGTATGAATTGGATTGTCGTTATAATCTAGTTGACGGTCATGATGGACAATATTACTGGTAAAACCCTTTAACTTTATCATTGATGTATCCACATTAAATCTTTGAAGTGCGATGAGTGTTTCTTGAATAACAACAATCATAATACGCTTCTAAACGCTATGCTAGGGCAGATCCCTAGGAAAAACATCCTTGTCACACCCTTTTAATGACTCTCGTAAACTCAATAGTGTGTATTAAATACTCTTAGGTCTTACCTAACGATTTAAGACCACTATAAGCCTTTTTCAATCATACCTTTAATTTTAACCGCCTTTACAAAGTGGTCTAATTGATGAATCTGGATCCACCAAGTGGCCACTTCCATTAATCGTTCTGGGTCATCGTTTTTATTAGCAAAAAAGGCATAAAAAGAAAGACCTACTTTATCTCCTTTACTCACCATTTTTTCATTACAAACGTCGACTATTTTGGCTCTTAAAGATGCTCTCATTATTTACTCCATTTAACTTAAAATAACTGACAAGATGACATAAATTAGAACTTTTTTAACATAGTTAAGTAAGACTGAAAAAAATTGATATAACTGGTCTTTAAAGTGGAGTACTGGGTAATCTATTACACAGTATATCGGCTCACACATTGAACACACTTACAGGTATCTCATGCAAAAAAACAAATACAAAATAGTCCGCCTCAAAGAGACAACGGTTAGTAATGCCTTCGAAAAAGAGGCTGAGCTTCTCAGTCACGTACAAGATGGCACCTTGAAGCAAGCCTTACTACTCTGGCAAGCTGAAGATAAAACGGTCGTGTTACCCGCCAGTAAAAAATGGCAAGCGAACCCAGAGCTAATCGCTCAGTTACAAGACAATGGTTGGGGTATTTTACCTCGACGTACTGGTGGCGCTCCGGTGCCACAAACTTCTGGTGTGATTAATCTATCGCATATTTATCGATGCGATGGACAATCCTCTGACCTCATTAAGCAAGGCTATAATGATTTATGTAACGCTCTCTCTTTATTTTTTAAACAACTCCATATCGACATAGGAATACATGCCACGCCTCACTCCTATTGCGATGGAAGCTATAACATTAATATTCAAGGTAAAAAAATCGTTGGTACAGCACAACGTATCCTGACCACTCAATCCCAAGAAAAAATAGTTCTAGTTCAAGCCTGTTTATTAACCGACGTGGTAATAGAAGAGCTTATTTATCCGATTAATCTCTGTTACAAGTTAAGGAAGATGCGAATAAGTCCTTTCCATGAGACAATTCATTTTTAACCTTC
>JBQEFB010000079.1:0-4325 GCA_052107635.1 Marinomonas sp. | reverse complement strand
TAAAAGTGGGTGTATACATAGTGTTTTGTGGGTGTATACATAGTATTTTGTGGGTACATAATCTTGTAAACCCTTGATAATATTGCCTTTCTAACCGCGCAAAAGAACAAAAGATTAAAATATAAAAGATAAACTTATAATAGGCTTCGCCTTTTTATTGAATTAATAAAAACAAAACAAAAAGAACACCGTTGTACATAATGTTTGTCCAGAGTGTTCTTTTTGTTTGGAATTATTTTAAATGATGGATTCCTGGTTATGTAACCTAATTGCCACTTATTAAGCCAATAGAGCCATTTTAACTTAGTTAATGATTATTTATACGTTGCGTGGTTAAAAACGTTTAGAACGGCAAATAAGCCGGTTTAGCGTTATAGACTAGGTCCTTTAAAAATATCACGCGTTAATTCAATGATTCGATTAATTAATGCTTTAACTTGTTCGATACCGCGATCTAATCTAGTTGGCGCTATTTTCGTATCTGGATCTGCTCTAGCTGTCGTCAGTGTTTTTAACCAGGACTGGGCTACTTTTTTATTTTGAGTGAGTTCTTCATGATCCAGCTTATAAAGAACATACCGGGCCTCCACATCAGTATGGGCTATCTTGTCGACACCATAATCATTTTTAAGCATGTCTCGCATGGCATAATCCAGCTGTTGCTGTTCTCGCTGCCGCTTCTGAAGCGCTTGATGCGTTTCTTTCAGGTTTTGATAGTCTGCTTGGACGTCTGCTAATTGCGCTTTGACTTGGCCTAACGTTTGCTTGAGTTCTTCTGTCTCATGCTTGCTTTGTAAGGTGGCTTTCTTCATCGTGGCTAACACGTTTTTAAAGCGATCTAAGTCATCTGGTTTAAGCACCGTCTTACCAAAGAGGTTTTTAGATAAGGCTTGTTTAAAATCATCAATTTGTTTTTCGGCTAAGTCAACTTCCGTTAAGGCTTGATCCGTGATTGTCAGTAAGGCCTTTTTAGCACGAATATTTTCTTCAACGTCAGCTAGTTCGTTTTTTAAGGCGTTAAACTGATCATTGTATTTTTTGATTTCAGCAACATTCTCAAACGGTAAGGTTTTGTTATTTAAAATCCCTTGTTCATAAAAGGGGAGCACCTTTTTTAAATGCTGATCTAAATCATCATGAAAGGTTTGCAGATCATGTCGCGTTAGGACTTCTTTAGCTGATACTTTATAACGTGCCTTTTTATCATCAAAAACTACCGGGACAAAGGCATAGTGCAAGTGAGGGGTTGTCTCGTCATAATGCACGACAGCGGCCACGGCATTTTCTTGACCATAACGGTCATTCAGAAAATTAGTGGTTGCTTCAAAAAAGGCGCTCTGTTGCTCGTAGGGTGCTTCTGCGAGTTCTTCAGGTAAAGTGACAATCCAAGTCGCTAACGCCTTTACATCGTCTCTTTTCATGCAATAAACGTCATTTAAACGCGCATTGAAGCGTGAAAGCATATCAGAACCATCCGCCATGAGCTCTTGATTCAGATAGGTTTTCGACACATCAATTTCTTTGTTAGTGTGATGGTCAGTTTTACGTTCAAAGTGAACCGCTAAACCGGGTACTGCGCCACGCGTATTTTTCTTTAAATGCGCCATCAAAAATGCCTCCTCGAAAAAGGTTTTCCAAGACCAGTATAACACCGTTAAAAATCTGGTATAGCCTGTTATACCAAAATGCTATTTTGGACAGGCTCTGCGAGGCGTGTCATCGACAAGCGATGACAGTAGCGTTTCCCCTTCGTACTGGGGAAACTGCTATTTTACAGCGCCACTTATCTGGCTTGTAAAACCTCCGGCGGGTCACGCCGTGACGGGGCAATTTATCATTGCAGGATCGCTTTCAGCGGGAGCATGTCATGCAGAACGCTACCCGCGTTGGGCAAGCTGGTGTCAGCTTAACCCCATAAAAAAATAAGTTGAGATAGTATCTGTATCTCAACTTATTTTGAATGCTAATATAGTTCCCTATCGTATTGATTTTAATTAAAAATGATGACCACTATTAAGCCTAGGGAATCTACATTTGTGTATATAAATACTTATCCAATTCGTTTGCATCATAATACATGAAGTACATATTTTAAGATAAAAAGAAGTGTGATTATGGCGCTACAAAAAACCATCAATGTATTACGCGCTATGGGTTATTTCCACCACATAAAATCGTCCATATTAAATTACAAACTTTTTTTCGTTGGAATTAATGTCAAGATTTTGGAGCGATTTTAAGAGGCCCCGTGAGGGGCAATTCCCTGAATTTTTTTTATTGAACGAAAACCCGCTTCAGGTTGTATTAACTGAAGCGGGTTTTCCGTTGTTTAAATATTAATTTCGGCGAAAATGAAGTTCTGTCAATTGTTTCATTTGCGTTATATCAATTAATTTCAGCCGAGTTTGATAGTCGGATTGCTCGAATAATCTTTTTCCGTTACCAAGTAAAACGGGTGCGATTTGAATCCACCATTCATCAATCAAGTCAGCAACAATAATGTTTTTTAGTAGGTTCACACCACCGACCACCCAAATATTGCCCGACGGTTGTTCTTTCAACTTTCTAAGGTAGTCTACTGGATCCTCGGATACGGCAAAACCTTCTTGGACATCGAAATTAGTATTATGGGTAAACACCACAACATCCTTACCGGGATATAAAGGCTGGACGTACTTTCGGGCCTCTTCGTATGTAATTCTGCCCATCACAACAGTTTCTACCGTATCCAAAAAGGCATCTGTGGTAAGTTTATCACCGACTTCTGTATCAAATAACCATTGTAATCCATCGTTCACATCGGATAGGTAGCCATCCAAACTAACAGCGCCATAAAAGAAAATTTTAGCCACGTTATTCCCTCATTTCTTAATCTGTTGCAAGTATAACAAGTATTGCACAAATATGATAATTGGTATATTCAATAAAGCTGAGGAAAGGCACAGAGTGGTCTGCTCTTCACCCCGCAACAAATAAACCTACGGCTTGTGAATTTTTAAAAATCACAAACTAAGCGCTGTAAACGTTGATATAGCAACAACTACGCATAATCGATGTTATGTTTTACGTTCTTATCCCTTTCTATGTTTTATACTGGTGCTATTAAAAAGCCAATTAAGGCATTTTATAGCTGCTAACGACTATTTACATTTTTTGCATTTCTAATTAATTCAGATACTCCGTCCCTAAGTCCATTGATAAATTATTCTTCGCTATCTGGTTTGTTGAGTGTTCAAGCTTGTATTCACGTTGTAGTTTAGAACTACCGTAATTTTCAAACATATTTTGCATAGTGATATATAAATAGTTCTCGTAATTTTTAATCTGTTTATCGTCGCTTCGCAAAGCATTAAAATACCGACGTAAGGTTTGTGTGATCTTGGTTTGTAATTCTGGTTCATTATCTAAGATAAAAAATAGATGATGATCTTTGTGTAACTCTTGGACATCTCGTCTAGCATTTAGAATAATACCAATAGTTTTTCTAATGATTTTAGGATTATTATTTGCCCATAGACTAATTAGTCGTATTGTTTCTGGTTCAAATGGAACAGGGTTATTATCTTCTTCTGTCAAAAATTCTTTTGCATGTTGTACTAGGTCTTGATTTTGTTTTTCAATTTGAGCATTTGAAAAATTAGCAGTGGAAAAATCTAGCTGTGCAGTATCTTTATAGTATCTATTAGTATCTATTAGTATCTATTAGTATCTATTAGTATCTATTAGTATCTAAGTTATTATATTCTTCTTGATTAACTGCAGAATTTGCAGTTCCGCTTGTACCAAGGGTTTCAGCGTTTTCTTGTCGGACTGCAGAATTTGCAGTTCCGCTCATATCAAGGGTTTCAGCCGTTTTATTAGCGAAATCCTGTTTAATATACACGTCTTTTGCTGTAACTTCTAAATCAGCAAGGTAAAGTCTGCGTTTAATTACAGTTGTATTCAATTAGTCTAACCAAAATCAATTTGATCTAACATGGTTTCCCGACTCGCTTGGTCTAAGCCAAGGTAAGTTAACGTCATAGCTTCACTAGAATGGTTCAATAAATGCATGACTAAGCCAATGTTGTAATTCGATTGCGTGTATACACGATAGGCGCCTGTTTTACGCATGGTGTGCGTGCCTAAATAGTTGATGCCTAGTAGATCACCAACATGTGCCATCACCTTATAAAACTGCTTCTTTGTGATATGTCGATCTGGATGGGACGTTGAGGGAAATAACCAATCCGAATTGATATTCTGTTGGACTAGCCAATCATGATATTGCAGCAAGTCTTGTTGCACGGGCTTTAAATATAACGTGTTCGCTTTACCTGTCTTTT
>JBQEFB010000078.1:0-4348 GCA_052107635.1 Marinomonas sp. | reverse complement strand
TTTATTCGAAAGAGAGAGGTTGAGTGTTTTGCGACTTCTTAATCGTAGTTTCCCTTGCATTCCCTCTCTGTTTCTTAAATTATATAACAATATTACTCTTCATTAATGATTGGATAAATTATGAGCGACACCCTTACTCACTTAGACCAACAGGGCAATGCTCATATGGTTGATGTGTCTGAGAAAAATATAACCAAGCGCACGGCAACAGCTCAAGCTATTGTTAACATGAAACCAGAAACCTTGATCAAAATTATTGAGGGAGGCTTACCAAAAGGGGATGTGATTGCAACGGCACGTATCGCTGGTATTCAAGCCGCCAAAAAAACCTCAGATTTGATTCCTTTGTGCCATCCATTAATGCTAACAAAAGTCAGTGTTGATATTGCCATCTTAAATGACCGCGAGATTCAAATACTCTGTACTTGTGCATTAAGTGGTAAAACAGGAGTAGAAATGGAAGCCTTAACAGGGGCTAGTGTTACCGCGTTAACCTTATATGACATGTGTAAAGCGGTAGATAAAGGGATTGTTATTAAAGACGTTGCGTTATTGGAAAAGCAAGGTGGAAAAAGTGGTGATTGGAGTAAGGTAAATGACTGAACTAACGGTAGTCTTTTTTGCCTCTTTGAAAGAGTCGCTTGGCGTTGCTCAGTATCAGGTGGTTGCCCAATGTCCGATAACTATTAAAGCGTTGAAGCAACTATTGATTGCAGGGCTAAATAATGGTGATGCGTTGTTGGCGCCTGGTATTCAGTCATCAATTGATTATGAGTTTGCACGAGATACAGATGTGATCTTAGAGACTGCGAAAGAGATCGCTTTTTTCCCTCCTGTGACAGGTGGATAATATGATTTCTGTACAACATGAAGACTTTGATGTTGCCGCGCTGTATCAGCAGCTATTAATGGCGAATAAAACGGGTGCTGTTACCATGTTTGTTGGTTTGGTTAGAGAGTTTTCGACTGAATCCTCACAGGATAGTGCTTTTGAGTTAGAGCATTACCCTGGTATGACAGAGCATAATTTGCACACAATTGTGGCAGAGGCTAAGTCTCGTTGGGTGTTGCAAGAAGTGCGTGTTGTCCATCGTGTTGGGCGTTTATCGGTCAATGATCAAATTGTGTTTGTAGGAGTGAGTTCTGCTCACCGGGCCGAAGCGTTTCAAGCGTGTGATTTCATTATGGATTATTTAAAAAGCCGAGCGGCGTTCTGGAAAAAAGAATCCCACAATGGCACCAGTCAGTGGGTGGAAGCAAATGAGAAGGACAGCGCTAGCTTAAAGCGTTGGTAATGCTCTAAGCTAGCTAATAGTACGTATTAATGTGGGCGTAATGTTTTTTTGCGCCCACTGGCATGCCTTTCACGATATTCTGTATCTATATAGCGATCTGTTGTAGCCATGCTAGCATGGCCTGCGTCTTCTCTGACATGTTCTTTAGGACGAGTTTTTACATCCTCAGAAATGCCTGTGTGGCGTAGCCAGTGAACCGTTGCGACGCGAAGGTCTTCTGCATCGGAGCGCATTCCGTCTTCGCTCATTCTTTCGTAGGTTTTATCAAAGCAAAACTGAACAATATTTCTGACTTGTCTAGAGCTTGTCATGGGCCCTTGACCGCGATTTTTAGGAATTAAAGGTGTATTTTCAGCGATAGTAGGAAGATCGGGTAAATCACGAAAGCGTCTGTATCGAGTGAGAGCGTTTAACATGTCATCGGATACTGCGATTAGCCTTTCTTTGTTTCCTTTTGATAATACTTTAAACCACCAGTGTCCGTCGGTGTCTTTAGTAAAGTCTCCCATTATTGGCGCAGAGCGTTCATCTGCAACCAGCTCTGAAATACGCAGATACATACCTAATAATGCATTCATAATAAAGAGAGTGCGCTCATGCATGGCAGGATCTTCTTCTGCCAATAATTCCGCTGTTTCTATTACATAATCCCATTGTAAGTTTGAAATGCGTCGCACTTGTCGTCGTGTTACTTCTTTTTTAACAAATTTACTTTTTTGTCGAATAAGTGCCACAGGGTTTTGTTGTATCGCTTCTTCTTGCATGAGAAAACCATAAAAAGAAGACAGAATAGAGAAGGTGGCCCGTATCGCTGATTGAGAAAGAGAATGTTGTTTTTTTAATGGTACTTCACCATTACGAAATTCGAGCTTACTTATATGGCTTACAAAAGGTCGCCATTGATCATTCGGTGTTCGTACGCCCATGTGTAATTTAAAGCGAGCGACATTTTTAATGCCAATCCACTCTTCAGGAGGGGAGATGCAAAAATGAATAAACTCTTCAATTTGATCGCGACGTAAGTGGGTGGTTGGCGACGATTGAATATACCAAGACCAAAGCAATAGGCGTTCAACCTCTCGACGATAGGCATTAAACGTGGCCTGAGAGCCGTTGTAGCTATAAATAAAGCAGAGGGCGAGTTGTAGGTCCCGTTTAAAGTCAGGGTTCTTCAGTAGAGGAGTATTGGCTAACATCTCCGCTACTATGTTATCAAACTGTGTAAAGGGATTGGGAAGGTGTTCTAAATTGTCTATTAAGGCAGATGGCGTCATGATCTTACTGTATCAAAAAGGTTGTCTAAGGATACCAAATAAAAGACATTCTCCCATCATAAAAAAGTTGTCTTTATGATTTATTTGAGCTTTAAAAAAACGATGAAGTATTATGAAAATGGTTGATTTTTATAAAACCCAATTTATTTAATTGTCTTTTTTAGTGTTAAGCATTAACTATTGGTTTTTTAAATGATCTAGGTCGTATATAGCTATTTTAGTTATATTTATATAAAAATAATATAGCAATAAAGGTGCTCTTAAGTGACCTTTTTTTGATCCTTTATCTATTTAATCCTTATTTTGTACTATATGTAAGCTTTATCTTGTTTTTCAGCCAAGTTTTCACTGTATTGTGAGTTATTGAATCAAAATAGATAGCGCACTCTGTTCCCTTCCTGTTTTTTAGATAAGTGGTATTATAGAAAGCATAGAAACAAGGCAGATAATTAATTATCTGCATAACAAACATTGAGGTAAAAATATTATGAACACTTTTTGTAAAAGCCTATTAACTTTATTAGTGGCTTCTTCAATTACTACAGTAGCTTTCGCATCACCTGGAGACAATAACTACGGACGTATTGTACGAGCGCAACTACAAGTTAATTCATTAGAAAAACAAGTTGAAGGTATGGGCGGGGCTGTTGAAGTAAATCGTCATGCTGCAATTTCAACATCTGATAAGCTTCAAATGTTGAACCAACAAGCAACAGAGTTACAAGAACAAGTTGATCGTTTACGTGAACAACGTTCAGAATAATTCAAGTAGCATGTAATGAGTTGCTTATATTTTGAACAGATTTTCATTGTGATTTAAATAGTAGAATGTAAAAAGAAGGCATCTGGATTTATTTATTTTATTTTTTTTTAGATGTTATTATTTGAATTATAAAAGCATGACTAATCGTTAGTCGAAAAACACATTATAGGAGATGAAGTTAGTGAACACCTTTACCAAAGCCGTATGGACCTTTTTAGCAGTGGCTACAATCTCTTCCTCTGCGATAGCCTCACCTAGTGATGCTATTTACGGCGTTAGTAATCGTGCTCAGGCTTATGTTCCTTCATTAGAGGCTCAAGCATCAAGTGTTGATCTAAGCGTAGATACTAACTCTGCTTTTGCTGCTAGTAAGATGATGTCGACTGACATGAATGATCGTGTAGAGTTTATCCAAAATACTATGGATTAGATTTATCGATTAGTTAGCAGCGTTAAAAAGCCTGATATTTATCAGGCTTTTTTGTATCTAGTCTTATTTTCAATGTAAAGAAATAGTAGCTATATTAATTTTTATGCTTTTTTTGTTCTATATGTAAGATTTATTTTGTTTTTCATCCAAGTATTCGCTGTATTGTGAGTTATTGGATAAAAATAGATAGTGCACTCCACTCCCTTCCTGTTTTTTAGGTAAGTGGTATTATAGAAAACAGGTAAACAAGGCAGATAATTAATTATCTTCCTCAAAAATATTGAGGTGAAATATCATGAACACTTTTTATAAAAGCCTATTCACTTTATTAGTGGCTTCTTCACTTACTACTGTAGCTCTTGCGTCATCTGGTGGTAATAACTATGGACGTATTATACGGGCTCAACAACAAGTTAAATTACTAGAAAAACAAGTTGAGGATATGGGTGGTTCTGTCGAAGTAAATCGTCATAGTATGATTTCAACGTCTGATGAGCTTCTAATGTTGAACCAGAAAGCAGCAGACTTACAAGGGAAGATGCGAATAAGTCCTTTCCATGAGACAATTCATTTTTAACCTTCGAGC
>JBQEFB010000077.1:0-5645 GCA_052107635.1 Marinomonas sp. | reverse complement strand
AATGAGTAAAAGTTATGCACAAGGGGGAGGTGCTAATCAGTACAGAGGTTCCCTAATGCTCATTACTTTTTGTCGGTATACTTAATCTACTATTTCGTTTTCCGTTAATACGTAAGGATTTTATGTGACTTCGCTATCTTCTCGTTTTTTTCGTCGCCTGCTCTTTATTAGCTCAGTCTTTTTGTTAACTAATAATACCTATGCGACAAACCAAAACACCAATGACATAGCGGCACGTATCGCTCCTGTTGGTAAAGTGTGCATCGTCGGACAGCAGTGTGATTCAGCAGCTAAAGCGCAACACGTTGCGGTGAATACCGTCGCCGTAAATACAGAGAAAGAAAGCCCTTACAGTGGTCGTGCACCCGAGAAAATTTACAACACCTACTGTATTGCTTGCCATTCAACGGGCGCCGCAGGCGCACCTCGTATCGGCAATGCTAAAGAATGGAAACCACACATTGCAAAAGGCATGGACACGTTATTAAAAGACGCAATTAAAGGCATTGGCGCCATGCCACCAAGAGGCATATGCAGCAATTGTTCTGATGAAGAGCTGCAACACACGATTCAATACATGGTAGATAAGAGTCAGTAACAGACTTTTAAACGAAAAAAGAGACGTTATCGTCTCTTTTTTTATGTCTGTTACTTTCTATAATCTTTGTTTTTAAGAGTTCAGCATGGCTTTAAGCGCTGATAATGAGGCTTGACCGCGCTCTTTTTTCACCGTGTCGGATTCATCACTACGACCTTCCCATACCAGGTCTTCTTCTGGCAACTCATCTAGAAAGCGACTTGGTAAACAGTCAATCTCTTCTCCATATTGCCGACGTTTGGCTGCTAAGGTGATACAGAGAGTTCGCTTCGCTCGCGTAATACCGACATAAGCCAAACGACGCTCTTCTTCAATATCATCATTTTCAATGCTGTTACGGTGCGGTAATAGCTCTTCTTCACAGCCGATCAAAAAGACATGTGGATACTCCAACCCTTTCGACGCATGCAGCGTCAGCAATTGCACTTTATCCTCATCTTCCTCTTCTTCTTGACGCTCCAGCATATCGATCAACAATAGCTTACTAATCGCTTGATCAAGGCCTGCGCTTTCATCTTCTTCCCATGCAGTTTCCATCATCCGCTGAATTGATTCCAACAAGAAGCGTACATTTTCAATGCGCCGTTCTGCCATTTTAGGAGAGCTGGATTGCTCTTGAATCCAGCTGTAGTAATCCATATCAAAGATCATCTGCTCGATAATAGGCACTGGGGATGCACCTTCTAAACGCTGACGTAAGGTCGACATCCACCGTTCAAACTCATGTAGACTTTTTAACGGCCGCCCTGACACTGACTCTTCAAGCTCCTTGTAGCCTGAGGCTTCAAACAAACTTACATTACGTTGTGCTGCTAAATTGCCCACTTTTTCTAGGGTCGCTGGTCCTATCTCGCGGCGTGGTAAGTTCACCACTCTCAAGAATGCATTATCGTCAGCCGGATTTACCAACAAACGTAAATACCCCATCAAATCTTTGATCTCAGCCCGTGAGAAAAAAGACGTGCCACCGTTCATTTTATAAGGAATGCGATACGCTTGAAGCTTAATTTCCAGTAAACGAGCCTGATGATTACCACGATACAAGATTGCAAAGTCACGATAGGGAATCTCATGCCGTAAATGACGAGATTGTATTTCTGCCGCAACCCGTTCAGCTTCTGCGTCTTCATTGCGCGTAACCATGACTCGAATCGGGTCACCTATTCCTAAGTCACTCCATAAAGCTTTGTCATACACATGAGGGTTGTTGGCGATCAAGGTATTCGCGGCTTTTAGAATCGTCTTGGTAGAGCGATAATTCTGCTCTAGCTTAACCAACTTTAAATTAGGATAATCTACAGATAAACGCTCAAGATTTTCTGGTCGAGCACCACGCCATGCATAAATGGATTGGTCATCATCTCCCACCAAGGTAAAACAACGGCGATAACCTGCTAACAACCGAATCAACTCATATTGACTGGCATTGGTATCCTGACACTCATCCACCAATAAATAGCGCACTTTCTTTTGCCACTTATCTCGTAATGGTTCATCGGCCATCAATAAACTCACTGGCAATAAAATAAGATCGTCAAAATCCACTGCATTGTAGGCACGTAAATAACGCTGATATTGCACATAAACCTGTGATGCCAATAAAAACTCTTCCGTATCGGCGTTCGTGTTTGCTTCTTGTGGTGTAGTTAAATCATTTTTCCAATTCGATATCGTCGTCTGGCAGAAAGCCGCGGCGTCGGTTTGCTCGTTAAATTCTTTGTTTAAAATCTCTTTAATAAGCGAGAGTGAATCTTGAGAATCAAAGAGCGTAAAACCTTCTTTGAGACCTGCTTTACGAAACTCTTTTCGTAATATATTTAAACCTAAACGGTGAAACGTCGAAATACTAAGGCCTCGGCTTTCTTGCTTAGAAAGCATACTGACAACACGCTCTTTCATCTCACGCGCGGCCTTATTAGTAAAGGTTACCGCGATAATACTATTGGCTTTAAACCCACAGGTTTGAATCAAATAAGCAATTTTAGTGGTAATTACACTGGTTTTACCTGATCCAGCGCCAGCTAACACCAACAATGGCCCATCAATTTTCTTAACTGCATCAAGTTGTCGTTCATTGAGGTTACGTAGACGTTGGGATATGGAAGGTAAAGATTCACTCATGACACACTCTGGTTTAACCGCTATAAAATCAGCACCTAGTGTACCTGACTCTAGAGCGTCCCGCACAAGCTTAGGTACACTTGATCACAAATAACGCTCAGCTCAACAGGATGAAAATATTTATAAAAAAAGAGCCGCTCTAACTTCACATAAAGCGTCGATAATACCGACTAACCTTATATAACCCTTATTGGCTAATACCGATTGCAATGACTTCATCACGAGTCAACTTCCCTGCAACACAGTAAAGATAATCACCAGATTTCACCAAAGCATCTCGTTTTTTTATAACAATAAAACCTTCACTGGCAAAAGTATGTGTCTCTAATGGATTAATCAAATTCTGTAGACCATAGGTAATACCCGCAACATCACCTTTTTTTACCCAATCACCCAACTCATGCAAGGGTTCAAATAAACCATCATATGTTGCTGTCACCATAGTACAGTTAGCCGCTAAATCAACAAAACAGGTTTCTGGGTTTGTTGCCATAAGACCGGACACTAATAAATGACTCTCAGGTAAGACGCCATTGCTAAGCAATACTCTCAATAACCCTGACCAACCTACTTTTAAAGAGGTGGGAGACACAGTTCCTGCACCACCCAGCTCACAGGAAATCAATGGCAAACCTGATTGATGCGCACTCGAGTCAATATCTGTGCCCGTATCGCCAGGTGGAACCACCATGGTAAAAGGCGCACCAAAGGTTTCCATTAACTCAATATTACGACGGTGTATTTCTGATATCGAACTCGCGCACAAAAAGCCTGTGTCTGTGTAGGTGGCGGTCGAACCGCCTGAATGAAAATCGATTGCAAAATCTGCCAATGGAAATATATTTTTAACCAAGAAGCCAGCTATTACCTTAGTAGGGCCCGCTTCACTATCTCCTGGAAAAGATCGATTTAAATTACCATTATCGAGTGGAGAAGTGCGCATTGCCGCTCTAACCGCTGGGCTATTCAACGCGGGTAACACAATGATTCGACCATTAATTGTCGACGCATCTAACAATTGAATTAATCGCCTTAACAAACACTGTCCTTCGTATTCATCACCATGATTACCCGCTGTCAGTAAAACGGTTGGCCCTTCGCCTCCTTTTATCACTGCAATAGGAGTTTGGATCACACTAAAAGCATGACGATGATCTGAATAGTTCATACTAATATTAGCGAACCTTTTTCCAGGACTGTCTAGATCCAAATTGCAGCTCATAGGACCATAGGTCAAATGAGTGTCTGTGCTCTTCATGGTTGAACCTTATGCTTTCTTTTCAATAAAATTTTCATCGTAATGAATACTGTCTCGGCACTAAAATACCAACACTAAATCATGGTATTTAGATTAAAATCACTTTCCCTGGGTTTAAAATATTAAGAGGATCCAATGATTTTTTAACCGTTGCCATCATCTCTAATGCGAGCGGTGTCACTGAATGATGAAGGTAGTCCCGCTTCAATATACCAATACCATGCTCTGCTGAAATAGAGCCTGAAAACTGCTCCACGCAGGCATAAACAATCTCGTCCACTGCCGACTCAACCACACCTATATCCGAGCTAGCATCCACCGTAAGGTGTAAATTACTATCACCTATATGCCCAAAATTAACAATCAGTAGATTAGGCCAGCGCGCGCTTAGTAACGACCGACACTCATCAACAAACTGATTAATACTGCCAATTGGTAAACTGATATCAAAACTAATCGGCGAAAGTTTGACAGAAAATTCAGATGTTGCCTCACGTATCGTCCATATCTTATCTCTTTCTCGTAGTGATGATGCGACCACAGCGTCACAAATCAAATCTGCTTCAAAGGCTTTTCCTAAACTTTGATTAAAACCTTCCTCATCACAACCTTTCGATTCTATCAGTGCATAAATTGGGTATTTTGTTTCAATAGGAGGGCTGTCTGGACAAGACCAACTGCAGCTCATTGTGTAAAAATCTTGCCACATCATTTCATACGCATGGACATTCTGATTCAATTCTTTTTGCATAAAACGCAATAACGCAACGCCCTTCTCATAACTATCAAGCGCACAAAGCGCCGTTCTGGCATCACCAGGAGGAGAAATCACTTTCAATGTGGCTTTAGTAATAATGCCTAAGGTACCTTCGCTACCAATAAATAACTGTTTTAAATCATACCCAACATTGTTTTTCATCATTTTATTTTGCAGATTGAGCACTTCGCCCTTCGCCGTCACAACTTCAAGACCCAACACCAAATCACGCATCATGCCAAAACGTATGACATTGTTACCGCCTGCATTCGTTGCAATGGCACCACCAATTTGACAGCTACCGCGTGCGCCAAAATCCATCGGGAAATAACGCTCAAACTCTAATGCACTCTCTTGTACTGTTTGCAAACAGGTGCCCGCTAAAACCGTCATGGTATTAGCTTGTACATCTATTTCTTCGATGCCCTTTATTCTTTCCAAACTAAGGCAAACATCTTCCTGCGACGGACAAGCCGCACCGGCTAAACCAGTACGCCCACCTTGAGGAACAATAGACTGTTTGTATTCAGCACACGCTTTCATAATATCAGCAACCTGCTGAGTATTCTCTGGCAGTAACACGGCCAAAGGAAGCGCTGGATCGCAGCTACTCCAGTCTTTCTGGTAACTTGCATCGATCGACTCTCCTTGTCGAATTTGATGAGGCATCAAAAACTGCTGCAATGTCTTTAGAAAATTAGGGTTCATTGTCTTTGCTATCATCTATCGAAGCACCTTTATTATGAGTAAGCGTCTACAACATCCTGTTCGATCAAGCTTCATTCGATGCATTGAGGATCTCACGAAGACTCGTTATAAACAGTTGGTTTTCCATTTCGGTACCAATCGATACACGCCTGAATTCAAGTCCGAAGTGCGACACTTTTCACTTCAAGCAACTAAGCACATTT
>JBQEFB010000076.1:0-5733 GCA_052107635.1 Marinomonas sp. | reverse complement strand
TTGGCTTCTTCTACACCTGACTTGCAGTGTCGCACTTATTATCTGAATTTAGGCCGTTACTGTTTTAGTGGCTTCGGTGATGATTTCCTTTGGTTCATGGAGTGATACGAAAGAATTATTGGTGGAGATTTATAACAGTAGTATTAGTAACTTCACTAATAATGTTGAGTTTTCTCATCTTGAAAATGTAAAAGTAGGTGGCAATCTAGAGTTTGTAGAACAAACTTTTGGTATTGCTAACGTTATAAAAAAATCAAAAACAGTGCCAGGTCTTGAATATCGTTACTATACCGATCGTAAATATATTCTGGCAGTTGCCTCTCAAAAAATGCGCATAACGGCGTATCAAGTTGTTAGTTTAACCTCTTCTTTTGATCCTGCGTTGCCTTTTTCTCAATTTAACTTAGGGTCGTTTGTTTATGCCGATTACGCGGATTCTGTAGAGGATTACCGCTTAGATAATGCCAATATTACCTATTATATGGAGGCAAACTCTCTTGGGCGAGCGGGGTTGTTTTTAAATCAATATCTCGCCTATGTGGGGTATGGCGCTCAGTATGGTGGGTCAACTGAAGTGGTTGCGCGTAACAATCAACAAATTAGTGCGTTAGATAACGCTATTTTGGCGTCGAAAAAAAGTGAGATGGGTCGTGCGCTGAAAATGCTAAGAAGCGATCTTCGTCCTAATGTGTTTGTGGTAGGAGATATAGACGCTTCAACCGCTGCAGATATGCTATTGACGCGCTATGAGTACGCTGTTTATTTCAAGGATCAACTATGAGAGTCCTCTTCTTTATTGTGTTGAGTGTGGTGTTAACCGCTTGTCAGAGTTTGCGCAATTCTCCACCTGAGTGGTGGACTTCTCCTGTCGCAGACAGTGAGCAATGGATTTATGGTGCCGGTGAAGGTTACGACTTAAAGCAAGCAAATCAACAGGCATTAGCAAATATTGCCGGTAAATTAAAAACAGAAATTAGTTCGTCCCTGTCTAGAAGAACGCAAGAAACGAATAGTGCATTGGATGATTATGTGGATCGTCAGCTGACTTCTAGCGTCGCGACTGTTTCTCTGAGTCATTATGAAACACTTAACACGGCGGTGATTGAGGATAAAACGTTAACCCTGATCCGAGTGGATAGAGCGGCGTTGGCAAAAGAATGGTTGCGTCAATACGATGGGATAGCAGGTGATGTGCAAAGCCTACTGGACAATCAACACAGGTCACCGTTTTTATGGTGGTTAGAGGCGAAAGTTATGCTAGCGAAAGCTCGCTCAGGTGATCAGCTGGCGGCATTGTGGTCTGGTGTTATGAGTCGAGCAAAAACCAGTCAATTAGAAAGTACATTGCATGCTGCGATTGATAAAAGAAAGCCAAGTGTTCAATTGATAGGTGATCAATCCGGAATTAATCAAACCATTCGTTCGGCTTTATTAGAGGATGGTCTGCGTATTGGTCGTTGCCGAGCGTGTGATGTGACCATCAAATACAGTACGCAGTTTGGTGCTGAGCAGTTATTTGGTCAGAGTGTTGTCACTATGACGTTTTCTGGTGTGTTAACCGATAGAGAAGGTGAGGTGTCTGTATCCCGTTGGAGTGTACGGGCCTCGTCTATGTCTGGTCCCGCAATTGGTAAAAAAGCGACGCTGGTGATGGCGTCTGAAAAAATAAACAGCGAAGGTCTCTGGAAGGTCTTTGGTATCGAAACAGAATAGGTAGAGCCGAATATGTTAAGGAAAAAGTGTGCCGTTATTGCTTCCATGGTTGTTGCAATATCACTTACCGGTTGTGGTGGATATCTTCCAGTGAAAGATACGCAGTATGTTTCAGCGCCGATTGCCGAGTTAGCTCCCACTGAGAAGCAGATGACGGCACAAGGGTCTAAGATTATTTTGTCTCCGATTGAATACAGCGACAAAAATACTGCTGTTTTTGTTGGGGCTGTTTATGACGATTTTAGCCAGCGCCTGCTTAAATCAGGAAATGTGGTGGTGGATCGCAAGCTGGCTTATAAATTGAAAGGAGAGTTATCGGCGGCGGAAAAGTCCGGTCGTTTTCAAACTTCTGGGCCTGCGATTGCGGATATTGCCTTGATGACGAAGATAGTCAGTTTGTCTTATAGCGCCACGTATCATAAACGCAAAAAGAAGAAAGACAGTAAAGGGAATACTTACTATCGAGATGCTTATTGTTCTTTTCGATCTAAAGCTAAGTTAAATGTTCGCGCCTATAAAATCCCTTCAATGGATTTGATTAATACTTACGAATACGAAGGTAGTAATAGTAGCCGTATCGATATGAGCAATAAGCGCTGCTCAATATCTGGTCAAACGACATATAATATTTTGAAGTTAGCGTTAGAAAAAGCGGTCAAAGACGGCTCTAATAAAACGTTAAATGATATTGCTCCAGAAGCCTATGTTATTGAACGTTATGATGATAAAGACGATCTTGGTGAAAGCGTGCTTTATCGGATAACGATTAGTAAGCAACAGGGAGCGATTGAGGGTGCTGAGGTGAATTTTTATCATAAAGTGAAGCGTAAAAACCCTCTGACAAATACATCGAGAATTGAGCAGGTGTTAATTGGTCAAGGTGAAATTACCACTGAAATAGATGAGCAAGGTGCCTATGTTTATGTCGATGATGAGGCCTTGATTAAAGAGATTAAAATTGGTGACGTAGTTAAGTTGAATCGCGGTAAATGTGGCCTTACTGGGTATCAGCTTTTCGGCTCTTGTATAAATTAATGTAAAGGAGGTTACAATGAAGTTAATTAAAATGGCGTTCGTTGCCGCAGCGGTTAGTGCTGTAGTAGGTTGTAGTTCTACACCAAGTACGTTTGCTGATTGTGCGTATCCTGATTCGCCAAGCGATTCGGCACCTTCTTGGATTTGTAGTGAGCCAGTAGAAGGTCTGGAGTTACAAGGTGTGGGTTATTCTCGAAAAATGGCTTCTGGTTCCGGTATGATGCGTGATGTTGCGATAACAGAAGGTCGCAGCCGTTTAGCGAGTGAGTTTTCAACGGATGTTAGTAGCCGTTTGGCACGGGTTACAACAGAGAGTGTGATCAATAACGAAAACATCAGTTCTGATGTGGCTGAGAGAGTGCAAAAATCTTTAGCAACGATGACTTTGCAAAAAGCCCATGTGTATCGTACGCAGTTTAGCCCAGAAGGTAATTTGTACGTGTTGGTAGGGTTAAATAAAGAAGACTATAAAACCAATATGGATGCGATCGCAAAAGCAGCGATTGGAGAAGATTCTCCTGAACTTTATCAGAAATTTTTAGCGGATGAAGCGGATACGTCGCTTGATGAGATTCAGAAAAGAATAAACTAAATATTCATTTAAAAAGGGGCTTCGGCCCCTTTTTTTGATGTGATTATCTTTAGGTGTAAATAATGAAAAATATTTATCTTATTTTACTTATTCTTGTGGTGAGCTCTAATGTGAGCGCGCAAAGCTATGAAGAGTGGAAGTTGAGTCAGCAAAACAGTTATGAAAACTATCAGCAGCGGTATCTGGCGCGATATAACGCTTATAAAGCAGAAGTGGCTGAAAAGTGGGGCAAGTATGCGGCGCTATCAGGGGCTCATGACTATGTGCTGTATAAAAAAGATCTGCTGCAGCGAGTGATTTTAGACTATGAAAATAATCAGATTTTAATAGAGTCCCTAAATGACCAAGCTCTTGATGTAAAGGCTGTGCTTTCGCAGCTGGCCAGTACCTCCGTCGGTACGGCGCTTGCTACTGACCCTGTATTGCCTAAGGTCAATGAAAGCGCCAGTGAAGACAGTCTGTTGCATACTTTAACCGGCTCAGACGATGTGGCTGTGGTAATGGCGCAAGTGACGGTTAAAAAAACAGACCGCAGCGCAACCAGTAAGCGTATTCAGCAGGTTAAGGTGAGTTTACCTGCGAAAATGGTGGTACAGCGCGCGACGCCTTTTTTACCATCAGTGATCGAGATGTCTAAGCAGTTTGATATTGACCGAAGCTTAATCTTGGCGATTACGCAAACAGAGTCGAGTTTTAACCCTTTGGCTCAGTCTCCTATTCCTGCGTTTGGTTTGATGCAAATTGTGCCAGATTCAGCGGGTAAAGACGTAAACATGCATATTAATAATAAGAAAACGAGTCCAACTATTAATACGCTGTTTAAACCGGATCAAAATATCCGATTTGGCGCTGCGTATTTGCATATATTAGACAGCCGTTACCTTAAAGGCATTACGGATGATAGAAGTCGTTTGTATTGTACGATTGCGGCTTATAATACCGGGGCGGGTAATGTGGCGAGCGTATTTCACCCGCAAAAAAAGCGTTCTTTGAAGTTGGCGGTGCAAAGGATCAATCAGCTTTCTCCTGACGAAGTTTATCAGCAATTGGTGACTCATTTGCCGTATCAGGAAACACGTACTTATTTGAAAAAAGTAAATAAAGCATTGCAGCAATATCAGCAGTGGGATCAATCGAAAGTGGCGCTAAACGCTGAGCTTTAATGCTAGTGATAATGCACTATAGATAAAAATACTGGCATCAAAAAGCAAGTCTACCGATAAGTCGGTTAGGCTTGCTGTCTGTTTTCTCATGTTTTTTCTTTGTTCTAATGAGCGCCTTGCTTGTAATAAGCGATTAAATTTATCGTATTGTTCCATCACTCTCTATAACGACTATTTCTTGTTATTAGGAAAATAGCGTATCTGCTTTTTCTTAACGTGCGTTATTATCAAAGATTCACTTATCTTGGTGGTTTGCCTTTCAGTTTTTGTTCGTTTTATTATCTGAACCTCCTTTTGGTTAATTGAACGGGCCGTCCAAGAATATTAAGTGCCCCAGTTGTATTTATCTCGGTAGGTTTATGCTTTTGATTATCTCTTTGCTGCAACAGATGTGTGTTTATCTGGTGTTGGCTTATATGCTTAGTAAAACGCCCATTTTTTTACCTTTATTGAATATTTCTTCTAAGTGGTCCAATAAGTTTAGTTGTTATGTGTTGTTTTCATCGTTTTGTATTATGGGGACTTACTTTGGTCTTAATTTAAATGATGCCATTGCGAATACGCGGGCTATCGGTGCTGTGATGGGTGGGTTGCTTGGCGGGCCTATTGTTGGTTTTGCGGTAGGATTAACCGGTGGTTTGCATCGCTATAGTTTAGGTGGTTTTACTGATGTGGCCTGTGCTATTTCAACAACGGTGGAAGGCTTAATTGGTGGTTTGTTGCATCTGTATTTTGTCAGAAAAGACAAACCTGAGCTGATTTTTAACCCTATTGCAGTGTTTGTAGTGACCTTGGTGGCCGAGGTGAGCCAGATGTTGATCATAGTGGCGGTGGCTAAGCCATTTGATCATGCCTTTACCTTGGTGTTAGATATTGCGGCGCCGATGATACTTGCCAATTGTATTGGTGCCGTTTTGTTTATCAGTATTTTGCATGATAAAAAAACCATTTATGAAAAGTACTCAGCGACTTTCTCGCGGCGAGCTTTGACGATTGCCGAGCGTAGTGTAGGGATTTGGAGTGCCGGCTTTGATGCAGCCAGTTCCGAGCGGATTGCGAGGATCATTTACGAAGAAACAAACGTGGGTGCGGTGGCGATTACGGACCATGAAAAAATTCTAGCCTTTATCGGCATTGGTGATACTCATCATCAACCCAATACACCAATTTCTTCCCATTGTAATGGTCTAATGATCTTGGAAGGTCCTATAGCCTATAATTAACTTTAAT
>JBQEFB010000075.1:0-5811 GCA_052107635.1 Marinomonas sp. | reverse complement strand
ATCAGGCCTTGGTAGCCGCTTAGAAATGAGTCCAACTTTATGGGGTCACTTCAATCAGACAGTGGCTTTTTCAACCAAGCATAATAACCGCTTCGATGAATTTTAAAGACGTGACACATCAATTGAACAGAGTGTTCTTTTTGGTGGTCTCGAACAAAGGCGTACTTTACTCTGGGTTGTTGGCAAAGTACCTTGCGGCCTTTTTTAGAATGTCACGCTCCTCCGTGATCCGTCTCAGTTCAGACTTGAGTCGAGCGTTCTCAGAGGCTAAATCAAGGTCTTCGGATGGTTGAGAATGGGGCTCTCCATACTTTTTGATCCAAGCGTATAAACTATGGGTGTTTGTATCGAGCCGTTGAGCCACTTCAGCAACAGAATAACCACGCTCTGTCACTTGTTTAACCGCTTCTCTTTTAAATTCTTCAGGGTAACGTTTGGACTTCATAATACACCTCTTATTTAACTAGATTTTAACGTTAATAGGTGTCTAGTAAAGTCTGGGAAGTCCATTATATTTTCATGACCATGGAAATATACGATGAGTTATTCAACAGAGTGTTGAGTCTGATTTTATTCGTTTTTTAAAGTGTTTTATCTGTGATGAGTCTATTTTTTTCTTGTTCTATGCGATGGAGATTAGCTGATAAAAAGTCAAGTTTACTCTTAATGGACATCATAGTATCTAACCCTATAGAAAAAGCTCGATTTACCAAATCGATGATTGAAGCGCTTGATAAGTGCTTATCAAGTATACCGCTACGCTAAATAATTGTGTGAGTAACAGGCGTTACTGTTTTCCAGTAGTGCTGACATTGGTTCAAGTGCACCCTAATCAGCTGCCCACCGCTTAATTTTGGGTGGGCAGATTTCTATCTAAGATAGCTATTCGATGTTCTGGATCTGAATGTAGAATATAAATATAAAAACATTAAAAATCAAATGGTTGTTTTTATATTATCTGTTTTTAAATTTATAAACCACCAAATTGACCACCGCATAGGTTTGTTAATTGTTAAGGTTTTTAAATTCAGTTCTGATTAGTAGCTCTATAGTCTCATTGATTTTCAATCCTTTGTGTTCAGTTAGCTTATCGAGCTGCTGTTTTGTCGTCTCTGTCATACTTATGCTGTAAGCTTTTTTTCCTTCTTTTTTGTCTCGGAATTTCTTTTGATTCCAGGCACGCTTCATATTTCCAATTAGTAGTGATTTGCTATCTTGTCTGTCGTGAAGTCGATCAAATAAACTAATGATGGCTTGTTTTTTTTCATTGTCATTAGTCGGAGACCAGGTTTCGCTAAGTAATTTACGATTAAATTTCTTAATGTATTTCCATGCCCAGTCACACTCAATATCATCTTTCTTGTTTAGCCAGTTAACGATTCTTTTGTCTTCAAAAATTGGTTCCCAATAGCGAATTAACCCTTTTATGTCTGTTTTTTGTTCATCTAAGCTTAGTTCTGATGTATGAAAATATTTAATAATATCTTTATACCTATCTTTGGTGTTGTTGCTTATACTTTCTAAAGTACCTAGAGAGCGGTGATTATAGGTAGTTGAGTCTAACAATTCTGTGTTTAATATCTCTATATCTTCATTCCAATCTATATTAGATCTTGATGTTATGTTTTCTCGCGTCCTGTTTCTTTTTCTTCTATTGGGGTTTGATCTTAAGTAACACCATACCCAGTTACAAAACCGTACATCTGAACTATCCAGCCAGAGAAAATCTTTGTCGCTAAGTTGCTGTTCTTTAAATGCAGCTTTCATTTTTTTAATTAGTCTGTTTCTAGCATTTTCGCCCTTAACAAGATGCCCAATTTCTTCCTTGATTGCATTCGAACATGTAGAGACTGAGTCAAATTGGTCTATTTTCTTTAGACGAACATCTTCAAATTCTTTATAGAGGTGTTCGATATAGAAAGCGCACTCTCGAAATGATTGCGCTTCAAAGTCATAGTTGACTGTAAACATAATTATTAGGCTCTGTAGCTACGAGGATACAGTACTTGTATCATTTATATGTATTACTGTGTAGTGTTTTTAGTTATTTTTTAGTTTGTTTTGTGTGATTTAATGGTGGTTTTAAGGTGATTTAAAGGTGATTTTTTAGTGGTTTTTCCGTAATGATTATATATAAGTATATTGACAGGAAGTCTATTTAATAGAGGTTTTCTCTTAGATGGGGAGCTAAATGTGCATAGGTTTTGCCATGAAATAGGTGATGTTTTACAAGTTGGCTGTGACTGAATATGGATTATTTTGACCTATGGTCGTATTTTTCAGTCTAAGGACACCACTTTATCGTTAAGTAACTTCAGACTGATTTTTGTATGATTATGTTGTCACCAGTGTCTCTATTGCTGGCTTGTAGTCTGGCAAGATGATGTTGGTAGTGGCGGTATGGTTAATATAACTAACTAGCACTAACGTATAAGACACTAATTTATCCAAGTAGAGTAAAGCTTAGTTAATCTGTAAAAAAATAATATGACTGGGGATACCTGTGAACAAATAACACTGGTATTACTCATGAAAGAAAATAGTTATCAGGGACTACCGATCCAAGGGACGCTTGACAGTAACAGTCTTCTTTACTTAGACAAGCTGTTAGACACGATAAATTTATCTCTATTAGAACATCCTCGAACTTACGCTATTAGGGTTGATCTTAGGCTTCCAGGTTTTGATGTCTATGATGATTGCTTAAGTCGAGATGAGATAATTAGCTACAATTGGGATCGAATAAACCTGATGAAGAGATTTATAGAATCGTTAAGCGCAAAGGTTAAAGCCCAAACAAGGAGGATGTGTAGAGAAGGTAAAAGAGCTCGTCCTTGTACTGTAAGGTATGCATGGGTAAGAGAGCGATATACTTCTAGAAACGATCATTATCATGTCGTTCTTTTCTTTAATAAAGACAGGTATTACAAAGCAGGTCAGTATTCGTCTGATGGAAGCTTAGCGTCAATGATTATTGATGCTTGGTCTAGCGCTTTAGGTTGTAGCGTTGCTAGTAGCTTTCGTTTGGTCCATTTCCCTAAGAATAATGGGTACTATCTGGACGAAAATAGTCAGGAGTTTTCACAGCAATATAGAGACTTATTTTATCGGATAAGTTATCTGGCAAAAAAAAGAACCAAACACTATGGAGAAGATAGCCGGTGCTTTGGCTGTAGTTCTCGTTAGAAAGTTGAAGGGGCTAATGAGCCCCTTCTTTATCGTTTCGTTAAATCCCACGCCATCCATTGAGATGAGCCTAAAAATAGCTTAGTGTCCTTTTTGAGCTGTCTGAGAGTGAAGGTATTCGATGTAAAATCCCCTGTAATGCAGTAGCTACAAAATTGGTGGCAATTATTGCTTAGCAGGGAATATTCACTCTTAGCTCCAATCATCCTTTCTGCGTCATTGGCAATACTCTCAAGTCCTATCGGGTCTCCGTTGCTATCACAGCTTACATAGATGGTAATGGCGCTAACCGTATCTTTGAATTGATTTATCGATACGATTTCAACCAGCCCTCGACCATTCTTGTGGACTACTTGGTTATTGCCAACATAGACACCGGAATGTTCACCAACGCCAAATGCTAAGTCACAATAAAGAATACTTCCTCTAACGGGGCCATCCGTTTTCCAGAAGAGATTGTCGGTTAGGCTTTTCGCTAAATTGCCTATCAGTATATTTCCTAAGAGTGCTAATGGATTCATTGTGTTTTACTCCGTTTAGTCCGCGTAGAACGAGGTAAGGTTATGGGGATAGTTAAGGTCGAGCTGCTAGCCGCTCTATGGCTACAGCTCAAGTGAAACAAAGTCTTTGTCGGCAACTAGCTTGAAAGCTACCGCTATGAGGTATGAGAGTTGTCTTGTTGATTTGGTAGGAATGTCCGATTTATTTAGAAACGGTAGCTGACTTAGATGTTGTGTTAGTGGTTAAACACTAATTACTGACTACCGTTTTAGTTCCCTTCATCCCATAGTCAGTACCAGGCTGTTTATTACCCAGTTAATTTACAGGGAAGGGTGAAGTTGTGACGATGACGGGCTTGATGCTTCTTAATCTGCAACGACTTTATAAAGAATCCATGCCAATATAGGGTCAATTACCAGTCCGAGTATAAGCCACCAAATAAAGCTGCGACCATTGCTCTTCGCATACAGCGCAAGTATAAAAGCGAAAAATACCCATAAAAGCACTAATATCATAAATTATTCTCCTATTTGAATTGGTTGCACCTATATGGGTGCCATTTGAATAGTACATTAAACATAATCTACCTGCACCCATAAAGGTGCAGGTGTGTTTGTGAACAAGATTGAGAAAAACATTACTGGAAATCAAATCCGCAATATCAGATTGTCTAAGCAGCTCTCTCAGCAAGATGTTGAACGCATGTGTAGTCTGAAGGGGGTTGATATGACAAGAAGCAAATTAGCCAAGGTTGAGTCAGGCATGGTTCGTGTGACAGATGAGATGCTAAAGAACCTTGCAGATGTTTTGAATGTCAGTGTCGAAGAGTTTTTCTATTAATAGCTGCTCCACTTATTTAATATTGCGGTTTAAACAACCTCTTAAGCTATATGCTGCAAGGGATTGTTGCTCCCGCTCCCTCACTAAATAATCTGACTTAAAGTTCAAGAGAGACAAAGTCTTTGTCGACTTCATCCTGGGTGATGCCTATATAGCGCAAGGTGACTCCTTCAGAGCTATGGCGAAGCATCTTCATTACTCGCGCAATGTCCTTGGTTGCTTGATATAAAAAGTAACCTCGCGTTTTACGCATAGAGTGGGTGCCAAGAGTAATATTGACCTCTTTTCCAACTTGCTGAAAAGCCATAGACACTGCTCGCCGTGAAAGCGGCTGCGATGCTTTATGCTTTATTTGTTGGCATCGGTGGGATTGGAACAGGTAAGTATGTGTCGGGTATTGATTTTGAATTTTTGCAATAAGCTCCAGTGTTTTGGTGTTCAATGGAATATTGGCTACCTTGCCTGTTTTGCTTTCACGAATGATGAGACGGTTTCCGTGAATGTCTTCAAAGCGAATAGAAAGTAAATCGGAAATTCGTAATGCTAGGTTGAGTCCAATATTCCATACGTCTGCCATCTGTGGATTAAAGCGAACAGTTAACAGGTGACTGATAAGACGTATAGTGTCGTTATCTTTTACTGCTTGTACTTCAGCCATGGTCTGCTTCCTTTTTTGTTTGTAGGTGGGGGTTTTGAGAAGCAGAGAGGGGGCGCGATAGCTAAACCCTTATTTCATGGGCGGTTGCAGCTTCCCGTTTTAACAATATGGGAAGCAGCTGCTTAGGCGCGTGTCTGTGCTGATGATTTTGTTGGTTCATTCATGAGGTTATGAATTGAGAAAAACGTGGACTTCCCAGACTTAACTTAAAGACCTTCAACGTCAACTCGATCGAATGCGCCAATTTCTAGATAACAGAGAAAGTTACTTTCCCAAAGTTGATAGAGCTCATCGATACCTGGTGAATTAATCTCTTGCCAGCCTGAGTAACGAGTAAACGCCACAGAATTATCAAAGTCGAAATCAAGTTCTTTTTCTAGCTCAGTGTCTTCATGGTTCTCATAGCTAAAGTCAGTAATGTATTGAATCAAGAACTGACCGTCAGGCAATTTACTTAATGCTATTTCAACAGGGTGATAACCACCGTGATCAGCAGAGTAACTTTGATCTTTAAAGTTAAGGATTATGTGGTGCTTTTCTAATTGGCTTGTATGTTCGTTTAATACAATCTGTATGTAATGGTCTAATGATCTTGGAAGGTCCTATAGCCTATAATTAACTTTAAT
>JBQEFB010000074.1:0-6242 GCA_052107635.1 Marinomonas sp. | reverse complement strand
ATGTGCTTAGTTGCTTGAAGTGAAAAGTGTCGCACTTCGGACTTGAATTCAGGGCTTTGCCGATGCGCTGCAAGCATCGAATCGGTTTATTGAAGAATTTGACGAGATTCATGACTTGTTGAATTGGTCGTGCATTGAGCGATTATTCTGTGACATTCACAACCGTACAAAAGGTGAACGCGCTTGGCCTCCGTTGATGATGTTTAAAGCTTTGTTATTGCAATCATGGCACAACCTAAGTGACCCAGCGCTGGAAAAAGCATTGGCTCGCGACTTATTATTTCGCCGGTTTGTCGGTGTCGGCCTAGATCAAGGCGTTCCCGACCACAGTACAATTTGGCGTTTCCGTAATCTGCTAGAGAAAAACGGATTACTAGACGCAGCGATGACCGAGATCAATGCCCAGTTAGCCGAACAAAGTCTGATCATCAAACAAGGTGAGATAAGCATCATAGATGCCAGCGTGATAGAAGCGAAGAATGCTCGTCCTCGTAAGAATGCTGAGGGTAAAAACACGCAAGACCCAGAAGCAGGCTATAGCGTTAAGCAAAGCAGCGATGGAAAACGTAAAACCACCTATGGTTTTAAGGCCCATACAAATGTGGATGAGGATGGTTTTGTCAAAGAAGTCATGCTCACGGCAGGCAATGTTCACGATTCGATTCCATTTGAATCGATACTCACTGGTCATGAGCGGGAAGTGTATGCAGACAGTGCGTACAAAAGTGCCCAGCACAGCAGGTTATTGAAGCAAAAAAAGGTCAAAGAATGCATTATCCATCGGGCTTATCGTAATAGACCTCTTAACGAGGATCAAGAAAAGCAAAACCGTTATTTTTCCAGTATTCGTTCCCGTGTAGAGCATGTCTTTGGGATAATGAAATTGCACTATGGGTTAGGTAAAGCACGTTATCTAGGACGGGCTCGCAATCAGGCTAGGGTGAGTTTAATTTGTATGGCTTACAACCTAAAACGGGCGTTTCGTATCCAACGAGAATGCTGAGATAGCAAGTAAAGTTCGTCCAAGTGGACTATGTGGGCATTTTAATGAGTTAAAGAGCACTGATTTTTAACGATGTTGACCGTTTTTTATAAAGGCGTTGATTGAATTTTTTATAAAAGACCTTTGGCAAGCAATATGGCTAGATCGACTGCTCATGCAAAGGTCTCAATAGTGTATATTACTTCACATTTTTATTTTCTATAAATGATGGTAACATTGGTAACATTGGTAACAAATATACTAATGATTGAATTCATGAAGGAGCCAAGAGTGTTAATTTTTCCACTTTTAGTTAGTGCCTCTTCCTCTTTTTATACCGGTCCGTCATCGAATACTACGCAGTTAGCTACAGTACAATATCCGTAAAAATATACTCGACCTGAGTCGAAAAAAACTTTAGCTCTAGACAAATTCTAACAATATTTTGAGAGCTAAAAAAAAATGCCTCTGGCGTACTGATGATGAGAATTTTGAAACATTGCGAATCAAAATAGCGTAAGTATTACGCCTTCTGTTATCTAATTGAAACCTATCGATGCAATGCGACGAGCACTTCTTCCTCACAAACGCCCCTGAAATTTTAAAAAAACAATTGTCATCTATAAGGCGTCAACTACCTTGTCCGGTTCGCGTCAATTAACTTGGCCGATTCTGAGTGTTAGATTTTAGAGCGTGTTTCTTTCGGTAACTTTCCCCTTCTATTTGATAAATATCGGCATGGTGGACTAATCTATCAATTGCTGCGACTGTCATCATGTTGTCCCCGAAGATGCTGTCCCACTCACTAAACGCCTGATTTGTCGTAATCAATAAGCTTCCTCTTTCATATCGATGCGCAATTAACTCGAACAAGACTTGGCTTTCACTATCTGTCTTTTTGACATATCCAATATCATCTAAAATAAGCAGCTCATATCTATCTAATTTTTTTAGTGCCCCTTCAAGATCTAAGGCTTCTCGTGCCAATTGCAGTTGCTGAACCAACGCGGTACTGCTGCTAAACTTCACTTTGATCGATTGTTCGATCAAGGCGTATCCGAGCGCGGCTGCTAAATGCGTTTTTCCTAGACCACTTGCTCCAAATAGTAAAAGGTTATGCCCTTGCCTTACCCAATCAAGGTCATGAGTTTTACGCTGTAATTGTTGTTGTGTAATGCCTCTAATTTGAGAAAAGTCATACTGAGACAACTGCTTTCCATTCGGCAACTTACTGTCACGTAATAATCTTTGTAGACGCTTCTCGTAACGGTCGTTCGCTTCTAGCTCACACAACTCTGCTAAAAATAATTCCGGTTCCCAATTTTCACGACTTGCTTTTTGAGACAAGTTTAACCATGCCTTTGCTATCGCTGGAAGCCGTAATTCTTTTAATAATATCGGTAAGCTCTGTTGATTAGCCATGCAGAGAACCTCCTATTAGTGCATCATAACTTTGAACCGTGTGCTGCTGGCTAACGATAGCTGGGATCTCAATCTTGTTAGTGCCAAACCTATTTCGACAGGCTTCAATACTTGCTCTGCTTCCTGTCTTGAACGCGTTTAATGCATACCTCCCTAACGCCGCTTCACAGTGATAGTTATGCGCCAACAATAATAAATTCACTATATAGCGGCAATCTTCATCACTCACATAATCCTGAGTCAGTTGCTGCCAGAGCAACGTAAAGTCTCCTGCTGGAATAATGTCGTCACGTAATTGAGAACATTTGAAGGCGTTTGGCTTTCTTGCTAATGAGTGAATGATGTGGCGATTATTAGACGACAATTAGCTTGTCCGGTTTTGGTAAGCTTCAGGCATCACCTTTCTTTAGAGATCGACATGCCTGGAAAATCCATAACCCAACAGCAGGTTAAGTTATTTATGTCTTATCGAAAACAGCCCAACCATACTCAAGCCAGCGCTGCTGCAAAAGCGGGCATATCAGAACGTTCTGGTAGACGCATTGAAGTCGGAGACCTCCACACAACCAAATTACAAAGACTCTACAGCACGCGGAAAGATCCCTTTAATGGACTTTTTGAGCAGTACATCATTCCTCTTTTAGAAGACAATCCAGCACTTCAACCCATTACGTTATTAGGCGTGCTCGAAGAACACACTCCCGGTCGATTTGATCGCTCCCATCTTAGAATGTTGCAACGACGAGTTAAGCGGTGGCGAGCACAATACGGCCCTGAAAAAGAGGTCATTTTTCGACAAAATCATATACCTGGTGACATAGGAATCTCTGATTATACTTGGATGAATAGTTTAAATATCACCCTCGCTGGTGCTGAGTTTAAGCATAAACTGTTTCATTATCGGCTGACGTTCAGTGGTTGGACATATGTTCAAGTTGTCTTAGGTGGGGAAAGTTTTGAGTCCTTATCCTCAGGATTACAAAATGCTTTTTGGCAGTGTGGAGGCGTACCTGCAAGCCATCGTACTGATAGTTTGAGTGCGGCGTTTAAGAATCATTCAGAAAAGGTGATGTTGACCGAACGGTATCAGGCATTGTGCCAACACTATCATGTTGTCGCAACGCGAAATAATAAGGGTGTTGCACATGAAAATGGGACGATTGAGTCGGCACATGGACACCTAAAAAAGAAAGTAGATCAGCAGTTAATGCTGCGAGGAAGCCGCGATTTTAATCATTTAAAAGATTATGAAGCATTCCTATCGCTTATTGTTGCTAAAATAAATCGTCAGTTTAGAACGCGTTTTGATGAGGAAAGAACCTATTTACAGACATTACCAAAACGTCGAACCAATGACTTTAGTGAGCATTACGTTAAGGTATCATCAAGTAGCACTATTCAGGTTAAGCGAGTCACCTACACCGTCCCCTCACGTTGAATTGGTACCTCACTGTTAATCCATATTTTTGATGAACGCCTTGAATTGTTTTATGGACATGAAGCGATACTGACGCTAGCAAGAGTCTATGCAGAGGGAGGGAACATGCGATCAAGTCTAGCTGAGCGCCTTAACATTCTGAAAAGCCCAATGTCAGTCATTAATGTGGCTGGTTTATCATTTTTCTACCGCTAAACAAGATAATTGAACCTTGTTTAGCGATTTTTAAACGGACTAACCCCTTGTGGCTCGGATCATCTGATCAACTCGAAACACGTTTGCAAGAGCAAATAGCATGGCGAGCTTACTGTCATTTTTAGCCAACCCACGATAAATAGCTTTTCTAAAACCAAACTGACACTTGATGATTCTAAAGGGGTGTTCGACTTTTGCTCGGATACTCGCTTTGATATATTCCGTTTGGATGGGCTGTTTATTTTTTCTAGGGTGTTTTTTTAAGATTCTTATTTTGCTCGGAATCTCCGCAATCAACCAGTCTGCTTTGATACCCTTTAACTCTTCTCTCTTTTGAGCGCTGCGATAGCCAGAATCTGCCGAGACAAAACACTCCTCTCCATGAAGAAGGTTCGCTGTTTCCGTGATGTCGTGCACGTTTGCTGCAGTCGTACTTAGACTATGTGTTAGCCCCGTTCTTGCATCCACACCAATGTGCGCTTTGAGACCGAAAAACCACTGCTTTCCTTTCTGAGTTTGATGCATCTCAGGGTCTCTTTCTTTGGCTTTATTCTTTGTTGAGCTGGCCGCTTCAATAATGGTCGCATCTACGATGGTGCCTTCTTTAAGGTAAACACCAGCGTCAGACAACCATCTATTTACTTCTTTAAAAAGCTGGCGTGAGAGTTTGTGTTTTTCTAATAAGTGCCTAAAGTTCATGATGGTTGTGTGGTCAGGAATCGGATTATCTAACGACAACGCAGCAAACAAGCGCATTGACGTAACTTCATACAGAGCGTCTTCCATGGCAGGATCACTCATGTTGTAACAATGTTGCATGCAGTGAATACGGAACATGGTTGAAAGTGGGTAAGGTCTTCTGCCATTGCCTGCTTTAGGATAAAAAGGCTCAATAACCGCTTCTCGTTGATCCCAAGGCATCAACTCATTCATGCGAGAAAGGAAAAATTCCTTACGTGTTTTACGGCGTTTGTTGTTGAACTCGCTGTCGGCAAAAGTGAGTTGGTGTGACATGGTTAAGACTCGAAGGCTTAAAGCGTGATTATCGCATGGCTAGGACTTATTCGCATATTCCCTAGTGTATTCGAGAATCTCAGCACGTTTTTCAGGCTTATGTAGGTGTTTGAAAATGGTCCCCGCAATGAGGTCTAATCCATTTTCTTGTAACTTAGACGCTAGTACTTGAGAGTCTGTCGGCAAGTAACCTAGCGGGCCAAGCTCTGTTGCTTTATAGCCAGCTTGAGAGATTTCTTGTAATACGGTTTCCCAAGATGGGTTACTTGGATTGTCAGCGAACTCAATGCCCTATGAGCATGGTGCATTAGATAGATGAAGTTTCATTATTTTTATACTTCCTATTTGTAAGTGAATTTAAAACCTAAAACACACTAATGCAAGCGCTTGCAAAAAGTCGACGTTCTGATGTTACTATTTTTCTAGGCTAAATTATTATCGTGACTTTTCTGCTGAATCGTTTTCAGTAGGTTTCTTATATGAACCTTGAAGATCTTCAGATGTCGGGTCTCCAACTCAAGATTTAAGATGACCGGTGTTGCTTTGTATCTTGTTTTATAATGTTTATATTCTTGTTTTTACTTGTTTATTCTTGTTTAGAGAAGAAATATTATAATATAATCAAAGACTTATAATAATTAACGTGACAGATGAGTAAATTAACGTGACAGATTCGCAATGTATCGTGACTAATCGACTCTTAACGTGACAGATATTCTTATCAACGTGACACTTTGACTTTTCATCGTGTCAACTTCACCAGCAAGTTAAAGGCTATTAAGTTTACTTGAGCTTTAACGTGACAATTTCGCAGTAGTTTTATATCTGATTATTTCTTTTTTGACATGATGTAACTGCCGCCCCGCTTGAGCGTGATAGATCTACGATTCTCATGAACGCCATGGTTGCCCTTTTGTCACGAAATAGCTTTCACTTCGCTTGTTCGTAACAGATTCGCCACTCTTATGAGCTTTATGATTGCTTTTTTGTCACGATGTGGCCTCTACCCCGCTTGAGCGTGACAGATCCGCCATTCTTATGAACGGGATGATTGCTTTTTTGTCACGATGTGGCTGGTGCCCTACTTGAGCGTGATAGATTCGCTAGTCATGTGAACGCTATGATTGCTTTTTTGCCACGATGTGGCCTCTACCCCGCTTGAGCGTGACAGATCCGCCATTCTTATGAACG
>JBQEFB010000073.1:0-6434 GCA_052107635.1 Marinomonas sp. | reverse complement strand
TATTCGAAAGAGAGAGGTTGAGTGTTTTGCGACTTCTTAATCGTAGTTTCCCTAGCCCAAGATAAATTTTTCATTAAATAAGGGTAGCTTAAACGCACTGCTGGATGCTTATTGAAAATATAGTTTTTGAGGCTAGGGATAAGGTTTTTATTATTTATCAAATACGCTGAACTTCTCGTTATGACACCTGCATTACCAAATGAGGTTTCTTTCACCCCATTTGTTTTATCTATTAAGGTTACTTTAAAACCTTTTTCTTGTAGGTTGAGAGCACAACTAACACCAACAATACCCGCTCCAACAACATAAATATTGCTCATTTAAAAAACCTCTGATTAAATTAAAAAATCACTACATCTAGGTATAATATGAAGCGTAAAAGTGATCCTTTCTCAGTTGGCATTATCATGCTGAACACTAATTTCCCTCGTATACTGGGCGATATTGGCAACCCACTATCATTCGATTTCGACATTATCTACGAGCGAGTAATATCAGCACGAGTTAGCGCTATTGTGACTGAAAAAGGTGTGAGCTATGCCATTAAAAAAGATATTTTTGATGGCATAAAAAGATTAGAAAAAAAAGGAGTTGATCTCATTGTTACGACCTGTGGTTTTCTAGGCGAAATACAGGACGAACTAAAGCTACACACGAATACTCCTATGATCACTAGCGCTCTTTTAACCATTCCTTTTGCCCGTACCTTTCTAAATAACAGCACGGATAAAATAGGCGTACTGACATTTGATGCAAATAAATTAAATGAAAAGCATTTTGGTGGACATTATGCCAACGATATCGTCATTGGCGATATCTCAAAAAATGGTTTTCTTTATAAAACAATAAAAGAAGATTTAACCAACCTTAATATAGAAAAAGCAGAAGAAGAGGTTGTCTCTGCCGCACTACAATTAATAGCAAAAAACAATCATATTAAAGTTATAATTTTAGAGTGTACTAACCTCTCTCCTTATATTAATACCATTAAATCCTCCACCAACTTGCCTGTTTTTGACCTTATCCAAGCCATTAATTGGTTTAAACAAACTAAAACTGTTTAAACCAATTATCATAAAATTTTATTGCATAATACTCGGGAGAAATGTGGCGATCTCTGGCTGCCATACCAAAATAAAGACAGCAACAATCATAATCAAAAACATAGGAAACGCTGCTCTGGCGATAAATGCCATGTTATGCCCCGTCATAGACTGTAAGACAAACAAGTTAAAGCCCACTGGAGGCGTAATTTGTGCCATTTCCACCACAAGCATTAAATAGATACCAAACCAAATCATGTCAAATCCAGCTTGACGCACTAAGGGTTCAATCACTGCCATCGTAAGTACTATCGAAGACAAGCCATCTAAAAAGCAGCCCAACACAATATAAAAAACAGTTAACAACACAATCAACATTAATGGCGATAAATTCAGAGAGCCAATGCCTTCTGCTAAATGTCTAGGTAACCCAGTAAAACCCATCGCTAATGATAGAAAATGCGCTCCCATTAGAATAAATGCGATCATACTGGACGTTTTTATTGCCCCCATTAAAGAGTCACGGAAACAGATAAAATCCAAACTTCTTTGCAACAGCGCAATCACTAGCGCTCCTATCACCCCTAACACTGCGGCTTCTGTTGCCGTGGCAATACCGGTATAAATTGAGCCTATCACACAAATAATTAACGCAAGAACAGGCGTCAAACTCACTAATGCTTTCAACTTATCTGCCCAACTATAAGACAGATCTTCCGTGTCACCCGACTTATTAAAATAAGACATAATGGCAACAAAACCCATAAACAATCCAGCTAACATTAAGCCAGGAAAAATACCTGCAACAAACAATTTAACAATAGACTCATTTACTGTGACCGCATAAATAATCAACGAAACAGAAGGCGGAATCAGTAAACCTAACGTCCCCGCACCAGCCAAAGTCCCTACTATCATGCGTTCAGAATAATTGCGTTTTTTTAACTCTGGAATCGACATTTTACCCACGGTCGCTACAGTTGCAGCAGAGGAACCTGAGATTGCTGCAAAAACAGCAGACCCCGTAATATTGACATGCAATAGCCCCCCAGGTAGGCGATACATCCAAGGCGTTAACCCTTTAAATAAGGTTTCTGAAATTTTAGTACGATATAAAATTTCTCCCATCCAGATAAACAGCGGTAATGACGTTAACGTCCAAGAAGACAGTGATCCCCAAATAGTAATTGCCATAGAATCGCCAATCGGACGGCTAGTAAACAGCGCCATCGCGACAACAGCACATCCAATCAAACTGGCTCCGACCCAAACGCCAGAACCCAAAAAGAAAAACAAAGCAATAAACAAAGAGCCAACTAACACTAAATCGCTCATACAGTATCCTCCACACGTGACTCCGCTAATATCGGCTGGCCTCTCACTACTAAACGGACACCTTCTGCAAAAGAATGCAACACACTCACCGCAAAGAAAATCGTCCCTATAGCGACCACTAACTGAGGAATCCATAAAGGCGTGGCGATGGATCCGTCACTAACATCGCCAAAAAACCATGAAAAGTAGGCTAGTCGAGACATATAAACAGCCAAATACAGAGTAATAATCGACGTCATTAGAAGTGCAAAAAGAGCGAACCATTGCTGCTGTTGAAGTCCCATCTTTTCAATAAATAACGAGACTTGTATGTGCGCTTTACCACGAAAGGTATAAGCCAATGCTAGGCAGTTTGCTGCAGCCATTAAATACCCTGAAATTTCTGTCATACCAGGTACATACCACCCAGCTAAGCGACTCACAATACTAGTAACAACACACAGCGCCATTGAAATAAGGCACAAGGCTGCGAGAGCTCCTGACAATTGATATAAAACATCAAGTCTTTTTCCGAGATTACACATACGTAGGAAACCCATTAAACTTAAAAACAGCATGGAAGGCTGTCACCTTCCATGCTCGTTATTACATCGCGCGGTATGCATCCACCACATCTTTTCCTTCTTTACCTGATTTTTCTAGCCAATCATCCGTCATTTTTACACCAATTTTTTCAAACTGAGTTGTTAATTCAGGGCTACCACCTTGTACTTTCATACCATGAGCGACTAGTTCTTTTGCATACCAATCGGATAACGCTTCTGCTTTTTTCCAACCTTTTATTTCTGCTTCTTTTGCGGCAACTAAAATAACGTTTTGCGCATTCTCAGATAGATTATTCCACGCTCTTACATTCACAAAAACCATATTCTTAGGTAGCCATGCTTTGATGTCATACCAATAACTTACGCTTTCCCAAAGCTTTTGGTCGTAACCAGTAGAACCAGACGACAACATACTTTCTGCTACCCCAGTCGCAAAGGCTTGAGATACTTCTGCCGCTTCAATTTTTGTTGGTATTGCTCCCATTAACTCTGCAATAGTCGATGTAGAAGGGTTATACGCTCGGAATTTAAGCCCTTTCATATCTTCAATAGTATGAATAGGCTTGTTGGCATATAGCCCTTGAGGAGGCCAAGGAATAGAATATAAAAGTTTCAAACCATTTTCTTTCAGCTCTTTTTCTAACGCTGGCTTAGACGCTTGATATAGATTCCATGATGATGTGAAATCCGTTGCAAGAAAGGGGATAGCATCCAATTCATAGATTGGATTTTCATTGCCTAAAGCAGAAATTAAACGCTCACCAATCGGAGCTAAACCACGACGTACTGCATTATAAATTTCACCACCTTTAAACAAGGAACCAGAAGGGTGAGTTTGTATCACCACCTCATTCTGAGAGGCGGATACTTGTTCCGCAAATTCTTTGTCTATTACAGAGTGATAATTTAATGATGAATACGCTAACGGCATATCCCATGTTTCTGTCGATAACGCGATACTAGAAAAACTAAAGGCGAGTCCAGCAACCAATGCTGTGGCTCCTTTTTTATTAAGATACTCTGTCATTATTGTTCCCTTTTTTAAATTTATAATTTTTATAGAATTATTTTTCTTTATTCAATACATCATAAAACATGCCGATTATTGAATAGGGTAAAGTCCATCGTTGAAAAATAATCGTTTAATGCTTTTATTATGGCACCACTGTCGCACCAAAACAGGGCGATATTTACTATTACCTTGCTAACATTCAACATATTACGTCGTTATTACTATTCGCTATAAAATACAGTAGTACTCTTAAATACCCTGTAAAAGCCTTTTTCTGTGATGACAAAAAAACAACTACTTACAATAAAATATATTTAAGCTGAATAAAGCGAAACTCATACGTTAACTTGCAAAACAACGGCCAACTTATCATCTCGATTATGCGGGGAAGAGACTTAGATTAAAGGAAAAGTGATAACACATTACGAAAGCGGAAAAATACATTAAAAATAAGGAACGTTTAAAAAAAAGCGGCGTGAAAGCAAATCCACACCGCTAAATACACTCTATATAACCAGCAATAACAGTCACTAGGGTTTCATTTTATCAACCATTTCTACGAAACGCTGTACGCCTTGGGTAATTTCATCTAACCCTCTAGAAACTTCTGAGATACTTTCTTTGCCATGTAAAGCCGTACCAGAAACCGAGCTTAACATTTGGTCCATCGCGTTGATCAATTCATGATTACGTTCCACAACCTTCGCAATTTCAGCGGTCGCTTCTGACGTATTACTCGCTAGTTTACGGACTTCATCTGCCACTACCGAAAAACCTCTTCCGGCATCCCCTGCTCGGGCTGCTTCAATGGCGGCATTAAGCGCCAACAAATTTGTTTGATCGGCTATTGAACGAATCGTTACAACGATATCAGAAATACTTTTTGATTGAACTTTAAGCTCTTCCCCTGTGGCAGAGGCTTTAGTGACTCTATCAGCGATGTCTGCTGAGGTTTTTACGGACTCATTCAGTATTTGCACAGCATTAGAGGCCACTTGGCTGGTTTCCTCTGATGTCGCAGCAGCAAGGTCCACAGCATTAAGAGTCATTGTGACACGTTCGGTAATATCCGACGCAAACTTAATGACTTTATACACATGCCCTTTTTCATCAAAAATAGGATTGTAGGTAGCTTCTAGCCAGATCAATTTTCCATGACAATCAAAGCGTTTGAAACGACCTGAAAAATGCTGACCACTGGCTAGTTGCGACCAAAAATTCGGATGCTATCGATAAAATGTATCATCACAAAAAATTTTATGGTGCTCGCCTTTAATATTATCTAACTCATATTGCATCGCTTGAAGAAAATTACGATTTGCAGTCAATATCGTACCATCAGGTTCAAACTCTATTACTGCAAGCGAACGATCTAACGCATTTAGTACTGCATTTTTATTCTTTAACGACTCTTGCATATCGGTAATATCATTGGCGATTTTAATGACTTTTGATATTTCGCCATCTGCTCCTACAACAGGAAAATAGCTCGCCTCTAAATACACTTTCTGTTTGTTTTTTTTAAACCGTAGGAAGTTTCCGTTAAATGACTTTCCTGTTTTTAATTCCTCCCAAAAGGCCTTATATTCTGAGGATCGAGCATAATCCTCTTCACAAAAAATACGATGATGCTTACCGACAATATCATCTAATGAATAATTCATGATATTAAGAAAAATTGAGTTCGCATCAAGCACCACGCCATCAGCAGTAAAGCTAATATAGGCAGTATTTGTTTTAATCGCATTAAGCTCATCCCGAACCTGCTGTGCTGCTATTTTATCAGCTGTTAACGCATCTGCTGCTATAGCCGATTTTCGAGTGCCGAATAACATTCCTGTTGCTCCCATGGGATATTTAATGACTAATTATAAAACGTAATAAGTCTCGACTGTATCGAATGACTTACTAAAATTTAGTAAACGATGAGAGTATTAGCGAGCTCTTCTGTCAATTTTAACTGAAGAAATCGGTGGTTTTTTTATTTATCATTAAAATTTCTCACATTACCACTATTTTCAATAGTCTAGACTTTTAAAATAGTAGTAATGGCTTGATACGAGTATTAATTAATTAAATTATGCTCTATTGCGTATTTAACTAAACCTGCAGATGAGTGAATATCGAGCTTACGTTTAATGTTTTGACGATGCGTTTCGACAGTACGAACACTAATACTTAACCGTTGGGCAATCTCCTTATTCGACCAGCCACTCGCGACTTCTGCTAATACTGCACTTTCTCTTGGTGATAAGGTCTCAACGTCTGATGTATTAACAGCCAATTGCCCAAACAAAGCATCAGATGCCTTTGAGCTAAAATAAGTACCACCTTGGTAAACAATATTAATGGCCTGCACTAGCTCCTCAGAAGAAACATCTTTTAGCACGTAGCCATTAGCACCAGATTGAATAAGAGACAAAATATATTCTTTATCATTATGCACCTGAATTCAAGTCCGAAGTGCGACACTTTTCACTTCAAGCAACTAAGCACATT
>JBQEFB010000072.1:0-6989 GCA_052107635.1 Marinomonas sp. | reverse complement strand
AAATGGCTTTTTAATTATAATATTACTCATTATGAGTGAGATCTGATTTGTTGTCTTGTAGTTGTGAGTAGGCCCGTTTAAACTTGTTTTTATATTACGAATTATCTATTTATTGTCGTCGATTAGGAGACGCCATTTGGCTATAAAGTTCTTTAAACTTTCCCCTCAGACTCTACGTAAAGTAGGAGGGTTAAGTCAGCTATCTTATGGCATACGTGTGTTTATCGCCTTATGTGGTGCGATGGCCTTGAGTTGGGCTATCGATCAAATTGATCTGGTAATACCGCTTTTTCTAGGGATTATTGCCAGCGCCTTAGCAGAAACAGAGGATGGCTGGCAGGGGCGCGTCCGTACGCTATTAATTACTTTAGTTTTGTTTATGGTGACGGCTTTCTGGGTTCGGCTATTAATGCCTTATCCGTGGTTTTTTGGTACTTCTATTGCCGTGGTCGCTTTTTCATTATCGATGGGTGGCGCGCTTGGTAGACGCTATGGGGTTATTTCGCAGGCGACCTTAATTTTGTCTGTGTATACCATGATAGGACTGAATCAAGCGACTCATGAAATGCCAGTATGGTACGAGCCTGTTTTATTGACTTTAGGTGCTTTGTGGTACGGTATTTTATCGGTAATTTGGGCGGCATTATTTGCCCATGTCACTCTGCGTCAGGCCTTGGCATCGCTTTATATTGAAGTGGGTTTGTATTTAAAACTGAAGTCTAAGTTTTTTCCACCACCATCCAGTAAAGTTGTTGACTCGTTGCGCTTAGAGTTAGCTCAACAACACGGACAAGTTGTTGTTGCGTTAAATAAAGTGCGAGAAATTCTTGTTAGCCGTATCGACAGTAATCCCAATAATCCGCGTTTAGGTCGTTATATTCGTTTTTATTTTATTGCACAAAGTATCCATGAGCGTGCAAGTTCGTCGCACTATAATTATTCTGATTTAGCGGAAACCTTTTTTTACAGTGATATCTTATTTCGCTTGCAGCGCCAGCTGTCAGAATCAGGTACCAGTTGTCGAAAAATTGGTGAAGCTATACGAGGCGAACACGCGATTGACTTACGAGATAGTGAAGAAGCCGTAGCGGGTGTTTTAAAGTCCATGGCGTATTTGGAACGTGAAGCTTTACCTGTCCAGTGGCGTTTGTTTCGACCGTTGCGTCAATTGACTGATAATGTTGTTGCGTTACAACAAGAGCTTGATAAAGCAAGTCAGCTAGAAGATGTGTCTTTGACAGATGCCTCGCAACAAATTCCTCAACCTAAGGTGACGTTTCGCTCTATTTTGAGCCAAATAGCCGATCAATTAACGCCTAAGTCACAAGTATTCCGACACGCAGTCCGCATGTCTATTGCTCTAACGTGCGGCTATGCCATTATCCAAAATATGAACCTCGCAGTCGGGTATTGGGTCATGCTGACGACCTTATTTGTGTGTTTACCGACCTTTGGTTCCACGCGAAAACGCCTGTACGAACGTATTACAGGGACTGTGGTGGGATTAGTGGCAGCCTGGTCTCTGATTACTTTATTTCCGGTGGAGGTTATCCAGTTGATCGTTGCTGTGGCGGCTGGCGTGGTGTTCTTCTTAACGCGTACTCACCGTTACGTGTTAGCCACATCTGCCATTACGTTAATGGTAGTTTGTTGCTTTAATCAAGTCTCAGATGGTTATGATGTGATTTGGCCACGCCTCATCGATACGCTGATTGGCAGTGTTATTTCTTGGTTAGCGGTATTCTTTATTTTGCCAGATTGGGTGTATCGACAATTGCCCATCACATTTGCCGAAGGAATGCGTCGCAGTGCGGATTATTTGCGTGAATTGATGCGTTTTTATCGAGAAGAAGATGTGAGTGAGCAAGTCTATCGCCACAGTCGTCGTCGAGCTTATAACGCTGATGCATTACTAACATCGACTCTCGTTAATATGCAGCAGGAGCCGGGTCATTACCGTAGCGACACAGAGTTGTGGCAGCGTCTGGTTATTCGTAGCCATACTTTGTTTAATTATATTGCTGCGTTTAGTGCCCACCGAGGCACCTTGATTGAGCAATCTAGTAACCAAGTATTAGCTGATGCTGGCAACTATATTGTAGAAAGCTTGCAAGAAGTCGCTGAGTGTCTCGAGAAAAAACATTTGGTGACTTATAACTTAGCGGAGTTTGAACAATGGGAAAAAACGCTTGAGGATAGTACCTCTGAAGAAGATGAACGCCGTTATTTTGTGCAATCGCAGTTACAGTCACTGTTTGGGCAATTAAAAGAGATTCGACGCTTAACTCATGAGTTACAAATGCAAGTGCATGGCGATGACATAAAAGAATTACAATAGATGCTTGACGAGAAACTGTGATTTTAAAGACAATAAAAAAGCCAGCGAAAAACAGTAGCTGGCTTTTTTATTAACGACAAATAAGGCGTGAGATGTTACAGGATACGTTTGAGTAAGCGATCCGCTCTGATACGAATTATCCTTTTTAATAGGCGCTTAATTTTGATCGGATAGTTTCTGATAGCCTCTAGTTGACGGTAGCTTTCAATACGTGGAGCATGAATCAATATGTTGTCAAACTCAGCACTAAATGCGCCTTCAAGCTGACGATCGTTATCTTCTATCATTAAGCCATTTTCTAGGTCGAGCGCCCATGCTCTTGGGTTAATATTATTTCCTGTTAGTAGCATAGATTGTCGGTCTATCCAGATTCCTTTTAGATGATAGCTGTTATTTTCATGTTTCCATAAGTGAATGGATAAATCGCCAGAGGCAATATAACTTTCGTTAACACGAGCAAAGCGGCGTAACGTCATTTCATAAAGGTAAGGTAAGCCGCCGATTATTTTAAAAGGTTGATCTGGCGGTATGAAAAAGTCATTAGCCGTTTTATCACCCACAACGATATGTACTTTTATGCCACGCTTTAGCGCGCGTTTGACCTCTCTGATGACGTCTTTAGGAGGATTAAAGTAAGGTGTGCAAAGATAGAGTTCACTTTTTGCCGACGCTAATAAATTAATGACTTGTTGATTCAGTAAATTGTTACGCTTACCTGCTCCAACCAAGGGGGTAATACCAATTTGGTTTTTATTAACCACTTGATTGTTACCCTGATAACGGGCTTTTGATAGCTCAGCACGAAATGCCTTTATTCTCGACTTAAGTTCTTTTGTCGTCGGTAATCCAGGTTTAGAAAGATCATACACTGCTGGGTTATTAACCATTTTCTGATCTATAAAATCGACCATTGAGTTTGCTAATTCGTGATTGGCAATCACGTGGTAACGATCAAATCGGTAGCGGTCAAAATAATTTAGGTAAATGTTGTTAAGACTTGCGCCACTGTAAATGACGGTATCATCAATGATAAATCCTTTTAGATGCAGAACACCAAAGACTTCTCGATTACGTACAGGAATGCCATATACAGGGATTTTATAAGTATATTGGTCTGCGAATTCTTGATAAAAAGCGGCATTACCACTGCTTTTGTTTGCTCCAATAAGTCCTCGTTGCGCGCGGTGCCAATCGACACAAATCGTAATATCAAGCTGCGGGTTCTGCTGTTTTGCTTGGTAAGCTGCCGTCAGTATTTCTTGTCCTGCCTCATCGTTTTCAAGATAAAGGACCGTTAAATAAATACGTTTTTGGGCATTCTTAATCGCATTTAGTAGGCATTCCCGAAAAGCGCTTGCTGAATGTAAAATTTGAAACTGGCCGGGATGAACAGAGAAAGTGGGCAATGAATCAAGTTGAGATTTAATTGGCATGATACCGAAAGGCTACCTTATATATTGTGCTAGTGGGCAACTATAACAAAACTACCATTTTTTGCCCATCTAATCGGGATTTGCTTTACTTTCTTTGCAAAGAGAATACGTTTTTAGTGAGGGAAGTCCATACAATTTCACTCTAATAGAGTGTTTTTATTATTCTATTTTAGAAGTGAAAAACATGAAAATTATGTTTTCTAATCTGTTATTAGATTTGTTACGTAAAGGTACATAAGAGGCATTATTCGGCGCTATGAATGTCGATGTGAATTTTTAAAAAAGGCTATTTTACTTAATGAAAAAACTGCTTATTGCACTGAGTTCCCTGATTTTATTTGGTTGTACTCGAACTGGGCTGGAGCTTGCCAATTTACCCGCGAAATTTAGCGATACTGATATTATACAGAATGTGTCTTATGGAGAAGAACCCTGGCAAAAACTGGATATTTATATACCCAAGCATTCATCAGAGGATACCTTACCCGTAGTGGTTTTCTTTTATGGCGGCAGTTGGCAAGATGGTTCAAAAGATATGTACCCTTTTGTTGGCGAGGGCTTTGCTCAACATAATTACATCACAGTGATTGCAGATTATAGTAAATACCCGCAAGTAGTGTTCCCACGCTTTGTTGATGATGGCGCTAAGGCGGTGGCTTGGGCGTATCGCAACATTGCTAACTATTCAGGTAACCCGGATAACTTATTTCTTTCAGGGCATTCTGCTGGAGCGCATATTGCTGGGTTGATCACGGCAGACCAACGCTATCTGCAAAAAGAAGGACTCAATACCTCGATTATTAAAGCCTTTGCAGGTATGTCCGGCCCTTATGATTTTGTCCCTAGTGAAGAAATATATAAAGCGATTTTTGGACCAGAAAAAAATTACCCTGAAATGCAGGTAACAACCTTTATCGAGGGCAATGAGCCACCTATGTTATTACTTTGGGGGGCAGACGATACCTTGGTAGGGCAAAGTAATATGGATTTATTAGCGAGTAAAATTCGTCAGCAACATGGACAAGTGACTACGAAGATTTATCCTAATGTTGATCATGTAGGAATGGTGTCGAGTTTTACTTGGTTTTTTCGAGGAAAGGCGCCAGTCCTTGAAGATATCTGTCAATTTTTTAGCCAGCACTCTTCTTAATGCTTTATAAGGGAGGATTTGACTTATTTTGCTTCAGAGAAGTGCTTGTTTAGCCAGTAAATAGCCTCTATGTTAGTAGGGCATTCATCTTAAAGTGAAGGAAAAATGTCATCAGATGCGGTCATAGGCAAAGCGAAAAGAGTGCTCATTTCTGGTCTGGGCGAAGGAGACTTGCTGTTTGCTCATGAAGGATTAAGTCTATGGGGAGGTGTTGATGCGGTGACGAGTGAGGTGATTGATCGTCATCATCCGTTGTCTGGGCAAAAACTAGTGGGTAAGGTGCTGGCAATTCCCTGTGGGCGAGGTTCGTGTACTGGCAGTGGTGTATTAATGGAGCTGCTGCTGAAAGGGCTTGGTCCGTCCGCGATTATTCTTAACCAACCTGAAGATATTCTGACTCTAGGCGTGTTAATCGCAGAGGAGATGTTTGGTACTTCCATTCCGGTTATCGAGTTATCACCAACAGATTTTTCCAAACTCGCAACTGCCTCATGGCTCTCTGTTGCTAATAACCAGTTTAGTTCTGAAAGTCTGGCTTATGCAACCAGCGTGGGCGAGTCGAAAAAGACACGAGTAGACCCTTTAGTAACGATCGTAAAGTCCGCTAAGCCTTCACTTATTTTGTCTGACTTCGATCATTCTTGTCTAATGGGGGAATATGGTAAAGCGCATAAAGTGGCGATGCGCATTATTACTCGCATGGCTAGGTTGCAAGGTGCTGACAGTTTATTGGATATTTGCCAAGGCCACATAGACGGTTGTATCTATACGGGTGAAGCTGGCTTGTTATTTGCTAAAACGCTAGTGGAATGGGGCGCCAGCGTCTCAGTACCTACCACATTAAACTCGATTTCGGTTGACCGTCAACGTTGGAAACAACAAGGTGTTCCTGAAGATTTTGCGAGTGCTGCTAGTGAGCTTGCTCAGGCTTATGTGAGTATGGGATGTACACCGACTTATACCTGTGCTCCGTATTTATTAGAGACGGCTCCTCAAGAGGGAGAGCAAATTGCATGGGCAGAATCCAATGCAGTGGTATTTGCAAACAGTGTGTTGGGAGCGAGATCTTTAAAATATCCAGACTATTTAGATATTTGTATTGCGATAACTGGTCGGGCGCCACGGATTGGTTGCCATCAGGATGAAGGACGTAAAGCCCGTTTTATTGTTAATGTTAGTAAGCCTGAAGGTGCCGATGATGCCTTTTATCCTTTATTAGGTTATTGGGTTGGTAAGCAAAGTAATGGCCGTATTCCGGCGATAATAGGTTTACAAAATACAGTGATGAGCAAAGATGATTTAAAGGCATTTGGTGCTGCGTTTGCGACTACCTCATCCGCTCCCATGTTTCATATAGTCGGAGTAACACCAGAAGCGAAAGTGCTAGAGAATGTTCTTTCTTGTCAGATGACTCTCGCTTCAGATCTTACTGCTTTAGAGCTATCTGTTCAGAGATCATTTCCTCAAGAAATTGAAAGTATGTTTGTTGACGGATCCATATTGTCGACGGTGTGGTTATCTTTAAATACTACAGAATCTGAAAGAATAGACATGGTGTGTTTGGGGAATCCACATTTATCAGTAACGGAAATAGAGCGGATTGCCCACTTTATTTCTGGACAGAAAAAGTCTAGTGACGCACGTTTAGTCGTTACTTGTAGCCGAGCTATTTACGACTTTGCGGACGCTAAGGGTTATTGTTCAGTATTGACTGATTTTGGTGTTGAGTGGATCACTGATACTTGTTGGTGCATGATCGATACGCCGATATTGCCATCAAAAAAACAAACCTTGATGACAAATTCAGGAAAATACGCGCACTACGGCCCAGGTATTAGTGGCTGCGGCATACGCTTTGGCAGTTTAGAAGCGTGTCTGGAAGCGGCCATAACAGGACTCCAAGTCTTTACATTACCCCTTTGGCTGATGAGTAAATAAGTTTTTTAGGCTTCTATCATACTGTTTTATATATAAATATTTACATTTTTAGTTGTTTTTATCATTTGTGTTTGCCCTAAATTCAGATAATAAGTGCGACACTGCTAATCAGGTGTAGAAGAAGCCAACT
>JBQEFB010000071.1:0-7473 GCA_052107635.1 Marinomonas sp. | reverse complement strand
CAGTGTGGAAGGGACTAAGCACGAAAACTAGAGGCTGATTTAGTGACGCTTACGATAAACCGTCGCTTTATGGCTATTCAGTGTTTATTCAATCTTAGACACTGATATTTCTTGCCTTAAAAGAGCGGAAATCTGGTATCTTTTACCTTCGATCAACTGCTGATAATTCATGTTGGTACTGCTTAGTTTTGTGGTGAAAAGAAGTGTACTAACTTCAGCAGTTGGCTTCTTCTATATCTCGTTTGCAGTGTCGCACTTATTGTCTGAATTTAGGGATGAGTAAAGTCTAACTCGGTTTTCTATTGAGTGAATTAAAACGGGTTATTTTTAAATATTATTGGTGATTAAAAAGTAACTCCATCATAAATAAGAGGTGATATATGTTTTTTCGATTAATTAGTGTAGTAGCGATTTTATTTTTATCTGGCTGTGCATCGTTACAGGAAACAATGGATGTCCACAAACCGACTGCATCAGTAACGGGAGTGTCGATTGATAAATTATCAACAGAAGATGTGACCTTATTACTTGATGTAGAAGTAAAAAACCCTAACGTATTTGCATTGAAAACGGCAGGTTTTGATCTTAAATTATTAATTAATGGCAATGCTATAGCTAACGTCAATCAACCTGACTCTAGTTTGTCATTACCTGCCAAAGGCAGTAACAGTGTGCGTTTACCTGTGACGTTAACATTTGATCAGTTGATGAAGAGTGTTACAGGCCTTAAGGATAAAAGTGATATTGATTATGCAGTAGAAGGAGATGTCGCTATTAATTTACCAGTACTAGGTGATTTAAAAATGCCTGTTAACTTTGCAGGTAAATTACCAATTCCTCAGAAGCCAAAGGTTGATTTTAAAGGTGTTGCAATGGACTCAATTGGCTTGAGTGGTGCTAAATTTAATGTTGATTTAGAAATCACCAACCCTAATGATTTTGATGTAAATTTAAGTGATATTAGCTATCAGATAGCTTCAAAAGGAGCATCACTAGGAGGTGGGAGCATTGATAAGTTGGATCTAGAGAAAGGGGCGACTAAGACACTTTCAATTCCAGTAACCGTTGGTGTTAGTGAAATGGGTATGAGCGCTTACAAAATGTTGACTGGTACAGACTCTATTAATGTAGATATTGATGTTAGCGCTAATGTAGACACGGACATATCAGGGTGGAAGTCGAGTCCTATTAAGTATGAAACACAGCAAGTATTAAAGCGTTAATGAAATACGACGAGGTTTTTAAAGGCTAAGAGTTAGATTAGATTGGTCTTAATGGTGCCTATAAAAGATATAAGGAGTTATCTTAAGGTCTTGATATAAGCGATAACGCTGTATAAAAACGTATGAATTTGGCTTTATGCTTTAGTCTAGGTTATGTTGTTGTCGCTATTTTATCCTTAGATTTTCGAGATTAATAAATTAACTCATTGTTTTTGTTGTTTTTTTAAAGGTTTGTAAGTTTAATTATTTTTAATTTCATCTGCTAGGTTAGTTATAACTCGAGTATCTGGTCTTATTTTAATCAAATTCACACCCTTCAATGAATATTTGAATATAAAGAGACAGTGTTTCTAAGTGTGTTTCTATTTATTGTATTAGTACTATAATTTCAATTATAGAAACAAGGCAGAAAGATCTGTCATGATAATTAAATTGAAGGAAACACATAATGAACATTTTTACTAAAAGCGCATTAACTTTTTTATTCACTGCTTCAGTTGCAACTGTTGCTGTTGCTCAGCCTGGTGATGCGACTTTCGGTAACATCGTAAGTGGACAGGCTCATGTAAATTCTCTTGAATCTCAGCTAAACAGAAATGGCATGGCAGTAGATACAAGTGTTGATACAAACGCTGCAATCTCACCATCTGAAAAAGCCGCTGTTCTTAATCAAGAAGCAAGTGATTTAGAACTTCAACTTAAAGTGCTAAAAGCTCAACGTTCTGAATAATGTCATTGCACTGATTAGTAAAAAAGACCAACTTTTGTTGGTCTTTTTTTGTAATTATAAAACAAAAAATCTTCGATGATCGTTATTTTATTTAATGTTTTTCTTCTTATATAAAAATTATTTTTTATGAGATGGTATTTATTTTTGGATATTTGAATAGAAAGAGACAGTTGTTTGTAGGTGTTTTTATTTTTAGTTTTTTCATTATAATTCCTACTATTAATTTTCGTTTAAATATTGACCGGACTATGTTTCCAGGAGATAAGTTTTGAGAAAAATCATAAGAACGACATTAACCTTTTTATTCGCAACATCAGTAGCCTCAATCGCTATTGCTCAGCCTGGTGATGCTACTTACGGAAATATAGTAAGGGGGCAAGCTAGGGTTAGTTTACTTGAGTCTCAACTCAATAGTATGGGCGTAGAAACGAATTATCATGATCATGCCGCAATATCTCCAGATGAAAAGGCTGCTATGATTAATGAAAGAGCAGATGACTTGGCACTTCAGCTGAAAATATTGAAAGCTCAGCGTTCTGAATAATAAAAGTTAATGAGTGTTTAAAAGGCCAATATTTTTATTGGCCTTTTTTATGATCTTATTTTATAGGAGGGTGAAAGAAAATATCTTTTCCAGACAGTTAATGATGTTTTTAATTAGAGCGCGTATTAGAAGAGTGTTTGTTTATTTTAACCATATATATTAATGAGTTATGTATTTTGAAAATGTATTTGATAGTAGGCATTATGGAAATATATTCTCAGTGAAATTAGTTTTGTGTAGCAGTAGATACAAATGATCTTATTTTTGCCTAATTCACACTCATTATTGAATATACGAATGTAAAAAGACAGTGTTCCTAAAGGTATTTCTATTTATGTATTTAGTACTATAATTCTAATTATAGAAACAAGGCAGACAAAGCTGCCATATTAATTAAATTGAAGGAAACATCTAATGAACATTTTTACTAAAAGCGCATTAACTTTTTTATTAACTGCTTCAGTTGCAACTGTTGCTGTTGCTCAGCCTGGTGATGCGACTTTCGGTAACATCGTAAGTGGACAGGCTCATGTAAATTCTCTTGAATCTCAGCTAAACAGAAATGGCATGGCAGTAGATACAAGTGTTGATACAAACGCTGCAATCTCACCATCTGAAAAAGCCGCTGTTCTTAATCAAGAAGCAAGTGATTTAGAACTTCAACTTAAAGTGCTAAAAGCTCAACGTTCTGAATAATGTCATTGCACTTATTAGTAAAAAAGACCAACTTTTGTTGGTCTTTTTTTTTCTTTAAAGTGGATTGATTAATAACGGACAGTCAGACTGTTGGCTATGTGCATTCTATTAGGTTATAGAATACAAGTTATTGTTAAGGCTTAAGGAATAATAAAGTGAATTTCAATATATGTTTCTCTATGATGGACTTCTTTGTTTAGAGCGTTTCTAAAATATACTATTATTGAGAGTGAAAATGACTGATTCAGTAGTTCAAATTATTTGCCAAAATTGCAGTACAAAAAATCGATTGCCCAAATTAAAACTCAACGCGAAGCCTCTTTGTGGCAAGTGTGGGCAATACGTTCTTTCAGAAACTCCTATTGTGGGAGAGAGTAATAATTTTAGTCGTTTTGTGACATATAATGACTTGCCTGTGGTTGTCGATTTTTGGGCGCCTTGGTGTGGACCTTGTCAGCAGTTTGCGCCAATTTTTGAGCAAGTAACAAGTGAGATGTTTACTCAGGCTTGTTTTGTGAAGTTAGATACTGAGAGTAACCAAAATATTTCAGGGGCTTATGCTATACGTTCTATTCCTACTTTAATGATATTTCATCACGGAAAGGAAATCGCTCGTCTGTCCGGTGCGTTACCGAAGCAACAATTTAAGCAATGGGTGATAAACAACTTACCTGCTATTTAATTTAGTAGTTAGGAGTTAATCAATTCAGGCTGTTAGATATGTAATAAAGAAAGTGGGTGACTTTATAGATGCAGCAAACCGCTTTGGTAATGTTACAGAAATTGATATGTTTATCACGATATTACAAACGTTTGATAATCAACAAATTATTATTCCCAATAGCCAGAATTGATCAAAAAAGCGTTAGATGAAAATAATATCGAAATTCCTTTTCCTCATAGAAAAGTCATTGTGGTCAATGAAACTGCGTAACAAAAAGATCAATAAAACAAAGGCAGAAGACATAAAAACGCGACGTTATGAAGTGGCTCTATAAAGTGGAACCCTTCATCATGGCGCGTTTTTTATATTTAAGCATTACTTATTAAATATTGGTTTACGGATTGTTTTTCACGCAAACATACACTGAATTGGTGGCGTCTTTTCCTTGAAATGGATTATAGAACGAAACCAAATGTGATTCGACACTATCAAATACTGTGCTAAGTAAGGCTTCAAAGTGTTCTTCAGGTGGGTTTTGTGACCACATAGCAAAGACGCCATTTGGTTTTAATTGCTTAGCCATAAGAGATAGATTGTCAGTAGTGTAAAAACCTGCATTGGCTGGGTTTAGGTATTCCGTAGGAGAATGATCAATGTCTAACAGGATGGCGTCAAACTTTTTACCGTCACAAGTCGTATCAAAGCCTGTGTTTGGTGCTGTGGCTAAATCAAAAAAGCTGCCTAATATATAGCGATTACGTTGATCTGCATTGAGTATTTTTCCTAAAGGGACAAGTTCGTTTTGATGCCAGCCGATGACAGTATCGAGCGCATCAACGACGAGCTGTTCCGAAATTCGTGGGTCTTTTAATGCCTCTACTGCGGTATAGCCTAAACCGAGACCACCTACCACAACGCTTAAGTTTTCACCCTCCACTTTAGCTAATCCAAGTGCTGATAATGCTTCTTCAGCTTCAACAAACATACTCGACATTAGAAATTCTTCGCCTAGTTTAACTTCATAGATTTCTCTATCTCCGAAGGCAGGGATTCGACGTTTACGAAGGGAAATCTCACCTAAAGGGGAGTCTTGGCTATCAATTTCTTCGAATAATAGAGACATAACTGTTTTGTCCTAAAGTGTAAGAGGGGGGCATTGTACAGATTACTTTCTATGGAAGATAATCCATATGAATGGAAGGTACGAAGAATATTGTTTCTATTTTATTGTCATAGAGTAATGAAAGTCATCCTTACGAATTGTACTATTCCTTTTCTCATCAGATCATATAAAGAAGAAGTGTCACAGTGAAAGATAAAAACGATCGTTGGACTGTTTGCCCAGAATGTCAGGGGCGTGGAAAGAAAAGTAGACGGCTTCGTAAAAAGGTGCGACTAAGTTATCAGAGAGCATTACAGGTCTTTGAAAATAGTAATGGTGAAGGCGCTGCACCAGTTCGACCTAAAGGTCATTTAGATGATTGTACAAATTGTAATGGGTCAGGCTTAATTTATTCTGATCATCAGGTTGCGGCAGACACAGAACATTACCCGAATGTTGCCATTATTGGGGGTGGTATCGGCGGTGTCGCTCTTGCTATTGCGTGTTTACATCGCGGTATTCCTTTCACGCTTTATGAACGGGATAAAGGGTTTGATGTGCGTTCACAAGGTTATGGTTTGACATTGCAGCAAGCCAGTAAAGCCATTGCAGGTTTAGGAATTACTGCATTAAAAGAAGGGGTTGTGTCTACACGACATCTTGTTCATACACCAGAAGGAAAGGTCGTTGGTGAATGGGGTATGCGCAAATGGTTGGCGGAGGAAGGGCGTGGATCTCCAAAGCGGACGAATATTCATATTGCACGACAGGCTCTGCGGTTAGCGTTACTTGACCAATTGGGAAATCATGATGTGATGAAGTGGGGGCATCAGTTAGTTGATCTTAAAGAAACAGCGAATGGTAAAGTAGACTTAAGTTTTCAAGTCGATGGTGTAATGGAAAAGACACAGGCAGACTTGGTTGTTGGTGCTGATGGTATTCGTAGTGCGGTCCGTCAATTACTGATCGCTGACGATGTATCTCCATTACGTTATTTAGGTTGCTTGGTGATTTTAGGGATTTGTCCTTTGGCCGATTTAGAGAATCTTGAGCACGACTTGTTAGATTCTGCGACGGTATTTCAAACGGCTAATGGTCATGATCGAATTTATGTTATGCCTTATTCTGCAGATTCTGTTATGTGGCAGCTCAGTTTTCCAATGGCTGAAAGTAAAGCGCTGGAATTAAGTAAAAAAGGGGCACAAGCCCTTAAAGAGGAAGCTTGTCGCAGAGCGCAATGGCATGATCCAATCCCACAAATTTTAGCGGCGACGAAGGCTTCTTTAGTCTCTGGCTATCCTGTCTATGATCGAGCACTACTAGAATCTGAATGGTTAGATAGTGCGAAACATGCAACTCTAATAGGGGATGCTGCTCATCCAATGAGTCCATTCAAAGGGCAAGGTGCCAATCAAGCGGTGTTGGATGCGCTTGCATTAGCACGGGCTATTTTTAAAGGCTGTGGGCCTTTTGTTCAGTGGCGTGATAAGGGAATTAGGGAAAGTGTATTAACCGAATTTGAAGAGGAGATGTTGGCGCGTAGTGCAATCAAGGTAAAAGGGTCTGCTGAAGCGGCTGATTTCCTGCATTCTGATGTCGTACTTCATGAAGGAAATGAACCAAGAGGTCGTTGTTTAGCACGTAAGTAATAATATGCTAGAGGCTGATTTGATTCGCAGTATTATAGGCTTTGTAATTGCTTGATGAGCCAGCGATGAATAGGGCTGTTACTGGTTCTCGGGTGCCACGCAGCAATGACATTAAAAGGCGGTGGTAGAGCACTAACAGCAAGCTCTTTTACTTTGTCATTTGGTAGTAATCTCGAAGGGTAAAAAGCAATCATATCTGTTGTATGAAGAATGTTAGGTACAGCAGAAAAGCTAGGAACTGACATGACAATGTTACGTGTAAGCCCTTTATTGGCAAACCATTGATCGTGAGACCCTCGTAAATTAGGTCGAGAAGGGGAAACAATTAATTGAGGATGAGCGGCAATCTTTGACAGTGTTAATGGCTCTGTTGGAAAGGTAGTATGAAGCCCTGTAATGCACAAGTGCTGTTCTTTTAATAAGGTGACGTAAGCTAAATTATCTGGAATGAATTCTGGGAAGCTGATGAGTAAATCCAACTCACCTGCTAGGATTAGCTGATTGACATTGTCAGATTCGAAATCACGTACGATCAATTTTAAATCAGGCGCTTCGCGACGAGTAATATTAAATAACTGGGGTAATAAAGCTTGAGTTGCGTAATCTGTTGCGCTAATTGTTAGTACCCCTTTGTAGGTTTTTGGCGAAAATACCTCAGGTTCTAGCAGCGTTTCAAGTTGTTTTAGTATGTTATTAATAGGCTCACGCATATTTTGAGCTTTGGGTGTTGGAACCATACTATTACCCTGTCGGATAAACAGTCGATCATCAAAAATATCTCTTAGTTTACGTAGCTGCTCACTGATTGCCTTGTAATGGTCTAATGATCTTGGAAGGTCCTATAGCCTATAATTAACTTTAATAT
>JBQEFB010000070.1:0-7552 GCA_052107635.1 Marinomonas sp. | reverse complement strand
AAAGAATTACAAAAAGTGGCTTAGAAGACCTACAGGATTACTTGACCATTACAGTTCGCTGTCGGCAAAAGTAAGTTGATGTGACGTGACTAAGCTCGAAGTTTAAAAATGAATTGTCTCATGAGCAGGACTTATTCGCATGTTCCTTAACCTATTGATGGAAAAAGCAAAACCCTATCCCATAAGAATAGGGTCTACGAGAGACGTCATAGTGCTCCGTGGCAGAGCTGGTAAATGGTCTATAGCCGCAGGGGCAGCGGCCTTAGTTTTAAACACGCAATTTGCTCCTTCTATATCGCGTTTGATGTTGTAAATAAAATAAGTATATCGAACTAAGCTTGCATCCATGATGATGCTGTTATCACTAAATAAAGAGCTACTGTCTAGTGGCAAAAGCCATGACCACGTTTTCGAGGGCGTTTCACCCCTCTGTTTAGAGAGAGTCGCACTCACTGCCAAGGTTAGCTGCGCTTCAATACATTCTGCTGAGGGGTTAAAAACACTTGTTTAAAGTATTCTCTAATGGCTTTCATGGCAGGAGAGAAGTCTTTCTCTTTTCGCCAAGCCAGCCCAACACTCATAGGTAAAACACTGTCATCAAGTGCGTGGGTATCTATGCGCTTGCCTTCTAAAGACCATGGTCGATACACCAAATCCGATAAGATCGCGATACCCGAACCATTTGCCACCATGCTTCGCACCGATTCTACAGACGAGGTCCGCAAGATCACATTCGGTTGTAATTTTTCTCTATTCCAATAACGCATGGCACTCTGATCCGCTTCGTCGACGGTCAGCATGATAAATGGCTCATCCACAAGATCCTGTAAATGCAACGAATTTTTTTTGTCAACGGATGATGACTCGGTAACCAAAGACGTCTTTCAGAAGCAAAGAGTCGCTCTGATACTATATCCGGATGAGTTAAATTGTCGGTGAGTACAAGTGCCATATCCAGAGAGCCATCGACTAAGCGCTCTTCAATGTGAGTACGTTCATACTCGAATAGCGCCATGGAAATTTTCGGATACCATTGAGATAAACGCTGAAGATGGTAAGGCAAAAAGTAGCCCTGCACAGTATAACTGGCAGCAAAACGAACTTGACCCTCTGCTTCGTCATCCGTATGTGGTAAATTTAAAGCATCATCAACACTGCGTAAAACTTGGTATGCGTGATTCAAAAAATGCCGCCCTCTTTCCGTCAAACTCACACCCTGTGAGCTTCTCACAAAAAGTTCTACACCCAACAAACCCTCTAAATCTCTGATTGCTGTCGTGACAGCGGACTGGGAAATATTAAGATAGATGGCCGCTTGAGACACCTGCCCCATTTCTGCTGTTGCCACAAAATATCTGAGCTGCTTGAGAGTGAGTGCCATATAAATCCTTCCTGCCATCTGTTTTTCAGATACTACCCTATTAAAAAATAGATCTTTTTAAACATGAAGTTTCAATTATATATTAATTAAACAATGACAACGGTAAGGAAAATCTAATGAGATCAATAGATCTAAACTCTGATATGGGCGAAGGATTTGGCCCTTGGACAATTGGCGATGGCGTGGATGATCAAATAATGCCTTTGATTAGTTCGGCTAATATCGCGACGGGCTTCCATGCCGGCGATCCTTCTATCATGTCTCATACGGCAAAAATCGCTGCACAACACGGCGTATCTATCGGTGCCCATCCTGGCTTTAGAGATCTGGTGGGATTTGGCCGCCGCCACATGAATGCCAACAGCGAAGAGCTAGTCAATGACATCATGTATCAGATTGGCGCTATGCGAGAAATCGCCCGGGTGCACAATTTGTCTCTGCAACATGTAAAACCCCATGGCGCCCTCTATATGCATGCGGCAAAAAATACAGAGTTGGCAGAGATGTTGGTCACTCAATTGCATGCTGTTTCTCCCCAGTTACTTCTGTACGTGATGCATGGCTCTGCTATCCATAAAGCGGCCCTTCAAATCGGCCAGCCAGTCGTATGTGAATTTTATGCTGACCGCGATTACGACCTTTCCGGATCCATCGTATTTACTCGCCGAGTCAATCCATTAGATCCCATAAAAGTCGCCAACAAGGTGTTAAAAGCATGCCAGGAAGGCAAGGTTCAAACTCTAGAAGGCGAAGAAATCGATATCTCTTTTGAGTCCGTTTGCATTCACAGTGACACACCAGGGGCACTTGATCTTATTAAAGCAACACGGGATTTATTGGATAAATCGGATATTAGTATCCGATCTCCAAGTCAATAATTTTTGCATTCATCACCGTAACCAAACAGCGCAATATTTTTAAAAATCATAAGGAAAACATCATGGCTACCATTGAAATCATTTCTCCATTGCCAGGCGTATTTTACCGTCGCCCTTCACCTGACTCAGACACCTTAGCCAACGAAGGGGATAAAGTTGAAAGCGCCACTGTTATTGGAATAATCGAAGTTATGAAGCAGTTTTCCAATCTAACGGCGGACACAAAAGGCACATTAATTCGTTTTTGTGTTGAAGACTCCGAGCCTGTTGAACCTGGGCAAGTCATTGCACTTGTTGATAATGAGGAATAAGCCGTGCCCTATTCAAATCACAAATTATTAATCGCCAATCGAGGTGAAATCGCTGTTCGTATTATTCGTGCAGCCCAACAACTGGGTATTGATACGGTTGCCGTTTGCAGTGAAGCGGACAAGATGTCGTTACCAGCACAATTAGCCGATGAAGTCGTGATCATTGGCCCAGCTCGTTCCGATCAAAGTTATTTAAAAAGCGAGCTTATTTTAAAGGCGGCAAAAGAGACCGGAGCAACCGCCATTCACCCTGGGTACGGTTTTTTATCAGAAAACGCAGATTTCGCTGAGGCCGTGGTGAAAGCAGGGATGATTTTCGTTGGCCCTAGCGCGGATACTATTCGCCAAATGGGTGATAAATCTTGCGCACGAACAACCGCTCAAGCCGCAGGTGTACCAGTTGTTCCCGGTTCTAATGGTGAAATAGATTCGCTTGAAGAAGCCATCACCGCAGCCCAAGATATCGGCTATCCATTGTTAATAAAAGCCTCGGCAGGCGGCGGTGGGCGAGGCATTCGTATTGCCCATAACCCAGAAGAGCTGGCCACAGAATTGGTCATGGCTCAAAGCGAAGCAAAAGCAGCTTTTGGCTCAGGATCTGTTTATTTAGAACGCTTCATCCAACAAGCTCGACATATTGAAGTGCAAATCCTGGGGGATGGTGTTAACGCGATACACTTATATGAAAGAGAATGTTCTTTACAACGTCGTCGTCAGAAAATATTTGAAGAAGCGCCCTCTCCTGCTTTATCGGATACCGCTCGTGAGATCTTGTGCTTGAATGCAGCAAAACTTGCCCAGAACCTTCACTATAAAGGTGCCGGTACTTTAGAGTTCCTTTATGACGATATAACAAAAGAGTTTTTCTTTATTGAGATGAATACTCGTATTCAAGTGGAACACCCTATTTCAGAGGCCATTACGGGCATTGATTTAGTGCAATGGATGATCAAAATTGCCCTTGGAGAACCGTTATCGCTTAAGCAAGAGAACATCAATATAAACGGCTGGGCGATTGAAATGCGCATCAATGCTGAAAACCCAGAAAAAGGCTTTTTCCCAAGCCCGGGCCAACTCAAAGAGTTAATCTGGCCGGTTGGTGAAGGCATTCGAATTGATACTCATTTATTCGACAATTACGTCATTCCGCCTTATTACGACTCTTTACTAGCGAAAATTATTGTGCACGGGGATACACGCCAACAAGCATTTGAGCGAGCATCAAACGCACTGGATAACACAAAAATTGAAGGTGTAGTCACAACCTTGGCATTGCATAAACTCTTATTAAAAGATCAAGAGATACAGGCAGGTAATTTCCATACAGAAACCTTGGAAACTTGGCTATCTAATCACTTGGAAAAAATCATTGATCTGGAGAAAGCCCATGCTAACACAACCCATTAGATACACCTTCGGTGGCGATGAGCAGTTATTTGCTGAAATATCGGAATCCATGTCTTTACCTGCTTTTTTCAAAAGTTTAAGCATGGTTAAAATTATTGAAGAACAGGCGCTCGACGGCATATTAGATGTGTGTTTAGCCAATGCTTCTTTTCAAATTCGTTTTAACCCCGACATCATCCATCCAGAAGATTTACTCAGCAAGGTGAAATCCTTAGAGAGCTTAACTGACAAACAACAACTACAAAGTTTAGAAACCAGAATTGTCGAAATTCCGGTTTTATACAACGATCCTTGGACGCACGAAACCTTAATGCGGTTTCGCGATCGTCACCAGGATCCGAGCGCTACCGACCTTGAGTACGCCGCCCGCATTAACGGCTTAGAGAGCGTCGATACCTTCATTGAAGCCCACAGTGGTTCCCCTTGGTTCGTATCCATGGTCGGCTTCGTTTCTGGCCTGCCATTTATGTTTCAGATGGTCGAACAAGAAAAACAACTTGAAGTACCGAAGTATCTTAGCCCAAGAACGGATACGCCTAAGCAAACCTTAGGGTACGGTGGATGTTTCAGCTGCATTTACTCAGTAAGAGGCGCTGGCGGCTATCAAATGTTTGGGGTTACTCCCACTCCTATTTATGACCCTCAACAAACTTTGTCTTATTTTAAAGAGTCCATGGTGTTTTTCAGAACAGGGGATATCGTTCAATTCAAACCGGTTAACCGTGATGAATATGATCGTGTTCTGAAAGAGGTTGAAGACGGTGCCTACGCGCCGAAGACACACTCATTCTCTTTCGATTTTGATCTTTATCAGAATGACCCTGAAGGCTACAAAAAGAAAATGATGGAGGTGCTTTATGTCGATTAAAGTTATAAAACCCGGACTCGCAACAACGGTACAAGATCAGGGCCGTGAAGGTTATTACCATTTGGGTATTCCTCCCTCCGGTGCCATGGATCAATACTCAATGACGCTGGCCAATCTGTTAGTCAATAATCAAGAAAACGATGCTGTTTTAGAGTGTGCTTTACTCGGTCCAGAACTTCAATTTCAGCAAGATGCCATGGTGGCCGTGTGTGGTGCGCGTATGTCGCCTAAAGTCGACGGCGATGTTATGCCATTGGATACTTCTTTTTTAATAAAAGCGGGACAAACCCTGAGCTTTACTTATCCCGTGTCAGGTGCTCGCGCTTATTTGGCCATTGCAGGTGGTATTGATGTATCCCTTGTTCTAGGTAGTCGCGCAACCTATACATTGGGTAGTTTAGGAGGATACAAGGGGCGACGATTAGAGGCCGGTGATGAACTCCCCATTGGCATTCAAAACCATAATGCTAAAGAAGGCCAAAGCATCCCCACTGAACTCCTAACGAAAATTGAAAAACATACGACATTACGCATCATTCCAGGCATGTATATTCATCGCCTTACGGAAGAGTCTGTCTCGCGTTTTTATGAAGACAACTGGACCGTTGGCAGTGAAGCAGATCGCATTGGATACCGCTTTAAAGGTGGTCGCCCGATGGACTTTAACCCTCGCCAACAGCCTTTTGGTGCAGGATCTGATCCCTCAAATATTGTCGATGCATGTTATCCAATCGGCTCTATCCAAATTCCTGCAGGCAAAGAACCCATTGTTTTACATCGGGACGCCGTTTCTGGTGGCGGATATGCCACGATTGGTACTGTGATTAGTGCTGACATGGACTTAATTGGACAGATGCAACCCAACTACACCGTACAGTTCGCGCCTATTTCAATGGATGAAGCCTTAGCTGCCCGAAAACTAAAACAACAAAAGCTGAGCCAGATCCGTTCGCGGCTAAAAAGCGACTAACTCTTCCCAAGTAAACCAAAACAATTAACGTATGAGCGGCTATTTTTAAAATTTAGCCGCCTAGGTTTCTTTGTTTCAAAAATAATAAAAACCAAGCAAGTCTATCCCTAAAATCGATCACATAGGAACATAAAATGGCTAATTTAGCTCAAGAAGAATCCAATCAGGACAACTACTCTCCTATTCCAGATAATGCCAGAATGGGGGCTTTTTCATTAACCATGGCGTGGTGGGCTGTTTGCAGCGCCATTTTCTATATCGTCATTGGGGCGTCTCTAGCGCTCAGCTACGGCGCAAAAAATGCGATTATCGGCATGATTCTCTCCGTCATCAGTTACGGAATCATTAATAGTGTTATGAGTCGCTACGCAATCAAAGAAGGGCTATCTGTTGCTTTATTTTCTCGTCGATTATTCGGCAGTGCTGGCGCCTCTCTAGCCACTTTAATTTTCTTTTCCATGGCCATTTATTACGCGGTGTTTGAAGGCTCTGTTATTGCGGTTGCGATTAATAACGTCTTTCCTTGGATTGACTATAAGTGGGCGGCTTTGTTTGTTGTCGTGTACAGTGTGTTGCTAATTTTTGGTAGCGTACAAACCTGGCTAGATAAGCTCAATGGCATTCTTCTACCTTTTTATATTCTAGGTTTGTTGGCCGCTGTAGTCGTTTCTATTAACGTCTATGGGTATCAAGTTGACTGGATGAAGCTGGGTGAAGAGAACCACACCGCGTTTGGCTGGTGGGATTGTTTTACGTATTACATGGGCGTTTGGGTACTCATGCTGTTTACCTTTGATTATGCACGCTTTGGTAAGAAGAAAGACAGCGGCTACCACTCACGATACAATTTCGGAATGCCCTTTTATTTAGTGACTTTTTTAATCAACGGTGTTGTTGGAATTTATCTAGTATCCAGTATTCCACAAGACGGTGCATTAAGTGAAGTTTCGGTCGTACTGTCCATCATTAAACTGCTTGGTATTTGGGGACTCTTTTTTGTCTGGGTCACTCAAACTAGAATTAATACTGCTAACTACTATTTGGCAACCATGAACATGCAGGCTTTCTTTGACAATATCCTTTCTGTTAAAGCGCAAAAGCTGTTCTGGTCTATCGCGGTCGGTGTGGTTGTTTACATCCTCATGCTATCCAACGTCTTTTCCTACATCTTACAAGCATTAGCCTATCAGGGCGTATTTGTTGTTGCATGGGTAGGTATTGCATTGGCTCATATTTTATTTAGAAGCTTTTATGATCAGAAAGACGAAATACTCTCTAAGTTCAATGCTCCAGGTCTAATTGCATGGCTACTCAGTACCACCGCTGGCTTGCTAATCATGAACTTTGGCCATGGCTTCGCTTCTTTTGCAGCCCCAGCTACTTTCATTATTTCTATTACTATCTATATTCTTCTAAAACCTGACTTTCGTAAAAATGAAGTATCGCAAAGTTAGAAGTCACCGTTTAATAAAATAGCACTACTACAAAGTACAACTTAAATTAATCCCAATCGTTAGATTTCTAACATTGGGTTTTTTTTATAAAACGCCGCTACTATAAAGTTATTAATGGTCGAGAGTTTACCTATGGAACATGCGAATAAGTCTCTCTCATGAGACAATCTCTTTTTAAGCCTTCGAGCCTCAACTATGCCACATCAATTCACCTTTAACTCTTAGGATCTCTATTTGACGAAATAACGCATTGTAATTAGTACCCGCTCCTTTCCCCTCTGAT
>JBQEFB010000069.1:0-7879 GCA_052107635.1 Marinomonas sp. | reverse complement strand
GCTTGTTGCCCATTCCGATTTGGCCTAAACCCAAAACTATTGTCTGAGAAGGTTGGGTCGAAAATCGGCGTAAGGACTTGAGCAATGGCTTGTTGGATCACACGATCAACTATGGTTGGTATACCCAGCTGACGTTTACCGCCATCGGGTTTATCAATTTCCACTCGTCGAACAGGTTTAGGTTGGTATTGACCTGAGCGAAGCTCAGACGTAATACGTTTCCAATTTCCACCCTTTGCCCAAGCAGGGAAGTCATCAATGGTCATTCCATCGATGCCAGCAGCCCCTTTATTGGCTCGAACTCGTTTCCACGCTTCCAATATATTAGAAGGCTTTAGGGTGAGTTCGAGTAGATCTGCGCTAAAGGCTGGCTGCTTATCGGTACGCTGAGTCACGTCGCTACCGGACGGTATTCGTGTATTCAAGTCTGACAAGGCTCCTCCTTTGTTCTAAATGTTCAGGCCTTCACCGTGTCCCAACCATTACGATGGGCATTTGGCTACTATGCCGTCTGCTGACTTCTGCTTAATCACCTTAAGGGTTACTCCTCTTAGCGCTATCAATGTTTCATCTGTTTGCTTTCCTAAGGCGATGAACTCTCAGGAACCAAGGCATTTCTTAGCCAGAGCCTCACTGGCATTTCATTGATCGCTGGTTAAGCAGATCTCCCCAGATAAGAGCATGTACTTTCACTGCACTGCTGCATCATTTACGGTGGCCGTTAGATCACATGGCTTCGTCGTCTTGTGCCAACTCGCCTTCAGCCTACGCCTCATATGATGTTCTTGTTCATCAGCTCGCAGTTTTGCGTCCGGCTTCCTTCAGACAAAATCTCGCGATTATGCCCTTGCCATTCGCTAGTAGTTATCGTTTACTAATCTGAAATAGATTATAGACGGTGATCTTCCTACAGAGGACTTTCACCTCATAAGTTCATGCCCATGCTGGGCGTACACAAGCACATTAAGTCGGAACAAAAACAGCGGGCTACGTTTCGTTCCTCAACATTTTAGCCCACTATTTTAGTCCGCTTATGTGGGCGTTAAGCGGACATGGAGTTAGAGTCTACCTATGAATTTTAATCAAAGATTGGAATGTAATACTTGTAAAACAAACGTGGATTGCCGTATAGGCATGTCTAATCGAGATGTTCAGCCAATCAGCTTTGCTTGTCCAACATGTGGAGAAGGGATTTTAATTGAACTGGATTTAGGTGAAGGTTTTAAGTACATAGGGGCTAAATCCATTCACTTTGATGGACCTTTTACAAATAAAAATCCATTTGTAGATCTACATTTAGATTTCCCCGTAATGTTTGGTGAATATATAATGGGGCATACCCCATTTATGAAAGCTATTGGCCGGATTGGACATGAAAATTTTGAAATTCACAACATAAGGCTAAATGCTCTTAATTTCCTCTATCCTAAGTTGGAAGATTTTAAGCGTATTCTTCGCCTTTACTCTAAAAATAAGAAATTATTCGGGCAACTATGTGAGTCAAAATTTGGGGAAAAATTGCGTTCTGAAAAGCCGGAAGACTTAAATCTAGCCCTTTATTGTGTTATTGCAAAAGTTTTTTTTCCATTCTCAATGCCAGAAGAAAACGCAGACTCTGTTAAATTACACATGCAAGCAATGCACGATGCATTAAATAAAGATAAAGTTGGTTTTGATGCATTTATAAGTGAACTTTTTGATACCGATTTTTTGCACAACATCCAACAAGATTGCCTCGAACTTTACCCACAAATACTTGCTGGTGAACTTGCGTTTCGTCCCGCATTATTTTTAGACTTTGATGCTGATTATGAGAAAGAACTCGTAGCATTTAGAGTCTCCGTACATGACTTTCAAAGATATAAAGATCTTTATAAAGATATATCTGAAGTTATGTCTCGTGAGTTAGTTTTAGTTGCGGGACTTAATAATTTGATTCATCGAGGTGATTTTAACATATTTAAAGACATCGGAAAAACTACACCCAAGTCATTGCATGCGTTTGCTGATCTCCCTTATGGCTTTAAAACCAGTCATCTTGATGACTGTTGGTATAGCGTTGGTGATGGTGCGGTAAATAATCAACTTAGAAATTCGATCGCTCACGGTAAAGTAGAATATGATGAAATAAGTCAGCAGATCACATATTTTCCGAAGAAAGAAGGAATCAAGCAAGAAAAAGCAGAAAGTATTTATTTTATTGAATTTATGAGAAATATCTTAATATCCTATAGGGAGATGCATAGAATACACCAGTTAATTAAGTGTCTATTTAATTATTATTACTTAATTCATCAAAAGTCCGCTTAACAAGTTGCTTAAACGGACACAAACAGCTGGCGGAGCTCGTTCCTCGCTATTATAGCCAGCCTTTTTAGCCGCTTAGCTAAGCGTTATGCTTTTTGTGTGCTGCCAGCATCGGAGAAAAATGAATACACGATAGTAAACCTCTCTCCTCCGTGTACAGTGCTTACAGCGTGATGAGATTCAGGTGAAATTGCAAAACCCTGTATCGAGCCACTTTGGGGTGGGACAATCTTGCTGATCTGGTCAGGCTCAGGGCCTGAAAAAAGCATTAGCTGGCCTCCGTAATCATCGATCCAATCTCTATTTAGCTGAACTAAAACTCGGTGCGTTTCCTCCCCTGGAATGAAGTCATTATGAATACGTATGGTTTGCCCTGGAATAAGCTTATGCGCTGTGACATCCACTCTATCTGATAAGTTAGCATTAAAAAGAGAAGCTACATGTTGACGGAGATCGTCCAGTGTCTCAGCTGATGCTAGCTGATCTATAGGTTTCGAAAATTTTTGCTCCAGCAAGCTGAACTCGTATTGTTCGTAGAAGTCAGTCTCAATAAGCCTCCACGGCGCACTCTCTTCAAGCCATGTTAAATATTGATTCTGAGTTTCTAATGATATAGCCTCCGTTATCGAGAAATGCTCAAACGGGGCATTGATAAGGGATGCTGTAGAAATATTTATACACATTCGACACCTTCAAGCATCAATCTTTCTTTAACTGAACGAATGATTTTTATATGGTCATGGCAGTATACAGACGGGGCATCGTAACCATGGTCCTGACTCCAGCGGTATAAGGGCATGCCGCCGCCGCATACAGATTGAAGCTCGCAAGACTTGCAAGCTTCACAAATGGGAATCTGCATATGAGCATACTCCGCAAACTCACTAGACGATAGAACGTCGGATATTTTTGTGTTGCGCACATTCCAGCGAGAGGTGAAAAAATCGGCACCATCAAAAGATGAACGTAAAGTGTCGTTCTTTCTTATTTCCCCATCCGTTTCAAAAATAAGAATTCCATACGGATCAGTTCCTTGCCCTTCTTTTGTGCCTGAGTCACCGAGAAGTAGTCTTACAATATCGTCAAAAAATCGAATTGGAACTGGGGTAGGGTCTGAGGTGTAGCACTCAAATAGCTCACAAAGCCAATCCCCGTATTCGGTAGACGTAAAACTAGACTTTCCTTGCGGTAGTCGATCGTGATTTCCGTCTTGCATTAAGAAATCCATATTGGGGGAACCAAGTGACTTTAAAAAGTCGTATGTCTTTATTGCGGGCAGAGACGGCTGAATTACGCTGAGTGTTCCAGCAAAAAGGAATTCGGAGTCGGCATGTGACCTGAGTGCTTTAATGCCGTTTACAGTTTTGGAGAAAGTGCTATTCCCATTAATGTCAACGCGAGCAATATCATTTGCACCTTGATCTCCATCTATACTAACTGAAACACTTACTTTTTCGCTGGAAAAAAGATCTAAAAACTCTTTATTTATCAACGCACCATTTGTTTGTAGGCTAATTGGATAACGTTCAGGATCAAGCTTCTGACGAAGCCCTCTTATGAGGGCTGTGAGTTTTTTCAAACCAAGTAAAAGTGGCTCCCCGCCGTGAAGAACAATGGCAAAACCAGCTGTTTGTGTATTTGCTTGGATAATCAATTGCTCTATCAGAGAGTCAATAACATCCTCGCTCATTCGTTTAGGTTGATCGCGCCAGCTGGTATCCTTCCCCTGATAGACATAGCAATAAGAACAGTCGTAGTTACATCTACTGGCCGTTTTTATTAGAGCAGTGTCAAGTTGAAGTGCCATAAGTAATTACTGGCCTCGATTGTGGCGGTTATGAGTGCGATCATAACTTCCCCCGACCGCTTGAAGGCCTTCTTTATTACGAACTTCTTCGATAAGGCGCTGGATTGCAGGGCTTGGAAGATGAGTAGTAATATTAGCACTGTTTGATTGAGGCTGATTTTGCATGGCCGAAGCTCCTTTAAATAGATTATTGACATTTCTAACAATAGTCTCTTCTATCGTAGATGTAAAGATATAATAAATCCTTTAATAAACAGTAAGTTAAATAAATTATAGATTGTAAGGTATTGATTTATAAGGGGGCTATCGTAAACTATAGGCATAATCGGGTAGCCGGAGGTCTCTAACCTCCAGCCCCCACAACACCCTGCATGCGGCTCCGCACAGGGCGTTTCACTTAGGATAGTGAAGCGCGATCCAGCCATCACGCAGCGAATAAAGCCCTTCGGATTTTAAGTAAGCAAGCGATAAAGCTTGATTGATCCCCGGAGTTTTAGCGCTGCGCCACGGCCCTTTACTGGTGATACCACACGCAACTGCGGCCTGAACATGCACACCTAATCTCATTAAACTTCTTACTTTAGTGCGCGGCTTTCGCCACTGTCGCCAATAGGCCATTCGTACTCTACGCCTGATCCAATGATCCAGATCGACACAAAGCTGATAGCAATTGGCGATACCAAAGTAGTTTATCCAGCCACGTAAATATTGGCTGATTTTAAAGAGTTGATAACGCATGGACACGCCCCAGTTACGGTTCGTTAACCTTTTGACTTGCTGCTTAAATTTCAGTAATGCCTTTGGGTGCCATTGAATGCGACCTGCCTTGAAGGTGAATCCAAGGAATTTACTTTCACTGGTTTTAACGACGTGGCTTTTGACCGTGTTAACGATCAGTTTCAAACGGTTATTCAGGAATTTGCTGATACTACTCAGCACACGTTCACCCGCACGAGGACTCTTCACCAGTATGGTGAAGTCATCCGCGTAGCGAGCAAACTGATGGCCTCGCTTCTCAAGTTCTTTGTCCAAAGGGTCGAGCATGATGTTCGCCAGCAAAGGTGACAATGGCCCACCTTGTGGTACACCTTCTCGACTCTCACTGTAAAGCGGGTTATCCCCTTTGGTTTTGCAGAGAATTCCAGCTCGCAAGTAACGTTTAATCAATTTAAGCAATCGCCTATCCTTCACTTTATAGCCAAGGTGCGTCATGAGTAAATCATGATTAACGCGGTCAAAGAACTTAGACAGATCAACATCGACTGTAAAACGGCGACCCGTTTTAATGATGCTTTGCACCTGTTTCACCGCTTGTTGCCCATTCCGATTTGGCCTAAACCCAAAACTATTGTCTGAGAAGGTTGAGTCGAAAATCGGCGTAAGGACTTGAGCAATGGCTTGTTGGATCACACGATCGGATTCAAGGGGTCAGAGTCGTTGATTTCAGAATATAACCGCTCTCGCTCTCAATGTTTGCGCCTCCCTTATAAACTTTACTAAGATATAGAGATCACTTGTTTCAAGGAAGAAACGATGGCTCGACGACCACGACTATACCTACCCAATTGCCCATTACATATAATTCAACGCGGAAATAATCGCGATGTGTGTTTTCGTGATGATTCTGACTATAAGGCATACTTGCACTTCATGCGTGAAGCGGCTGAGCGATATGGTGTATCGATTCATGCTTTTGTACTTATGACGAACCATGTCCATATACTGACTACACCTTCTACCGAGGAGTCTGTTAGCCACATGATGCAATCGATTGGTCGTCGTTATGTTCAATATTTTAATCATATTTATTCTCGAACAGGTACTTTATGGGAAGGGCGTTATAAGTCGACACTTGTTGATACAGATAACTATTTGTTAACGGTGTATCGCTATATCGAGTTGAATCCTGTGAGGGCGGGAATGGTGGAACACGCGGCAGATTATCCATGGTCGAGTTATCCTCATAATGCGGCAGGTGTAGAGATTCAGATGCTTACGCCACACGACAGTTACATCGCTCTTGGCAAAACCTCTGAGCTGCGAGCAAGTGCGTATCGAAAGCTGTTTCAAACACACATTCCTGACATGGATATAGAAGCTATTCGTTTAGCAACGAATAAATCCTGGGTTTTAGGAAGTGAGAGGTTTATTGAACAGTTTGAACGTCGAGTGGGTATTACTGGTAAAACAGCAGAGCATGGAGGGGATAGGAAGTCAAAGGAGTATAAAAATCAACGACACTGACCCCTTGAATTCTAAAACGGAAGGAAAAATGAAGTCCTCTGGTGTGCTGGAGGCTGCGCAGAATAATCAAAGGTTACATAAAACTGACGGACATTTCTATTTACAAGCGATATCGCAGTTATTACCGAACAATAGAATGCAAACAAAGTGGCAAGTTGATAGTTTGTATGATTTTGAATCGTTTGAAAAACATGACTATTACACTCATATTCCTTTGGGAGAGTCAATATTGATTTTGTCAGATGGTTTATCTGAATATATGACAAAGATTGGTGTGGCAAAATCTTTTTGGTACAGAGCTGACTGGACTGATGCTTGGGATATAAAAATATAGGTATCATTATGAAAGTATTGTTTGTTATTTTATGTGTACCACTTCTTTTTTCTTGCTTTGGAGTTGAAGATAATGATTCATGCTCCATTACGGTTGACTCTGTTAAAATAATAGACTCTTACCAAGTGGAAGGTAATAATTATTATTTAGTTTATAGGGTTTCAGGTTGGAATGATAAAACAGAAATTCTAGAGTTATATGATAAAAAACCAGTTTTTGACCATTGCTCAAAAAGCAATATTGAAGCTGTTTTTGGTGATTCATTGGAGTTATCAAAAAAAATCACTCATGTGTACTTAAATCCAGACCAAAATACTCTTGAAGTAGAGTATGCCGATGGGCTTGTAGATGGAAAAAGCAATAACACATTAAAACTAGAACTTAAATGAGGTATGTAAAGTGCTAACAAGGCGTTGAAATCAGACACTAAAATAGTTCGTCATTTTTGCAAAAAACACGAAAAAACACCGCCCAATTTTATTGCCGTTTAACGCTGCGTTAGCACTAAAAGGAATTATCGTGATTAATTGTACATTTAAACTTAATGATCAACCTGAGCACTCTAAAGTGCGGAGCATCTACATTTGATGCATATTCGGGCTTAGAAGCGCATAGAAATAAAAAGCTATCGATTTGTATGCCGAGTAAGGGTCCTATCCCTACAGGAGTGTATTACATTATCGATAGACAATCTGGTGGGCTTCTTGGACCATTAAGAGACTTATTTTCAGATAAAGCTGATTGGTTCGCTTTATACGCAATAGATAAGAAAATCGATGACTCAACGTTTTGTGAAAAAGTTAAACGAGGGCAATTCAGAATTCATCCAGAAGGCCCTCTAGGTATTAGTCAAGGTTGCGTCACTTTTAAAAAAATGTCGGACTTTAGAACTTTTAGCTTAATTATTAAAAATTCGGGAAAAATAAAAATTCCAGGTACAAGCATAGAGTCATATGGGAAATTAACAGTTCTATGAAATATTTTATGAAAATTCTGTTATTCATTTTTTGGTATATGGCTATACCTTCTTTTGTTACTTTTATGTGGTTCAATCTATCTATTTTTGTCCCCTTATCTGAAACGCTCTGGTCATTTTTTAACAAATTGACTGGTGAAGTGAACGTGGGATATGGTGAGCGTCGGCTAAACCCCACATAGTAATTCCTTCCAAAAACCATAAAGTCTTT
>JBQEFB010000068.1:0-9827 GCA_052107635.1 Marinomonas sp. | reverse complement strand
TCTCTGGATCGTCAGTATATTGCGGGATTGGATAAAAATCTGACGGATGCGGTTGGTCGAAAGGCTCAGATTAGAGCTTGGAACAGCATGACAACACCGCTCTTAGCAGGGGTGACGTTTGAACGCTTAACGTCTCTCGGTTACTTTAATTTAACCTTAGATTCACTTTATAAAGCACCTAAAGAACAGCAAGTCGATAAAATATTGCCAGAACTCACCCCGAGCATCAGTCGAGGGTTAAATAGCATAAAATTGCCTAATGATGAGTGCGATACTTGTACCGGAGAGTCTCTAATAGAAGATCTAGCGAGCTTATTGGAACAAATAAAGCCCACTAGTGTTTTTATCACCGACCCCGAGATAGACCCTCATCCAGAGCATATTATGTCAGCTCATGCGCTTGCTTTGGCCATTAGGAAAAGCGCTCATAAGCCTGATCGGGTCTTTATGTATGTCAATCATTTACGAAAAATAAAGAAATTTCCATATGGCCCTGAGCATGCGTTAACAGCGCTACCACCATGGCACGATGCAAACTCCATTTTCAAAAAAGTCTCTTGTTACAGCCATCAACTAACTTTGGCCACACAAAAAGAGAAGGTCGTCTCATTTGATACTATGCACGATCTACGTAGTAAGCCTAGATTAAAGAAAAGCTTTAAAAAATGGTGGCATCAAAATATTCTTAAAAGTGACTATCAATTTTACGGCTATCATAGTTACTTCCAAACTCACATTAGAGCTAACGAAGTATTTACATTCGTTGATGGGCAAGTTTTTAGTGATGCTTTAATCCAAAGCCAAGTGCAGAAATAACATATAAATAATAGCAAGTGCCACAGGAGTGGCCTGTGCTATTTTTTATGGAAATAATGCTGTAATTTCTGAAAATATCAGTGACATTAAGAAAGACTGTATACAGTAAAATAGACCTTTCAGCATAGTCTGAGCTGTGGAACAATCATAAAACAACTGAAGATTTTATTTTAAATACTTGGTTAATTTTCGTCTGCGTTTCATTTTACTTTTCTTAACAAATAACTTAACTCTTTTAAGCAGTGAGAGCTCTGTTCGTAGTGTTTTTAGTTTGATAGGCCAAGGAGTTTTTTCTGAGAACTCAATAAACAGTTCCTGCAGAGGGTGCACACATTTTGCATGCCAAGGTTTTATTGGACCAATAAAATGGACAATGCTTGGCTTTTTAATTGAGTCGTATAACTCTTCTTTTCTAGATGTTAAATAATCATAGTCTTTTTCGTAAGCAGTATAAGAGGCTGGTTGGAAGTTCCAACTTAACTCTAGAGGCCGCCATTTACCCTTTAAAACGTAGTTAAGAGCATCTTGATCAAGATATTTTGCTTTAGTTGAGGGGGATGTAAGGTAATTTAACGCCTCATCGCCAATATTTTTTTGAATCCAAAGGTCTAAATCTACTAGTAATACCCCTGCGTTAAAATAATTATTTTGCCTTTCACTATAAGATTTTGGAGAGCATAGATCAGTAACTGCTCCTACAGCGAGTCCATTTAATTGTTTTTCCCATAATATTTTTAAGTCGCCTAATATAACGAGGTCACAGTCTAGATAAATGACTTTATGAATTTCTTTTGGCAAATAACGATGCATATATAAACGTAATAGAGTCCCAATCCCAAATCGTCCTAATTCTATATTGAGCGAACTGAAGTCAGAGGTATTCACATTGAGAATAGTTAATTTTGCACCGTATTTTTCGATCGTATTTTTAAGTTTTTTTTTGGTTTCTTCGGTTAAACCTGTCGTCAGTAAATAGAAGTTGAACTCCTCTTTGCACGAAGTGTTTTCTAAGGCTGAGACCATTACAGTTGCACTGTATGCTGCATAATTCTCATCTGAACATAAGACAATATTAATCATATTTATGGCTTTTTATAGAATTTTGGTGATCATATCAGTTTGATGTTAATTTGTAATCTTAGGTATTGTTGAAGGTGTTTTGTTGCGAAAAATTAATCGTTTTGGCATTGCTGAATCAATTCGTCGATTTTTATCTGTTGTTCTACGCTGTCGGCGAGGCGGTTAATTTCATTTTCACGTAAGGCGTTGTAATCGAAATAGGTGATTTCTTTAGCACCAGCCCAATCAAGTAATGCGGTTAGGGCTTGTGGATGATCAAAAATACCATGGAGGTAAGTACCTATGATGGCGTTATCTGGCGAGATAAAGCCTTCTGGTTGGCCGTCTTCGAGCTGTGCCAAAGCACTAATATCGGTATTAAATCGAGAAACGCCACAGTGTATTTCATAGCCGGTGAGTTGAGCGTTAGTCTTGTCTAGCAAAAGAGAGCCTTGACGTTGTTTTAGTTGTTTGTCTTTTTCTAGTACGGTTTCCATGGGAATAAAACCAAAGCCTTTAGATTCGGTGTTTTTGTCTTTGTTTTCTAATCCATGTGGATCTAATAAGCGTTTACCGAGCATTTGATAACCACCACAAATGCCGATGAGTTTGCCGCCGTATCTTAGGTGTGTATTGAGGTACTCTTCCCAACCCTCTTGGCGCAAATAAGCTAGATCCGCTTGCACGCTTTTACTGCCAGGAATAATAACCAAATCGGCGGGTGGAATGGGTTCATTTGCGCTCACTAAGGTGACTTGCACATCTGGGTGTAAGCGCAGTGCATCCCAGTCTGTGTGGTTGCTGGTGCGTGGCATCACAGGAATAACCACTTGTAGGGCGTTTTGAGTATCGTCTTTTTGCGGGCTTTTAGCGACGGCGTCTTCGGATTCTAGATGGAAGCCTTTTAAATAGGGTAAAACCCCTAGAACCGGTTTTCCGGTGCGTTCTTCGAGCCAGTCTAAGCCCGATTGCAATAAACTAATGTCACCCCGAAATCGATTGATAACAAAGCCAATGACTCGATCTTGCTCACTCTGGCTGAGTAAATCCAATGTGCCTACCAGGTGGGCAAAGACACCGCCTTTGTCTATGTCGGCAATGATAATAACGGGACAATCGACGGCTTCTGCAAAGCCCATGTTGGCGATGTCGCGGGCGCGTAAATTGATTTCTGCTGGGCTGCCAGCGCCTTCAATGATAACGGCGTCGTATTGGTTGGCGAGTCGATGATAAGACTCAAGTGCCGCTATTTTGGCGATGCTTTTGTATTCGTGATAACCCACGGCGTTCATATTACCGATGGCTTTGCCTTGAATAATGACCTGTGCGCCAGTGTCTGTGTTGGGCTTAAGTAAAATCGGGTTCATGTCCACATGAGGCGCTAGTCCTGCGGCATAGGCTTGCACGGCTTGGGCGCGGCCAATTTCATTGCCATCGGCGGTGACTGCACTGTTTAGTGCCATGTTTTGTGGTTTAAAAGGTGCAACAGCAATACCACGGCGTTGTAGTAGGCGGCACAGGGCGGTGACTAGGGTGCTTTTTCCAGCATCCGACGTCGTTCCTTGGATCATTAAGTTAAAAGCAGGCATGCAGTCATCACGTAGTTAGTCAATTTGGTGGTAGAATTCTTCTCCGATAATTCTACTCGACATTGATGCCTTTTTACGTAAAAAAAGACGCTTAACCATGATTACCTCTATTTTTAATGACTTTCTTGGATTTTTCTCCTCAACAGCTGCAATACTTGTGGCCGCCTTGCTACTCGATCGTCTTATCGGCGAGCCGAAAAGTTGGCATCCATTAATTTGGTTCGGACGCTGGGTTGATTACTGCCAGCATGTTTTTCAGCAGCCTTTGAGCACAGATGTGTTTAGTCAACGAGTGTCGGGCGTGTTGGCTTGGTGTGCAGCGGTATTGCCGTGTTTATTTGCTCTATTGATTTTGTATTGGCTATTGCCTGATTGGCTGGATATCTTGCTGTCGGTGGTGATTTTATACTTTTCTATTGGTTGGCAGAGCCTACGAGAACATGCATTGGCGATCGCTACGCCGCTAGATCAAGGCAATCTAGAGGAGGCGCGTTTTGCGGTTAGTCGAATTGTCAGTCGTGACACGCAAAATTTAACCGAGTCTGAGGTGGCAAAAGCCGGTATTGAATCGGTACTTGAGAATGGCAGTGATGCGATTTTCGCTCCTATATTTTGGTTCCTTATTTTTGGCGCGCCCGGTGCCTTGGTGTATCGCTTGGCCAATACGTTAGATGCTATGTGGGGTTATAAAACCCGTGAACTTTTGTATTTTGGTTGGTTTGCGGCACGCATTGATGATGTGTTGAATTATGTGCCTGCACGGTTAGTGGTGTACACCTATGGGTTATGTGGTAATTGGTCGCGGGCATTGCGCTGTGCCGCAAAACCAGAAGTGCGCTGGAAAAGCCCCAATGCGGGGCCAGTTATGGCCGCTGGTGCAGGTGCGCTTGGTGTGCAATTAGGTGGCGAAGCGCCTTATTTTGGTAAAATCGAAACTCGACCTGTGTTAGGTGAAGGGGATGCGCCAACGCCAGATCATTTACAACAGGCGATTAGATTAGTGGATAAAAGCGTTTATTTATGGGGATTACTCCTATGCATTTTGATTTAGTTCCGCCAAAACACGGTGGTGATTTAGCGTATTGGCAGCGTGTTGTTGGCGCTCAAGCGTCGACCTGGCTCGACCTTTCTTCAGCCTGTAATCGAGAGCCTTGGCCGTTACCGAGTATTGATCCTGTCTTATGGAATGAGTTACCTGATCAAGCGGCATTAATGATACAAGCGACACGTTATTATGGCATGCGTCCTAATGCGATTGGGGCTGGCTCCCAGCATATTATTGAGTCGCTTCCTGCGTTGTTATTTGGTCCTCTTCAGCAAAAGAAAGTTATGGTGCCGAAAGTAGGTTATCAGGAGCACGCTTTTGCTTGGCAAAAATGGGGGTATGACATTGGCTATTACCAGAAGCTCGAAGAGCTGTTAGAGCAAAACTGGCAGGTGGCCGTCGTAATTCAACCCAATAATCCTACTGGGTGTTTATCTTCTTTTGAGGTGCTTCAAGCGGTGCTTGATAAAGCACAGGCAATGAAAGGCTATTTAGTGGTAGATGAAGCCTTTATTGATCCTATTGCCGAAGAGAGTTTTTTGACGGTGCAGCATGCTGCTGATTGGCCTAAATCACTGTTTTTAATGCGTTCTGTTGGTAAGTTTTTTGGTCTGGCGGGAGCGCGTGTTGGTTTTGTGTTTTGTTCATCTCGTTGGGAGATTCCCCTAAAAAACCTGATAGGACCTTGGCCGGTGGCTACGCCGAGTTTGTATTTAGTCGGTGCTGCGTTTGATGATAACCAATGGCAAACTGCGGCTAGGAAAAGTCTGGCTCAACGCCAAGCGGTATTTGTGAGTCGAGTGATGCCAAAACTCAATACTATTTTTGATTCCCAAGACAGTATTGTGAGTCCTTTATTTATTACCTGGCAGCTAGAAAGCTCAAATTATGCTGAGCGTGTTTTTGCGATGCTGCATTCGGTTGGGGTGCATGTTCGTCTGGGTGATGGTTGGATTCGGGTCGCTTTACCCGCCATGGATGAAATGTCTCGGTTAGATAATTCGCTAATTGGTTTGTTAAAATCAGCAGGGGGAAGAGATCTGGCATGAAGCATTTGATATTAGGTGGTGTGCGCAGTGGAAAAAGTGCGTTTGCCGAAACGCAAATAGAGCAGAGCGGTAAGCCAGTCTATTATTTGGCCACTTCGCAAGTATGGGATGATGAGATGGCGCAGCGTGTTGAGCTGCATCAGCAGCGTCGTCCAAAGAGCTGGCAATTAGTCGAAGAGCCGATCAAATTAGCCGCTGCTTTACAGAGGGTTAATCAGAGTAATAACGCGGTGATCGTTGAATGTTTATCGCTATGGATGAGTAACTTATTGTGCTTAGAAGACGATGCGGTCTTTGCTTATGAAACCCAACAATTACTAACTATCGTCGAAGGGTTTGAAGGCGACCTAGTGATAGTGTCTGGTGAAGTGGGGCTTGGTATTATGCCGATGAATGCGCTAGCGCGACGTTTTGCTGATGAGATTGGCATCATCAATCAACAGTTAGCAAAGTTGACCGATCGTGTAACTTTTGTTGCAGCAGGGCTGCCAATGAAGCTAAAATCGCCTTCTTAAATTAATCTTTGTGTTTTTCTCGGATTTTATTATCTAAAATTCAAGAATATCTTGGCACAATGACAAACTTTCCTTAGATTTCTACGAGACATGAATCATGGCGTTGGCAACAGCGGCGCTTTCGTGTTGCTAAAAAACACTGACTGATTATTAAGCATAGGAGCTTATGATGACCCCTTATTCGAAAAACTTCCCAGTCTCTTGGGAAGAACTGCACCGAGATGCACGTGCTTTGTCTTGGCGCTTATTAGAACAGGGACCATGGAAAGGTATTATTGCCATTACTCGTGGCGGTCTAGTCCCAGCAGCGATTTTATGTCGTGAGATGGACATTCGCTTAATCGATACGATTTGTATTGTCAGTTACAGTGGTAAAGAAGGTGAAGCTGCGACTAAACAAGGCGAGTTGAGTGTATTAAAAGGGGTTGAAGGGGACGGTGAAGGTTTTATCTTGATCGATGATTTAGTCGATACTGGTCGTACTGCACAAAAAGTACGCGACATGTTGCCAAAAGCCCATTTTGCAACGATTTATGCAAAACCTGCGGGTAAGCCACTGGTGGATACTTTTATCACAGAAGTTGGGCAAGATACCTGGATTCGTTTTCCTTGGGATATGGAGTACACCTTCTCGACTCCGTTAGCGGATCGTCATGGAAAGTAAATTTCATAATATTCTTTGTTCCTGCCTATAGGCTTTAGTAAACTCATACTTCTGTGAAGCGAGGTTACTTGCAAATTAACACAAAAAACTCGCTTCTTTTAGGGTATTAGTAGGTTACTTTTAAGGTATTAACGTCATGCTGCAAGGTTGTTCTCGTAATCAACTTCGGCAGCTTTGTTTATAGCGCTTTATAGGATGTCATTATGCGTTACATTTTGTTCCGATTGATTTTTGCTAGCGTGATATCGTTTGCCATGACTTTACCTGCTTGGGCTGAAGGTACCGTGGCTCGAGCGGTTTTTTCCAGTGATGTTATTGATCGAGAGCCGATTGATGATCTTGGTAAAGTCGTTTATGTAAAATACGGTGATATTCAACGGGTGTACTTCTTTACCGATTTGCGCGATATGTCAGGCAGTCAAGTTAGTCATCGTTGGAAACTGGATGGCGATGTTATGGCTGAGGTGTCTTTTGAAGTAGGTGGTGACCGCTGGCGAGTATGGTCAAGTAAGCGTTTAATGCCAGGCTTTGATGGCACATGGACGGCAGAAGTCGTGCAAGATGGTAAAGTGATTGACTCTCGCTCGTTTCGTTATATAGACGAAGATGATGACAGCAGCTCTGCTATGGAAACGCCTGATCCCGTTATTAACACAACAGAGACAACGCAGTAGGTTTGTAATTATGCCGCATATACGAGTACGTGGACTGCCTTTTGAAGATCTTGAGTCGATTGCTGATCGTTTGATTGAAAGCTTAGCGGAAATCACCGACACGCCAAACTCCCATTTTACCCTTGAGTATCAAGCGATCACGTATTTATCAGTGGGTGGTGCTTCTCCTGCGTATCCTTTTTTTGAGGTACTGTGGTTTGATCGAGGCGCAGAGGTGAAAGCAAAGGCGGCACAATGTATTGATGACTTGGTGCGACCATTGGTCGACAGTGGCCAAGATATTACCGTGTTATTTCATGATTTAAATAACCAAAACTATTATGAAAACGGCGAGCATTTTTAATTAAAGGATTACCATTCTCGTTAACTGTATAGGGGCTTGAGTGGTAATGTCTTTTGTTCCTTTTAATATTATTTCCTAAATACTTATCTTCGACTTTATTCTATAAAATCAATTAATAGTATTGATTCTCATTTTTGTCTTATCTTGTTGATCACGATTTCGCTGCAAACTCGTTTGCTTTAGCCACGAGTCAAGGCGAATGAGCTTGACTTTCGGTTCGGAAATGCCTAATTAAACTGTATGTATATATAGTTAAATTAGAGGTCTTTTTTGTTAGTCGGCATCAAACTACGCGCCCACCCAACACCCAGTCAAAAGCAGGTATTAAGCCAGTGGATGGGGTGTGCTCGTGTGATTTGGAACGCCAAAGTAGACGAGGAAAAGTACTATCGCACGTTTGCACGTCGATTTTGTGTTGTTGGTACGTATGCGCCAATCGACACCAAGACCGCTCAGTTTAAATCCAAAGAGCTTACTCCCTGGCTATCTCAATGCCCGAGTCAGATCCTCCGAAACAGCGCTGTAAACTGGTATAAGACCTACCAAAAGTTCATGAAAGGTGTGTGTGGGCGACCTAAGCGTAAACCTAAGACTGATCGCGGTAGCATCTACCTTACTCGCTTTATGTGCGTAAAGAGCGCGGTCAATATTATGTGTCTTTCTGCTATGAGAACGACAAGAGTGAAGATGAGCTATCAAGCAACGCTGAACACTTATCGTACCTGCAAGATTCAACAAAAGAATATTTAGAAGAACACACCATTGGGGTAGACCGTGGTGTTGCCATCCCTGTACACGCTGGCTCTATGACGTTCGACTTTTCTGATGAAGAGAGCAACAACCAGAAAAAGAAGATGACCAAAGCTGATCGCTACATCAAGCGACTCCAGCGCAAGTTGGCGCGTCAGACAAAAGGCTCAAACCGCAGGCACAAAACTAAGCACCGTATTGCTACGCATCACGCTAAAAAGGCGAATATCCGCAACGATTTCACGCACAAGACAAGCCGCTCGCTTGTCGATAGCAAAGCAAAGGTCATTGTGTTCGAGGCTCTACGAACCTCAAGCATGACGCGCAAACCAAAGGCGAAGCAAGACGAACAGGGACGATATGTTTCCAACAAAGCCAAGCAAAAGGCAGGACTAAACAAGTCCATCCTAAGTGTTGGTTGGCACATCATAGAAACCTATACAAAATACAAGGCTTACCAAGCGGGTAAGGCTGTCTTTAAAATCCCTGCCCCGTATACCAGTCAGGAGTGTGCCAAGTGTGGTTACACTCACCCCGACAACCGACAACCGACAACCGACAACCGACAACCGACAACCGACAACCGACAACCGAGAATCACAAGAACTATTTGTGTGCGGTCACTGTGGAAATGCTGACAATGCGGATAACAACGCATCATTGGTTATTAAGAAACGGGCAATTAACCTAATATTAGACACTGGAACGGTGTTGTCTGACGATGGAGTTCTACGAACTAAGTCAGATAGTGGACGTGGAGGCAATCGTAAGACTATCCGAGCCAAAAGCTCGACTAGCGGTGTCCAACGAAGCGTCAAAAAAGAAGGGTTAGCAGCTTAGTCTGTTATCTTGGAAGCTCGTCGCCTTTAGGCACGAGTAGTTCACTTGTATGAGTTATAAATATCACTAATCCTAGAATAAGTTCTATTTAAAATTATGGTTAATTCTGTGTTTAAGGAATGTTAAGAAAATATTATATTTTTATATGAAAAATATGTGAAAAATTCGCTAATATACGATTAATTAGTTTTAATCTATATGGTGCTTCATGAACTTACAATTGACTCCTGATTTGTACTTAGCAACAGGAAATAATAGGGATGTGTATCTGCACCCTATGGATGATCAGGTCTGTATCAATATTCAAAAAGAACATGGAGGTCAACATAATACTTTAGAAGCGAAATTTTTAGAAAAGCATCATCATAAAATTTTTCCTGATTACTATGGTGTCATCTCGACAAATCTTGGTGATGGTCTTGCTGTTGGGGAAGATGCGAATAAGTCCTTTCCATGAGACAATTCATTTTTAACCTTCGAGCC
>JBQEFB010000067.1:0-10779 GCA_052107635.1 Marinomonas sp. | reverse complement strand
TAGACGATAGACGATAGACGATAGACGATAGACGATAGACGATAGACGATAGACGATAGAATTTGAATTTATCTAGAAAAATATCAAGGAATAACAAGAAGATAGAGAAAAATATTATGAGAAGAATGGTGGGCCGTACTGGATTCGAACCAGTGACCAATTGATTAAAAGTCAACTGCTCTACCAACTGAGCTAACGGCCCGCTCATAATTTATTTAAAAAATACAACCTAATGGTCGGAGTAGAGAGATTCGAACTCCCGACATCCTGCTCCCAAAGCAGGCGCGCTACCAGACTGCGCTATACTCCGATCTGGCTCCTCGAACTGGACTCGAACCAGTGACCCAATGATTAACAGTCATTTGCTCTACCAACTGAGCTATCGAGGAATGAATCAGGTTCTACAGAATACCATTCTGTATGATAGTGGTGGGCCGTACTGGATTCGAACCAGTGACCAATTGATTAAAAGTCAACTGCTCTACCAACTGAGCTAACGGCCCGACTATCAGAGTAATGGGGTGGACGATGGGGCTCGAACCCACGACCGCCGGAATCACAATCCGGAGCTCTACCAACTGAGCTACGCCCACCATTACTAGGTGACGATAAAATTAAATGGTCGGAGTAGAGAGATTCGAACTCCCGACATCCTGCTCCCAAAGCAGGCGCGCTACCAGACTGCGCTATACTCCGATCTGGCTCCTCGAACTGGACTCGAACCAGTGACCCAATGATTAACAGTCATTTGCTCTACCAACTGAGCTATCGAGGAACTAATTTTATCTTTGCTTACAACAATCTTCCTAAAGGAAGATGGCGGAGGAGGAGAGATTCGAACTCTCGGTAGGCTATTAACCTACGCCAGTTTTCAAGACTGGTGCATTAAACCGCTCTGCCACCCCTCCGTTGCGAGCGAGATGTATAATACTGATTTGAGATTTCAGTGCAACATCTTTTTGAAAAAAAGTTAACTTTTTACTGCTTTTTCTACTATATAGCCCTGATCAGCCCCTGGACGTATCCAAACATTGGAATACCAGTAGTAATGATTCGCTTCATAGTCCGGCATAGTACAGTTAATCCGCCCTCGACCAACACCAAACGCCTGTGGCGCAGTTATTATCACTTCATTCTTCTCAGGCCAGCTTAAAGAGGCCTTACCTTGACCAGACACGTAGCAGGCTAAATCTTTTAGACGATATTTACCTGACTTAAACGTTAAGCGAATAGATACAGGCTTGTCAGTGGCAAAATCTCCACCACTGTTCTCACTGACTAAGGGCATTGGTCGAGATGCTAATTTTAATTTCAATGTTGATAAGTTAGCAAAACGCCCTGAAGCAGGAAACCGCGGCAAGTCTTCAAAGTCAGATTCTGCACTTACTACACCGGATTGTTGCCCAAAAGCCATAATGCCCTTTTCTTTCATCATGGTACGAATCGTAATATTAGACTCACCATAAGGATACGCTAACATTTTAGGCGAATGACCTAACTGGCTATTTAACTCACTCTCAACTTTATCCACTTCGATATTCATGCGATCTAACCATTGATCATCAGTCTCTCCATCTATTTTACGCAGCATATAAGGATGACTAATAGTATGATTAGCAAACACACCTCCTGAGAGCTCCATCTCTTTGATTTGCTCCCAAGTCAGAAAGTGTCGATTTTTCTGCTTAATAGGTTGCGTATTGATAAATACGGTAAAAGGAAACTGTCTTTCTTTTAAAATAGGAAAACCGTCTAAATAAATATCGCGATAGGCGTCATCAAACGTGATAGCAACGGCCTTTGCTGGCAAGCCTTCATGTCTTTTTAGTTTTTCTAGTGCTTTTTTTAAATCAACTACTTTAAAGCCAGCCGTTTTAAGGTAGTCCATCTGCTCTATAAATTGCGCAGGAGTCACAGACGTTGAAGCAGGTGTATTATTACCAACATGATGGTATTGAAGAATGGGTAAAAAATCCTGAGCACTAACATTGACACTCATTACCATAGCGCCAATCAACACACCACTACGTACTTTAGATAACATTGCTACCTCACTCTGATTAAAATTTGCGCTCATTCTACGCGACTGCTTAATTAAAAAGCCAGCCAATACAATGTAAACCATTATCCATACCAGCATAACGACACTAAGAGTAACTAAAGTGATGACACTAGCGCAATATGGGAAAGTTTTCTAAAGTTTGGGGTTATGCCGCTTACCTAGTTGCTTCAATGATGGGTTCGCGTTAGCGTAATATTTAAACACGCAGCAGAGTAGTCTCATGTTAGAAATTGGTATTCACACACACCCGACCCCACATCAAGATGCCCTTTATATTTTACTGTATAAGAATCAAGTTCTGGTTGAATCAGAAACAGATTTTCTCATCCCTTTCTCATCCTTCCAACCCGATCCAGGTATGCGCCCCGTCTATTGTGGCGAGTGGAGCGGTACTGATGGAAAATGCCAAGACATTTTTGTTTGTCGCTTTACAAATAAACCAAAGGGCTTCCATGATATAAATTTACGCGACTTACTGTTCTTACAAGATCAAGCACATTATTTGCTACTCACTCGCGCACATCAGCTTTCAACATGGGATAGAGACCACCAATTCTGTGGCCGCTGCGGAACGGCCATGCTCAGCAAGCACACCACTGAACACACTAAAATCTGCCCTAATTGCAACCTACGTCATTACCCTCGTATTTCGCCTTGTATAATAGTATCAATAAGGAAGGGCAAGCAGTTGCTACTCGCAAGAGGCCCACAGATGCAAAAAGACATGCACAGTAATATTGCAGGGTTTGTTGAGGCCGGCGAAACGCTAGAGCAAGCAGTCATGCGTGAAGTAAAAGAAGAAGTTGGTATAGACGTCAAAAACATTCGCTATATCGATAGCCAACCATGGTCATTCCCTCATCAATTAATGGTTGGTTTTTTTGCAGATTACGAGGGCGGTGAACTAACATTAGCACCAGATGAAATAGAAGAAGCCGCATGGTGGGATATAGACAACCTACCCAACACCCCCAACCCAATAACTATTTCAGGGCAAATCATCACACAGCACGCACAATGGATTAAACAGCACCCTGATCAATAGCATTATGAGCAACGTATAAAAAAAGGGCCGACCGGCCCTTTTCTCACTCGACAATACTTAATCCGTCACTACTTTATAGCAAGGAATGTATTCACTGCCTGGTAACTTCATTCTCTGCTGGGAAACAAACGCTTGCAACAAAGCATCAAGTTTCTCTAATAAAGACCTATCCCCATGAATTTCAAAAGGACCGAACTCTTTAATGTAGGCAACTCCTTGCGCTTTCACATTCCCCGCTACAATCGATGAAAACGCACGACGTAAATCCGCTGCTAACAAATGCGTTTCTTGGCCAAAGTGTAAATTTAAATCGCGTACTTTTTCATGAGTAGGCTCAAACGGACGCTGAAACTCTTCAGGAATATATAGCTTCCAGTTGTAGTAGAAGGCATCTTGATGGGCTTTACGATAATGACGAACGCTTTCTAAGCCTTGCTTCATCACCCGCGCTACTTCCACCTCATCTTCAATAATAATTTGATACTTCTGCTGCGCTTCTGTACCCAGCACATCACCAATAAAGGCATGGATTTGCTCAAAGTAATTTGCGCTTTCTTTAGGCCCGGTAAAAATCAATGGAAACGGAATATCAGCATTTTTAGGATGCAATAAAATCCCTAGAATATATAAGATTTCTTCAGCTGTCCCTGCACCACCAGGGAAAACAATAATACCGTGTCCAGTGCGAACAAAGGCTTCTAAGCGCTTTTCAATGTCCGGCATAATAACGAGTTTATTAACAATGGGATTCGGAGATTCTGCAGCAATAATACCAGGTTCAGTTAAACCGAGATAAACCCCAGTATGAATACGCTGCTTGGCATGAGCTATAGCCGCCCCTTTCATTGGCCCTTTCATCGCACCTGGCCCACAGCCAGTGCAAATATTAAGTTCACGCAAACCTAACTGGTGACCAACCCGCTTGGTGTAGTCATACTCATGTCGAGCGATAGAATGCCCACCCCAACAGACCACCATGTCTGGATTTTGAATACGCCGAAACACATTCGCATTACGTAAAAATTCAAATACTATATTAGTGATTTTATCAGAGCTGGCGTCTTCCAACCCACTGGAAAAATTGTATTCATGATAAGTAAAAATAATATCGCGCAAAACACTAAACAACATTTCACGTACACTGCTAATCATCTTGCCATCGACAAAGGCACTACCTGGTGCATTTTTCAACTCTAGTTTAACGCCACGTTCTTGTTGAACAATAAGCACATCAAAATCTTTAAACTCTTCCATTACAGCATTAGCATCGTCTGAATCACTGCCACAATTTAAAATAGCTAATACACAGCTGCGAAATAAAGTGTGAAGCGACCCCGCATCATCAGACATGCGGGATATTTCATCTTGCGATAGCACCTCTAATGCACCTTTCGGTGCGACTAACGCATCAACGCGATCTTCATACAACATGATCGCTCTCCTTTTCATTATGTTATTGTCTTAATAGCTATATTGGTCACGGATGACGCTTTTATCAAGCCATAAAAAATGGAGAAAAGCGATAGCTCAAGGTTATTCACCCTAACAGTCTCGTATCGATTGATAGAAAAGTGACTGCATTTCCGTTAAACGACTGTAAGTTCGTCGAAATTCAAATAACAAGGTGCCATTTAAATAAAGCGCTGAAAGTGGTACCTCTGCCCCCAAATACAACACAACTTGATGGTCATAACACTCATCCACCAAACTAATAAAACGCCTTACTGCATCATCGTGAATGCCTAATGAGACTTCCCGGTCACCCGTTTGCCCTGATCCAATCGCACCATCTTCGGTTCCCCGTGCTTTAATATGCTCATAAGGCTCACTACTTAATGGCGGAATACCTGACACAAAAATATAAGGAAAGCGTTGCGCTAATTCGATGTAATCTAATGATGACCTAGGCCCATCACAAAGATCATAAAAATCAAACCAAGCGATATTTTCAGATGAAGTTATAACTTTCATTAGGCGACGACACACGGTTAAAGGCAGACAAGATACCTCTCCTTTCGAAAGCGCTAAAAACGCCAATGACAAAGCATTATGATCCTGTACAAAGTACACAGGATCCATGCCTATATGACGCAACCTATGGTCTTCTTCTCCATAAAGATGAATACTTTCTAAGTGATCTTGCAATAGAGCAATCGAAGGTTCAAAACGTTTTTTTTGTAACTGCCCCTGAAACAACCCCTCAATGGGTATATTAGAGGTAGCTATCAGCACAACACCTTCGTCAAATAATGCATCAACCAAGCCACCCAACAACATAGCATCGCCGATATCTGATACAAAAAACTCATCAAAACATAAAATCTTACATTCTGAAGCAAGACGTTTGGCAATACCTTGTAGCGGATTTTTCCGACCAACAGCCAGATTCAACTCACGATGAAGACGCGCCATAAAATGATGGAAATGTAGCCGCAATCCCACTCCTTCAGGTAAGCAAGAATAGAAAAGATCCATCAAAAAGGTTTTACCACGACCAACATCTCCCCACATATAAACGCCTTTAACAGACTTTGTCTGTCCGGTGGAAGATATTAGATCCAAGTAAACACGCTCTAAAGCCAACAAAGCAGCTTGTTGATATTCATCAAAGTGCACATCTTTATGCTGTAATTTTTTTTGATAAACAGTAATCGGAGAAGTCATACAATGTAGGTAATTATGAATAGACCAACATTGTCACTGTTGATAATCCGTTTCTCAAGAAGCTTTGACTACTATCCAACAAAGTATTGATCACGATTTCGCTGCAAACTCGTTTGCTTTAGCCACGAGTCAAGGCGAATGAGCTTGACTTTCGGTTCGGAAATGCCTAATTAAACTGTATGTATATATAGTTAAATTAGAGGTCTTTTTTGTTAGTCGGCATCAAACTACGCGCCCACCCAACACCCAGTCAAAAGCAGGTATTAAGCCAGTGGATGGGGTGTGCTCGTGTGATTTGGAACGCCAAAGTAGACGAGGAAAAGTACTATCGCACGTTTGCACGTCGATTTTGTGTTGTTGGTACGTATGCGCCAATCGACACCAAGACCGCTCAGTTTAAATCCAAAGAGCTTACTCCCTGGCTATCTCAATGCCCGAGTCAGATCCTCCGAAACAGCGCTGTAAACTGGTATAAGACCTACCAAAAGTTCATGAAAGGTGTGTGTGGGCGACCTAAGCGTAAACCTAAGACTGATCGCGGTAGCATCTACCTTACTCGCGAGGTATTCCGTTTCGACCGTTTCGACCGTTTCGACCGTTTCGACCGTTTCGACCGTTGCGAAGATGGGAATTTACGCCTATTTATCGGCACGAAGACGAATAATATTGGTTACTTATCTTTTAAGGCCCATAGTAAGTTCGAGATCCCAAACTCGCTTTATGTGCGTAAAGAGCGCGGTCAATATTATGTGTCTTTCTGCTATGAGAACGACAAGAGTGAAGATGAGCTATCAAGCAACGCTGAACACTTATCGTACCTGCAAGATTCAACAAAAGAATATTTAGAAGAACACACCATTGGGGTAGACCGTGGTGTTGCCATCCCTGTACACGCTGGCTCTATGACGTTCGACTTTTCTGATGAAGAGAGCAACAACCAGAAAAAGAAGATGACCAAAGCTGATCGCTACATCAAGCGACTCCAGCGCAAGTTGGCGCGTCAGACAAAAGGCTCAAACCGCAGGCACAAAACTAAGCACCGTATTGCTACGCATCACGCTAAAAAGGCGAATATCCGCAACGATTTCACGCACAAGACAAGCCGCTCGCTTGTCGATAGCAAAGCAAAGGTCATTGTGTTCGAGGCTCTACGAACCTCAAGCATGACGCGCAAACCAAAGGCAGGACTAAACAAGGCCATCCTAAATGTTGATTGGCATATCATAGAAACCTATACAAAATACAAGGCTTACCAAGCGGGTAAGGCTGTCTTTAAAATCCCTGCCCCGTATACCAGTCAGGAGTGTGTCAAGTGTGGTTACACTCACCCCGACAACCGAGAATCACAAGAACTATTTGTGTGCGGTCACTGTGGAAATGCTGACAATGCGGATAACAACGCATCATTGGTTATTAAGAAACGGGCAATTAACCTAATATTAGACACTGGAACGGTGTTGTCTGACGATGGAGTTCTACGAACTAAGTCAGATAGTGGACGTGGAGGCAATCGTAAGACTATCCGAGCCAAAAGCTCGACTAGCGGTGTCCAACGAAGCGTCAAAAAAGAAGGGTTAGCAGCTTAGTCTGTTATCTTGGAAGCTCGTCGCCTTTAGGCACGAGTAGTTCACGAGAATAAAGCGTATGTTAGAAAATAAATACGTTATATTTGGGCTTTATTACGTTAAACACTAGAATCCTGAGTGTTTTCCTTTAGAATATGCACTCGAAATCGATTCTTAATCGAATTCATGACTGTAATGCATCCGTAGCTCAGCTGGATAGAGCGTCGCCCTCCGGAGGCGAAGGCCGGAGGTTCGAATCCTCTCGGGTGTACCATTTATCTAATTTATTCAATGAGTTATATCGATTAACTCTTCTCAGTAATATCTAATGATGTCCCCGTTACTTTTTTCGCAGTTAAAATTTTGTGTTAGCTAAGACTCTTCAATTAGAATTAAATGTCCTTCGCTTTATGTGACCAAAACAGCCTGTTTTTTGACTTGTGACCAAAATGTGACCATGTGATATGGACTTTCCAGAGTTTGCTAGACAGTAGGAACTTCTACTAAATACTTTTCTTCGAACTTAGCAGGTGACACGCCGCCTGTATGCGAATATCGTTTTATCGGATTGTAGAACATCTCAATAAAATTAAATATCTCACCTTTCGCTTCTTCTCGTGTCGAGTAGATCTTTCGTTTTGTCACCCTCTTCTTGAAAGTCGCAAAAAAGCTTTCTGCCACCGCATTATCATGACAATTTCCTCGACGACTCATTGATGATGCTAAATTATGAGCCTTCATAAAAGCGAGATAGTCAGAGCTCGCATATTGACTCCCCTGATCGCTGTGTACCAGCACTTCACCTTTAGGTTTACGCTGCCAGATGGCCATTAGTAGAGCATTAATGACCAGATGACGATCCAACATTTTATCCATCGACCATCCAACAACACGTCGGGAAAATAAGTCGAACATCAATTGAACAGAGTGTTCTTTTTGCTGGTCTCGAACAAAGGCGTACTTTACTCTGGGTTGTTGGCAAAGTACCTTGCGGCCTTTTTTAGAATGTCACGCTCCTCCGTGATCCGTCTCAGTTCAGACTTGAGTCGAGCGTTCTCAGAGGCTAAATCAAGGTCTTCGGATGGTTGAGAATGGGGCTCTCCATACTTTTTGATCCAAGCGTATAAACTATGGGTGTTTGTATCGAGCCGTTGAGCCACTTCAGCAACAGAATAACCACGCTCTGTCACTTGTTTAACCGCTTCTCTTTTAAATTCTTCAGGGTAACGTTTGGACTTCATAATACACCTCTTATTTAACTAGATTTTAACGTTAATAGGTGTCTAGTAAACTCTGGGAAGTCGAAACAACTAGAAGAGGGCATGTTTAAAATGCCTGCCATTAACTCATTGATGATTGGTGTTCACTAGAGGGGTATGGGAAGTCCAGTTTATTTCTAATAAAAACATCACAATAGCACTTTTTCCGCCTTTCACTTTTACATTTATACACTCTGGACCACGAGCAATTCTGATATAATTATTCTAATTTATGTCAAATTTAATACAACGCACTGAAAAATCATGACGAGTCTCAATACATTACAAAAGCGCAAGAACCGATCCGTTCTCTACATCAGTGCCATAATTTTATGCATAGACCTCGTGTTTATCGCTTTTAACTATTACACATCACAAAAAACCCTTAACTCAACACTTTTTCAGCGCGCTCAAACGCACCAAAATGAATTTAACCTGACGCTCGATATGACCTATCGAAATATGCTCCAGTTATCGACTTATATCAGTAATAATGACGAGTTAAACCAGTTATTCCTTGCTGGGAAAAAAGCGGTGGAAAAAGACGGCATAAAGAGCGAATCCGTGGCAGTTCTCCGTCAAAAACTCTTAGATAAAGTAAAAGTACCGTGGGAACTGACGACAGAAAAATTTCATGTTCGACAGTTACATTATCAGCTCGGTCCGGGTAGTTTGAGCTATTTACGCGTTCACCGACCAAGTAAATTTGGTGACAGAATGGACAATATACGGTTTATGATTGTCGATACGAACGAAGAGAAAACAGAGCGCGTTGGTTTTGAAACCGGACGGATCTACAGCGGTTTAAGAGGGGTATCACCTATTTGGACCATTGACCCAGAGACAAATCAAAAAACCTATGTTGGAGCCGTAGAAGCAGGTACATCCTTTGAGCAGATCCTTCCTTTGTTTTCGAAAGCCTTTAAAGTCAACGTCGCCACATATTTGACCAAAGAACACGTTCAAAGCACAATGTGGCAAAGTTACATCGATGAACATTTCAAAGGCCAATCTGACTCAGAGTATTACCTTGAAGCCACGTCCTCTGAGGAGGTAAAAACGCTTTTAGATAAAACGCCAATCAATGAAAGTTTTATTAACAATAGCGTCACTACTATTGAACAAGGTGACCAATACTTCTCTTCCTATTACTTCCCACTTTTTGATTACAGAGGCACAAAGGACAGTCGTTTACCGCCAGTAGGTTTTATTTTGATTTGGGAAGATGTGACGCCAATGATAATGGCATTTAGACATTCCTTTATTATGAACATTCTCTTCTTTGCGTTGGCGTTCCTAATCATCGAAGTGTTTCTATTATGGATTTTGGGTCGAGAGAAAAAACTCTCTATTGCCGAACGAGAAGCCATTATTGATGGGCTGACAGGGCTTTATAATCGTCGTTACTACGATGCCTTAATCAAAAAAGAAAAAGCGCATGCACTGAAGACGAATCGCCCATTATCCTTGATCATATGCGACATCGATTACTTTAAACGTTTTAACGATACTTATGGTCATTCCGAAGGGGATAAAATTTTAAAACAAGTCGCTATGACCATTAGGAAAATGACGGAAAATTATGGGGGGGTCGTAGCACGTTATGGCGGTGAAGAGTTTACTATTGTCTTGCCGGGTACCGATATAACCAACGCAATCACGATTGCTGATCACGTCAGAAATGCCGTTTATACACTTAAAATCCCCCATGAGGCGTCACTCATTGAACCATATTTAACGCTTTCTCTCGGTATTTCTTGTACTCACAACTTGTCCGCAGAACAGTCATTGATCAACATTGCAGACGCTAATTTGTATCAAGCAAAAGAGCATGGTCGCAATAGAGTAGAACCATCTGTAGAGTAAGCTTATTCAATTAATTTAGTAATGACCAGGCCAGAAATAATTGTAGCGTAAAATACACTCCGCCATAAAATCATCTCCTCAGCAAATCGCAGATGAATTTATTAAGTACGTTTCCTCATTACGTTCGTTTTGGTCAGACAAAAGCAGTTTGGTAAAGGCTCCGAAGTCTCTCCTGGGCAAGGTGAACTGTTTGATCACGATTTCGCCGCAAACTCGCTATCACATTCCCCTTGCTCCTTTGGACTTTAGGTCAGATGAGATCGCACTGTAATGGTCTAATGATCTTGGAAGGTCCTATAGCCTATAATTAACTTTAAT
>JBQEFB010000066.1:0-11028 GCA_052107635.1 Marinomonas sp. | reverse complement strand
GCTTAGTTGCTTGAAGTGAAAAGTGTCGCACTTCGGACTTGAATTCAGGTTTATAGACGACTCCCAGCTTAATTTTTGGCTATTACCACCTAGACTCTTTAGCGGTTTCGATAATACTGTAAAGTATCGCGCTCGACTTGGCTCCCTTGCCTGTGTTGGCAAACAACCAGTTTTTACGACCAATAACGAAGGGTTTGATGGCCCGTTCGGCTCGGTTATTGTCGATATTGACTCGCCCATCTGTTAGGTAAACGGTGAGTTTGTCCCATTGATTGAGGTTATATTGGATCGCTTTGCCTAAGAGGGTTTTTGGCGGTACTTGTTGAGCAGACTTTTCGAGCCATGCTTTGTACACCGCTAATATGGCTGGGGCTTTTTCTTGTCATATTTTGAGGGTTTCTTCAGCCGCCCTTTGTTGCTTGTCCAATGCTTCGACGGCATACAGTGTTTTAATGTGATTAATTGCTACGGTTGCTTTGCTCGATTTGCTTTTTTCCGCTTCAATAAATTTTCGACGTGCGTGTGCCCAGCAACCGGCTAGCGTTGCCTTTGTGGATTCGTAGGCTGGGTAGCCATCACATTTAAATAGCCACTACAAAACCTCATAAAAAAATCGACGGAACATTGAGTACTTCGTGTGGGTTGGAAGTCGTATAACACAATATTGGGGACCGGGCTTTGTTGTCAGGTCCATCTTTACCGGTGCAATAGCGCCACATGTAACAGTTCGAACACGCTTCTTTAATGACATTAAGTGTCGTTTCATCCGCTGGATCGTGGGTTGTTCAAGCAAGATCGTATGAAGTCGATTATAAAGAGGTTGCAGCGCAGTAGAGCATTTTAACATCCAGTCCGACATGGTTTCTTGTCGATATAAAGGCAAGCTGTATTAGAACTTACCTGTGATGACTTGACTTAGTAGACTAGACGTTAAGATACCTTTGGGGATAATGTTGGCCGGCATCGATGCTTGCTGAATCGTTGTTTGTGTCTCGGTCTTTTCACACTGGCGACATGAGTAATTAGGACGAACGGTTTCGATGACTTTTAACTAAGCGGGAAGAAACTCTAACTTCTCAGAAGTGTCTTCGCCAATACGATGCAGTGGTGCTTGACAGTAAGAACGGGGGTTGTACGATTGAGGTAAATCCACCACAACCGTTTCACTAGGCAAGTATTTCGGCAAAGGTTTACGCTTAGGTTTTGTACGCGTATAAGAAACCGTTTGGCTATCCACTTCAACATCACCGTCTGGCTCATCAAGCAGTTCACCTTGGCCTGAGGACACCTCATAGCCTTTACCAAATTGCTTTTGTTAAGCTAAATGCCATTGTTCAAGAATCCGTTCGTATTTTGAAGCCCACTCGTAAATTGATTGTTCTTAATCGCTAAAACCGAGTCTTTTTAACCCAACAACAACAACGCCGGATTGCTCAAGTAAAAGAGCTTTAAGCGATTCAATGTCATTGGGTAAGTCATTAGGAAGTATTTTTATAGTTTGGATTATACCAAGCGAATGCTCTAATCGTCATGATATCGATAGGTTAAATGTAGATGAGCTCCTTTTAAGTTGAGCGCAAGACCACCTAGCAACCAATTCAATTGACGGGGTGATACTTGAATGGACAAGTACTCATCAATACCAGGCCGTTGGAAATGCCCTTTTTCGAGACGCTTATAATGTAGCCAGAAGCCACTTGAAGAGTAGCCTGCATCAAGGTGTCTGTTAACTCGTATAGTTGAGCCTATAGACGCAGTTTAATCAGCTCACGTTCTCCATGTATCCGAGATATAGTCTAGATAAAAGGATAGGCTAGAAGTGCAAATACGGACAATGGAAAATCGTCCAAGGAAGTGTTTAGTGGGTTCAAGCAACCAGCGATGGTTTTTAAAGAAATGTGCTTAGTTTGATTGAAATGAAAAGTGTCGAACTTCGAACTTATCAGTGGCACAAGTACCTGTATGCGAATGGTGTTTTATTGGATTGTAGAGCACTTAATAATACTTCAACTTTTCCCGTGTCAAATAAATAGATTTTTCGTTTTGTAATCAATCTTGTGATCTTACCTTGAGTATGACGACGTTTATAGCCAATCATTACGTACGCTGTAAGCTTTAGGGTTCTTCCTCATCACAGATGATAGTGATGACTTCATGGCTTTAATAAATTTCACCGTTAGCGATATAAAATTACCTTACACACTTTAGCTGCTGTAAACCTTCAGTAGCCCGATCAGGTAATGGTTTTTATTGACGTGTGTAATTACCGATTAGATTGATTTGAAAGGCGCTACACATTAGTTGAATGGAGTGCTCTTGTTGATGATAGCGGAAAAAGATGAATTTACTCTGAGTTGTTGGTAAATGCTTTATGACCTTTTCTTGAATGTCACACACTCCTCCGTTATCCGTCTTAGTTAGGGTTTAAACCAGGAAATCCCTGAGGCCAAATAAAGACCTTCATATAGTTTAGACCTGTTGTTTTCCATAATTTTTTATAAAGATCAATCAATATAGTAGATGTTGTTATATTTTCTATTTTTCCAAAATACTTCTTGAAACATTAATATAACTGTACTTTCCGTACTTAAGCCCATATGTATTTTTTTAATGTTTTTCTAACTAGTATGTTACTTTCGTAAAAACACTCTACACTACACTGTATTTCGTGTATTTTCTTAAGTTAAGAATACATAACATTTTAATTTTTAAGTGCTTTATCTGTATATCCTCCTGCCCATGTCTTAAATCTGTGCCTTTAGGCACATACTGTCTTAGAAGAGCTTTGCTCATGATCCCAAGAAAGTATGGATAAGTATTCCTACCTTGCCAGTTTTGACGAAATCGCCGAGAACGACTTCAATCTTACGTTGATATCTTTGAAGAAGAAGCCGAAATGGATTTAGTGGCGGTGCGTACCGAGCGAATACTGTCTAAAAGTGAACTGCAAAACCTTGAAAGAAAAATGGAAGGCTATCTAAAGGAACTCGGATATGAGTAATCCCTGTCACTCACAAATACCATGAGTTGGTTGATACTATTTCGTGAAGGGCAGCAAAAAACGGTCAGCACCATTAATGCGGGATTAGCATTCACCTACTAGCCTATAGGCCAGCATATTATTGAATACGAGAAAAGGGGTAAAACACAAGCGACAAGCAGCTCTTAAAACAACTCAGCACAGACCTAAAACCAAAACATGGCAAAGGTTTCAGCATCAGTAATTTGCAGCTCTTTAGTCAGTTTTATATGCAAAACTCAAATAATGCGACAGTGTCGCACAATTTGAGTTGGTCCCATCATGTTGAACTTTTGAAAATAGACAACCCAGCTGAGCGACCGTTTTATACCCTGCAATGTATCAGTGCCAACTGGAGTATTCGTGAGTTAAAGCGACAAAAAGACAGTGGCTTATTTTTACGCCTGGCTGTGTAGCTTTTGCCACACAATAGGCGCCTGTTACACAACTGGAAGATGTACAACGCGATAGCTAAGTATTTGTATTTTTGGGATTGCCAGAAGAGCAGCATTACAGTGAAAAAATCTAGAAGACGCACTATGCCAACATATAGAGCAATTTTTACTGGAGCTAGGTAAAGGTTCACCTTTGTTGACCGCCAATACCGCACCACGGTAAACAACACTCATTACAAAGTCGACCTTGTTTTTTTTACCATCGAATTTTGCGCTGCTTTGTTTTAATTGATCTTAAAATAAATGATGTAAAACACCACAACATCAGCTAAACGAATATGTACATGGGCTATTTTGCTGCAGAAGAAAACATCGAAAGTGAAAACCCACCCATTAGTATCATTGTAAGCAAAGACAAAGACGAATTACTGATTGAATACGCCACCTATGGCATGGATACTAATTTGTTTGTACAAAAATACCAATAGCACCTACCAACAAACAAGAGCTACGCTGAGAGGTCGAAGCAACCCTGATGGAGCAGAGCTATGATGAACAAACTGCAAACACTAGAAGCTGAAATGGCAGGCGACTTAAAGGAGTTAGGTAAAGAAGTATAACGAGCATACGAAACTGAGATTGGTTCAAGCTCAAGTGTCCTTTATACCCGAAGGGTGGCAACGGGATAAAGTTGGAAAAGCGCCAAAATCACTTTTAAAAGCCGATTAGCCAAGAGGCTCGTTCAGCTACCTAATGAAGTTACCTTTATTATGGGCCAACCAAGATTCAAAATTATATTTCTGATTATGAATAAGATGTTATGTACGCATTTATTGGGGAAGGGGAAGGTGAAGGTGAAGGTGATGACCATTTCTTAAATTACTCCAGTGAACATACGTAGTGAGTACACTGGGTTCACTTTGTTGATCAATTTAATTTTACTTATATCTGGATGCAATGGGTTAGCTACAGCTATTTTTAATTCATTACTGCCAACTCCTACGCTAGGTACAATGAGAAACAGTGACTTTGCATGAACTAAAAAATCGTCCTAATACGTTGCGTAGATTTAGGGTAAGGCATCATATCCCAGTAACCTGGTAAATGAGCGGCGCTTAAATATTCAGTTGAAACACCCTTTTCTACTAAGTATGTCGCTTTACAGTACGATGGAGGAACAAGTCTTGGTGATGCATGATAGTTGGCAGCTCCTATCATTGCCGTGCCCATGTCAAGAGCAAAATAGATAACCGGATTGCCAGTTGAGTTCCATCTGGCACCATCCTTTAAGCTTGCGCCTCTGCCATTGAAATTATCTGCAAAACGCTTGTTTGTTACCCTGTACAGCTCCATCAAACAAATTTCCCATACTCCATTTTTCGTAGAGTCTGTCGAACCAGTTCCCGCCCGGCATGAGTATTAAGTAAAGTGACAGGCACTTCGCCACCAAGAGCGGGTATTCTAGAATTCATCCATTCTTTTGCTAATTCCACTGACTCATACAGATTTGCGGCCTGCATATACACTCGCAGCGTATCTATTAAGTTATCAGACACAAGTTCTGACAAACACTTAGTGCGATAGCTTTTACTTAGGTTTGATACATCTTTTCCTATGGCGCTTGCAATCATCTCGCGATCACCAATTATTGTTAATGATGACTTTTAAATTTTCTCCAGAAACACCAAGCTTAACTGCTGCAAAGTATCCCGATGGCGTCATGATACCGACGTCAGGAAAGATAGAGGTTAGAAGAGCCTGTGCTTTTTGGATTTCAACACTATGACTATTCATCTTATTTCAGGTCTAAAGGCTTTTTTAAAGGCGATAGCTATCGCCAAAATTAAATTCAGACCCAGCGTCTCGCAATATATCAATAGTTTCATCGCTTAACGATACGAGCAGCAAGGGATTAATCCGTTTAAAAGCTACTCAAAGAGACTAAGTTGTTGAACATTGGGATGTCGAAAAGAAATAACCCTGCAATAATGCCCCGACTGAGATTGGTTTTTTAGAGCGTTAAGACGTGCAACTTGATTTGATCGCATAGTTTCTATGCTTTGAATTTGTAAATGTAACAATAAAGTTAGCCATATGGCTAACTTACCGACTTTTTGTTATAATATTAGCTATATGGCTAACTTATAATTAATGGGTGCATTATGGCTAGCAGAGAACAGATAGGAAAATCTATTAAAGATAAAAGGAAGTCGCTTCATCTTACTCAAAATGACGTGTCTAAAAAAACTGGTGTTCATAAAACGACCATATCTGAGATTGAAAATGGTCGTTTCACAGGATCATTTGACATACTTGAGAGAGTTATTGACGCCATTGGCCTCCAATTTATAGTTGCTGAAAAAGATCATAAATTGCCAAAATGGAACGAAATAGATGCTCTTTTTTCTGAGGATGACCAATAATGAGCTTGCTTAAAACGTTACCAAAGAGTATCAATTCTATTGAAGTGTTTGTTGCCGACTGTAACGTAGGCCTATTAACTCATGGGACTAGACACCATTTCCAACCGATACAAACAGCCCAGAATGTTTCTCTTACCATGACTCAGCAAGGTTTAGATGGATTTTATTCTGGCTCTCTTCATCCCATTTTCACACAGAATCTCCCAGAGGGGTTCAACCGCCATTACATTGCAGAAAAGCTCGCTCGTTATGCGAAAGTTAATGATATGTACCTTTTAGCACTTCAAGCCAATCATGGAATTGGTATGTTAACTTATCAAAGCAAATTGAATTTGCCTGAGCCTGAAGCGGTGTCGTTACCGGATATTTTAAATTATAGTGGCTCTGATGCTCTATTCCCCCAGTTACTAGAAAAATACTATTTACGGAATGCTCTAGCAGGCATTCAGCCTAAAGTAAGTATTCCTACCCAATTAAAAACGGAAAGAACTCTAGAGCAAAAAAATCTCATTGTTAAGTCTTACAATGAAGAGTTTCCGTTATTAACAGTAAATGAATTTGTATGTATGGAGGCAGCCCGTTTTTGCGGGCTAGAACCCCCTAAAACGTATCTCTCAGACAACCAAGAGAACTTTGTAATCGAAAGATTCGATATAAATGCAGATGGAACGAAGTTGGGATATGAAGACTTCACCACGTTGCTGAAAAAGCCTAACGAGCCTGACGCGAAATATTCAGGTAGTTATGAGACATTGCTTAAAGCCACTCAGGTTTATACTAATTCACAAGAAGAAGTCGAAAAAGTTTACTCCCTTATTGTTTTTAATTGTCTGATAGGCAACGGAGACGCTCATCTAAAAAACTTTGCCTTACAATACTCGCCGGACATGTCTACGGTATTTTCGTCTCCACCATTTGATATTACACATACGCTTATTTATGACACTATTGATAACAAAATGGCGTTAAAAATGGCTAATTCTAAAAGCTTTCCAGATAAAAATACATTATTAAAGTTGGCTGAAAGTCGTGGCTATAAAATTCGAAATGCCAAACTAATCATAGAACGACTGGCTCAGGGCATACTTGACTATTTAGCACAGTCTGATGAAGTATTGCTGTTTGAAGGCCTTCGAGACTCAATCGAGTCAAGCATCTCAAGAGTGATGGCTGTAAACCCAATTAATAAAAAATATCGTCATTCCTCTCGACGGAAGTATGACTGAATTTCCTTATAATCTTTGTTGTTAGAGGTCTCATCGGTATTGTGGCCGTTTTATTTATAGAGACCTTTAGATTACTAAAACTGAGACTAATTTAAAATGACAGAAAAATAGTAAATTGCACGTAGTCCATTTCTTCACTTGACCCATTCTATTAACCTTCTCTTTTGAAAGAGGTATATCTTACTGAACGACCAATCGATCTTTTCAATTTCACCTGAAATCTTACACTAACGCCAAAGCCTAGCTTAACATCTATTAAGCGATGACCTACCAAAACGCTCTGCTTCCCTCTTCGACCCCCTTTCCTTGAGACAAGGAGACAAGGACACAAGCAAACAATCAAACAGATAGAAAAAGAAAGAAGAGAAAAAAGAAAAAGAGACAAAGAGAGAAAGAAACAACAAGACCAGCAGAAAAGATCCGCACGGGTGTGATGGGACCCTATTGGGGGTAAGAGGGAGAAAAAGGAGAGAAGAGAAGTTAATATTCGATAGACTACGTGCATTTATTTGCTAAACTACTGACTTAATCCCCCGTTTGGAGTCGTTCTATGCAAGATGATGTCCTCAAGGCCAATGCCCTTCTTACCGATATTCGTACTCTACTCGCTGAATTACGCGCTTTATGTCTCTTATCGGGTCAGCACCAGGTCCAGTACTTGGCCCCACTGACCACCAAAGAATCTGACCTGCATGACGGCGGATCACCGGCCGAACGCGTCTTAGACTTTACCGGTAATGAGTACGCCCCTGTCCCTGTTAAACTCCGCGATCGGATCAACGACATCTGGGGCTTCACTCCCCCACCCCATCGACTCCAAAATTCCTTGCCTCGCTATCTTGGCCACATCGCCATTCCTCGCGATCACACTGACAAAGCCACCGCCCTCATTGAACGTACCAATGAGGCGAAACGTCTTTTCGGGCAACTGGCCGACCGCATTCACGTACAGTATGGCATGAAAGAAAAGCGCTATCGCGTGACCGACGCCTTAATTGAATACAACATCATTGACGACACCGAGAACGCCGAACTGATTACGCGCCCCTTGATCTACACCCTGCATCACGAGGTGGCCCAAGTCGGCAACACTTGGGTAAGCAAACCTTCTCAGCCCAAAGTCGGAAAATATTTTCAAGATACGATCGATGCTCTCGACATCGGTACCCACCCTATTCTCGTCGACACCATTCGTGCCTTTGAAGAGAAACACCCGGGTAGCAAGTACGCCGTACGTTATGAATCGCCCCCGTCGCCAGAAATTCGATACAAGTACCAAGTAGAATCAACCGTCAATGTCCGAGGCCTGCACTTGCGTCGTCTGGCCAACTCAAGTCCACTGTTAGTGCTCAATTGGAATGACGATACGATCTTTAAATCCAGCCTTCCCAAACTCGATGTGACGTATGACGCCAGCACCAATGTGATTGCGATCGTTAAGAAGAAGCACAAAGCCAACGAACCAGTGCGCCTGCTTAAGACCGAAAACTGGTACGGCTTTCCGCCAAAAGCCAACGCCCCAGAGGTACATTAAAGATGAACATCAACAAGATCCCAAAAAGCATCTTGGCTGAGCTAGAACAAAGCGGGCTGAATGGTCAACTGTTAGCACAGCACTCCCCCAACCAAATATTGATCATATACGCGAACAACAAACGGGTACCGTTTGATATGTCGCTGATCTTGGACGCCTTCGATTTGATCTTGGCCACTAAGAATGCGACCACCTACCCTCAACTGCCAAACAAAGAAAAGGCGATCGACTTTTTAATGGCACAGGGCCTTACCCCAGAGACAACCAAAAGCATGGACAAAGGAACGCTGATGGGTGCCCTGATTTCTGCCACGCACCCCGAGTACCAAACATGGGGAAAGCCACTGACAAAAATTCTTGGGGCCTTACGACAGGCTTTTTTGCCCTACGAGGAATCGGCCACCGTGTACGCCCCTTGCCGCGAAATCAGCTCACTTGAAATCAACAACAACGCGGTTAAGTTCAATTTCAACAGTAAGACCAAGACCTATGAAGATGAAAAGAGCAGCGCTTACAGCAAGCAATATCTACTGTCGGTTGAAAGCCGATCGGCACGCGGATTCAAATCCATGCAGCTTTCCATGACGGAAGTGGCGACGCTATTAATGGCCATTCATAAAGCCAACAGTGGGAGCAACACAGAGAACAGCCAACGAAGCCAGGTTCCGATCGCTCAGCGCGAAAGTACGAGCATCGTGGTCGTCTATGGCCAAGACAAAGATGCACAGCTGTTTCATAACACAGCGGACGACAATCGTTTTGTGGCGCTAAAGGAAATGGACGCTAAAATGCTTTATGCGAAATGTTTGGAGCTACTGAAGCTTTCTACTAATTTGAGTGGGGGTGAATTACTCGACGTTCTGGGAATAGATCATGCATAGTAGGAGATATTTTTCTATCACATACCATGGCAGAACGCATCACTATTCGAGCCTAAACCAATCACTCAGTAGTTTGGAACATGGAATGTATAAATAGGACAACCACCCAATCATAGTGGCGGTGCGCTGACAGTTTCCAAATGAATTAGCAATTGTGGCAGCCCACTGACAGTTTCCAAATGAATTGGCAATTGTGGCAGCCCGCTGACAGTTTCCGAATGCAATAGTAATTGTGGCAGCCCGCTGACAGTTTCCAAATGAATTAGCAATTGTGGCAGCCCGCTGACAGTTTCCGAATGCAATAGTAATTTTGGCAGCATGCTGACAGTTAGATCACTACCTGCGCTTTGTAAAAACAGAGGTATGTTCTGTTTTAGCAACCAGCACTCTCGACTCTTCTGAAGGGACCACGAACTTATATGCTGTCTTTTCTTCTACAGTTAGCTTTGACCCCCCGCGCTCCAACCCATAATTCCTCGAATGGGTTTCTACGCTAGCATGACCCATAGTGGCAGCCACACCGACCTCATCGACACATTTGCTAATGCCAATTTTAAATTGATGTCGCGTGGAACTAAGCATCGGTTTTAATCCGCGCAAACCTGACATGCCATCAATTATTCTTTTGTGCTTATTGTCAGCAGCTCTGATGAAACGAAGCATTCTATTTTTCTTTTCGAAAATTTCGGACTCGGTCGCACCTCTCGAAACAAGACCCACAACCCCGCTCAGAGATGTGTCATGTTTTCCACCAACTCAATCGTATTAACTTTCCCTCCTTTCAACGGACATAGTATTTGCGAACCTATAGAAAAAATCCTGTAATCGCCGTTGGCGCGAACATCATTCCTCTTACCGTTTAGAATTGATAATGTCACTGACACGTCATTCGACATCACCACTTCCATGCTTAAATATTCCATTAATCGATTGCCAGTATAAGGGCCCAGCTGGAGATGTAGATAAATAAATAAATTTATCTACATCGCTCATTTTACTTTGCTCTTTTATTTTTTTAAGAACACGTAATCTCAAATCTTCTGGGTAACTTTTTTTCTTCATGCTGATACCTCTGCGAGTAGCAGATGCACTAAACCCTGTGATGTCATACTTATTTCTATCTATGCCAATGCCATCTAGAAAGAAATACATGGCCTGCCGATAGATCGAATAACTGCTCTTCGATTTACCTTCCATTGCCATTTTAAAAAACTTTTGAATTTCAGTTGGAGCAAAAATAAAACGCTTTGCTACATCTTCACGACTCTCCCCCAGGGCGAGAAGCATGGTATCTATCTTTGATTCGTAGGCTATCTTCGTTGATTCTTTCATATTTACCTCGATGGTAACATTGGTAACAAAAACGCCATTAAAAAAAGGTCTAAAAACATAATAGAGACCTTTGCACGAATAATCCCCTTCGATCCTATGAGATAATAACCAAAAGCAAAGAAGAGCAATCAAAAAATGGCGTGGAAAGAGTTAAAACAACAGAGCCCTAAATTCAGATAATAAGTGCGACACTGCTAATCAGGTGTAGAAGAAGCCAA
>JBQEFB010000065.1:0-11252 GCA_052107635.1 Marinomonas sp. | reverse complement strand
AAAGAATTACAAAAAGTGGCTTAGAAGACCTACAGGATTACTTGACCATTACACTATAGGACCTTCCAAGATCATTAGACCATTACAACGATAATCCTCTTAATCGACAAGTAGCAGAAGAGTTATTACAAGCAGAAGGCGCAATCGTTACGTTAGCGGAAGGCGGTGAGGAAGGGGTCATTACTCTTATGGCCGCAGAGACGGCCTTTGACCTCGTTTTAATGGACATGCAGATGCCTGAGGTAGATGGTTTAGAAGCCACAGCGCGCATCCGTAAAGAGGCTAGATTTGCTCAACTACCTATCATTGCTATGACGACCAATGTTTCTAAGGCAGATCAACAAGCGTGTTTTCAAGCTGGCATGGATGATCATATTGGAAATCCATTGGATATAGATGTGATGGTTCAAGTTATTTGTAAGCATGTGGAGCGGTTGGGTTCGACTAATATGCAAAAAACACTTATTAAAGAGCATGATCAGCCTCTAGCGCTGAGTGCTAGAGTGGAAAGTAGCGAATCTATTATGGCGCGTTTTGCAGGCAATAAAGACCTTTACCACAGTTTAACGCAAAGCTTTTTACAAGAATCTGAGGCGTTTATTAATACCATAGAGCAAGCAATTAATGATGATATACGTTTGGTACAAGAAACGTTTCATACTCTAAAAGGGTCTACCGGTACGATGGGGCTTCGAGCGTTATCAGTGCAGTTAGGGGAGAGTGAGGTGAAACAGATATTCGCCCAGATTGACCCTGATTTTTATCGGCAGCAGGTGAAAATAGATTTGGACAGTATGCTGAAACTGCTATTTTTGGCGTCTTAAAGGGCGGTGTTTTTATACGAAATGTCTTTCGTATGGGAGCGTCGTTCACATTTTTTGATGGTTTTAACCAGGTTAAGTATGGCCAATACACCAAAGCTGCCAAGCATGATGATGAGGGCGGTAAGGTGTAGTGCTTCGTCTAGGATGATATTTTCCATATGTGTTTACTTCTCTACTTGATTGATGGACGTATTAAAATGGATCAAAACACCTAATTCAAAATTAGCGTTATTTTTATCCAGAGTAGCGAGAGTACTGCAATTTATGTGAAAAAATTATTACTGCAATTTATGTAAAAAAATTATTTTTGCAGAGTAGGGTCTTTTAACAAAGTAGGAAGATGCAGGATAAGATAGTCTAAAAAGACGCGTATAGCGGGGTTCATGCCTTTTCGTTTAGAAAATACAGCATGGATGATTTGTACTTTTGTTGTCCACTCAGGTAATACTTGAACTAATTCTCCCTTTTCGATACTCATCGTTGCTACAGGAATAGGAATTAAGGCGATACCAATTCCTTGGATGGCGGATTCTAATTGTACCCAACGATTAAGACAAAAAAGCCTAGGGTGATGCTTAATGACACAAGAAATTCCTTCTGATCCAAATAACTCCCATTTTTGTTCTCCTTCTAAGCGTTCTAACTCATTACTTAATGTTGGCATTCGTGATAGTTGCTTTGGGTGAGTAGGCATGCCATGTTGCGTAATATAGTCGGGACTGGCGACAAGAATCATTTGGCTAGTCGCTAATGATCTAGCAATAAGACCAGGTTCACTATCAAGAGATTTTCTAGAACGTAACGCGATGTCTATTCGTTCTTCAATGACTTGAACATTACGATCGGTCGCATCAAGTGAGACGGATATTTTAGGGTACTGTCGCATGAAGTCGGGTAAGAGGTGTGATAAGTGGTGTTGTGCTAACACAGTCGGGCTGCTGATGCGAACAATACCTGAGGGAACCGATCTTAGTAAAGCAACAGAGTCGTAAGCGGATTGTCCTTCGGCCACCATGTTAATGGCCCCTTCATGAAGCTGTCTACCTGCTTCAGTGAGAGAAAACTGTCGGCTATTTCGTTGAATCAGTTGTACGCCTACTTTTTCTTCTAATTGGGCAATACGTCGACTTAGTAAAGATTTGGTGATGCCTGTCGCTCGTTCTGCAGCGGTAAAACCGCCGTTTTCTGCAGTAAGATAAAAATAGTAGATGTCGTTAAAATCCATAATCTTACCGAGTAATATAATCGTGGGTTAGTTGAGTCGTTTTTGAAAGAACATAACGAAAAAGCCAATAATGCCAATCACGCAGATCAAAGTGAAATAATCCACTCCAGCCCACAAAATAGATTGCTGTTTTATTAAACTCTGAATCCAACTAAACGCCATTTTATTAGCCGTCACTATATCTGTGTGCTTGGCATATTGTGTGGCGACTTGCGTTAGGGTTGAATGGAAGATAGCGTTGCCGTCAGTAACATTATTATTTAATACATTATAGTGAACTGTGGTACGCCATTGTAAGCCAATACTTGCTAGAGCAACGCCCATTGATTGACCAATTTGAGAAATCATATTCTTAAATTGTTGAGCGTGTGAAAAGACCGCAGGGTTATGTTCCAACTCAGTAAAGGTTTTACGCGCGGCTGTGATTTGTAGGAACACAATAAATATCCCGTACATGAGCAGCGAAGGTAATATATAGCCTTGCATATCAGTGGTAGAGCTTATCCTAGACATTAGGAATCCATATAAGGTAATACAGAAAAAGCTCAACATGAAATACTTTTTACCATTAGGTCTTCTTGAGAACATCTTAAGATATACCCATAAGCCTACTACCATAGAGCTTAGCCCTAAAGAGTACCAATTTCCGACGGTTTCCCAACCAAAACCAAGACCTTTTTGCAGTACTTGTGGAATGAAATAACTGTTTGATCCCATGATTAAATAACTGGTAAAAAAGACCATCACCCCTGAGCGATAGCGTTTACTCTTAAAAATGGGTTTCATCGACATTAACGGCTGTTCTTCATCACTGCTGATCATGCTACGGATGAAATAGTAGAAACTGGTTAATCCTAAGAGCAAGATGATACAGATAAAAATATAGTTACTGTAAAAATCATAAGTACCAGAGCGCAGTGCGTAAAGAGTCAAAAAAGACCCTGTTGCTAGAGCCATCAAAACATAAGGATGAGATTGACTGCGAATCTCATCCTTTGGTGGGACGCCAGGTAAGCAAAAAGCGGAGGTAATGGCGGCTAGGGTACTTATTATCATCAGCACAACAAAGATATTATTCCATGAGACACTGATCAGTAGTCGAGCCGATAGAAAAGGAGCGGCAGCGATACCAATGGTTAGCCCGTAAGCGTAGCTTTTTAATGCTTTAAACCGGATAGGGCCAGCGGGAAATAAAGTAATTAAAATGCGTGCGCCGGCCATAAATGCCGCGCCACCAAATCCCATAAAGATATGTCCAATCAGAAAAGTAACGAAATTAAGACTGTTATAACAAACCAAGCAGCCAATAAAATAGACTAATAAAGAAGCATGGATGTAATTTCTCCAACCTATACGCTCAACGAGCCAGCGTTGTTTAGAGATGGTGACAATGGCCACTGCAGCGTAAGAAGCGGTAGATAAACTGAATTCTTGTGGTGAAACGCCAAGCTCTCCCATTAAAGGAGACGCGGCAAAAGTAATCATACCAACGGTTAACAGGTTAACCAGCATTAGGAAGAATATAGTCGCTATCATCAAGCGCTCGTGAGAGAGCGCCGGAACGTATTTGTGATGGGCAAGGCGTTTTATCATCATTTAGTTATTTTCTTTAATAATCTTCTGGATGATGGCATTTACTTCTTCATCATTATGATCAAAAACGTTAGTACGCCACGCTGGCGTGATGCCAGAAAGTGAATTGAGCGTTGGTTTGCCTGCATCATGAGTGTTGATGTCAACGTTCATCGATAGACCTGGGCGCAATGGGTGTTGCTCAAGTTCTTTTTCGTCCAGTAGTACTCTGACTGGTACGCGTTGTACAACCTTGATCCAGTTGCCTGTAGCATTGGAGGCTGGAAGTAATGAGAAAACGCTACCAGTACCTGGTTCAATGCCTTGTACTGTACCGTGATAAACAACTTCTGAACCATAGACATCAGAGGTTAAAATGACGTTTTGTTTCGCTCGAATATCACCAATTTGATTTTCTTTAAAGTTAGCGGTTACCCATACACCTTTAAGAGGCACAATAGACATTAAGTTGCTGCCGATTGCGATGTGTTGACCGACTTGAGTGCTACGTTGAGCGATATAACCGTCAATCGGAGCTGGAATTTTTGTACGGTATAATGCTAACCATGCTGTACGAACTTGTGATTCGGCTTTTAGTACCGCTGGATGTGTTAATACAGTTGTATTATCTATTTTGGTTTTGCCCGCTTCTTCTTCTTTTATAGAAGCTTGGTAAGATGCTTGTGCACTGATGAGTGTACTTTTATGGTGACTAAGATCTTCCGCAGAAATTAGATCGCCTTGGCGCAATTTTATCCGGCGGTTGTAATCTTTTTGTGCTTTATCTAAGGCGATTTTGGCAACTTCAGTATTTGCTTTGAGTCTATCTAGAGTGGCAAATTCATTACGAATAGCACGAATCGTACTGGCCAAATTTGCTTCCGCTTCATCCAGAGCTAATGCTGCATCAACGGGGTTAATTTTTACTAAGATGTCCCCTCTATGGACAAGTTGAGTATTGTCGGCGGTGATATCAGTGACTGTGCCTGATACCTGTGAAGTGACGCTAACAATATCGCCTGCTACATACGCATCTTCTGTTGTTTCATGATATTTGCCAACGATAGACCACCAAATATAGAGACCCGCAGCAGTAATAATGATTATAAATACGAGGGCTTCTAGGGCGTACTTCTTTTTTGTAATGTGTTCTTCGACGTCAGTCATGTTCTCTTGGTGCTCGCAAATATCGATCTTAGGGAAGGTATGAACCTAGTTAGAATAAAAGGATCTAGAAGGAAGGGCAATCTCAAAAAATGAGATTTAACGTCTTATTTATAGGACTTTTGTTTTTTTCTCCTTGTTCCTTATTTCTTACTTCTAATGTTCATGAAAACACGATATTTTTGATAGTAAAAGCCTGAAATAGCAAAGAAAAAGAATGAGAAAAAATAATGGATGTATTCTATGTAAAGATAAGGCGTCTTTTTTATTGCAACAAAAAGGTGCGTATTATACTAATTCATCTCATCATTAAGATGATGTGAGAGTAAGCATTGCACCATTCTTTTTAAGTCTCTAATAGTGTGTTGTGTTTGAAGTTCGTTCTGATGAACGACGACTAAGAAAGTACTGTGGAGGATTTCTAAATAGAGTTGTGTAATACGTTCTCTTTCACGAATATGGCTATTTAAGCCGATTCGTTTAAATACTTCGGACATTTGACGAACAACTAAATCATCATGTTTTTTATCTAGCGAGCGAAGCTCCTTGACAGAAAACATTGCTTGCACAAGAGCTAAAATGGCTTTTTGTGTTTTGTACGTTTGAAAATGAATGGCTAACAATTTGTCAATTAAGTCATCTAGCGCAAGACCTTCTAACGGCCAGCGTAAGACTTCAGTGAAAACGGCATCGATACTGTCTAACCAACGGGTTCCTATGGCTTATAAAATAGCGTATTTATTGGGGAAATAATGGTACAAAGAGCCGATTGAAATACCCACCTCTTTAGCAATAATAATGGTATTCAGATCATCTAATCCTACCCGCTCAAGTAGCTCGCCTGTCACATCAATAATTTGTTTGGAGCGTCGAATAAAGCGGTTTTGTACGGGGTCATTTCGTGGTGCAAGGTTTGTTTTAAGGGCGCCTTCTTGTGTCGCTTTACTTTTCTTGGCATTGTTAAACCTTATTGATGCTGGAGTGTACGTTGGTATTATACCCCCGACCTGAGGCAACGAACTATGTTGCTTATGCCAATCCGAACTTAACAGCCACGCTCAGGCTTGTTTATGTTTCTTCAGTAATGTTATTCCATAAAAGAGTATTTTTGGGGTAGAACAGAGAGGAAACTGTTGATGTACCTAAATGCAGTTGGAAATAGAGAAAAATGTAACTGTGATTATTATGGGCAAAGTTTCTATTTTATTAGGGGTTGTTGTATCAATATGACAAAATAGCAAATTACCTAGTAAATCTTCTATAGTATAAGTTAATACAATATTATGCTCAGCTGAGCCATTCTACCAATGAAATCAGTACCATTAACGGTAACGCCCAATTACCTTATTTATTTAACGATGATCGCGATATGGTTAAAAGCACGCTTTTATCAAAAACACCTGTGTTTTTATAGGAGTGTTTGTCGCACATGATTCGGCCACTATTAGTACTTCGATTATTAACAATGCCTTGTCTGTGGATGGGGTTAGTTCAGTTAGTATTTGGTGAGTTATCTTTTATGTTATTTAAAGATAATGTCGCGAGCAATTTTACTATGCCAGCGTCTATTACTCTGGGTGTTTCTCTTGTTATTTTAATTGTTTTCAAGAAATACCCTTTGCCTTCTGTATCTTCGCGAGAAGCGATGCTATTTGCTAGTTTAACCTGGTTAGCAGTTGGTATCTTAGGCGCTATTCCTATTATCACGGTTACCCACATTACCTTTACCGACGGTGTTTTTGAATCCATAAGTGCTTTGACGACAACAGGAGCCACTGTGTTGTCTGGCTTAGATGAGATGCCTCGTACTTTTCTTATGTACCGTCAGTTTTTACAGTGGATGGGGGGGTTGGGGGTGGTGATTTTTGTTGTCGCTATCTTGCCGATGCTTAATATCGGAGGGATGCGATTGTTAAAAGCAGAAACGCCTGGGCCGATAAAAGATGAAAAGCTATCTCCGCGAGTTGCCAATACGACCCATTATTTATGGCTTGTTTATGTCACCATTACGGTATTGTGTGCGCTCTGCTATTACCTCGCAGGAATGTCCGTATTTGATGCGATAGGGCACAGTTTATCAACGGTATCGACTGGTGGGTTTTCTACTCATGATGCAAGCATGGGGTATTTTCATAGCACGACTTTACTATGGATTTGTAATGTTTTTATGATGCTTGGGGCGACGAACTTCGCGCTACACTATCGTGTTTATTTGGCGAAAAACATCAAGCTTTATTGGCGAGATGAGGAAATGCGCGCTTTTTTACTTATTGTTTTTGTGATCGCTTCCTTGTTGGCGTTTTACTTGTATCAGCAAGGGGCGGAACAGACATTAAGTGGTGCTTTTACTGAGTCCTTTTTTCATATTATCTCTTTTATTACCAGTACAGGTTTCGCTGCGACAGACTTAAATAGTTGGCCAGCGGTGGCTGCCGTTATATTGATTTTTGTTGGTTATATAGGTGGTTGTGCAGGATCTACTGCGGGAGGAAATAAAGTCATTCGTAATGTCATTTCACTCAAGTCTGTTGGTTTAGAGTTAAAGCGTCTTGTACACCCTAATGGGGTATTTGCGATGAAGTTTCAAGGTCGCACAATTAATGCAGATGTTCGTCAATCGGTGATGGGCTTTATGTGTTTAGCTGCATTAACGACGATTGTCTTTACCATATTATTGATGGCAACAGGCATGAGCTTTGTGGCAGCGTTGAGTGCGACCGCGGCTTGTTTAAATGTATTAGGGCCTGGATTTGGTGAGTTAGGCAGTAATTTTGCGCCACTAAATGATACTGGTACCTGGTTAATGAGTTTCGCCATGATTCTAGGACGCTTGGAGTATTTCACTGTGTTGGTGCTTTTCTTTCCAATACTGTGGCGTCATTGATAAAGGCGTTAACCTAGTATTGAGCACAGTTGCTCTATTTAACAGACAGGTTCATATAGGTGGTATGAGAATAGAAAAGGGGAAGCGACTAGGTCGACTTCCCCTTTATTTTTTATCTTTAGTAGATGGACTTTACAAGCATTTCTCATCACTAACTTAGTGAGAAAATCACCTTGTTAGTTAGAGACTGCATCTATTTTATTGGCTGGTTTTTGGTAAGGTTCAAGTTCAATCGCGATACTTTTAGACGTTGGTGTATAGCAAAATTCACCATGGCTATTTAACGGAACCAGAGGGTTTGTTTCTGGGTAGTAAGCTGCGATGTTTCCTGCGGGAATACTATAGGGAACCAATTTAAAGCCACTTACTTTACGCTCTACACCATCATCCCATAACGATCTTAGAGTAACTGTGTCGCCTTCTTGGTAGCCTAAGCGCTCAATGTCTGCAGGGTTGATAAACACGATATCACGTTCACCTTTAATACCACGGTAGCGGTCATCCATGCCGTAAATAGTCGTATTATATTGGTCATGTGAACGCAAGGTTTGCAATATGAGCGTTGAATCTGTTGCTAGAGCATAGGCTTCTTTTGGCAAGATAGATTCAGGCAATGCGTGAGTATGTACAATGGCTTTACCGGAAGGTGTGTTCCAGTTTAGTTCTCGCGCGCTATTACCTAAGTAGAAACCACCATCTTTTTCGATTCGTTTATTGAAATCTTTAAAGCCTGGAATGACGCCTTCGATATGTTGGCGAATTAAGCCGTAATCACTAATAAGCTCTTCCCAGTCAAGAGGGAAGTTACCAAGAGTCGCCTGTGCCATTCCGGCAATAATAGCAGGTTCTGAACGTTGTTCAGGGCTTAGCGGCTCTATTACACCACCAGAGGCATGTACCATGCTAAAAGAATCTTCTACGGTAACGCGTTGAATGCCTTTGGCTTGTTTGTCGATATCAGTTCGACCAAAACAAGGTAGGATTAATGCATTTTTACCAATAGTTAGATGCGATCTATTTAGTTTAGTACTGATTTGTACAATGAGTTCGCACCCTTTTAGGGCTTCTTCTGTCAGTTTTGTATCTGGAGTCGCCGCTGCGAAGTTACCGCCTAGTGCGATAAAGACACGGACTTTCTTTTCTTGCATTGCTTTAATGGTTTGAATGACATTAAGGCCATGTTCTTGTGGCTGAGGAAAACCAAAGTGTTTTTCCATGGCATTCAGAAAGCCTTGAGAAGGTGCTTCAGCGATTCCCATGGTACGATCACCTTGGACGTTACTGTGGCCTCGTACAGGACAGGCGCCTGCGCCAGGTTTGCCGAAATTACCGCGTAATGCTAGAAAGTTAACAATCTCATGAATAATAGCAACAGAATGGCGGTGCTGAGTGACCCCCATTGCCCACGTGCAAATAACACTGTTCGCGTTAGCGTACACTTCTGCACAGTGGTAGATTTCTTCTTTTGTTAGCCCTGATTGATCAAGGATTGCGTCCCATGAAGTATTTTCAACTTCAGCAAGGTACTCATCCATGCCCTGAGTATGTTTAGCAATAAAGGCATGATCGAAAATTGCTTTGCCTTTTGCTTGCGCGGCTTTTTCCATGTCTATCATGACTTTGACCATGCCACGAATAGCAGCCATGTCACCACCAATCTTAGGGCAGTAATAGTTGGTATTTGTTGGTTTAGAGCCGTTAGTTAGCATTTCAATAGGATGCTGAGGGTGTTGAAAGCGTTCTAGCCCTCTTTCGCGTAGAGTATTGAACGTGAGTACTTGAGCACCGTGTTCAACGACTTCACGTAAGGTTTCAAGCATTCTAGGATGGTTGGTGCCAGGGTTTTGGCCAAACACAAAAACCGCATCAGCATGCTCAAAGTCATCCATTTCGACAGTGCCTTTACCGATACCAATGCTGCTGGTTAAACCGTAGCCGCTGGCTTCATGACACATGTTTGAGCAATCTGGAAAGTTATTAGTGCCATAGGCGCGAGCAAATAACTGATAAGTAAATGCGGCTTCATTACTGGCACGACCAGAGGTATAAAAAGCCACTTGATTTGGGTCTTCTTGTGCTTTTAAAGAATCCCCAATTTGGGCAAACGCTTGATCCCATGAAATAGGTTCGTAATGATCTGTTTGTGCGTTATAGCGCATTGGTTCCGTCAAACGACCTTGGTATTCGAGGAAATAATCGCTTTGGGTGTTTAACCAGCTAACGCTATGTTCTTTAAAGAACTTGGCGTCGACACGACGAGAAGTTGCTTCCCAGTTGACGGCTTTCGCCCCGTTTTCACAAAAACGAATTTTAGCGGAATCGTCTTTGTCGCCCCATGCGCAACCTGGACAATCAAAACCATTAGGTTGGTTGGTTTTAAGCATAGTAAAGACGTTACGTACAACGTTATCGCTTTTTAGCCAATGTTGGGTAGTGCTTTTTAGAGCGCCCCAACCACCAGCTGCACCTTTATAAGGAGTATAGAAATTATTTTTTGGCATTATGAATTACCTTATTGGTTATAGGAAGACGCAAAAACTCTTGGTGCGTCTTTTTTTGGTAAATGGATCAATGTTAAGCCATATTGCTGAGCAAGTTTGACCGCTAACGTGCTTGGAGAGGCAAGGTTAATTAAACAAGATAAACCCGAGCGGACCGCTTTTTGTATTAGTTCTGTGCTGCATCGACTAGACATAATCACGCTGTGGTTATACAAATTTATATTATTTTGTAAGGCATAACCAAGCGCTTTATCCAGTGCATTATGACGACCAATATCTTCCATGGTGGTGATGTAGTCACCTTGAGGTGAGACCAGCATTGCAGCATGAATTGCACCACTTTCTTTGCCAATTTTCTGATGGTCAAATAAAGTAGCTCTTAAAGTAGTTAATATACTTTCAGGTAATATTTTGCTGGCTGGTAGCTTATTGAGTAGTGGCAGCGCGTACTCCAATGACTCTGCACCACATAATCCGCAGCCGCTCGCTCCAAGTCGCGCTATACGTCCTTGTTTAAATTCTGCAAAGCGTCGCTGACTAATTGTTAAATTAATCGCTAAGCCTTGAATATCTAAATGGCTTGTTGGTGTGTCTGTAATACTTATATCACGCACATCGCTAGCCGTTTCAATGATGCCTTCATTAAGAGCAAAGCCAACAGTAAACGCATCGAGTGCTGTTGGTGTTACCATCATAATGGCATGAGTTATGCCGTTTATAGTAATGGCAAGAGGCACTTCTTCCACTAACATCACAGACTCTTGAGAAGACTCATCGCGTCGCGAAAAATAGCCGAGTTTTATGCTAGTAGCTGAAAAGTTGGTCATCGGGATTATTTACTACCAATTTAATTGCATCTGGACATTTTTATAATACTCAGTCTAGAAGAAAGCGTCTATCTAGACGAGTGGTTTACACGTTAGATGTCGTTTTGGCTATTGTAAAATAGTCTATTTTTTAAATAAATGATCAAATTATGAATGTTTAAAACAAATAAACAGCGTTTTTGATTTTTAATTAGATTCATTTGGGAAGATGCGAATAAGTCCTTTCCATGAGACAATTCATTTTTAACCTTCGAG
>JBQEFB010000064.1:3078-11331 GCA_052107635.1 Marinomonas sp. | reverse complement strand
ATCCATTTATCACTTTGAGCGGTCTTGCCGGTTTCTTTCAATACTTGGATGCGAGGTAGAGTAGACCAGAGGAACTTCCCCTCTAGCCGCTCACAGAACCGTACGTGAAACTCTCGCTTCATACGGCTCTTGTTATTCAACCAATTTAACATTCCTTCATTTTCCAATGTGCAAATAAATAGCTGTGCCTTTGCTTGAACTGCTCCAAAGCTTTGGCTGCTTTAGTTTTATGCCAGCGATAGCGTTTACTTCGATTTCTGAACCAACGTACTAGTCGCTTATTCAAAATTCTCCATAGAATAGTCATTTCACTTGGGTAAAACTTACCATAATAGTTGATCCACCCTCTTAACTGAGGATTAATCTTCTTCGCTATTTGGTCGATATTTAAACTTGTACATCGCTGGAGGTTCCAGTCTCTGAACGAGCGAACTATCGACTTCTTGGCCTTTTTACTTATGGCTGGAAGAAACCCTGTAAACAGTCTTCCTCCTCTACCTCTGGCGCCTCGCCTGCGAAACGTAAAACCTAAAAAATCAAACTCATAATGTTGATTTTGATTTCTTCGTGTTTTAGTGTCGCAACAAACAATACGAGTCTTTACTGGGTGAAGTTCCAATCCACAATCCAGCATTCTTTGCTTAAGTTTCAACAATAACTCTTCGGCTTCACGCTTACTCCGGCAATGTATCAAAGCATCATCAGCGTATCGCTCAAATGGTAGGTTTGGATATTCCCTAGCTAGCCATTTGTCTTGGGCATAATGCAAAAACAGATTAGCGAGTAGAGGGCTGATCACACCACCTTGTGGCGTACCTTTATCACCTGACAGCTTACTGCCATCGGTTAATATAACATCTGCCCTCAGCCATCGTTCAATACAGAGTTTTGCCCAATTCGGTGGATTTAGGTGATCAACAGCTTTTAACATCAACTGGTGATCTATATTATCAAAGAAGCCTTTGATATCCAGATCGATAACCCAATTGTATTTCCAGCAATTGTTCCTTGCCTGAGTAACTGCGTCATGTGCTGATTTCCCTCGACGATAGCCAAACGATGAAGGTGAAAATAAACGGTCCCAAACGGGTTCCAGTTGCATTTTTACCGTCATTTGCGCCACTCTATCTGATATAGTTGGTATACCAAGAGGACGTGTTTTACCATCAGATTTTGGGATCTCTACCCGTTTAACAGGGGGTGGCATATAGCAGCCTGAGCTCATCCGATTCCAAATCTTATATAAATTTTTGGGTAGATTACGCTCGAAGTCAGACAAAGTTACACCATCAATTCCTGCTGAACCTTGATTGGCTTTCACTGCCAACCACGCTTCCCAGATGAGTTTTTTGTCTATGTTAAAAGGTTTTGCCTTGTTCAAGTAATCATCCTGTAGACCAGTTGTTGGCTTAAACAAAGCCGAATAACGTTTTCCCTTCGCTCCACCGTCATTACAACAGTTTCATCACTACTACGGAAAACTCCGTCCCTGTACTTTGCATTGGTACTCTCCCCTTACGGTTTCCCGCTTCGAGTTCTCCCTTAACATCAAAGTGACAGGTTCCCAAGTTCCATTTCTGAGCCTAGATAAAGGTCATGCCACCTCAATGCCGGTTGCCAAATAGCCAGTAAACAGGTTTCCGCTATTCTTATCCTATGCCAACGAAAAGAGCATAGTTTCGACAACACTTACAAGTAACGACACTTGTCCAGTGGTTCACACGAGTTCATCTCCTTTATCCATACCTGACAACTCAACGTTGCCTTTTCCTCAACGCTTACTACCATGACTTTTAATCACAGCAGCTTGAGGTGGTTTGTATTCTCCTCCTGTAAAGCGAATACGGAAGGCCTTCTTCCATCTCAAAAACAGCAAGGAATGCTGTTAGGTTCAACAGCATTCCGTCTTGGCACACTTTCATCCGCTTGAATGACGGGCTGTTCGAGCAAGATGCTATGCAGTCGATCATAAAGAGGCTGTAAAGCCTCCGCGCATTTTTTCATCCAATCTGACATAGTCCGCCGACTCAACTCAATACCATATTGTTTGAACATGGCCTCTTGTCGATACAAGGGTAAGCTGTATTGGAATTTGCCGGTAATGATTTGACTCAGTAAGCTCGGGGTGGCGATGCCTTTGGGGATAATACTGGGCGGCATAGCCGCTTGTTGAATCGGGTTATTAATGCCCGTTTTTTCGCATTCACGGCACGCGTATTTAGGGCGGACGGTTTCAATGACTTTGAGTTGCGCCGGAATAAACTCTAGCTTTTCAGAACGATCTTCGCCAAGTTGATGAAGCTCACCTTGGCAACATTCGCAAACTTTGTCAGACTCATCGATATCAAGCACAACCGTTTCGCGTGGCAGGTCTTTGGGTAACGGTTTGCGCTTGGGCTTTGTACGAGTGTAGGAAACAGTTTGTGTATCAGACCCGGTATCAAGGTTATCGTCTAAATCAGCGGTGGTTTCATCAAACAGCTCGCCTTGTCCTGGCGACACTTCTGAGCTTTTGCCAAACTGTTTTTGCTGCGCCAAGCGCCATTGCTCTAAAATCAGTTCGTACTTGGATTGCCATTGGACGAGTTGCAAGTCTTTTTGAGTGAGCAGTGTCTCTTTTTCACCTAATAACACAGCCTGCTCAAGCAAGAGCGCCTTAAGTAATTCAACATCATTAGGTAGGTCATCTGGAAGTATTTTCATGGAGTGGATTATACCAACCAACAGACCTAGTCGTCATGATATCGATAGGTTAAATGTGGATGTGCCTCACTTGAATTGAGTGGCAAGCCATCTAACAACCAGTTCAGTTGTCGATGCGAGATGTGCAAGGATAAATGTTCATCCTCAATACCTGGCCATTGGAATTGGCCTTTTTCCAATCGCTTGTAGTGCAACCAAAAGCCATTGTGTGACCATTGCAGTATTTTGATTTTATCCCGTGCTCGACCACAAAAGACAAACAGTTGTTCAGTACAAGGTTCTTTTTCAAGATCGTAAGCGACAATATTACATAATCCATCAATGGCTTTACGCATGTCGGTTGGGCCGCAAATGAGCGTGACGTTAAGCTGGGAAGATGCTGTAAACATAAGTCTTTTGCTCTCATTAAAAAAACAAAAGACTTTAGGGGGTTTGAAGAATATTAAAATGTGTGGTTTGCCGGACGCTTACCAGATTTATTATCAGGGCAACATGGTGGCTCAGCATCCGCGCAGTCAAAGAGAGCGTGGCAATAGTACACAGCCAGAACACATGCCTTGTCATCATCACCATCAAAAGTGGTCACCCGAACGCTTGCTCAGTTGGGGAGCGAGCATCGGCCCAGCGACTCGAGAAACCATTAATAAAATCCTCCTCGCCAAGCCTCATCCAGAGCAGTCTTACCGATCCTGCCTTGGGTTGTTAAGCCTGAGCAAAACGCATGGTGAGTCGCGTTTGGAGCAAGCCTGTCAAGACGCACTGATGTTAACGAAACCCAACTACACCTTCATAAATAATTTGCTGAAGAGTCATCGTGAAGGACAGATGAGTAAAGACAATACGACCACACCCAATATTATCCATAGCAATGTTCGAGGCCCGAACAGTTACCACTAGGAGAATCCAAATGAATAGACTCCACGATCAACTAAAAAGCCTTCGTTTGAGCCAGGCAGCAAAAGCCCTAGAGCAGCAACAAGAGCAACTGACTACCTATGCAGAGCTGGACTTCGAAGAACGATTAAGTCTGCTGCTAGAAAGTGAAATTTTGAACCGTAACCAAACTAAAATCCAACGTTTAAAGCGACAGGCAAAACTCAGGCTCGATGCTCAACCCAGTCAACTTGTCTACAAAGAAACACGAAACCTTAACCGTAAACAGATGAGCGAGTTATTAACAGGCAGTTACCTATACAAACACCAGAACATCTTAATCACTGGCCCGACAGGGGCGGGGAAAACGTATCTTGGTTGTGCACTGGCGACCAGCGCCTGTGATCAACAACACGCTGTCAGGTACTATCGGTTAACCCGCCTTCTCGACGACCTGAGTACAGGTCGATTGGATGGTACCTATCAAAAACAGCTTCAGTCGCTGGCTAAGAAAACCTTATTGATCCTCGATGATTGGGGTATGGAAAAACTGAGCCAAGAGCATGCAGGACACCTATTAGAAGTGCTTGAAGATCGTTATCAAAACAGCAGCACCATCGTCATCAGCCAACTTCCTGTGAAGGAGTGGTACAACATGATTGGTAACGCCACAGTGGCAGACGCCTTAATGGATAGATTGGTACACAATAGTCATCGGATAGAACTGGGAGGTGAATCAATGAGAAAACTGGCGCAATCCGGCCACTTAGAGTAAAAATAAGACGAGAGAAAAAAGGCAAGATCAGGTGGCCGGATTAAACCGAAATGGGCGATCGCAATCACCGGAATACGCAGATAGACGACTTTCCTAAAACCAAACTGACGCTTTATGATCCGAAACGGGTGCTCTACTTTTGCTCTGATACTGGCTTTTATGTATTCCGTTCGGATAGGTTGCTTATTTATTCTCGGATGTTTCTTGAGAAGGCGCACCTTACTTGGCACCTCAGCAACCAACCAATCGGCTTTAATGTCTTTGAGCTCTTCTCGTTTTTGTGGTAAGCGCCCTTAAATCGGCCGCCTTGCCATTTCATTCTTTTTATAGGAACTTGGCTGTCGGATAAGTCCACGTCAGCATGATGACCTAAAATTCGATTTTTTCATGGTTTAGGCTTGTAGGTAGGGGTAAATAACGATAGGGTAACTATTAGACAGAGGGCAAGGGATTTGCCGATGCCATCCAGGATGGAGGCTCTGTCGCTTTTCAGGATGACTCAGAGCTGCAAGGACGCAGCGGAAGATCCCTTCTTTTTTTATCCCTCTTTGCTTTTGACGCTTTCTCTTTTTTGTTTCAATCCTATTGTCTTCTCAGTCGCTATTTTGCTCTCTATAGCTCGGTTTTGACGTTCCAAGGCAGCAGGGCTTCGAGCTTGTCCAGCGTATCCGCTTCGGCGATATTTTGCAGCAGATGATGCAAGTAGGCATAAGGTTCCAGCCCGTTGGCTTTGGCCGTTTCGACGAGGCTGTACCAAGCAGCACTGGCTCGGGCACCCTGTGAGGTGTCAGCAAACAACCAGTTTTTACGCCCAACCGCAAACGGACGGATGGCGTTTTCAGCCAGAACATTGCTGATGTGTAATTGCCCATCCTCACAGTAGCCCGTCAACGTATCCCATTGATTCAGTGTGTATTGGATGGCTTTGTGGGTCAGTCCACCTTTGAGCACTTTTCCAAGGTTGTTGTCTAACCACGCTTTCAACGTGTTAAGGATTGGAAGACTTTTTTCTTGGCGTGCTTGTGTTCGCTCATCGTCACTCAGGTCTTTGATCTTAGCCTCAACAGCGTAGAGCTTACGGATATGGCTTAAGGCCACATCGGCTTTTGTGGGCGCCGCCTGTTTGTTTTTTGTTTTCGTTTCCCCCGCTTTGCTGGCGTCAACAAATTTACGTCGAGCATGGTCCCAGCAGCCGATGCGTGTCAGGTTATTCTCTCGACAGACCGTGTTGTATCCCCCATAGCCGTCGGCTTGCAGTACGCCCCTAAACCCATCAAGCAGCCGCACGGCAACCTGCCCACTTCGGGAGGGATCATACTCAAAACGCACCACCGGTTTGTTTGGCGGACCACCACGTATTACCCACATCCATTTGTCGGATTGGGCCGTTTTACCGTCTTCTTTGAGGACCTGTATACGTGTTTCATCCCCCTGTAGGTAATGAGCATCAAGTTGCACTTCCCACATCAGATTGAGTAAGGGAGTGAGGGGCTCATTGAGACGAATCAAGTAATTTGCCATACAGGTCCGATCCAGATGACCACCGTAACGCTCAATCTGTTTTTCTAAACGATACAGTGGCAAGCCATCGACGTATTTACCGGTAATAATGTAAGCCAGTGTTGACACGCTCGCGATGCTTTTGCCCAGCGGATGAACCGGACGTTGAGCGGCGAACACACGTTCTTGCCCTTCGTCTTTAAACACCGCTTTTTCTTGCCAGTATTCGAGGACTCGAACCTTGGCTGGGACAATGTCCAGTTCTTCTTTTACTTTGCTGAAGAAGGTCGACGTAGCGCCGACTTTTTCGTCATCCGTCAAGGTCAGCTCAATGCGTACTCGAGGAAGGGCATCCGAAAAGCCTCGTTGACGCTTACGGGAACGAACGTCTTTTGGAAGTACATCTTCAGGAAGCTGTTCGATCAACGCTTCCATTGCCGCTTCCAACTCCACTTCGTCAAACAAGTCGATCTGATAAATCGACTTCTCACTGCTGGCCGCAAACTTTTGCGCTTTGGCCAAACGCAGCAGCTCTTCCAGCAAAGCGATCTGTTTATCCCGCTTGCTCAATTGAGCGGTTTGCTGTTGAATGACTTGATGGTGATGATCAAGTAGGTCATTTTTTTGCGTCAGTAATTCGACCAGCTGAGTGTGGCTCAGGCCGTCATAAGAAGGCGGTGTTTTGGTCGGAATCGGCACTTTTTTCATACCCATTATTATACCAAAATACGATCGAAAAAGGGTTACAAAGCAGACTCATAATGCAACTTTTTATGCCCTTCCATCCGCGATACATCATAACCATCCAACAACCAATTAATCTGTTGCCCCGTCAACGACAGGGTAGCCTCATCGCCCTTCGGCCAGCGAAACTTTTCCTCGGCTAAGGCTTTGTAATAGAGCACAAAACCGTTATCTTCCCAAAACAAGCATTTGATTTTGTTATGGCGTCGATTGGTGAACGCATACAAGGCACCATCGAATGGATTTTGCCCCAACTCCTGCTCGACAATCGCCGCCAACCCCAGAGCGGCCTTACGAAAATCCACAGGCTGTCGATAAAGATAGATCTTAGGCATGTCGACCGACGGGCGAAAATAACGCGTCATAACGTCCATTCCAATAATTGACGAACCAAGGGCAAATTGAGTGAATCAATGCCTTGAACGACCACACCATTGGGCAAAGACACGGACAAACTGGAGGACGACTCAAAACGCGAAGGCGTGACTTTGACAAAACCAGGCACCTTGCCATCCGGCATGAGTGCAGACTGTTTCTGACACTTTTGTCGCCAATACATAAACTGCGAATAATTCAGATCATGCTGCTTGCAAAACGTGGCGCCAGACAAACCGGATACGTCAGCGGCTTTGACTTGCTCAAGCCAGAAATCAGAACGAGATTGAGAATGGGGAGATTGGTTCATGGGTAACTCCTGCTATGAGAGAAAATAAACAGGAGTAGGTTCCGAGATTATGTCGAGATCGGCAAGAATGTCGATTTAAGGGCGCTTACTTTTTGTGCGCCTCGATAACCTGAATCTGCCGAGATAAAGTGTTCTTCACCATGAAGCAGATTTTCTGTTTCTGTGATGTCATGTACGTTGGCCGCCGTTGTGCTTAGACTGTGAGTTAGTCCTGTTCTAGCATCAACACCGATATGAGCTTTTAACCCGAAGAAGCATTGCTTACCTTTTTGAGTCTGGTGCATTTCTGGATCGCGTGCTTTCGCTTTATTCTTGGTTGAACTGGCCGCTTCGATAATAGTCGCGTCGACAATTGTACCTTCTTTTAGATAAATCCCAGCGCTAGACAACCACTTGTTAACCTCTTTGAACAGCTGACGGGAGAGCTTATGCTTTTCCAGTAAGTGCCTAAAATTCATGATAGTTGTGTGGTCCGGGATGGCACTGTCCAGCGACAATCCAGCAAACAAACGCATGGACGTGATTTCATAAAGTGCATCCTCCATAGCAGGGTCGCTCATGTTGTACCAATGCTGCATGCAGTGAATGCGAAACATCGTAGACAGAGGATACGGTCTCCTTCCTTTCCCCGCTTTTGGGTAGAAAGGCTCTATCACCGCTTCAAGCTGATCCCATGGCATCAAGCTATCCATTCGAGTCAAGAAAATTTCTTTACGTGTTTTACGACGTTTGTTGTTGAATTCGCTGTCGGCAAAAGTGAGTTGATGTGACATGGTCAGGCTCGAAGGTTAAAAATGAATTGTCTCATGCGCGGGACTTATTCGCATATTCCCTAGACAGTAGTTATCGACTAGCTCTAATCCATAAAGCCTGAAAGACATGTGTCTATCAGCATTTTTCTATATCCTAGACAGTAGCTATCGACTAGCTCTAATCCATAAAGCCTGAAAGACATGTGTCTATCAGCATTTTT
>JBQEFB010000064.1:0-2978 GCA_052107635.1 Marinomonas sp. | reverse complement strand
CTATATCCTAGGCAGTAGCTATCGACTAGTTCTAATCTATAAAGCCTGAAAGACATGTGTCTATCAGGCTGATCTTCGCACTTATAGGTCTCTTGACAGAAAGCTAACTAATTTGTTTTTTTTGATTTAATAAGCGCTTTTCTAACACAAACAGGGCATTCCCCCAAAAAAATTTCTTGAAAAAGCACAGGTAAAGACCAGAAATCTTGAGCCTTCAATGTACTAAATGCGGTATATTTGTGAATAGTCATAACAACCTCTTGTTACAATTTTATCTTAAATTGCTTGATCTATTTTATTCTTAAGCTCATTTAAAAAATCTTCGTTCTCATTAAATATTTCTCGTATTTTTTTCATCTGACTTTCTGAGTAGTCCTCTCTAGTAAAAGAGAAATTAATTGTGCAAACCTGGTCATTTATAACAATGTTGTTTTCAGCGTCTTTTTTTTGTATTGCGTCAGAGACACTGTCTTTAGTCTGCAATGCATCACTTATCGTATCTATATTAAGAGAAGGTATTCTAGACAATGTTGATTTTAAAGCAGTGACTTCAGCTTTGAACTCACTAAGAACAGTCGACTGAATATTTTCAACCACAACGAAACTGTATCCTTTTGAGGTTTTATCGTCTTTAACAGTTTTTCGGATGGTGATTTTCTTTTCTGCCGTATTCTCAATGAAATCAATCACTAACTTTGCAAACTTAGCAGAGATTTTTCTCGAGTCTACGTCAATAAGAAACTCTTTTATTTCGGAGTAAATAATTGCAAACGGTATCATCAGAGAAAATCGCCCTTGGCTAAGAGAAGATGCTCCCGTTAAATTATAGTTTTCTATGATGTTTTTAACAGACGAACTAGGTTCAGTAGTAGCGTACATTTCATAAAAAGAAAGGGCATTTATAGATTGCTCTATAAACGTAAATTTTCGGTTAGAATCTGTTCTTCTAATTTCTTGAAGAACAAGCCACATGCTCTCTTTATCCAGTTGGATAACATGAATATTATATTTAATATCTATGTTCGTTTTATTATAGATATCTATACAACAAGCTCTTCGCGTTGCTCCGTTTGCGATAAAAATTGTATCAGAATCTGGTAAAGTGTAACCAATTGCAGGTTCACTTAAAATTTGAAATTCTTTTAGATTTTTATATAGGTTCAAACTCTCTAAATCAATTTTAGAAATTTCTCTAGGGTTAAAGGGTGAAATTTCCGTTTTAGAACTTAATTCAGACGAGTCAATCGAAACATCATTTGTTTTAAAGGTATGCTTTTTACCAGTAATCTGATCTATAAAAGTACTTTTATTGTCTTTTAAACTTGAAAGCCCATTACCACTGGCCGTGTGTAAACCTCTGTTTCGTGAACGAAAATTATCCATTCTATGTGGCCTCTTATCCTAATTTATTAAATTGATCGTATTGCTAAAATGAATTGACTATAAACAGCTTGGACACTTTCAGATGCTTTCCTTAAATTGATTTTCGAACACAAACCTTCCGCATGTGACAAATCAAGCACAGTTCTGTGTTTGCTGGACGCAGCCACAAAAGCATCACTATGAACAAAGTGAGAGCCAAAAAGACTTTCCTGAGCAGACTTAACAATTCTATGTTTTATATTTACTTCCGCAGTTGACTTTGGATCATGATCAGTAAGGACCATTTTGTGGACTTTAAGGTTCATTCCTTTAGAAGGTAGCGTTGCGTATCGGCGGTCTAAAGCAGATAAAAAAGATCCAGTTGAAGAATAGTCCATTTCCTTTGGAGCAATTGGTGTCAATAGAAAATCAGCTATTTCCAAGGCTAACCAAGTTAGTGGCCCGTCAACTGGGGGTGTATCAATAAGAATAACGTCATATTTCTCTTGTAAAGCGGGAAGAATTGTTTCTCTTAACCGAGAAAAAATTTTGTCTCTATCTTCACTGCTTGCTTGCCAAAATTCATCTGTTAACCGTTCATCCATAGGGTGCGCAGGCATAACATTTAAATTGCATAAATGTGTTTCAAATGGTGATTTTTGAATAATATCCTTTTCATCAGCCATATCTAAAAGCTCAGAGAATTGATTTTTTTCTAAATCTTTCCCCATGATAATGTCGACTAAGGTTAGAAATATTTCATTATTTGGATCATGGACAGTGAATTGATCCATACTTCCTTGTGGATCAAGGTCAAGAATTAACACATTTGCACGTAAATGAAGATCTAAAGCGGTGGCAACAGCTAAAGAAGAGGTTGTTGTAGATTTAGCAACCCCACCTTTCTGGTTTGCAATAGCAACTATACATTTTTTTAACGGGAATCTATTATTTCCAACTTCAACTGAATATTTAGGAAAGTTCCAATGATCTAACAAAGCATGAACTTCTGGTTGGGTGAGCAGGTAACGGAAATTAGTATTACTTTGAATTGGCTCAGGTATTACGCCAAGTTCTACCGCTTTTGTAAACTTCTCTCCAAACGTCTTAGTTGCACCACCAACAAACTTTCGTAGTGCCGTTTTTGTAATAGCATGATTATAGACAATTCGAGGCATGCCATTCACTTGATCACTGTCAATCCGGACAGAGTCATTTGATAGGATTCGATCTTTAAGCGTTTGCTGGTCCGATAACATCCCGTGCCCTATTTTACTGGCATTGTTAGATACTGCGTTATTTGTAAAATTTTTATGTGCCATATTCACTTCCTCTGTAGCCGATGTGCAACATAGTACATAATAAACACACAATATAGAACCGATTTATTATAAATAATCATTAAAAGTGGTTCTACTTTAATAAACTGGTTCTTTCTTTATTTGTTGGTTCTTGTGTTAGGAAGTGGTTTTGTATGCAATATCTTAAAATTATGTTAGATAATGCCTTAAGTAGTGTTGCCTACTAGGTGCTTCACCTACTTGGAGTAATTTGGCCGATTTACTAGGTGCTGCACCTACCTGAGTTGGTGGTGATCTAACCAGGTGCTGCACCTA
>JBQEFB010000063.1:0-12558 GCA_052107635.1 Marinomonas sp. | reverse complement strand
TGAGTAAAAGTTATGCACAAGGGGGAGGTGCTAATCAGTACAGAGGTTCCCTAGATCAATTTTTCTAGAAGAGAGATTTAAAAGCAGTCCAGAATAGTAACCTAGATCAATAAAAACCTACTATTTGGTTTTTTATTTCATTATTTTTATACCCTCATTGCGACTCAAGCTAAATATATTCTTATATCCCATAAAAATTAATATTATCAATTTTTATAAAACACGTCTGAATAAAACGGCTAACAGCAACTTAAAGAAGAAGACTACCAACCTAATCTCTTCTGCTAATTATTGTATTCATGAAAAAAATACCCTACAGCAATGCTCAGATTAACTTGAGACATAATTCCCTTCATGCATAAAACATTATGTTTTTATTAAACTCAGTCCTTTCTGAGCAATAAAAAACACTTGTAAACCTCATGCTTTTTTTAGGTAAACTGATTTACCAAAATTACCGAACTGGTTAAACTTAACGCCACTTTTTTTGGAATCGATGCTCATGCCAATACTCGTCGCAGTCACCCTCCTATGGGCCTTTTCATTCAGCTTGATTGGAGTCTATTTAGCAGGACAAGTAGATCCTTGGTTTTCGGTACTCATGCGCGTTGCGCTTGCTACTCTGATTTTTCTACCCTTTTTAAAGTTGGGACAAGTAAAGCCAAAACTGGCCATTAAACTGATGATTTGTGGTGCGTTACAATTGGGAATTATGTACGGGTTTTATTACCAGTCTTTTTTATATTTGTCCGTACCAGAAGTACTGTTATTTACCGTAATGACCCCAATATACGTCACTCTACTTAATGCATTATTAGACAAACACTTTAACATCGGCTTTCTTGTCAGTGCGTTATTGGGTGTTGCCGGTGCGGTCGCCATTCGTTATCAAGGTGTTGATGAAGGCTTTATTAAAGGGCTATTTATTGTTCAGGGGGCAAACTTTTGTTTTGCAGCCGGACAAGTGGGCTATAAACATATACTAGCAAAAGAACAAACAGACCTACCGCAAAGAACCATTTTTGGCTGGTTTTTTATTGGCGCACTACTGGTTGTTACGCCTTGTTTTCTGGTATTAGGAAATTTCGAAAAACTACCTACGACCTCATTGCAATGGGGGATTTTAAGCTATCTCGGTATTGTGGCATCAGGTTTTGGCTATTTTGCTTGGAATAAAGGGGCGACATTAGTCGATATTGGCACATTAGCAGTGGCTAACAACTTATTAATTCCGGCAGGTATCCTAGTGAATGTTTTATTTTGGAATAGAGATGCCGATATAGTACGACTTGCGATTGGCGCTGGTATTATCTTACTTGCACTGTGGGTAAATAATAAATTCAATCAAAAAATTGCCCAAAATTCACAATTAAAAACGGCTTAGAAAAATCGAAAAAAAACCTGCGCTATTGAAGTCATTCCATACAGTTGGACACTTCGTATTGGCAGGTTTTTTTTATATCTGGCTTATTATATATAACTTAAGCCTATCTACAAGAAAGGCTGTGTTACTTTACTAACCATACTTGGAACGCTTTACGCTCTTCTGTGTTTGCTTTGTTATACCAGAATGTCAGCATTTCAAATTGCGTATTATTTACTTTAGGTTGGTGAGTATTATCTACCATCCAAATACGGAAATCTTTGCGCGTTGCTTCATCTGATTTATTAAACCAGAACTGTAACATTTTAAATTCATTCGCTTCTGTTACAGATTTTGATGCAGGTTCTGGAGCATAAGATGTATCTGGGTTTACTTTGACAACATAAGCACCAGTAAACTCTTTAATCTCAGTCAGCAGATCACGCGTTACTTGAAAGCCCGGTTTAAAAGGCAGCATTCTTTCTTTGTAATCAACTTTACTACCGTCATTGGTATTTATAATGGTAAATGTCGGCTGTTTAGCATAATCAGTCGCCTTATCTTCACGACGAATATGAGGCGCTTTAAGCTCTAACTTAGCGTCTTTTTCCATATCCATATCAATAATAATGGGTTCAGATTTAAAAAGATTTAAATTGTCGCTATTACGAATAGTTTGATGGTAGCGAATCACAATTTGGTGATGGCCTGGACCAAGGTCGATGCTAAAATCAGAACCAAATTTGCTTACCTCTTTAAGATCAACGTACATGATTTCATAAGAAACTGGAACTTTAAATTCTGCCGCAATAACGTGAGATGTCATAGCCCCAAAAAGAATTGAGCTGGCTAAAATTTTGGTGTGTTTAAAGCGCATATTTGGCTCCCTAAAGCGCGATTTGTGTCTTACTACAAATCTATTTTTGATGTCATTATTGTATGGGGTAGCAGTTTAACCCCTTTTGTATGACAACAATCTACCATAAAGCTAAAAAGAGTTGAGCATTATCTTTCATAACACTCTAACACTCTAACGCATTAATCTTAATCTCTCCTCAAGAGACAAGCGCAGATACAAAGTCTCAGGAAGACATCACGACTTAAGAAATAATGGAGAGAATAAAAAAGGACGATCACGTCCTTTTTTATTAATATTTTAATGACCTTGAGTATGGCCACCACCTCCATCATGTCCGCCTCCACCATGCCCACCTGGACGTGGCCCACATGCCGACAAACCAATAAGTAATGAGGCCAACACAGCCACTGTCGCTACTTTTTTAAAAACGCTCATAATGTCCTCACTTAATGTTAATTCTCAATTAGTTTAAAGTGTTTCGAACCTCGAGATAAATACTATATAAAAAGTTTCTAATAACCTTCTTAGGAATCACATTGAATCCATTATGTATTGCCAATACAGACACTTTGAACCTTCATAACCTAGTCACCCATAAAAAAGGCCAGCAATCACATCATTACTGGCCTCAAACATCTATTTAAGAAAAAAGGGGAATCTTAGGAAGATACTGCGAACTGGTTCATTGTGTTGTCTTTACCAGAGGCTTTAAGTGCTTGCTCACCAGAGAAGTACTCTTTGTGATCATCACCTATATTTGAGCCTGACATATCTTGGTGTTTTACGCATGCCAAACCTTGACGAAGCTCTTTACGCTGAACTTCTTTTACATAACCCAACATACCTTGCTCACCAAAGTAGTCTTTCGCTAAATTATCAGTAGACAAGGCAGCAGTATGGTAAGTAGGTAATGTAATCAAATGATGGAAGATACCCGCTTGTTTCGCTGCATCTTTTTGGAAGCAACGAATACGCTCATCCGCTTCATCCGACAATGCTGTACCATCATATTGAGATGACATTAATTGATCACGTTGGTATTCACTTACGTCTTTTCCTTCTGCTAACCAAGCATCAAATACTTGCTGACGGAAGTTTAATGTCCAATTAAAAGAAGGACTGTTGTTGTAAACCAATTTGGCGTTTGGCACGGCTTCACGAATACGATTTACCAAGGCTGCAATTTGACCAATGTGCGGTTTCTCTGTTTCGATCCATAACAAATCCGCCCCATTTTGCAATGACGTAATACAATCTAGAACCACACGATCTGTACTAGTGTCGGCTTTAAAACGTACCAAACCATTTGGCAGACGTGTTGGTTTAATCAAACGACCCCCTTGTTTAATCAACATATCACCGGACTGTATGTCAGCTAAAGAAGTTACTTCTTCACCGTCGATGTAAGCATTGTACTGATCTGCCAAATCACCAGGCTCACGAGATACAGGGATCTTTTGTGTTAAACCAGCACCCAATGAATCCGTACGAGCTACAATAACGCCATCATCTACACCAAGCTCCATAAAGGCATATCGAACCGCATTAATTTTTGCCAAGAAATCTTCATGAGGCACAGTTACCTTACCATCTTGATGCCCACATTGTTTAGCATCTGACACTTGGTTCTCTATCTGAATACAACAAGCACCCGCTTCTATCATTTTCTTCGCAAGCAAATAAGTCGCTTCTTCATTACCAAAACCTGCATCAATGTCAGCAATAATAGGTACGACATGTGTTTCAAAGTTATCAATTTTAGCCTGAGCTGCTTGCTCGCCAACTTGATCACCTGCTTCACGAGCGTCATCCATCTCTTTAAATATATGCTGTAGCTCTCTTGCATCTGCTTGCTTCAAGAAGGTGTAAAGCTCTTCAATCAACGCAGGTACTGAGGTTTTCTCATGCATCGATTGGTCAGGTAGCGGTCCAAATTCAGAACGCATCGCTGCTACCATCCAGCCTGACAAGTACAAGTAACGGCTACGCGTTGTGCCAAAATGTTTCTTAATAGAAATCATTTTCTGTTGACCGATAAATCCATGCCAGCAACCTAAAGACTGAGTGTAATTCGCTGCGTCTTTGTCGTAACTTTCCATATCGTCACGCATAATTGTTGCTGTGTATTTTGCAATATCTAAACCAGTTTTAAAACGGTTCTGCAATTGCATTCTCGCCACATGCTCTGGATTAATTGCTGCCCACGCGGACCCTTGTTGTTGAATAGTTTGCGCTGCCTGCTGAGTTTTATTTTTGTAAGTTTGCATGGTTAAGCTCTCTTCTCTAGGTTAGTTTTTAGTGACTTAGGCAAATTGCCCTATTATTAAATCGATCAATTAATTGGTCTTAGCTATTACACTCTGCCGCTTTCGCTAACACGCGGTAAGTATGTAACAGTGGTTCGGTATAGCCATTTGGCTGTGTTATCCCTTTAAATATCAAATCTTGCGCCGCTTGAAAGGCAAAACTGCCATGTTCTTCTGCTGTCATGCCACTAGGCGACATAGGTAAGTATCCTGGTGTTGCTGCATTCTGTTCATCTACCACTCTTGCCATTCGCTCCATTACTGCCATTACTTGGCCTTTATTACAGATGCCATGTAGTAACCAGTTCGCAATATGTTGGCTAGAAATCCGTAAAGTGGCACGATCTTCCATTAGCGCATGGTTGTGAATATCAGGAACTTTTGAACAACCAATCCCAGCTTCTACCCAGCGAACAACATACCCAAGAAGACTTTGAACATTATTCTCTATTTCACGTTCTATCGTCTCTGCAGATAAAGCCTGTCCTGCTTGAATCATAGGAATACGAAGCAAGTCGCTAAAGGTCGCCGCTGGGCGCTGTTTAATCGTTTCTTGTACAGCAAAAACATCTACTTGGTGATAATGCAAGGCATGTAGGGTCGCTGCGGTCGGAGATGGAACCCAAGCGGTATTAGCGCCCGCTTCAAGATGTGCCAATTTTTCTCTCATCATTGCGGCCATTTCATCTGGCATAGCCCACATTCCTTTACCTATTTGTGCTCGACCTTGTAGACCACATTGCAAGCCGATATCGACATTGCGGTTTTCATACGCTTGAATCCAAGGTTGTGCTTTAATCTGATCTTTCGGTAAAAATGCGCCCGCTTGCATACTGGTATGGATCTCATCACCCGTACGATCCAAGAAACCGGTATTGATAAACACCACACGCTGCTTCGCCATACGGATGCATTCTTTTAGATTAACTGTCGTACGGCGCTCCTCATCCATAATACCGATTTTAAGCGTATTCTCTGGTAGCCCTATTAGCTGCTCAACGCGAGTAAATAACTCACAACTAAACGCAACTTCCTCTGGTCCATGCATTTTCGGCTTAACAATATAAATACTGCCTGTTTTGCTATTATTCAGTGCCTCATTATTTTGTAAGTCCAGTGCACCAACCAATCCTGTTACCACTGCATCAATAATGCCTTCAGGAACAAATTCACCTTGCTGATTTTGCATCAGATCAGATTCCATCAAATGCCCAACATTACGAATCAACATCAAAGAACGTCCTGATACTGGGTAGTCTTCCCCATCGATACCAAAGAACATGCGATCTGGGTTCATACTGCGAGTATGGGTCTTACCGCCCTTTTCAAAACTGGCTTCTAAGCGACCTTGCATTAGACCCAACCAGTTTCGGTATACTTCTAGCTTGTCTTCGGCATCCACCGCTGCAACAGAGTCTTCACAATCCATAATGGTAGTCAAAGCGGACTCAATGATGATGTCATCTATGTGTGCGGTATCTTGCATACCATTTTTACCGTTACGATCCAGCTTGATCTCTACATGGAGACCATTGTTTTTCAATAAAATAGACTCTGGATCACTAACCTCACCATTGAACGCAACAAATTGAGACGGTGCTTTTAGTCCAGTCTGGCGACCGTCAGCAAAGGACACTAACAAATGACGGTAATAAACAAGATAGCTGGTTGCATCATGATGCGACCCTTTGTCTAACGGAAACGTCTCATCTAAAAAGTCTTTCGCTTTAGCAACAACCTGCTTAGCACGTTGTTGTGCATTCCCTTCAACAAATTGACTCTCATTGCGTTCGATTACATCTGTACCGTAAAACGCATCATACAAACTTCCCCAACGAGCGTTCGCTGCATTTAAAGCAAAACGCGCATTTTTCAGTGGCACAACCAATTGTGGGCCGGCTAAGGTAGCAATTTCGTCGTCTACGTTTTCTGTCGTAATACTGAAATCCTCTCCTGCTGTTACCAAATAACCAATTTCTCGAAGAAAAGACTCATAAGCGACAATGTCCATCGGCTGATCTTGTTGCTCTTGATGCCATTGATCAATTTGCTGTTGAAGACTCTCGCGAGTCGCTAGCAGCTGACGATTAACAGGCGCAAGATCACTAACCATTTGATCTAAATCACGCCAAAAGGTATCAGAATCTAAACCATTAAGAGGCAATACGTCGTTATCAAGAAAGCGACGAAAGTCTTCGTTAATCCAATGGCCAAATTCAGCTTGTAACGCATTATTTTTATTTTGTGATTGGTTCATCTTGCTTTCCTTTTCTAATCTGCCAGTCTAATCATGTTTTCGGTAAGGGATATCGATTGCTTGACTTTTAGTTTATGACAAAATAAATTGAAATTTCACAATAAAAATTACACAGTGTGAATTTTACAAAATGAAAAATAAAAATAGTCTTATTCGTAAAGCCCATTTTTTGGGTACAAAAATCCGTAACCTCAGGAAACGCAACCGTTTGACGATGGAAGATCTATCTGCAAGGTGTGTAAAAGTAGACGCCGAATACGCGCCTTCTGTTTCCTATCTGTCCATGATAGAGCGAGGAAAACGTGTTCCTAGTGAAGAAGTATTGGAAGTAATTGCCAGTGTTTTTCAAAAAAGTGTAGATTGGTTTTTCGATGATTTACCAGAAGAGGACGCTATTACGCTACAAAAGGGCTCCGGCGGCGGTATCAACGGTATGCCTCTTGAACCAAACTTCTTGTTCTCAAAAGAAATCCTACAAATAGCCATACCTGAAATGCTGTCACAAACCGGCACCAGTGGTCGCCAATTTGCACATCTATTAATTCGAGCTCATCAAGAACATCATCAAAATCATTTTCCTGACTTAGAACGTGCAGCGGAAGAAGTGGGTCTAAAACGCCTACCATTAAGCCTTGATGATATTGTTGCCATTACCAAACAAATGGGATTACAAATTAAATGGTTCCGTAAAACACCTCAAGCGGTATTGAAAAGCATGGGGATTGGAGAGCAACATGTTGTCACCTCTTTTTTTGAGCCACCGAATCAAATCTACGTAAACCAAATAATGAAGTCCCAACCCCAACGACTAAAATATAATCTCGCCGTACACATAGGTCATGCCGTATTACATGACAAGGATGCAATGAGTAACGTATTAGTCACTGGACGTAATGAAATAACGCCATTGCAATCCCCGAATTCACGAACACATACCTCTGGTATGGACGCGCAAGATATTCTGTATGCCTGGCGAGATTTTGAGTGCAGTTTTTTTGCAGGAGCATTACTTTGTCCAAAAGTACCATTTCGCCAAATGCTCGATCGTAATGGTTACGAGATTAATACCTCAAAGCTGGCTGGCGTTTCTGAATCTGTTGCGATGCGTCGTATGACGGCCGTATCTCCCTATCCGCACTGGCATTACTTTGATGCGTTTGCACCAGGAAAACTAAAAGCAGTTTATCGCGGAAATGGCATCCCTTTACCTTGGGGAAACATGAGTTTAGTAGAAGATCCTTGTCAAAACTGGGCAGTCTTTCGCATGATTACAGCCCCGACGATAGGTACCTCAGCACAAATTTCTATTTTGAATGTGGGCGACGAGCCGCGTATCTACGCTTGTGAGTCAATCAAGGTTCAAGATCTAACAGGCAGTAGCCATGTTTTATGTTCAGGGATTGATCTGAACCCTGCCATTGCAGCGCAAGGTAAAGACGCTATCGCCCTTGCCCAAGAGCTAAAACATGCCTGCTTTGCCGGCGGTGGTACATCACAAATCCCCAACGCCATGAAGAAAGACCTAATGAGTGTAGCAAAAATCCTCAATATCAACTGGGTAGAACGGGGCATAGACAATGATGCACGCCTTATTTGCCCACGAGGTTCAGTGTGTCCAAGAACTCCAAGCTGTTATCAGCATTGCGGGGGATAATCACTAATAACATAACGAAAGGTGAGATAACAAAATAAAATCTGACCTTTCATGATAGCCGCACAGTAGAAATCGAATTTTAATTTTTCTGTATTGGGACTTTTTTGTTAACGACAACAATACAATCATTTGATAATGATTGACGCCTCGACTCTCTCTAATCACCTATTGACTTAGTGAACTTAACTAGAGCCTAAATTAAATAATAAGTACAACACGACAAAGAATAGAAACTTCAAATAATAACGAGAATCAGTTTCATACCTCATTTATATAAAACTGTGATTTATTCCCCTACATTCCCCTCGGCTCTATCAAAATCTGTCGACAAGTATTAAAATCAGCGCCATTCCCATACCCCCTTTAGTTAAGGATCCTTCATGACTTTGTCGACCGGTCAGCCATCTAACGTTGTCGTTGTTAGTAACTCTTCCGATAACCCATTCGCTATTGATATTGCCTATGCAATGGGTCAATACGATGACATTGCTGACTTGATCAGTATGAAACAATTCATGAACTCTGAATTTTGCCCGCGATTTATCTCCGACGAAGCAGATTTCGAAAACATTGGCCGTAAGCTAAAAGGCAAGTCTGTCATTATTGTGAGTACTGGCAATAATGTAAAAACACGCCAAGAACTTGCCATGTCGAATTTTATTATTGCTCGTGCAGCTAAAGAAAATGGTGCCGCTCGCGTTATCCTTGTAGAGCCTGATTTGTTCTACAGCGCTCAGGATCGTGGCCCGCATCAGAGTTTAGGTGAAACGAGTTTTGATCGTGATATCAAAGACGTTAAAAAATTCGATGGTCAACCTTTTACTGCCAAGCTTTATGCTCAAATGCTTAAGCTATCTGGAGTGGACACTGTGATGACAATTCACAACCACTCAGATTCTGTACAGAAAATGTTTAATGAGGTATTTGAAGGTGAATTTCATAACTTAATCCCTTATGAAATTTATGCTCACTATTTGCTTAACTCAGACATATTAAACTACGGCAAAGATGGCGAAGGGTTAGTGTTGTGTGCACCTGATAAAGGCGCACGTGATTTCGTGAAAGAAATGTACAACACGCTTGGTTTAAGCAAAGCAAAATTTATTATGCTTGATAAAGAGCGTACTGATGAACGTAAAGTAGAAATCACCTTACACAAAGAAAGTGAGCACACATTTGACGGCTTAGACGGTGCTAGCATCATCTTATTCGATGATATGGTTCGTACCGGTTCTACCGTTGTAAAATCTTGCCAGTTCTTGCAGCAAATTAACCCTGAGCGCATGGTTTTCGCCGTCTCGCATTTTTATGCAAGTGATGAAGGTCGCGAACGTATGGCACATCCAGCATTGGGTGAAATCCTTACGCTAAATACGCTACCAACTATTTTGAACCGTGACGAGCAAGGCCGTTTACGTAAAAAAATGGTCGTGTTAAAAGTTGAGAAATGGCTAGCCCAAGAGCTGTGCAACATTCTCGACTTGCCACAAGCACAAGAAGCAAATCCATACAAAATAGATATGTCCTCTAAAAACCCTCGCTTTAAACGTAAAATTTGGTTTAGCGAAGAGTTAAACGAGCTACAAGACAAATAGCATCTCGTTTGGTAACGCATAGAACAAAAAAAACCGTGTATTTCTACACGGTTTTTTTATCTATCCAAACACAATTTATTGCTTAATTAGGCATGAAAATTCAGTAGCAAAATATCTTTTACTTTTCGATTAATCTCTATTTCAGCTGTCTCAAAATCACCTTTACTGACCTTATATAAATGAGGTTCCACAACACGTAATTTTTTAATCGCCTGTGGATCTTCAGTTAATAAGACCGCTACATATGAAAAAGCATCATAATACGCATGAGCATTTTCTCGTAATGCATTCAGATAAGAATCAACTGTCTCTTCACCAAAGGCTTGCTTAATCGCCATGATGGCACCGTAGATCGCAACACCTTCACATAATGTCGTCGTTTTATGATCTTTAGTAACAACCGGATACAAGCCTCGCACCATCTCTTGGATGACATCCGCTAAAAGCATCACATCATTACTAAAGCTACGAGATGACATTCTAATTTTATATTGATAAGGCGCATTTTCATTCTCAAATACAGCGATCGGCTTTACGGCATCTTCCGTAATCTCAAAGCCCGCAAACTCAGCTTCAGGTACCGCTTCACCGAACAAAAACTCTACTGCAGGTAACCAAGCAGTACGTAATTTCTCTAATTTACTAATTTCTATAGATTGAGCGTCGGACACAATCACTTCCTTCTAAATACTTTAATAATAGTTGCGCTCAAATCTAATAGCTTTCAGCGCATTGGATAGCGAAACCTTACCACAGAGCAGCCATTTGAGCAGTGAGAAATCCACAAACAATGAGGATCAAAGCGGTTAATATTATCGAGAGATAAGCTATTAAGGTGAGAGAAAACGTGTCCGAATCTTTTGTATCCCCTTTCCGATCAATACAATTAACACAGCCCTAATAAACACCACAGTTACATCTAGGTTAGTCACAACCTAAATTCCGCAATAAAATCTATCGCCATTTTAAACACCTTAAAAACGCTAAAATAGATCTGATAACCGAGTGCAATCACTATGAATTCCTAAATATCTGAATTGAGATTTATTCTACAAAATATTGCGCTAAATCACGCTTATGTTATAAGAATAGTGAGAAAATGAGTTCGTAAACTAAAATAACAAAAGAAGGTGAACGTCATGAGTAATACATTTTATATTCCTGCAGTTAACATCATAGGTGAAGGTGCTCTCAATGATGCTGTCGTACAAATCGAAAAACTTGGCTTTAAACAAGCTTTGATTGTTACTGACCCTGGAATGACAAAGTTAGGTGTCGCAAACGAGGTTAAAAACTTACTTCTAGAACGTGGCGTAGAAAGCTTAATTTTTGATGGCGTTCAACCAAACCCAACGGTGAATAATGTCAACGCTGGGCTAGAAGTGTTACATGCTCACGAATGCGATTGTGTTGTCTCTTTGGGTGGTGGCTCTGCCCATGATTGCGCTAAAGGCATCGCCCTTGTTGCGACAAATGGTGGACACATTAGTGATTATGAAGGTTTGGACATGTCCAAAAAACCGCAGTTACCACTAATTAGTATCAATACCACTGCAGGTACTGCCTCAGAAATGACACGCTTCTGCATCATTACGGATCAAGATCGTCATATTAAAATGGCCATTGTTGACCAAAATGTCACACCGGTATTATCTGTTAATGATCCTCGTCTGATGGCAGGTATGCCTCCAGCACTAACCGCTGCAACCGGTATGGACGCCTTAACTCATGCTGTTGAAGCTTATGTATCTACAGCCGCAGACCCTATTACCGATGCTTGTGCCATCAAGGCAATTGAGTTGATTCGTGACAATTTACATGAAGCCGTTCATAACGGTACTAATATGGAAGCCCGTGACCAAATGGCTTACGCACAATTCCTAGCAGGTATGGCATTTAACAACGCATCGCTAGGTTATGTACATGCTATGGCTCACCAACTAGGTGGCTTCTACGATTTACCACACGGTGTTTGTAATGCGGTATTGCTACCACATGTACAACGCTACAATGCTCAAGTCGCAGCGCCTCGTTTAAAAGACATCGCTAACGCATTGGGTATGGATGTAAGCACATTAAACGATAAAGAAGGAGCAGACGCTGCTGTGGCTGCTATCGTGAAATTGTCGCAAAGTGTCAATATTCCAGCAGGCTTAACTGAGCTTGGGGCGAAAGAAGAAGACTTCGCAACGCTAGCAACAAATGCAATGAAAGATGCTTGTGGCTTAACTAACCCAATTCAACCGAGTCATGAAGAAGTCGTCGCTATTTTCAAAGCAGCGATGTAATCTCAGTAAAAACATAAAAAAAAGACCTAGTAGAACAATTCTACTAGGTCTTTTTTTTATGACGTATTATTACTGCTATCAATTAAACTTTTCTCCCCTGATAAGCTTAATTGTATCTTTCCAATAAAACAGCTCAACATCATGACAATGGCAAGCTGCTACATTCCGTCCACTAACAAGCCGTGAGCGTCGGCTAAACCCCACATAGTAATTCCTTCCAAAAACCATAAAGTCTT
>JBQEFB010000062.1:0-12896 GCA_052107635.1 Marinomonas sp. | reverse complement strand
TCAGGCCTTGGTAGCCGCTTAGAAATGAGTCCAACTTTATGGGGTCACTTCACATAAACTGTCGGCTTTTTCATAAATTACTAATTTTTAATGTAGCTTAAGTTTTGGCTTAACGACTTTACCTACCTTTTGTGCAGCCATAATAATCGTTGCTTTTACCCATCCATGAATCGCTATAAGATGTAAACGATAAAGAGAAACATACACAAAACGTGCGATCCGCCCTTCTACAAACATAGAGCCACCCATTAGGTTCCCCATCAAATTACCGACCGTACTGTATTTGCTTAAATTAACCAAGGAACCGTAATCTTTATAGATATATTCCTTTAGTGGCTCACTTTTAAAAGAGGCCTTGATATTTGAAAATACTAACGATGCCATCTGATGAGCAGATTGAGCACGTGGCGGAACAAAAGACCCATCAGGCTGTTCGCAAGCACAACAATCACCAATGACAAACACGTCATCAAATTTCTCTGTTTGCAAAGTACCTTTCACGATAATTTGATTGTTACGAGTCGTATTAAAGCCTTCAATGTTTTTAATAAAATCAGGAGCCTTAACACCAGCGGCCCAAATCATTAAATCTGCAGAAATTAGCTTGTCGCCAGCCGCTCTAAAGCCTTGGTCATCGACACTTAATACTCTCGTATTATCACAAATACCAACGCCCAAACGAATAAGCTCTTTAGAGGCAAGGCTTGATATACGTTCAGGTAACGCCTTAAGAATACGATCACCCGCTTCAACAAGCTCAATATGAATTCGTTTTGCCGACATATCTGGCATGCCATAGGCTTTCATTAAATCAGCAACATGAAACAATTCTGCTGACAATTCAACACCAGTAGCACCGCCACCCACAATCGCAACTTTTAGCTTAGCCTCTGGTCCTTCTTGATAGACACGCAAAAATTGATTTAACAACGCTTGCTGGAAACGCTCAGCTTGCTTGTGCGAATCTAAAAAATAACAGTGCTCTTTAACTCCAGGCGTACCAAAATCATTACAAACACTCCCCACTGCCATGACTAGAATGTCATAAGAGAGCTTTCTCTCAGGCAAAATAAGAGTACCCTTGTCATTATTCAACGCCTCTAGTGTGATCGTTTTCTCTGCAGGATTAACTCCAGTTACTGATCCTAGTTGAAATTGATAGTGATGTTTTGCGGCATGGGCTCGATAGTTAACACCGTCGTGGTTAATATCAATAGACCCTGTTGCAACTTCATGTAGAAGTGGTTTCCAAAGGTGAGTACGACTATGGTCGACTAAAATAACTTCGACTTTACTTTTTCGACCTAGCCAATGGCCAAGTTTAGTAACGAGCTCTAAGCCACCTGCGCCGCCACCAACAACAATGATTCTTTTCATTGAACAAACCTATAATTGAATAATCAGGAAAACATTCGATAAACGCTTTCCTGATTCCTCACTCAATGTTATTTATTTCGCTGTACTAATAACTTATCAAGTGTATTAGCAAACGCTTTGCGGTCTTGTTGATTAAACGTGGCAGGTCCATCTGTCTGTACGCCCAATGAGCGCATTTGTTCCATAAAATCACGCATCGCGAGACGCTGTTTTATATTTTCTCGGGTATATAATTCACCACGAGGATTTACTGCTAAAGCACCTTTTTCAATGACTTCAGCCGCTAATGGTATATCTGCCGTAACAACAAGGTCATTAGGAAGAACATGTTCAACAATATAGTTATCAGCCACATCAAAACCAGCGCTAACAACTCTGCGTTCAATCCATTTAGAAGGCGGGATGGCAATAGCTTGATTGGCAACAAGAATGCAAAGAATTTCAACTCGCTCAGCAGCACGAAACAAAATAGTTTTGATCACATTTGGACAAGCATCAGCGTCTACCCATAACTGCATAAACACCTCCTTTACATAAAAATATATTATCGATCAGTCAAGGGGATAAAATCCAGTAATGATTGTGAAGATTTAGGGAACAAATTCTCCTCATCCATCCTTAAAGAAAGCTATTGTAATGAAATCATGAGATTCATGAAAATAACAACCGTTACTAAGTTGAATAATTCAGTCAATCGATTATTTCTTAGTCTATATACAATCTTAATAGCAGATTTTATTTTCTAATAGGATATACCTCCCTCTGTAAGATGACAATATCATCGATATTTACCACCTTAAAAGAAGATCTTTAGCGAACACCTCCATAATTTGAAATTAGATAGCGATTACCGTTTTCTGCTATCACCAGAAATGATAAAAGAGTCTCAATATCACAAAAATTTAGGCATAAAAAAAGACTGCAAAAGCAGCCTTTTTTTATTTTATATCTTTGCTTAATTCTCTTCAGAGAAAGCAGATAATAATTCATCAACAGACAAATCTTCAGTTTCTTGATTCACCCCTGATGTCAGTACCGGCTTTTTAGCTTCGGGGTCTTTCTCTTCTTTAGGCTTCACGAACACAAAACGACGTGGACGTGCTGCGGGCTGCGCTGCTTCTTTTTCAGGAAGCAACCCCAGTCTATCAAGCTTTTTATGCGCTTGCTCTTTGCGGTCCTTGGATTTTTTTAATTTAAAACGGCGAGTAGACGATGATTTACGAGCTTTATTTTGCTCTTTCATCATTTCCTTTGAACCAGTTTTTCCAAGTTTTCCACGCATGCTGCGCGATTTTTTAGTACGAGCCATAATTTCCTCTCTTTATCGCGCGCGCATTGTAACAGTCAATTCAAGTAAGGTCATCATTTAGACGATTAGCAATCTTCTTTAAACGCAACATGTCCGTCATGTCGCTGCTTACCAATCTCTTCCATTAAACCTTTAACGACTTCTGTATCGTCGTTTTCAAGCGCCATTTCTAATGATGTAAAAAGGTCAATTGTATCGTCTATGGCACTTTGATAATTTTCCTCTTCTTGAGCCAACTCATCCCCTGCTAATTTTTTTGATACAAACATATGCGGCATTTCCGTTCTTGCTTCTTTCAATAGAACAATAACAACCCCTGCCTGCTCTTCGGCTTTCTGGTTATTACCAGATTTTATATTAGAGGCAACACCTCGTAGTTCGGTTTTGATTTTCTCCATATTTTTATGCAGCGGCGTTGCTTCACAGTGCCCATGTGCTAAAACATTAGTAGAAAGTGCTAACGTTGCTAATGCACCAATAAAAAGACGTTTATACATAAGGTACTTCCTTCTGCCCAAGGTATGTTTGTTAACAATATAAGACTAAGATTTTACCCTTTTCATATGCTTAACACAATTAGAAAAGGGCAATACGTCCTTTTATACTCCGGTCGAATTATACTTTAAATCTCGCTATTTGATTCTCTAACCGTTGCGCTAATTCCGCTAACGATTCAGCCCCTTTTGCACTTTCAAGTGACTCTATCGCTAATTTATTGGCTATATCTTTAATCGACAAACTATTACTGGAAATGTCAGTGGTGACTATATTTTGCTCTTCTGCTGCACTGGCAATTTGCAATGACATATCACTAATACGCTGAACTGAATTTTGAATCGCTACTAGGCTTTCTGCTGCAGCCACCGCTTCTTCAACAGAAGAGTTTGCGCTATCTTGACCTGATTGCATAATAGTCACGGCTTTTCTAGTCGTGTTATTTAAGCCATCTATCATGCCTTTGATTTCTTCTGTTGAGTTATGTGTTCTTTGTGATAACACTCTAACCTCATCGGCGACTACCGCAAACCCACGACCTTGCTCACCCGCTCGAGCCGCTTCAATCGCTGCATTTAGTGCCAATAAATTCGTCTGCTCAGCAATATTTTGAATTGTCACTAGTATCCCACTGATACCTTGAACTTGCTGGTCTAGGTTACCGATAATACTAGCAGAATCTGTTACCTGGGTAGCCAAGTCACTGATAGAGTCTTTACTCTTAATCACTTGTTTACTGCCTAATTGGCTATTCTGAAATGCTTCTTTAGAGGCATTGGCAGTATTTTCCGCATTAGCAGCTATTTCATGAGTTGCCGTAGACATTTGTCCTACCGCTGTTGCAACTGCGGTAACCTCATCTAGCTGAACACTCAAATCATGAGAAGACTGTGAAGTCAATCGATGAGAATCCTGTGCCAACAAGTTTAAATTAGCCGACAATGTTTTTATTTCTGTCACAATGCCCGCTAAGGTATATAAAAAACCATTAAAATGTCGTGCTAAATCACCGATTTCGTCCTTACTGGTTTCAGGAATACGAGCAGTTAGATCACCCTGACCATTATTCATTTCAGCAAGAACCGTATTTACTTGATGAATACCAGCAAGTAGCTTTCTACTCACTAAAGCCATCGCAAAACTGGTAATGAGAGCAGCAAAAATCATGGCAATAATAAGATAAGTTAATAATTTTTGTAGCGGCGCCATTGCTGTCGTTTTATCTAATTGAAAACAAATCACCCAGTTAGTATCAGGAATGGACATGCCAGTCACTAAGACCTCACCTTGTGTCGATTCTATCGATACCAGCTTGCCATTTGAATTAGTAACAGTATCTAATCCATACCCTAAGGTAGCGTTCATATTTTTCAATACGAACTTATCATTAGGATGAGCAATAATCAGACCTTCATTATTTGTTAGAAAAACGCGACTATTAGTCAACATTTTAATACTTAAAACACCTTCTATAATACTGTCTAAAGGAATATCAGCACCCACTACACCTCTAATACCATTGTCATTAATTACTTTCTGCGCTGCGGTAATAACCATTTTCTGTGTAATTGCATCAATATAGGGTGCTGTAAACATGACGTTGTCAGCATGTAATGCTAAGTCATACCAAGGGCGACTTCTAGGGTCATAACCACTCGGTAGTGAAGAGTCATGACTTTGTATCATCTCCCCACCAGTGGTTCCCATATACGCTAAATCAAAATCACCTGATGTTTCTGTTTGTAATAATGCTGCCGTGGTGAAATCATGTTCTTTAAAATGATGACTAAGACTGTTAATAGCAGAGGTTTTCCAATGCACCCATTCCGATATCGTTTTGGATTCTCCCTGAGCAATGGAAGAAACTTGAGTATTAAGCCCTTCGACAATATTATTTTTAAGTTGAAAATAACCAAAAAAACCAACAATTAGTGCGACAATAATAGCTGACGCAAACACCACAAGCGAAAATTTACGCTGTAACGTCATAACAATACTCTCCAATAGAACGGTGATGGTAATAAATGGGCTTTAATACTTTTCACGATAATCGTGAGCAGTATACAAAGCCTTAGTTACCTTTTTAATAAAATGAGCACTCTACGCAATAGGTTTTTATCATTTATGCTAAATAATAAAATAAAATGGTCTGTAATTGGTTCATTAATTATAACGAGCTCATTAGCATGGTCACAGTGCAATGATTACGATGCAAAGACTGCAGCAAACAAAGTCTCTGAAAAACTCATGAAAGGAGACGTTTTTAAAGAAGCTGTTGTATTAAAAATACACAGTCCTAGTAAACGAAAAGAAGTTGCCAGCTATATCTTAGCTGACAACCTTTACTATACAATTTTTTCATTGGTAAATAGCCAATGCAAAGTACAAATTATTAAACAAACAAATGGCAAACATTAACTTTTATCTGAGGATGTCGACTTTGTATCCTCTTTAGACTCCTTGCCTTCGTTTTCTTCCTCGTCGTCTTCCTCTTCTTCTTCATTCCCCAATTTAGAAATTTCTTCTAATCGTTCAATGACTTTAGCGGAAATACTTCCTTCGGGATAATCTCCCTCTTCATTCACAATGCCTGGCTCCATACCCGTTAATAAGTGCAGTGCATCATCAGCCGAAGACACAGCATAAACATGGAACTTACCCGCTTTTACTGCTTCAATAATATCGTCATTTAGCATCAAGTTGCTTGCATTCGACTTAGGAATAATAACACCTTGTGTACCGGTTAACCCTCGTGCATTACAGACATTAAAGAAACCTTCGATTTTTTCATTAACACCGCCAATAGCTTGGATTTCACCGTACTGGTTTAGGGAGCCCGTAATAGCAAGATCCTGACGCAAAGGCACCTGAATAAGAGCAGATAGTAAACAACACAACTCTGCTGTAGACGCGCTGTCACCATCTACATAACCATAGCTTTGCTCCATTGCGATAGACGCAGAAATATCAAGAGGAAAACGCTGAGCGTATTTATTACCAAGATAGCCTGACAGAATAAGCACACCTTTAGAGTGAATGTTTTGCCCTAGGTTAGATTCACGCTCAATATCAACAATACCTTTACCTCCAGGATGCACCGTAGTGGAAATACGAGCAGGCGCACCAAAGCTACTGTCGCCAATTTGCATCACTGTCAGTCCGTTAATTTTACCGACTGCATGGCCTTCACTTTCTAGCAAAACAGTGCCTTCAATTATCTCTTCGATAATTTTTTCACTGACTCGACCCGTTCTGTGTTTTTTCGCTTTTAATGCACGCGCAATATGCTCTTCGGTAATATCCGTATCATGGGCCATTTCTCGAACAAAATCAGCCTCGCCTAATAACTCAAAAACATCACCAATTTTAGCGGCCATTTCTTTTTGATGCTCCGCTAAACGACTACTGTATTCGATCAATGCGGCAACACCACCACGAGTAACATTGGCGTATTCTTCTTTATCAATACGATCTTTCATTAATCGAGCGAACGCTAATTCAGACTCTTTTGTTCGTTTTAACGTATCATCAAAATCCACAAGAACCCGAAACATTTCTTGAAAATCTGGATCCGCATCTTGTAGTAAATAATAAATATCTCGTGAGCCGATCAACACTACCTTCACTTGCAAAGGTAAATCTTGAGGCGCTAAAGTCGTCGTATTCATTAAGCCCATATCTGCATACGGGTGCTCAATTTTTAACGACTTGCTTTTCAATGCACGCTTTAGTGCTTCCCATAAGTAATGGTCAGTTAATAGTTTTTCAGCATCAAGAATTAAATACCCACCATTAGCGGCATGCAGACTGCCCGAACGAATCAAACGATAACTTGGAATCAACATTCCTTGATCGCTACTGTATTCTACTTGCCCGAATAGGTTGCGGTAGGTTGGATGAGACTCATAAACAACTGGCATACCGCCGTCAGGTTCATGAGTCACTGCCACATTGGGTAAATACAGCTCTTCGTATAACTGTCGGCGCCCTGTCTCATCACGATTTTCAGACACTTTATCATCGGCCATTTGGTCGATAATGGTTTTATCCAAATCCTCACGCATAGCTTTTAAATACTCTGCTACAGCAAGATGTTCGGTGTGCTCTTGAAATATTGGCGCCATTAAAGGATCAAGTGCTTCATTTACCGTATCTAGGTTTAACTGACGTAGCTGCTCGTAAGTAGCACGCTTCCAAAGCGGCAGGCTTAATAGCTCTTCATTTAGTAAACTTTCCAGCTTAGACACAGATTCTTGAAAAGCATCGCGATCTTCATCACTCAACCCAGCAAAATCATTTTCTTCAATTGCTTTACCCTCTTTCATTGGTGCAAAGCTTACTGAAGAGGCATCACGGAACATAGCTACCCCGATTTTTACGGCAACACGTTCAACCTTATTAATCGCTGCCTCATACTGCTCATTAAAAGCACGATCAATTGCCCCTTTTTGTTGCTGGTAAGAAGGGTTCTCAAATGCCGCAGGAAACGTTGCCATCAATCCATCGATAAGATTACGTATCTGCTTTTCAAATGCTGCCGCTTTACCTGGTGCAAATTCTATTGCTTTTGGACGATGCGTTTCCGTGAAATTATTGATATACGCCCATTCATTCGGTGGCGTACGTCGTTTAGCTTCGCTTTTTAAATAACTCAGAACATAGGAGGAACGACCTGTTCCTGAATCCCCCATAGTAAAAATATTGTAGCCAGGGCGCTGCATAGCAACACCAAACTGTATCGCTTCAACGGCACGCTCTTGACCTAAAATACCACTTAGTGGATCTATATCTTTCAGTGTTTTGAAGGGTAAATGGTCTGCGGGCACTTTTGCCGACAAGGCTTGAAATGGAAGGGGGGTAACCATATTTGACATCAATGGGCTTCCTTTAATAAAACAAGCCGCCTTTTTGGTAAGGCTTGCGAAAGAAGGTTTCCTTCTTTCAATTATGTTTAAATATATGATTTCAGACTAACATCCTTATTTACCTTATGCCTATATTAAAAAGGTAAATCTAGGAAATTTTGTATAAAAATCAACTAACTTAGTATAAAAAATAACCAGAAATCACATTGGCTTGATAATTTCCTGCTCTGCTTTTGCTTTCATGAAAACACGATGAAAGTTTTCCGCCGTAGCCTCTAACAAAGCTTCATAACGAATGCCTTTAATATCTGCGATAAACTGAGCGACCTCAGCCACATATTTTGGCTCATTCTTCTTACCACGATAAGGAACAGGTGCCAGATAGGGAGAGTCGGTTTCTACAATTAATGACTCTAATGGCAATTTTTTAACCGTATCTTTTAACTCTTGTGCTGTTTTAAAGGTAATAATGCCAGAGATAGAAATCAGGTAGTTTTCATCAAGTGCCGCTTTTGCCATAGCATAATCTTCTGTAAAACAATGCAATACACCCGCAGTATTAGGGTTACCGTGCTGACGAATCAACGACAAAGTATCTTCTTTCGCATCACGGGTATGGATAATAACAGGCAACCCCAACTTCCCAGCTGCAACTAAATGATTGGCAAAGCTGAGCTTTTGCATCTCATGTACGGCTGTCTCTTTTTCATAAAAATAATCCAGACCAGTTTCCCCAATAGCAATGATTTTTTCATGCTGTGCCAATGCCATCAAGGGGTCGGGAGAGGTTATAAGGCCTTCTTTATGCAATGGATGAACACCACAACTTGCAAAAATACCTTGGCGCCTAGTAAAACTCAAAATGGTATCCATGTCTTCTAGGTTGACGGCAATGCTGAGCATTTGCTTTACCCCTTTTTCAGCAGCCGCATCAATCGCGCCGTTAATGTCTCCATTGTAAGGAGCTAAGTCCAATTTATCTAAATGACAGTGTGTATCGATTAACATAGAGAAATCACCATTGATTCAATTCATAAGTTAGCTGCATAACCGGATTGAGGTTAGTTTTTAAAAGATCCGATTTTAGTTTTTGTAAACTCTGATAACGCAGCATGATATTTTGTATGCTCATACGACGCATCACTAAAGGATAAACGTCAGACAAAGCCGCAGGTAAAGGCGTTCCTGCAGAATGGTTAATACACTGATGTAATATGGCCGCTAAGCCATTGCAGTAGTCTATAACAGTACTATTACTAACACCTTTAAGTACAAGATCTGCACTTTTCTCGCCTAACAAGAGATCTTTTATGGCACTCGGTAGGCCTGTATAAATAGCCGTTTTTTGTTGTTTTTCAATATTAATTAACCGAAATGGCTGAGTAGTAAGCCAAAACAATGAACTCAACTCCTCACCATCAGGCTGCCCTCTTAACCACGATGTCACTTCTTCTAGGTTTGGTGTAGGTACATTAACCAATAAACATCGACTACGAATAGTGGGTAAAAGACTGCTAGATTGTGAACTAGTCAATACAAAATAAGTCCGCTCGGCTGGCTCTTCCAGTGCTTTTAATAGTGCATTAGCTGCATTGATATTCATCGCTTGAGCATGGGTAATCAATACCACTTTATTCTGTCCAACTTGCGGCTTTTGACTAATTTTCTGTGTCAATTGTCGGATATGATCAACTTTAATACTGCCCTCTTCACCATCTAATATTCGATAATCAGGATGAGTATTTGCCTCCATCAATTGACACGAATGACAGAAACCACAAGCCTCAGCTTGATTTAACGCCTCACACATTAAATCTTTAACCATTTCTCGAGCAAGCACTTCTTGGCCAACGCCATCTGCGCCCGTCACCAATAGCGCATGTGATAATTTTTGTTGTTTTTTTAAAGCCTGAACTTGTTTCAGCGAGGCATTAAGCCAAGGCGCTATATCAGCCATTTAGACATTCCTTTGCCAAGCAGACTTGAGTGTATTTAATTGCACTAAAATTTGTGCACTAACTCTATCAATTGATTGGCTTGCATCAATAATTTTGATTCGAGAAGGCTCTAATGCCGCTTGCTCTAAGAAACCTTGACGTACTTTCTCATGAAAAATAGTAGACTCTTTATCTAATCGATCAGCATTTTTACGTAATGCCACACGCTGTAAACCAATACTTACTGGCACATCGAGCAACAAGGTCGCATCAGGCTTATCTGTGCCGACGACCCATTTAGTTAACCTATTTAAAATGTCTAGATCACCACCTCTAGCATACCCTTGATAAACAAAGGAAGAATCAATAAATCGATCACTAATCACCCAGACACCTTGCTTTAAAGCGGGTCGGATTTTTTGCGACATATGTTGCGCCCTGGCGGCAAACATCAGTAAAAGTTCCGTCATATCATCTACCTCCTCATCACGAGAGGATAAAACTAACGAACGAATCTCTTCTGCCAACACGGTTCCACCAGGTTCGCGAGTCATGATGTAATCAATTTTTTCTGTTTCTAACCATGTCTTTATACATGCAATCGCGGTTGACTTACCGCTTCCTTCACCACCTTCTAAAGAGATAAATTTTCCTGTCATTTTCCATTCTCCTTATCAATCGGTTTAGGGCTAGACTTATAATCTGCACGTCGATGATATTTTTGATATTTGGCCACTGCTTTATTATGATCTTGCAACGTATTGGAAAAAGCATGCGAGCCATCCCCTTTCGCAACAAAATATAATGCACTTGTTTTTCCTGGGTGTAATGCTGCGTCAATAGCTTCCAATCCTACATTTGCGATTGGAGTAGGAGGAAGCCCGAAATTCAAGTAGGTATTATAAGGAGACGGTGAGCGAAGACCTTTTCTAGTTAAATTACCATTAAAGCGCTCTCCTAAACCATAAATTACCGTTGGGTCTGTTTGTAAACGCATGCCTTTTTGTAATCGATTCACAAAGACTTTTGATATCAAGGGTCGCTCTGAGGGAGCCCCTGTTTCTTTTTCAATAATAGAGGCCATAATAAGCGCTTCATACGCCGTTTTATAAGGCAATCCTTTATCTCTTGATGCCCATGACACCATGAGCGTTTCTTCAAGTAAACGATGTGATTGCTGCAAAATACTAATATCTGTATCGCCTTCATGATATTGATAGGTATTAGCAAAAAACTGACCTTCTGCATTACTCACGTCTAATAAAAACCGCTTTGCAATCTCTTCCTTAGATAACCCCGTCAGGGTCATGGTTATGTTGCCTTTTTCTATCATAGTCGCTAAATAATACTGGAGACTTTTGCCTTCCAATAAAGTCACTGAATACGTTATAGACTTACCAGAATCAAACAGAGCCATAAGATCTAATAGAGTCATTCCTGGTGTGACGGCATATTCCCCTACCTTAGGCACCCATTCAGAGTGAAATTTGGTCAAAACACGCACTAGAGCAGGATGAATTATCCACCCTCTTTCGCTTAATGCATGCCCAATTTGATAAGATGTATCCCCAGAATGAATGTGAAATCGCTGTTCTTTTTCAAGTTTTAATGGTGCTGTTATTGTGCAGTAAAGGGCCCCTGACACTATGGCAATTAAAACGCCCAATAAAACAAAAAATCTCGTAAGCCACTTAAGAAATGCCATGAACATCCTTACTTTTCATCAACTGTTGTAATCTTTGTGTATTAATACCGATAGGAATTGAAGACTCTAATATTGAAATAACAGGAACGATTCCCATTAAGCTGTTGGTGATAAAAATTTCATCTGCTTGTTTAAGGTTATCTAAAGAAAAATCCCCAACGACAACACCATAAAGAGATTGAGTTTTTAAAATGCGACTGCGATATATTCCTTGAACTCCTGACTGACTTAAGGAAGGTGTATACAAAATCCCTTTTTTAAACCAGAAAATATTACTTTGAATACATTCAACCACGCACCCATGAACATTTAACATCACGTCTTCAAAATTCACCGACCGCAATCTTTGTTTAGCCAACACATTTTCAAGTCGGTTAAGATGTTTCATACCTGCTAAAAATGGATTAGCACTGACTGGAATATCAGATACACCAATAGCAACGCCACTTCTCATTAATTCTTGATAATTAGGCGCAGGTGTTAAGCCTACAAAAACATTATGAGTACATGTTACCGGCGGTAAATACCCTCGACCACCCTCACCTCTGGTAACAATCACCTTAACAACTGATGCGCTTTGCACCAGAGGAAGAATTTTTTGCATTAGAAAGGCGCGTAACTCAGAAAATTGTTCGATTGAAAAAGGCATAGCCAGTTTTTTCAGACCACGACTAAGGCGCATAAAATGATCGTCTAACTGTCTAAACCCTTGCTGAGACGCTTGAATTGTTTCAAAAAGTCCATCGCCATAAGCTAAACCACGATCGGATGGAGAAACAGAATCTTGTTGGTAATTAATAAACCACTGCATGAAAGCAAGTAAACTCGGAATAAAAAAGGTTGGCTATGATAACGTAAAAGTAACTAAGGTCACATAGAGCTTTACGCATAGACAGAAATATTAAAGGTATCTTCTTAAGATCATAAGAATCAGAAAAAATATTAGAGGATATAAAAAAACTAACAGGCTTACGAATGAAGCCATAGTAGAAAAAAATCTAAACGATATTGAATGGCGTCCCGTAGGGGGTTTGAACCCCTGTTACCGCCGTGAAAGGGCGGTGTCCTAGACCACTAGACGAACGGGACACGATTAGCTTCTAATAGAGCTAAAATTCAACAATCATAATCTTCATAACAACCACTTTTATACTAAGAATAAAAGTGGCGTCCCGTAGGGGGTTTGAACCCCTGTTACCGCCGTGAAA
>JBQEFB010000061.1:0-14069 GCA_052107635.1 Marinomonas sp. | reverse complement strand
ATTAAAGTTAATTATAGGCTATAGGACCTTCCAAGATCATTAGACCATTACAATGAGATCGCTTCTAAAAACAGCATTTCACACATACTTTACAAACTAAACGACAGAAACCTTTTAGTACAACTATCAACGCAGGGCACACTGCCAACCGCCTGGGCAAAAAAACCTATAGAATGGAAAACAGAACCTTGGTACCAAAGTAAATACAGCAACAGCCAATTCAGTCACTACTTTTTAAATATCATTCATTTATCCACCAAAAACACACAAGTAACCTTGCCTAAAATCAATCCATTCATTCCCACCTCAATGAAGATGATTAATGAGCAAGACGACACACCTAACATTGCTTACCAACAAAAAGGACTCACCTTTTGGCACAAAGCAGACACCAGCTTTAAAAAACCAACCAGCATTAATTTTATAGCCCTCCGCTTTAACCATGCGGCAGACACCGTAAAACACACAATACTTAACCACCTATGGACAAGAACATTTAATGACAGCATCAGCGATTCAACTTATGAGCCCTACATTGCCGGCTTAGGCTATAGCTTATACCCCCACTTAAATGGCATAACCATTAATACCACTGGATACTCAGACAAACAAAACGACTATCTCGTGTGGCTACTTGACCAACTATTCTTATTTCGCCCAAATGAACAGCATTTTAACCGAATCAAATCTCAGCTTAAAAAAGACCTTGATAACCAAAAAAGCCGACAAGCTTACCAAGGGGCAAATATTGCCCTTAGTGCACTAATCACAAAAAACAACTACCCAACAAAAGCACTTGAACAAGCACTAGAAGAGACTTCTTTTGAAGACCTACAAGACTACATTAAAATGGCCAAAAGCCATTTCAACATTCTTGGTTACAGTACAGGAAACACCACCGAAGACAGCATTATAAAATTAGCAGAGACCCTTTACGCTCGCTTCAAAGATCGCTTGGTAGAACACACATCTACCCGTCTAGAAACAAAATACCTAGAAGCACAAGAGCGATTAGAATACCGTTTTTCATCTATTAGCAAAGACAATACCATTCTCTATTCCCTGATTGATACTGACCCACAAATAGAGAATAAATCCGAGCATGAGAGCGCCTTACAAAGGTCTTATTTTGCTATCCTATGCAACATATTAAACAGTCGATTTTACAACCAACTGCGAACAGAACAACAACTAGGGTATATTGTCGGTGTACAAGACCTAAGCACACGCAACACCCCTATACTAGGCTTTTTAATACAGTCTCCTGACAACAGCTCTGCCACAATTATTAGCGCGATTGAAAAATTCATCCACACACAAATTACTTTATTACAAAAACTGCCCGAACAAGACTTCCAGAATGCCAAAAACAACTTACTCAACCGTCTACAATATAAAGCAATGAACTTAGGTGATAACGCCTATGATGAATGGCATGAAATTGCTAAATACTCACAAGATTTTGACCACAAAAAACAAACTATCAAAGTAGTCATGAGCATCTCTCAGGAAAACTTTATAAATTACATCAAACAAAAAATAGCCGACGGCAATACTGCCAACATCCTTATTCACAATAAGGCATTAGACACAAAAGATCTTCTGGAAGGGAATTGGAAAAAAGCAACCAATGAGGGGAATGAACTAATACCAAGAAATACAAAACAACTAGCCACCAATCAATTTCTCTAACTTATCCTCCTGACTACCACTTGCTTCTGAACTACTCACAGGCACAGTCGCTCCTGGCTTAATTTCGGAAAACTCACCACTATCAGGCACAATTACTTTAGTTGCATCCGTCTTTTCAAGCTTATTAAGCTGCTCACCAAACACCCCTATTTCAGGCATCATGCGCAATCGCTTTTCTTGAATATCATCTGGGATATGACCCGTAAATAAAACAGTGAACGGTGCCTCTTGAGTTCGCTTATTCACCTCATCATAAATAGCTTGCTCTCGAGCCGCGATGACTTTTTGCTCAAAATAAGACCTTTCATTTCCCGCTGATGTAACAACAACATTAGGCCCTAGTAGCGGCATGCGTTTTTTTTCAGCAGGAATTATCGCCACCTCATCTGGGGAATTAAGGACAACTTGATGACGACCACTCACCACCTGATTGCCATAAATAATATCGACTGGCTGTATCTCCACTGTTTGAGCAGCCACCATCAAGGGCAATAAACACGTTACTCCTACTATTTTTTTCATACCAACCTCAGATACCGTATCTATCACTATAAGAGATATTCAAATAATAAAAAAGGAGGCTAAACACTGTTTAGCCTCCTTTTTAAACTACCCAAAAAGCTTATGGCAAAGTGATAACGTCAAAATCAACCAAAGTCTCAGAGTCTGCCGTATAATCAACACCGTCAATACCGAAACCAAACAGCTTTAAGAATTCGTCCTTATAAAGCTGATAATCTGTTTCTTCAAACAAATTAGCATCAGTAATTTGAGGCCATAATTCACGACAAGCTTGCTGAACATCGTCACGTAACTCCCAATCATCTAGGCGCAAACGGTTCGCATCATCTACTAGTTCTGCTGGATTATGGTTGTTATATAGTCGCTCTGAGAACAAACGATACACCTGATCCATACAACCTTCATGAATGCCTTTTTCACGCATCACCCTGAAGACCATCGCAAGGTACAAAGGCATAACCGGAATCGCAGAAGATGCTTGAGTCACTACCGATTTCAGTACCGCCACATTCGCACCACCACCAAGACCAGACAATTGACTATTAATTGCTCCAGAGGCACGATCTAAATCTTCTTTCGCTTTACCTAAGGCGCCATGCCAGTAAATAGGCCAAGTAATATCAGAACCAATGTACGAATAAGCAACCGTACGAACACCTTTTGCTAGCACGCCTGCCTCTTGTAAAGCTGACATCCATAATTCCCAATCTTGACCGCCCATAACAGTGGTCGTCGCAGCAATTTCTTCTTCTGTTGCTGGCTCAATTTCCGCCTCAATAATGACATCTTTATTAGTGTCGATAGCAGTAGAGCGGTAAGGCTGGCCAATTGGCTTCAATACAGAACGAATAACCTCACCTGTTTCTGGCATTTTGCGCACTGGCGAAGCCAATGAGTAAACGACCATATCAATTTCGCCCAGGTCCTGCTTGATAAGCTCAATAACCTTTTCACGAGCTTCGTTTGAGAAAGCATCGCCATTAATGCTTTTGGCATACAAGCCTTCTTCTTTAGCCGCTTTATCAAAAGCCGCTGCATTATACCAACCCGCTGTCCCTGTTTTCTTTTCTGATGCAGGTTTTTCAAAAAATACACCAATAGTCGCTGCGCCCGAACCAAATGCAGCTGCAATGCGAGAAGACAAGCCATAGCCACTAGAAGAACCAATCACTAATACTTTTTTAGGTCCGTTTTTCACTTGACCTTTTGCTTTCGTAAAAGCGATTTGATTTCTTACATTCTGCTCACAACCTACAGGGTGAGTTGTTGTACAAATAAATCCACGAATCTTTGGTTTAATGATCATATTATCTTCTCAACATCATGTTTGCTTACATCTTGCCTGACCAGATAACCTTTTTGTCAGGCAAGACAAATCTGCGCACAATGATACAATAGCTCACTCTCGATGTCCTAGCTCACATGCAATAACAGGACATTCGTTCCCTATTTTTTGCAAAGAGACTTCTAATGCATCTACTCGTTATTGGCTACGTATGGCCAGAACCTAATTCTTCCGCTGCCGGTAGTCGCATGATGCAATTGCTACACTCTTTTAGAAACGCTGATTGGCAAGTTACCTTTGCCAGCCCAGCACAACAAACAGAGCATATGAGCAATCTCGATGAACTCAATATCACCAGCAATCACATCACACTAAACGACTCTTCTTTTAATCATTATATCGAGTCACTGAATCCAGACGTGGTTATGTTTGATCGCTTCATGATGGAAGAACAATTCGGTTGGCGCGTTGAACAGTCCTGCCCAGCTGCATTACGAGTATTAAATACAGAAGACCTTCATTCACTCAGAGATGCCCGCCATCAAGCACTTAAAAAGAACACAACCTTTCAGATAGAAGACCTTTACAGCGATATAGGCATTCGTGAAATCGCTGCTATTCATCGTTGCGACCTCACCTTGATGATCTCAAAATTTGAAACCAAACTGTTAATTGATGAATTTCACGTACCAGAAACACATGTATTTCACCTTCCTTTCATGCTAAATACATCTTCTGAATATGGTGTTTTACCAGAATTTGAAGAGCGCCAACACTTCATTACTATTGGTAATTTCAGACATGCGCCAAACTGGGACGCCGTTTTACACTTAAAACAGGATGTATGGCCAAGAATACGCAAAAAACTTCCTAAAGCAGAGCTACATATTTATGGCGCTTATCCACCACCAAAAGCAACGCAACTACACAATGTAAAAGAAGGTTTTCTGATAAAAGGCTGGGCTAAAGACGCTCAAGAAGTAATGAAAAATGCTAAAATTTGTCTAGCACCACTACGCTTTGGGGCTGGAATTAAAGGAAAACTAGTCGAAGCGATGCAAATGGGAACTCCCAGTATTACTACCGCTATTGGGGCAGAAGCGATGCATGGACACTTACCTTGGAATGGCGTTATTACCAATGATATGGAAGAGTTTGCCAATGCTGCAGTGTCCCTTTACCAAGACAAAACTAGCTGGCAGTTGATGCAGAAAAACGGCTTTAGCATACTCGATACATTTTACGACAAAGCAGTATGGTCACCCAAGCTGTTCGCAAGAATCGAGCTGCAACTGTTACTCAAAGAATCACTAAGAAAGAAACACTTCCTTGGCAAAATGCTCCGACACCACAGCCTAAAAAGCACGCAATATATGTCCCAATGGATCGAACTTAAAAACAAACAAGAAGACAACACTAAATGCTAAGGCACCTACCCACTACCTCGATAAGCTAGATTATTTGCTGACGAGCTGACTGCGCTGTTCTCGTTCGCGCACCTTACTGAGAATAGTACGTCGCTCGCTGACAGAGACACTACCCCATACACTGATCTCTTGACCAGTACGGTAACAGCCGATACAAACATCGTCATCATTGAGTGAACACAGATTAACGCAGGGAGACTTTACCTTAGAAGGGTTTGCTTTCGAGTATTTCTTTGACAACACTGAGCCTCTTAATTTTATTAAATTACATTCCAGATCATAGAGTAAACGCTAGGCTTTGGCACAATATCCAAAACCTAGCACTGCAATGCTCTAATAGTTAAAATTCAGCATTATGATAAACACGCTGAACATCTTCAAGATCATTCAATAGATCAAGAAAACGGTCAAACTGCTCAACATCTTCACCTTCAATAGCTGTTACATTTTGTGGTACAAACTGAATTTCATCCACATCAAATTCAACATCACCTAACAACTCAGTTAACGCCGATTTGGCTTTTCCGTATTCTGTATTCGGTGTAAAAACGGTGACCTTACCTTCTTCAAGCTCAATATCAGTAACATCAACATCAGCCATCATCAAAGCATCTAACACTGCTTCTTCATCTGTACCGTCAAAAACAAAAATAGCACTATGGTCAAACATATGACTCACACTGCCTTGACCGCCTATCTTGCACTTCACTTTGTTAAAGCAAGTACGCACATCACCAAAAGTACGATTTGGGTTGTCAGATAAGCAATCAACAATCACCATGGTATTACCAGGACCAAAACCTTCATAACGAGCCGTATCGAAGTCTTCTCCTCCGCCACCTTTCGCCTTATCAATCGCTTTATCAATAACATGGCTTGGCACTTGATCTTTTTTCGCTTTATCAATTAGCGAACGAAGTGCCAAATTTCCGTTTGGATCAATACCACCGGATTTTGCGCAAACATAAATCTCACGACCGTACTTACTGTAAACCTTGGCTTTTTGATCAGACGTTTTTGCCATGGACTCTTTGCGGTTTTGAAAGGCTCTGCCCATTACATTTTCCTATTCTATGCGTTCTTAAAAGCAAGATTCTAACGTGAAGGACAAAAAGAAGGAACTGCTAGAAGACTAGATTCCTCCTTTTAACTGAATTTCCTCTGCAGCGCATCCTAACCTGCTGCTAACCCTTTTATCACTGCCGCCAACACAGAAACCACTTTATCTAATTTATCAGGGATAAAAATGGCATACGAGGCAACACAAAAACCCTTTTTTAAATGCTTCTTTTATTACCAATAATCAATAAAAACTCTGATGACAACCGAACCCAGAAAAACATACCATCAACAGGTACAGTAAACTAAACCAAGCCAGCTCCCAACTCACCTTTATTACAACTTATTGACAAGGTCACTCAGTTTTAACCTTGGAAAATGCTGCGTGTAAAATAATTTGATTTACATTTCACGAAAAACGGGTAAAACATCTATAGGGAGCATGAAATCCTCATTGTTTACACCAGCCCTAAGTAGCTAACATTATTCGGGTAACTGTATGATAAACATTCTATTAGGAGCCATTTATCCTTAAACCTCACGGTAGGTTATTTTATTCAACCTTTGAGACTCTCTAGCCGCGAATGAGTCCACATAACTACAGGATTATATTGACTCCACCATGAGAATGAGAATCGCCAAAAAATTCAAAATTCGTCATAAGCTTTTCGCTGTCTTCGTACTAAGTAACATATTAGTTATTGTCTCTATGTGGCAAGTTTTTCAATGGAGTTTTGACCGCGGATTTGTGTCTTATGCCACAGAACGAGATCGTGACTTTCTAGAGCAAATGGCAAACAGAACAGCCAATTTATATGTCTACTATGACGATTGGTACTTTTTAGTCCAAGAAAGCCAAATGGAAAAAGAATGGGATAAAGAAAGGCTCGAGAACCTTAGAGATCTTGTGCCACCACCAAGTACACCAAATTTAGATCTTATTTATCCATCACAATATTACCGTCAACGGTTTTTATTGTTTGATAAAAGTCAAAAAAATATCATTGGTGATACACCATTTGATAAAGCAGAAACTCACGCTGTGATAGTCAGTAAAAAAGTCGTTGGTTACATTGGTCTGCGCTCTATGCGCGCTCTAGTACAAGATCAGACACTACGATTTGTCAGGCAGCAAGGGGAAGCTTTCTTATTAATTTCTGCCTTTATGCTGGCCATTGCTGCACTATTAACTTGGCCGCTTTCTCAATGGTTAAGTCGTCCTTTATATACCGTACGAGAAGCCACCCGTAAATTAGCAAAAGGGCACTTTGAAACACGCATTAAGATTCATGGCTCTGATGAATTGGCAGACCTAGGAACGGATTTTAACCTTCTTGCTATCAAGCTTGAGGACAGTCGCGAATCAAGAAAGCGCTGGGTTGCCGATACCGCTCATGAATTACGCACACCTGTGGCCATATTAAGAGGTGAAATTGAAGCAATGCAAGATGGCATTATCATCGTAACGCCTGACAGCCTAGCCTCATTGCAGCAGGAAACCATGCACCTAACTCGTCTTATAGATGACTTAAACCAGTTATCCATGCATGATGTCGGCAATCTCAATTATCAGATGGAAGACGCGGATCTAAATGAGATCCTTGAGCAGACAGTCCAATCTTTGTCATTCCGCTATAAAGAAGCTGGCATTGACATAGAGCTTGATATTATTCAGAAAACCCCGATGATCATTAATGGTGATACGGATCGTTTACACCAATTGTTTGCAAATTTAATGAATAACTCATTAAAGTACACAAACGCACCAGGAAAACTTAAGATAGTACTATCAAAGCAGGATAATAACGCTATTGTACTGTTTGAAGACACGCCTCCTGGCGTAAACGAAGAAGAGAAAAATCGAATTTTTGAGCAGTTTTATCGCGTCGAAAATTCACGTAACAGAGCAACAGGCGGCAGAGGCTTAGGACTTGCTATCTGTACAAATATTGTAGATGGCCATCAAGGCAGAATTAATGCCTATCACTCGCCAGAGGGTGGTTTAGGAATAAGAATAGAATTCCCCTTAAATTAATATGGAATATAAAGAATTATGAGCAAAATACTGATTGTTGAAGACGAGCCAAAATTAGCAGAACTCGTTGGCGCTTACCTAGATCAAGCTGGATATGAAAACCATCATATTGATCGTGGTGATCAAGCGGTTGATTACGTAAAGAATAATCAAGTTGATTTGATCCTTCTAGATCTTATGCTACCTGATTTAGATGGTATCGAAATCTGTAAGCAAGTTCGCCAGTTCAGTGGCATTCCAATTATTATGGTAACGGCTAAAGCAGAAGAAATTGATCGTCTAATCGGCTTAGAAATGGGTGCTGATGATTACGTATGCAAACCTTTCAGCCCGCGTGAAATTGTTGCTCGTGTAAAAGCAAATCTTCGTCGTGTAGAACTAGACCAAACAGAGTCTCCTCGCACCGATGGTTTTGATTTAGATGTTGATCGCCTACGCGCAACGTACAAAGGTGAGTTAATTGATCTGACAACCGTTGAATTCCAATTACTACAATTGCTAATCAAAGAGCCTGGTCGTGTTTTCGGTCGTGACCTTATTATGAAAAGCATTTACGCAGATAGCCGCGTAGTAAGTGACCGTACTATTGATAGTCATATCAAAAAACTACGTAAGAAAATTTCTGCTGTTGCACCTGAATTGAATGTTATTCATTCTGTATACGGTGCAGGTTACCGCTTCGAAAATAACGACTGATCATTAAAGGTTAGTCGCTTTAAAAGGAATGGCGTTGGATAACTTTTTAGACGTACTCGGTTTCTCTTTTTCTATCACTATGCCAATTTTTTTCATCTTGGTACTAGGTGTAGCACTTTACCGAATACAGCTGATTAATGATAATTTCATTGATGTTGCCTCTAAACTTGTGTTCAACGTCACTCTCCCTTCTCTACTTTTTATCAGCATTTCCAAAACACCTCTCAGTAACGAGACAAATTTCTCCCTTGTTATCTACGCGATGCTCGCCGTATTTATTACCTACATTGCACTAGAGCTACTTACGGTCAAACTGGTTGCTAATAAAGCAGATCGTGGTGTTGTCATTCAAGGTGCCTTTCGCTCCAATATGGGCATTATTGGTCTAGCATATTGTATCAACGCCTATGGAGATGATGTTTTTTCTGTCGCCTCTATTTATCTTGGTGGTGTCACCATGCTCTATAATATTCTTTCTGTGATTTGTTTAAACCGCTCAATGGGCGCGAAAAAAAGCGTTCTCCACACACTTAAAGGCATTGCCAAGAACCCTTTAATTCTAGCCATTCTTACCGCATTAACCTTTTCTGCAACGGGACTAACACTACCGACAACCATCTATAAAGCAGGCAGCTACTTTGCACAAATGACGTTACCACTTGCACTGTTGTGTGCTGGAGCCTCTTTGAGTTTTAGAGCACTGCAACAAGATATGACAACAGCGATGCTATCTTCAGTCGGAAAACTCATTTTAATCCCTGCCATTATCACATTCGGCGGCTATTTAGTAGGTTATAGAGGAATGGAACTGGGCGTATTATTATTAATGTCCTCAGCCCCTTCTGCCTCTGCCAGTTACGTGATGGTAAGAGCAATGGGAGGAAATTCGACCTTAGCGGCAAATATTATTGTCATAACCACCATCGCCTCTTTAGTCACCACGAGTATTGGTGTCACACTACTCCGCAGCTTCAACCTCATGTAAAAAGCCATATATTGTCTTAAATAAAACAAAGACAAAAAATAAAAGTACTTTCTTCAAAAACTAATGATAACCACTTGCATTTGATATCGAAAACATTTTTAATGATAACCATTATCAAGTTTGAGGTTGAACATGCTGAACGTTAATTTACATGATGCCTATGACATTCAAGGCGAAATATCGCAGGATTTTACTGGCGTAATGAGTGGGTACAAGCACAACACTAGCTTGCTTCCCAATTTACAACTCATTGATCAGCATATCTCTAGTCATACTGATGTGTTATGTACAGAACAGGCTCACCAAGGCTTTTACTTTTCGCTGATTGGTAGCTCGCCTATTATTAACACCAACAACATTGATGAAATCCAAGTTAGCTATCACGAAAGAGACCTAGTTGGTGACTTTATGATGGCGGAAAATGAAAATAAATCTCTCTTTCAAATCCATATTGCACCTGAACAGCTAGCCCTACTATTCAATGAAACTGAAGAACAAGTTATTCAGTATTTTGCGATATTATTCGATGCAATCAATAGCGGAAGTAACTGTATTTCTCTTCCTATTACAGAAAAAAGCAAAGCCGTTTGCCAATTATTATTAGCAAACCAAGGGCAAACATTAAGTCTCATTGGTCATGTTTATGCTTGTATTTTTACCCTTGTTGAACAGCTAAAAATGCTAGGGCATATTGCGAAATGCGAAGACTGTCAAAGCAAGATATTTCAGGCTCAAAATTTATTAGAAGTCCATCACCAAATTGCTACAAAAATAGACCACCTAGCCCACCGTGTGGGTCTAAATAAAGAAGCATTAACATTAGGTTTTCAACACCTAGTAGGTCAATCAATCGAGCATTATTGTATGAGAAGCCGAATTCATTATGCTGCAGCTATGCTACGAAAGGACCCAAAATCCAAACCATCTGTTATGGCTGAAAGCGGTTTTAGTGAATCTCAATTTGAATCCGCGTTTATCCAGCATTTTGGTATTAGCAGCCATCAATATGGACAAATTCATTAAGTAATAGGAACATCGAAACACTATGGACCATTCGTCAATAGCCCTTATTTACGGCACAGATACTAATAACACTGAAGAAATCGGCACTAAAATAGTAAAACAATGGCAGGAACTTGGCGTTGAAGTTGAGATGCATAATGTAAAAGACATTGAGATAGAGCTATTAGAACGCTACGAAATGTTAATTTTAGGCATACCTACTTGGGACTTTGGTGGCATTCAATCTGACTGGGAAGACCTAGGTGACGCACTGAGTGAATTGTCTTTAGCAGATAAAACTATTGCCATTTATGGTCTTGGTGATCAATTTGGCTATGGGGATTACTTTGTCGATGCAATGGGATGGTTGTATGAAAAACTCAAGCCAACACAAGCTACATTTATTGGTGAATGGCCGACAGAAGGCTACGATTTCGAAGCATCTAGAGCCTGTATAAAAGACAAAGAACACTTTGTCGGACTTGCCATAGATGAAGACCAACAGTTTGAACTCACTGATCAGCGCGTAGAACAGTGGGTTATCCAACTTTATGCAGAAAGAGCGGTTGAAGCCGCATAAATATCACCTGACTGGCACATTAGAAATAGGTTCACGACCCAAAATTTGGACGACTGCACATTCGCTGCCCCGAATGACCAAGTTTCACCGTTTTCTAATGGATATTTATAAAGTTCGCTCTACTGTATGAAGCTCGTGGCCACTCTCCCTTTCTCTCCTGCTTGGGGGTGGTCACGCATTTCTTTTTTACCTAGCTATTCGCTATGATGTCCTTTCTTTTCATTTAAGTTGATCATCATGAATTTACAGCTTACTGATATTGTTTATATCCTAATCCTGTTCATGCTATTTTATGGCTGGTGGCGAAACAGCAATGTACGAGAAAAAGCCGTTATAACCGCAAAAAATCATTGTAAACACCTTAACCTACAACTTCTCGATGAGAGTGTCGCTGGCAATGGCTGGAAACCTCATTGGGCTAATCACCAACCCTGCATCAAGCGCACCTATCAGTTTGAATTTTCTTCGACTGGCCGCACTCGTTATCAAGGTTATATTGTCTTTGTTGGCAACACTTTATCAAGTATCTGGCTAAGTCCACATGATATTTAACAACAAACCAGTACGATACTTAACGCTTCCTTAGAGTTACCAGGAAAAATGCACTCATACTGTACTTAGTATAATTTCATGGATTTAATTGCAAAATGAGAGCAACAAGAAATAGAATGGAAAATAAGCATTCTTTTATAAGAGGGCTATTTCGATTTACGCAGTTTGACATTGCGCCGTCTTGATTCAAATAATATAACAAGAAAAATAGGTATCACTCATGCTGTCAAACCTAAGTTTTCGTACCAAACTGATCATTCTACTGTCTGCCGCTATTACTGGCTTTATCATAGTCACAATTGTCGCCTTAGAGGGCTTTAATACCCAAACAGCTACGGCTGAAAAGTTCGATACTTTAACCAAAGTAGACAAAGACCTAGCCTCTTTAACTATTACCCTAATGGAAGAGTATGAAGCCTCAGCCAACATTGACGATGGCTCCTATAAAAGCTTTCTGAATACACTAAACAGTGAATCAGACACGGCTTTATCGACTCTAGACAACAATATTAATGCCGTCACATCTCCAGAAGGCAAAGCATTATTAAATCAGGTTAAGTTAACACTAACCGACTACGACACCAGTCTAGAAGCTCTCATTCACCAAAAACAAACAATTGGCTTCAATGGCAGCTCTGGCTTAAAAGGCAAAATATCTCTTTTAGGCTCCACCGTAGTTGAGAAAATTTCCTTCTTAAGCCTGATAAAACAAGAATTTTTAACGGTTCGAGAAGCCGAGAAAGATTTTATTTTTGAGCCGACTAACACCAATAAAAAATCCTTCATGGAACAATACAAACAGTTTTACGAAAAGGTACTTGATTTTGGACTTGATGAGCGATTTGGCGACATTATCAACCAATACTTTGCTGCAATGCAAAATTACGACACATCAAACAACACCCTCGTTACCCTGCAACATAACTTTGATAAAGCAAAAAAGGCTTTTCATCAATCACGTTTTAGCGCAACAGACTTCATGCAAGATGCCGTCCAGCAAGCTCGTCAGCAAGCACGTGTAAGCTCTGAAAAAGCCAGTGTAGGCTTAATCATCGTCAGCCTCATTGTCGCTATTTCATGCTCTATTATGATGATTAGTATTGGTCGAAATGTGAACAAAACATTAAATCAAATCATCGCAGATTTAAGTAAGATAAAAAGCGGAGACCTAACAGCAAGACTGTTTGTGAACCATAAACGGAATGACGAATTTGACTCGTTATGCCGATCCGTTAATGACATGAGCGAAAGTCTTGATTCCGTTATCACCGACGTTGCAGAAACAACCAAGGGCATATCAGGCATGGTGGTTGAACTGAATAGCTCAGTAACTAATATTGCTAGTAGTAATCAATCAGTCAGTGCACAAACCAGCTCTTTGGCTGCTGCAACAGAAGAAATTTCTACCACGATTTCCAGCATATCTATCACTACCGACGAATTAAGCAACGAATCACAACATACCTATGAATCCGCAAAAGTGGGCGCAGAAACTATTAACGGCGCAATTTCTAGCCTGGCCAGCACTATTTCTATAGTAAACCAAACCAGCTTACAACTGAATGAGCTAGGTCAACTCTCACAAAACATAGACGCGGTTATTGGCATGATCAACGACCTCGCTAGCCAAACAAATTTACTTGCGCTAAATGCTGCCATTGAAGCTGCACGAGCAGGCGAAGCAGGTCGAGGATTTTCAGTCGTTGCGGATGAAGTAAGATCATTAGCCGAAAAAACAGTCGATGCGACAGCGAAAATCACCACCATCGTAGGAACCATTCAGACGTCAACACAGACAGCTATCGAAACAATGCACAGCGGCCAAGAAAGCCTACACGCTATTGAAAGTTTCAGCGAAAAAGCGGGAATAGCCATTCGAGAAATTGAAAAAAATGCAAAAACAAGTTCGGCTTCTTCAACTCAGATGGCGCATTCAATCCAAGAGGTCGCAAAAACAGCCACTCATATGAGTGAAGAAATGGACCAAATTGCACAACAACTTCAACAAGATAATAACTATATCAATAACATTAAAGAAAACACTCAAGACATTCACAACCAAGTCACTTATCTAGACAGCAAAACAAGTGTTTTTACCACCACCTCGTAAAATACAATTAAGCGTTATAATGCTCTATGCATAACACATTAATAACCATGCATAAAAAAGCCGATTCATATTGAAGTGACCCCATAAAGTTGGACTCATTTCTAAGCGGCTACCAAGGCCTGAT
>JBQEFB010000060.1:0-14299 GCA_052107635.1 Marinomonas sp. | reverse complement strand
TTGGCTTCTTCTACACCTGACTTGCAGTGTCGCACTTATTATCTGAATTTAGGCCTTTTTAAATAAACCTTCGTCCTTAGGTAAAGTCTCACCCAAATTTGCTAGGCTACTCGTCAATAGCTCTATTTTTTCCAGCTTCTCTGTTAGTAGAGTATTTAAAGCTTGCTGATTAACAGCAATTTTTTTTTGGTTTTCTGAAATCAAATCAGGAGCCACCTTAAACTCTACAACAGCGTAGATACAGGTAAGCGCCAATATTAAAATAACAAACAAACCCATCGTAATCTGATGGCTAATTTTTAAGGTGTACTTCATGTACTCTCCAGACGTTATAAAACAAAAAACCAACCAAAAAAGCGCAATCAACACACGCTATACTGAGCTATATTCACAAAAGTTGTTATAAAAATACCGATTTTCAAAGCGTTCTTAATCACAATAAAGTTCAACGCAGTAACTCTGATATCTAGGTAAATATACCTTATTATTTACACTCAGCAATGTCATTTTATGTACAAGCGCCCATATTTAAATTCATACTCAACATCACTGATAAAAAATGAATACTGTGTATATCAATAGTAATTAAACAGTAAGTCTAGGGGGAATACAGAAAAGGGAAAGAGAATTGCTTTTGAATAATTAAACGGACGGCATTAGCTAAAGAGATAAGAGCTCATATATAAGAAGATCATTGCTATTACGCAAAAGAAACCAATACGCCAGTCTGTTTTTTAAATGAAAGGATGGCTAAGTTAGTTCGCCAGTGGTGCCAGCCACTGGCTTTAGAGAAAACTAAACTACAGGGATTTCACGGTATACGGTAGGACGTATAATTGCTCTTTCCCAATCACCGTACTCGATGATATTAGCAGGTTGAAAGGCTTGGTTATAAACATAAATCCACCCTTTGCCATAAGGCGAATGCACTTGTTTTCTTACAAATAAAGAACTGTCGAGCGCATCAGGATAATATTCTTCAAGGCGATCCATTGCCTCTAAAGTAGCGTCGGTCACCTTGTACCATTCCACTCGAACTCGTTGATTATATTCGTGGGTAAAAGCAACTCCAGGAAAGTCACCAAAGTTACCCATTCGGTAACCTGTTAACCAGCCTTTACCAATTGGCTGACTATCCGTTAGCAACTTATGATTATCAAAACCGGATCTGAGATTGCCATAAACGGCGACGATATTTAAAGACATGAGCACTTTCACCTTATCAAACTATTTATAGAGCATCACCTTAGTTCCTAACAATTTCAAGAGCTCTACCAAGCACATGCTCATAAATTAAACTTTCATGACAAAGGCTAAAGACAACCTTTAACTTACTGATGAAAACGTGACTATTCAGAAGAGTTAAGCACACAAATTAAGGCAGTGTAGAATGCGCGTATTATCTTCAGAATCTCTAAAATAAACGTATCTTTGTTCGGCTCTTTCGCTCTAAAATCGCGCCCTGTTTAGCCATTGATTATTCTTACATGAACATCATATCTTTTGATGCATTACGCACTTTGCACCTACCCAATGTTCGCTACATAAAGCCTGAATGCATGTACGATCATTTAGAGGAAATCAAACAAGCTGATTGGCTTTTATTTCCGCAGTATTGGCAACTTAACGCCTTAATATATGGGCTTAAAAAACGTATTTTTCCAAGCCTTGCGTCTTATATGATAGGCCATGATAAAGTCGAAATGACCCGGACTTTTCTCACTATCGTACCTAATCAACACCCTTATACTGTCATCACGGCTAATACGCCTTATGAAGCAAACCGAATATGGGACACTATGTACTCTCCTTTTGTCGCCAAAATCCCAAAAAGCAGTATGGGCAATGGCGTGTTTCTAATCGAGTCTCTTGATCAGTGGCAACAATATATCGCTATAAGTGACCTTCTATATGTTCAAGAATACCTACCCATTGACAGAGATCTGCGCATCATTTGGGTCGGTAATAAAATCGTTAGCGGTTATTGGCGCTTGCAATCTGATAATGGTTTCCACAACAACATCAGCCAAGGCGGCCAAGTAGAAGTTGCTCTGATCCCAAAAGCTGCTCAAGAACTGGTAACGTATTTGGCAAAGTCATTAGATGTGAATCACGCAGGCTTTGACATTGCCATGGTAGGCTCAATACCTTATGTGATTGAAATTAACCGTATCTTTGGTAATCAAGGTATTACCAGTATTCAATCCGATGTAAATACTGAGCTATTGAGTTACTTGAATGAACAGCATCTACTTTCAATGGTAAACACAATAGAACGACCGAATAGTCTATAACTCTATTTTGACCAAACGTTTAAATGTTTTCATTAAATTAAAATCTGTAACCTAATTGTCATACCTCTATTTTATGCTTTTCGAAACTCAGCTCTAGACAATTTAAGAAAGCAATATCGTGCCTATTACAGACTTTCATACAGGATTTTTTCACAACAGACACACATAACTATGAGCTAATTTTTTTAACCTTGAAGTAATAAAGGAAGATGCTTCCGTTACTTCAGTTATTACGGTTAACAGAGCAAGCAGCAAAAGCCAGTCATCATTTTTGAGCGCTTGATGATTGGCTTTTCCTTATTAGATAACACCATTTTTGACTCCTACGTACACCTGACGTTATTCAGACAGACAATCCTCTATTAAACTAATATAATAAAAAAATTTACTAGAAAGGATTTATTCATGAAATTAACCATTCCAGCTATTTACTTAATATGTCTTACTTTATTACCCTCTTTGGCATTGGCACAAGGTGTAAATCACAAATGTAATTCTCATAACTCTAAATGTAACAATGTTATAACGAAGAAAAAGCCTCAGAAATCGACTTACATAAAAAAACAGATTTCTAAACCACAGCCCAAAAAAAAAATTTTCGCGTCCAATAATGGCATGCATGTAGTAACGATACGCCGCCTAAATATTCGCTCTCAGCCAAATTCTCATAGCCGCGTTCTTGGCGCATTACTCCATGGAACGAAAGTAGTAGTGATTCGCAAGCAAGGCGTATGGAGAGAAATCATGTTTAACAATCAACGGGCTTGGGTGCATTCTTCTTACCTAACACCTAGCCATTGATCCATTACTTATAAAACTCTCTTGGCTCACGCCAAGGGCGGTTTTTTGCTTTACGCGTAAACATAGTGGTTATAACCAGCCACGATGTTTAAAATACCAATAAGGTGCAAACCCTGAAAGCACCATTAACCCAAGCGCCCCAGGATAACCAAGACTCCAATTTAGCTCCGGCATAATATGAAAGTTCATACCGTAAATACTAGCCAGCAAGGTCGGAGGCAAAAAAACAACAGAAGCAATCGAAAAAATCTTAATAATCTTGTTCTGCGCAATATTGATAAATCCCTGTGTAGAATCCATCAGGAAATTAATTTTATCGAACAAGAATGTTGTGTGTGACATCAAGGTGTCCACATCCCGCATAATCTCTCGTAATGTTTCTGAATGATCTTGCTTACTAGATAAGTGTCGTAACAAAAAAGAAATATCCCGTTGAGTATCCATCAAGCACAAGCGGATTTTTCCATTACTGTCCTCTAAGCGAGCGAGTTTAGCAATTACTGTATCCGGCTCAGCCGCACTTTCTTCTAAAACAAGATGACTGACGCCTTCTAATTGTCGATGCAAATCTTCTAATGTATCCGCATGGTTCTCAACTTTATGCTCAAGCATAGTAACCAGCAACTGAGCCGGAGAATTTGCTGCAATCTGACCACCTCTAGCACGCATTCTTAATAAACGAAAATCTGCAATTTCGCCTTCGCGGATCGTCACTAAACGATCTTTTTGTAAAATACACGCTACTGTGGATGTTTTATGGCGGCCTTCACTTTGCGTTAAAAACAAAGAGTGAACATGGATACCAACTTGATCGACAAAGCAGCGTGCTGACGCTTCTATCTCTTCTACTTCATCGAACTCTGGTAAATCGGTTCGTAATAAAACCCGTAATTGTTCGCGCTCTTCATCATCAGGTTCATTCACATCAATCCAATCTGCATCATGATGCATGATCGAAGCAGTGCCTTCTTTTTTAGGTAACTCTTTAATTAACCCATTGTTAATTTTAAAAAACCTTAGCATTCGTGTACCTCGGTAAGCCGATACTTAATAATTTTACTGTCATTCAAAAAATGACATTTGTAGCGGCATACTATTTATTTATGTCAATTAGCTTAATCACAAAGCGGCTAACCAGATCGAAAACTTTTAGCCCAATGAATACTAAACAAGAAAATGATATTAAAACTGACTTATTGTGAATCGAGTGGTAAAAAGAAGACTGTAAAAATAAAGTTAGGAAATAGTAATGCCTCACTCTTCTCGTAACGGAATAATCTACGCACTCACCGCTTTTACGTTGTGGGCTATTGCCCCTATGTATTTCAAAAGCATGTCGTTTATTCCGACCTCAGAAATCTTAGCCCATCGTGTTATTTGGTCATGTCTGCTCGTACTAATATTAATCATCGCGATGCGCAACACGACAAAATTAAAGCAGGTATTCAGATCAAAAAAAACACTTTTTGCAATGCTAATTTCAACTCTCTTGATTGGCACTAATTGGGGAACATTTATTTGGGCCGTAAACCATAATCAAATGCTTAGTGCGAGTCTCGGTTACTATGTTAACCCTTTAATTAGTATTCTACTTGGTATGATTTTCTTTAAAGAGAAGCTGGATACGATCCGTAAAACTGCAGTGATATTATGTTTTGTCGGCGTCACGTTTGAAGTGGTCCAATTTGGCTCTTTACCTTGGATAGCACTGGTTCTCGCCACGACATTCGGTTTTTATGGTTTAGTACGAAAAAAAGTCGCGGTTGACAGCTTTACTGGCATGGCAGTTGAAACCCTACTAATGTTACCCGTCGCTTTGATTTATATGTTTACTGTACAAACCTCAACGTCCAACATGCTTGAAAACTCAAGCACAACAAATTGGTTACTGTTTGCCGCAGGTCCCATCACTATGGTGCCATTAATGTGCTTTGCCGCTGCAGCGAATCGAGTGAATATGGTGACGCTCGGCTTTTTTCAATACATAGGACCAAGCGGTATGTTTTTCTTGGCCGTATTTTTATACGATGAGCCATTAAGCTCTGAAAAATTAACCACTTTTGTATTAATCTGGTGCGCTTTAGCGCTGTTGATTTTTGATTCGCTTCGTAAGTTACACAACACGCGGAAAAAACGACCTTTAGAAAGCCCGATCACAAAAGCACCCAGATAATAACAGTACCTTGGCATTCTCAATGTCAAAAAATCCACGTATAGATGATAATTACAGGAATAGAAACAGTAGAAAAATCTAGGTTATTTAGGCTTAACCGAGATGTAAAGCTTCGTTAGCCCTTTGGCAATATAATGCTCATAATCTGTGATGTACGTTCGTTCATAAGGGCAATCTTTCTCATTAAAATAACGACGTACTTGTTGCCAAGCTCGTAGCGTTGCTTGAGGAAGAGAGCCTACTGCAGAAAACATGAGATAGCTGCCTTCTTCCAAGACGACTTCACTTATGTCTTCACTAACATCAATACCGTTCTTCTCAAAGTCTTTACTAGTAACACCGGCGAGCACATCAAATGTATCAAGTTGCTCCGGATCATTATTAAAAAAGACGCCATAAAACTGGTCATCCTCTTGTAGCTGAGGAGCAATACTATCGTGAAAAGACTTCCATAAAGAACATATTTTCCCTTGGTTAGTCGCTTCGGTTTCACTTTTAGTACGGATTTTAAGACCTTTTATGCTAAGAGACGCTCTTTTTTGGGGGGGCATTTCTCTCTCCATGCACTTATATAAAACAATCAACATTTTATCTGCTTAGATGTTTTATACCTATGGCAAGTCTAGTCATAATAAAGGAAGTTCATCCTAAATCCGTCCTCTTTCATCCTTTTGAAACAATTAACAAGTAAGGCGCGCATTTTGTTTTATAAAACGCACGCCTTACGATTTCTATTTATAATTTAAACGTTCAGTATCGCTCTCATTATCTATATTTAGATTAAGCTCTAACCTCGACGCCAAGTATGATATTTCTCAATCCATTTCAATATACGTTCAGGGGTATGTGCTCTTTTCCATTCTCCTGCTGCGTATTTATTGGATTCTGCCCACGTTGGATAGGTATGAATCGTCCCTAATATTTTATTTAATCCTAATCCGTGTTTCATGGCTAAAACAAATTCAGCTAATAACTCACCAGAATGCTCTCCAACAATAGTGACGCCTAAAATTTTATCTTTTCCTGGTACTGTTAACACTTTCACAAAACCTGTAGCCGCACTCTCAGCAATCGCACGATCTAAATCATCAAGGCCATAGCGCACCATTTCATAGGCAATTCCTTGTTCTTTTGCATCTTGCTCACTTAAACCTACCCGTGCCACTTCTGGATCAACAAAAGTTGCCCAAGGAATCACACGATAGTCAGCACGGAATTTTTTAACATTACCAAATAAAGCATTCACGGCAGCAAACCAAGCCTGATGCGCGGCCACATGAGTAAACTGGTAAGGACCTGCCACATCACCAACAGCAAAAATATTTGGAAACAAGGTTTCAAGATAATCGTTAGTGACAATGGTTCGTTTTGTCTCGATACCAAGATTTTCTAATCCATATCCTTCAAGGCGCGCTTGACGACCAACAGCACAAAGTAATGCATCAAATTCAATCACACTTTCTACGCCGTCTTTTTCAACAATCAGACGTTTTACATCACCTTCTTTTTCACACCGAATCGCATTATGAGACGTTAAGATAGTAACGCCATCTGCGGTCATACTTTCTTGCACCAGAGCCGACACTTCTTCATCTTCACGCACCATGATACGAGTAGAGCGCTCGATCTGAGTAACGTTAGACCCTAAGCGAGCAAAACTTTGCGCTAATTCAGAACCAATAGGGCCACCACCTAATACAACAAGGCGTTTTGGCGGCTCATCAAATTTTGCAAACTCTTCCCATAAGTTATCACTCGTGTAATAACCGACGTCGTTCAAACCTGGTAAATCAGGAACAAAAGGTCGCGCTCCCGTAGCCAAAACAATACTGCGCGCGGTCAACCGTTGGGTACCTCCGTCGTTGAGTTTAATTTCTACAGTCCAAGGATCGATCAACTTTCCATACCCTTGTACAACATCGACACCTAACTTGGTATAACGCTCCACACTATCATGAGGCTCTATTTTACTAATCACATCATGAATACGTGCCATTACTTTTTTGAAAGAGAACGTTGGCTCACTACTGTCTAAACCATAATGCTCAGCATGACGCATTTGCTGTGCAACTTTCGCACTCTTAATCAAGGCTTTACTTGGAATACAACCATAGTTAAGACAATCTCCCCCCCATTTTATTCGCTTCGATAAGTGTCACTTTAGCTTTTACTGCCGCTGCAATGTAAGCACTTACTAAGCCACCAGCACCGCCACCGATAACAATAAGGTTACGATCAAAGCTTGTGGGTTTAGTGAACCCTTTATAAACACGACGAGCTTTGACTAGGTTCACTATTTTTTTAGCAATTAATGGAAATACGCCTAATAAAACAAAAGACAACAATAAAGAAGGGGATAAAATACCTGATAAGCTTTCCAATTGACCAAGTTGTGTACCCGCGTTCACATACACAACAGTACCAACCAACATACCGACTTGACTGACCCAATAAAAAGTTAGCGCTCGTAGTGCGGTTAAGCCCATCAACAAATTAATTAAAAAGAAAGGGAAGACTGGAACAAGGCGCAAAGTAAACAAATAGAAAGCACCATCCTTTTCAACCCCTTCATTAAATGCTTTTAAACGGCTTCCAAATTTTGTTTGTACCCAATCTCTCAGCAAGTACCGTGATACTAGAAAGGCTAAAGTTGCGCCAATAGAGCTCGCAAAAGAGACAATCACAGTCCCCCAAAACAAGCCAAATAACGTACCTGCTGCCAATGTCATTATAACGGCACCCGGTAACGACAAGGCGGTTACAATGACATAGAGTAATAGAAAAGCACTACCAACCAGTAACGGACTCTCAGCCCGCCACACTTCAAACTGCGTTAAGCCAGACTTCAGTCCATCAAGCGTTAACAAGCGATCAAGATCGTAATGGAAAAAACCCACTACCAATAATACGATAACGACCACTAAGCCAATTTTCTTCATGTCTGAAACTCCAAATCACATTAAATTGAATGCCTACTAGATCTATCTACAGCCTGACAGCGCTTCACCGTAAAGAGTGAATACCCCATCAAGGCTACTAATGTTAGACGCGCCAACCTTTATAACTATTACAGTGTAACCGCATTATTTTTAAGGCATCTCACAAGTAAGCTAAAACTGCCACCAAAAAAACAAAAGACTAACACTAAAATAATCAGCCCTTGTACGCCCAACAGTCCAATCATGGTCGCAAAACTAGGATGCCCAATCGTGACGCCAATATTGCCGAACTTAGCCACTAATCCATAATTTTGCGCTTGTTCATTCCCATTACGCGTATACAGCAGGAACCATCGACATTGCCGCCTCTGTAACAATACCTGCAGATAACACCATCACTCCTGAAAGAATACAAAACAATACCGGAGCCGCTATCAAAAGATGCAAAGCAATGGCGCTGGTTGCAATTAAAGCATAGGCCATCATTGCCACATCATGTACTGTGACAAAACTCCTGCTAGGAAAGTTCCGACAATATTTATTAGAAGCAAAGAGGAACGAAATATCGATCTCAATGAGCCCAATATCCCTAACCACAAAAACATAACGTCTAGCCAAGCGGTTTTTGCATGTCCTTATTTACAACAATATTAATCAGCATAAGACCTAATCCTCCGCTATTTGCACTACAACACACTGCTATTATAAAAATACGATAGCGCCAACTATCTAAACGGCTTCTTATCTCAGCAGCGTTCAAAGTATGATTTAGCCTTCTTAGTAACATTCTAGAAAAATGCTCAATATTTTCTATACTAATAGAAGAGACTATATACGCTCGTCGTACCACAAAATAGTCACTGTATTTTATGCACTACCCCTACAAATGTGCAAAAAAAAGTCTAGATCTGCAGTTGTTAGACCCGTGGAGTAGGTGGCCTTGCTCCTGCTAACGTAGGCATTACTTGACGAATAAAATCCAAGAAGATACGTAAGCGCGCAGGGTAATAACTAGCATAAGGATAAACAAGATAAACGGGCAAAGGATCGGCGCTCCACTCAGGAAGTAAATGCACTAATTTACCAGAAGCAAGATCTTCATTAATAACCCATGTTGAAGACACTCCAACACCCACACCAGAGACAATCGTACTTCTTAATGCATATAAGCTATCGGTAATAAGACGAGGGGAAAACTCCACTTCATGGCACCTTTGTTGTGCGCTATTTTTTAATACTATTTTGTTCCGATAGAAGGTACTTAAAGACACCCATGGTAAAACGCTGAGATCTTCTACTTGCTTTATCTCTGGATACTTGTTCAATAAGGATGGTGCGGCGATAGCGATACAAGGGACCTCAGCAAGCAATACGGCCACCATCGATGAATCAGGGATGTCACCAACATGAATAGCACAATCAATTCCATCATTAATAAAATCAGGGGAGCTATCATTCAACATCCATTCTACTGAGATTTGAGCATGATCAGAAAGGTATTGTACTAGCGGTGCAATGAGCTGATCTTGCCCAAAAGCATTAGGTGCACGAACCTTCAACATGCCTACTGGTTCATCGTTAATATTCTTCAAATCATCTTCTAAAGCATTCCAATTTTCTATGAGTTTTTTAGCATGCTGATAACAACTTTCACCATCATCCGTCAGCTTCATAGCATGAGTATTTCGCATGATAAGTTTTGTGCCAAGACGGGTTTCTAGTGATTGTAATCGTCGACTAACGGTCGGTTGTGTTGTGTTCAATTGTACGGCAGCAGAAGACAAGCTTCCTCCTTCCACAATTCGCACAAAAGTATGCATCATTTCTATACGGTCGATGCCACCACTTTTAATTTTGTTCATACGTATAACGTATATCAGTTTTACCTAGTATGTGGCTACCAATATTTCTTATGAAAGATAAGAATGCACCTCTTTACGCCTCTTTACCTCTCTACTTGTACGAGACTTTATTATGCCATTGCAAAACGCTTACGCCCCAACATCGCCGAATCAGGCAATAGGGCTATCCAAGAAACTAATCTTCAGCCTATCGGCTGGTGCAGGATTAAGCGTGGCCGCTATTTATTACAACCAACCCATGATTGAAAATATAGGGCAAGATTTTCAATCAGATATCAGCGCCACTGGATTTGTGCCGACACTGACTCAAATTGGCTATGCTTTAGGCATCTTATTATTGATTCCACTTGGTGACCGCTTTAATCGACGCCATGTTATTTTGACAAAAGGGCTGCTATTGGCAATTGCCTTATTGTTGTGCTCTTTTATGCCAACCCTAAATGGCATGTTGGTCTTAAGCTTAGTCATTGGGGTATTCGCGACAGTGGCGCAAGATATTGTTCCAACGGCAGCTATTTTGTCGTCTAATTCACAAAAAGGAAAGGCCGTTGGAACCGTGATGGCAGGACTATTACTCGGCATTCTCTTATCTCGAGTCATCAGTGGTGTGGTAACGCAGTACATTGGCTGGCGAGTAATGTATCAAGCCGCAGCTGCCAGTATGTTAATCATTTGCTTGGTACTTTGGCGAACCTTACCGAATATTGAACCGCATACATTAATGCGTTATCCCGCATTAATGCGCTCTATGTTTTCACTTTGGAAACAACACCCTATATTACGTCGTGCAGCGGTTTCGCAAGGCTTCTTATCACTATCCTTTAGTGCTTTTTGGTCTACCTTAGCGGTAATGCTCCATCAAGAATATGGTTTTGGTAGTGCAACTGCGGGTTTTTTTGGCCTCGCTGGTGCCGCTGGAGCTTTAGCAGCACCACTGTCTGGTAAACTAACAGATAAACAAGGACCGACACGGGTCACGCAGCTGGGTGCTGCCTTAGTTGTCGTATCTTTCGCGTCTATGTTGTTATTGCCTTACTTCAGTATCAGTACCCAAGTTGTAATGATTATTGTTGCTACCATAGTGTTTGACTTTGGTGTTCAGGCGGCACTTATTGCTCATCAAACCTTAGTATATAACATTGACTCTACCGCTCGTGGACGCCTTAATGCGTTACTCTTCACTTGCGTCTTTATTGGCATGGCAATAGGCTCAGCGTTGGCTAGCCAAGCATTAATGTATTTAGGCTGGAGTGGCGTGATTGCCTTAGCGACGGTTTCAGCAATCGTTAGTTTAAATATGCGCATCACCGCTCGCTCAGCATAATAGAGAACGTTAACAAGACCATTTAATACCTTGATAACCCTTGCTTAAAAACGACATTAAATACGGTTAACTTTATTATACATTAAAGGAAGTTAATCTCTGTTGACCTTCAGTTCGTCCTTAATACTCGCAAACAATACATGCGGCATATCGTATTACTGATTTATTAATAATGATTATAAATCAACCAGCCTCATACTTTACTTCACATAAAAGTACTTTTCTTAGTAATATCCTTACTCTGCGTTTCTTATTGGCCTTTATCAATGTAAGGATACTCTCTTGGATTACAGTCTTTTTACCATTTCACTCTTGGTTGGCACTGGGTTTATTGCTGGCATTATCAATACACTCGCTGGTGGAGGCTCTAACCTTACATTACCAGCTCTTATGGTCATGGGGATGCCAGCAGACATTGCCAATGCTACCAATCGAGTTGGTGTGTTTTTACAAAATATCATAGCCGTAGCAGGCTTTAGAAAAGCAAAAAAACTAGACACAGCCGATATTATGCCAGTGATGACACCTTCTCTTGTTGGTGGCGTTGTGGGGGCTTTTGCTGCCAGTTATGCGCCTGAATCCTGGCTTAAACCATTATTATTAACCGCAATGATTAGTATGACGCTCATCATGATTGTCCGCCCTACCCTAATAGCCCCACCAGAAGGAACGATTCCATTTAAAGTCTCTGAAAAACCCAGCGCCTGGATTGCCCTATTCATTGCTGGAGTCTATGGGGGCTTTGTTCAAGCTGGTGTTGGTTTTATTCTTATAGCGGCCTTGGCGGGTACATTACGTTATGATTTGGTTCGTACTAACGCATTAAAAATGGTTTGTACTATTGGCTTTACTACATTGGCCTTAGGTGTGTTTATTTGGAACGATCAAATTCTTTGGGTACCTGGATTAATCCTAGCGTCTGGAACTATGTTAGGTTCACATTTAGCGGTTAAATTTGCTATTAAAGCCAGCCCAAAACACCTTAAATGGTTCCTTTTTATCATGACTGTCTGCGGTAGTACTGCTGCACTATTAAGTGATTAACATGATGCAAAGAACAAAAAACACCTACTTCACACAATAGGTGTTTTTTATGAAACTCAGCGACGATTTCCAACAATCGTCAAATACTATACATCCAACACCCAAACTAGTATTAGCATGGCGACCGCAACCACTATCGCCATAAGCCCGCCGTATAATAAGTTTCCTCGAGCGAGTTGGAAATTATCAGCACCATATTTCCCTGCAACCGATAAATTAATCCCTGATAACGGACTAATTGCCGTTCCTACTCCCCAAGCGCTTAAACAAACAAACGCTAACAAGGTGTTATTCACACCATAAGCGGGTACCAAAGAGCTCATTAGTGAAATCCCCACAATCGGGTGCAATCCCAACAAAGCAATGACACAAATTCCCGTAAAACAAGCAAAAGCTTCAATAAAACCGAAAGCGCTAAATAAAGACCAATTAGGTCCCAGCAATCCAACCAAAGCCAAACTCACCACCTTAGTTAACAAACCAGCAGACAAAAACAAAGACACTTCATTTGCCATGTTTGGAAAGCGAATATGCACATGACTAGTAAGGCGTTGCTTAGTGTAACGACAACCACTCTTGACTAACAAAAGCACAATAACGGAAACCGGACTCAGCAGAGCAACAATAGATAATATTGCTAATTCAGGCATAAAAAAGTAATGAAAAGCTAATACAGAAGCCGCCAGGCCAACGGGAAAAAACAATGAATGAAACGCCAATGGGAAGCCTGAAAAAGACACCAAGGTATCTTGTTTATAAAACTCCCACAAAGATATTAGGCAAGAGCAAACGACAATAGGCACGCCAATCATCGCCAATTGATAAAACTCCGCATCAGGTGCAATGGATAATGCGACAGCCATTGCGGCAAAAAACGGTGACCAAAAAGCAGCACTGGTTAATGCCCGCGTTAATATTGCATATTGGGATTTCGATAAAGCGCCAGTTTGACGCTGAAGCTTATCACCTACTAAAAAGATAGCTGACATGTTAATTACAGCGCCCAATAAATGAACACTAGACCAGGTTGTTATCACTCCTTTTCCGCCTGTCACTGGCTTTTTTTGCTTAACAGACTCCGGTAACAAACCTAATAAAGACACCCCAGACAACATGGCCACAATGCCTAAATTCCCTTCAATTAACGGAAAAAAATCAATTTCTACACCCTTTAAGTACGCGACGAATAACGCAACACTAGAGATCCCTAGTAACAAGCGGATTTGACGTTTGTTTCGAGGATTTAAACGCGGCCAAGCCATCATAAAAACAGCCCAATAACAGATTGCCGAACACGCATAAGCCCAATCAACATTGGGTATAATGGACAATAAAAATAAACAACAGCCAAGCGCTACGCCATAGCCGGACAGCCGTTGTAATGAAAAATCAGAACCTTCCTGGTTACCCAACATAAAATATCCTAATGAAAGCGTGTAGGTAAAAATGGTGTAGCGTCAATAAATGTTGATTCACCCAACATCATTTCTGCTATTAAACGACCCGTCGCCGGGCCTGTACTAAAGCCCACATGTTGATGACCAAAAGCCAGCCAGATTGAAGGATGGGAAAGGCTACGACCAATCACTGGCAAAGAGTCTGGCAAAGTAGGACGGTTGCCCTTCCATACACTCCCACTAATAAGCTCTCCTAATGTCATCGCTTGCTGAGCAGAAATAGCCACTTCTTGTAATTGATAAGGCGAGGCTATAGCCTCTTTGTCTTTCAGCTCTGATCCACTTGTTAATCGGTAGCCTTGCGTTGTAGGGGTTAACACAAAGGCCTTCTCGACATCATATATTGGACGAGTTAAGGAAGATGCGAATAAGTCCTTTCCATGAGACAATTCATTTTTAACCTTC
>JBQEFB010000059.1:0-14797 GCA_052107635.1 Marinomonas sp. | reverse complement strand
AAAGACTTTATGGGTTTGGGCTGAGATTACTATGTGGGGTTTAACCGACGCTCACTTTGAATACGTGCTTTCTCATATCGTCGTCTACTATGCAATGGTATCGATAATGATAATTTCGCAATCGGTTGCTGCGCTTAGCCTTATGGAATTTAACTGAGTAACTTCCATACCATCCCCCTTATTCATCATGACCATGTCAGAACTATTGCCTAAATAATCTTCTACTTTAAACATACCATCAGACGCTAAAATATAAGCTTGATGGTCTATGTCGTAGTCAATGATTGTCCCTTTTGATACTCGTCCACTGTATATACGCGCTTTTTGATTAATGAATAGCGCCTTAGCCTCATCTTCTTGGTAGCCCGATGCGAGTAAGGTTAATGTTGATGATTGCTCTGTTTGGAATTTTCTCGTTTCCCAGCGAGGTTCAACATTTTTTTTATTCGTTTCAATCCAAATTTGATAGAGAGTTAACGGCTCATTGGTGTGGTTGTATTCTGAATGTACGATACCTGTACCCGCACTCATCACTTGAACCTCTCCCGTTTTAGTTGTGCCTTTGTTACCTGTATTATCTTGGTGAGTGACCTCACCAGAGCGAACAAAGCTAATAATTTCCATATTACGGTGAGGATGTGATGGAAACCCCATTCCTGGCTCAATCCAATCGTCATTTATGACACGTAACTTGCCAAACCCCATTCGTGCTGGGTTGTAATAATTAGCAAAACTAAAGTGATGCTTAGATTTAAGCCAGCCATGATTTGCACCACCTAGGCTTTTATAAGGATAATGTTTAATCATAATATTTTCCTCTATCTGAACTTAATCAGTTAACGAAACACCTAGGCTCTTTCAATTCGATAGACAAAGAGCTGTATTCATTAAAACGTGTCTACAGGCTCTTATTTTAAATACCTATGAGTATTGTTAAATATTACCTTTCAGCGAGTTATTGATTTTTTCGTCAAGAGAGTATTTGCCTCCTCCTTGAATGAATAGCACTAATGTTATCGCTATTAACGATAATGCAAACTCATAGCCGTTATTACTCATGAATAGACCGTTATCGATATGTACACTAAACAGGGCAATAACCATGGTAATGATTAAAACAAAACTAGCTGGCCGAGTGAGTAAACCAACAATAAGTAAAAAGCCACCGAAAAACTCTGCGCTACCTGCCATGAATGCCATTAAGTAACCAGGTGCAAGACCGATTGACTCCATCCATTGTCCTGTTCCTTCTAAGCCGTAACCACCAAACCAAGCAAACAATTTTTGTGCACCATGAGCCATGAAAATAATGCCGCCAATAAAGCGTAATGGTAAAGCTGATAATGATTGTTCAGTTTTTGTGATGATTTTGGTGATTTGCTTAATGTTCATAATGTTCGCCTTAAATTTTCGCTATTGCGTGTTAATTAGATATCTGGCTATTGTATAAGTTGAGCTATGATTGAATAACTCCTATTATTTGCTTAATATCATCAAATAATTTGAACAGTAATTTAAGCGCAACAAAGAGAATGAAATATGAATACCCCTCCTATCAGTATTGAAGCCTTACTCGTATTAGATGCGATTGAACACAGAGGGAGTTATGCTGCAGCTGCCGAACAGTTAAACAAAGTGCCTTCTGCACTGTCATATATCATTCAGAAATTAGAAGAACAGCTAAATGTCACTTTATTTGTACGTCAAGGCAGACGGGCTGTTCTGACACCTGCAGGTAAATATTTGTTGCAGGAAGGAAGAAAAGTTTTAAATTCAATAAATCTTCTGTCAGAGCAAACGCAAACGATTGCTAATGGCTGGGAGTCAAAAATACGCATCGCTTGTGATTCAATTATTGACATCAATCCGGTATTTTTAACAATAAACGATTTTTTAAAAGAGCATGAAAATATTGAAATAGATATACGCGAAGAAGTTATGAATGGTACTTGGGAGGCTTTAGTTCTCGACAGGGTTGATTTAGTGATTGGTGCGCCTTCACCGGTACCTATTAAAAAAGGTATTAGAACAATAAAATTTGCTAAAATGGAAAGTGTTTTGGTCGCAAGTAAAACACATCCGGCCTCAAACATTAAAAAACCTCTTCAAATAAGTGATCTTAGCCAATATCGCAATGTCATTGTTCATGACTCCGCGCAACAAGAGATACCCTGGTCAGTGAATATGATTGCAGGCAACCAACGTTTTTTTGTGAGTTCTATCACTCAAAAAATAGCCGCTATTATTGCTGGAATAGGCATCGGGTATTTGCCAAAAGATATGGTACAAACGCATATTGAATCAGAACAGCTGGTTATGATTGAGTTAGCGGAAGAATCCACTCCGCAAGATTTACATATAGCATGGAAAATATCGAATAAAGGTAAGGGACTGCAGAGGTTAATTTCTATTCTGGAGAGCAAGTAGCTCTAATTTATTGATAGGCTCCTCGTTATTGTAATAGGTATCACTCCGTATCTGAATCCCTACCATTAAAAATAAAAACAGCCCTGAGCTATTATCGCTCAGGGATTGCTTTATTAAGATTCCACATATGTTTTTACAGTGCGGTATAAGCCTTAACTATTTATTTCTTTGGTGAGCGAGGGTCCAATCTTGATTATGTGATGTAGGCACAATGCCATAAGGGTTTATCGCTAAATGACTCGCATAATAATGGCGTTTTATATGCGCTTCATTAATTGTTTTAGCAATATTCGGCATTTGATACAGCTCTAACATAAAGTTGTAAATATTGCTGTATTGTTCAATTAAGCGCAAATTACATTTAAAGTGCGTATGATAAACGGAATCAAAGCGTACCAAAGTCACCCATAAACGCCAATCAGCTTCAGTCAATGTATCACCCGCTAAGTAGCGGTTATTGGTCAGTATTTCTTCAATACTGTCTAGCGCTGAAAACAATGATTTTACATTACCGTCATAAGCGGCTTGGGTTGTAGCAAAACCTGTTTTATAAACACCGTTATTTATGTTGTTATAAACAAAATTATTTATTTCATCTATTTTAGTGCGTAAGTGTTCAGGGTAAAAATCTAGCGTATTACCTGTTAGTTCGTTAAACGCACTATTAAACATGCGGATAATTTCAGAAGATTCATTGTTAACGATTACTTTGTTTTTCTTGTCCCACAAAATAGGTACGCTGTTAACGCCGCTGTAATTTGGGTCTTGAGCAAGGTACTTTTCACTTATAAAGTGGTCACCATACAAGTCATCACCTGTTGTACCGTAAAGCGTTGCCGATTCTTCATTATGAGTAAAGCTCCAACCTCGGTCATGCATATCAGGATGAACCACACTCACCGTAATTAACTCATCTAAACCTTTTAACTGGCGAAAAACCAAGGCGCGATGCGCCCAAGGACAAGCAAGCGAGACATACAGGTGATAACGGTCAGCTTCAGCTTTAAAGCCGCCACGTCCACTTATGCCAGCACTGCCATCTGCTGTTATCCAATTTCTAAATTGTGATTCCTTACGCTGATATTCACCATTTTTGATACTGCTATTCCAGCTGTTTTTTACTGTTGCCATGTCAGTTGCCTCACTTATTAAGTTAACACGCTATTAATTTAGTATGAAAGCTATTATATGAGTTACATCACTACAGAATAATCCTTGATAATTGTTTGATATATTCAATTTATTTGAAGTATTTTAAATTTACTAAGGTAAATCGAACAATAATATATAGCTGCCGTGAGATCGCTTAGAGTCTCTGATTGAACCGTTTTATCCGAAAGCGGGAAATGGAAGACGCCCGTATCCTTTACCTGTGATGTTTCGTATTCATTGCATGTCGCAATGGTACAATTTGAGTAATCCAGGGATGGAAGAGGCTTTATATGGCTATTAATTAATACGCATGGCTTCGATGTGTTTTTTGCTGGATTAACATTAGGCAATACACATTTCTTATTTAAATAGCTGATCACACAAGCATTATGAACTTCCGTCATTTACTTGAAAAACATAAACTGGCCATGTTATTCGCACTTGCTAATGTGCTTCGAGTGGATCAAATGATACGAGCAGCGAGGGGGGAATCCGTTCAAAAATGACTAAATGAGATCATTTAGTCGTTATGAGGTCATAAAACGGACAAGTTTATTGTGGTTAAGACGATTTTTCGGAATTTGAGATGAATAACTCAACTTATTCGGATCTTCCTTAGCCGTTGTTAGATTGAGGAGGGGCCAAGTTATTAAGAACAGAGTTCCATAAGCTTTTATTGATTAATACCTCTGTCGCTTCTTGTGGCTTTGATCCTGGTAGGCGAGCATTTTCTTGGCACTCCACAGAGTTTTTTAATGTTTCTAATCTTTCCCAGAAGGCGTCGCCTGCATAAACGGTTGGATCGAGTAGAAAATAAAATTGGCCTAGGTCGTGTGGGGCGCCTTCAGTAGCTTTAAGTGCCGGTGCATCAACACTGTTATTAGACCCAGTTACCGCTGCGGCCAGTATTTCAGCCATTAGACCAAATCCATAACCTTTATAACCGCCAGCGGACACAAGAGATCCTTCTAGCCCCGCGACTGGATCGTCAGTTGGTTCACCATTTTTATCCACTGCCCATCCAAAAGGAATTTTTTCACCAGCAGCAGCGGCAATACGGATTTTCCCTATCGCAATAGCACTAGTCGATTGATCAAATTTAAACGTGATTCCACCTTCTTTTGATGGGACGGCCATGGAGATGGGGTTGGTACCCAGTACTGCTTTTGATGCACCTGGTGGAGAAACACAGGCAGGGGCATTAGTCATTCCTATACCAATTAAACCTGCTTTTGCGATCTGCTCAGTGAAATAGCCCATAGACGTACAGGTATGTGAATGACATATTGCTAACGACGATGTACCGTTTAATTTCGCTAACTCTACGGCTTTGTCAAACCCCTTGGAAAACGCAGCTTGAGCAAACCCTAGTTGAGCATCAACTTGAACAGCAGACCCTTTTGGTTGAGTTACAATAGGATCAACAGCCCCTTTTACTCTGCCAGATGTTAGTTGTTTGCAATAGCTATCTAAATAAAACAAACCGCATATCAAGTTACCTTCCGCCTCGGCTTGTGTTACCGCTTTTGCTACTTCAGCCGCCACCCAAGGTGCAGCACCATGGGATATTAGAGCTTGAGTTGTATTTAGTTCAATGTCTTTTAATGAGACTAATATTTTTTCATCAATCATTATTTTCTCTAATGTCTAAAATTTAAAAAAGGGAATATTGATAAGCAGGTAATCAATCAAACCGTTAACATCACACCTTATAAGCCTGACATTAACGATTTTTTTTACTCTTTATAAACCTTGTTCGTCCGCCATTTTCTTGGCTATTTGTGGGGCTGTCCACAAGGAGGGCAATAAGATCAAGGAAACAGGTACTGCCGTAATAACGATAAAAGACTGTAGCGCTGAAATTCCGCCATCGCCAATGGATATTAAGATAGCCGCCATCGCCCCCATAATAATGCCCCAAAAGACGCGAATAGAGCTTTTCGGATGATCTGTTCCTGTCATTACCATAGAAACAGCATAGGTCATTGAATCACCTGTTGTTGCTACAAATATGGTGGTAAGAATTAAAAAAAGCACCGAGATTAAAAAGCCCATCGGAAGTTGCTCAGTGATGGCCAGTAAAGCAGCTGGTAGATTAAATCCTGTGAATGGTTCGGAAATAACACCGGGATTTTCTAATTCAAATGCTAATCCACTGCCGCCCACGATGGTGAACCAAAAGCAGGTAATGAGAGGTGCAATGACGGACACCAGTATAATCATTTCGCGAATTGTGCGACCACGTGAGATACGAGCGACAAACATCGCCATTAGTGGACCATAGCCAAGAAACCAACCCCAAAAAAACACTGTCCACCAATTCAACCAGCCTGGATCTCCACGAAATGTAGCCATGGGTATAAATTTATCAAGGTAAAGACCAAAGCCTTGGATGTAACCATCAATGATAAAGCTAGTTGGACCAAATAAAAGAATAAAGGCCATAAGAGCGACCGCAAGAATCACATTGATTCGGCTCATCAACTGAATGCCTTTCGCTACACCAGATACCGCTGACAGTGTATAAAGGGCAATAAGAGCGACTAAAATGAAAAGCTGGGTTGAGTAGCTATTTTGAATACCAAACAGTTTTTCTAACCCAAAACTAACCTGTAAACCTAAAAATCCAATTGGGCCAACGGTTCCTGCGACAACGGCCAGTACGCAACAGGAATCAACGATAGCGCCGAACGGCCCAGTCATCACACGATTCCCAAATACAGGATATAAAAGAGTGCGGGGTTTTAACGGTAAGCCTTTTTCATAATGAAGATACATGTAAACAATGCCGGTGAGGCTGCCTAGAATTGCCCAAGCTAAAAAGCCCCAATGCATAAAACTCTGAGCTAGTGCATTGTATGCCGCGTCTAACGTCCCCGCTTCACCGCCAAATAACGGAGGTGGGGAGGTGAAATGCGCCATAGGCTCAGCTGCAGCCCAAAACACGCCGCCGCCAGCGAGTAGGGTACACATAATGATAGAAACCCACTGAAAGGTAGAGATTTCAGGTGACTTTAAACCCCCTAGAATCACTCTCCCTGTTCGGCCAAAGCTGAGAAACAAACCAATAATAAATGTGAGCAACAGCAATACTTGCCAATAGGCTCCAAAGTATTTAGTTGAGGTTAAGAAAGCGATGTTCACCCACTCAGATAACTTATTGATATCATACAGTGCGACGATACAAAACAAGATAGCGACACTTGCGCTTATTAGAAACACGGGTAAATCGACACCATAAAGTAAACCGGTCGATCGGTCTTTTTGATTGTCGCTATTCGGTAAATTTGCCTCTTTCGCACTCTTCATAATTATTTCCTGAATACTATGGTTTATCTGAAAGTCAGAAACGCACTGACTTTCATGTGATTGCACTAATTAACTAATAGGTTTTAACGCATCATCGAGGAAGTTCAACCAATTCAGTCCCATTATTTTGGCCACCTCATTTTGGTTGAAGCCACGATCAAGCAACCCATTGGTAATATTTGGAAAGTCGCGACTGTCGCGAAACCAACTCAGTGGTTTTGGCCAGTCAGCGTTGGATTTTGACCCTTCGCCATAATCCATTTCTTTTGACCAGTTTCCATTACGCATCCATTCAAGTACGGAAATAGGCTGTTCTTGGCATAGATCTGTGCCAATACCAATATGATCCACGCCCATTAAATCTGCTGTTTTGGCTACCATGTCACAAAAATCATTTAAAGTGCAATCGGGGCCATTTTTCAAATGAAAAGGATAAAGGCTAAAGCCTAAAAGACCACCAGATTCACTAAGTGCTTTTAGCACGGTATCTGATTTATTGCGTTTTGCCTGATAGAAGCTCAATGGGTTAGCGTGTGAAATAACAATGGGGCGCTGAGAAATCTCTATAGCTTCAAGAGTGCTTCGTTCTGCACTGTGGCTCATATCGATAACCATGCCAACACGGTTCATTTCACCAATAGCTTGCTTGCCAAATCGAGTAACACCACTGTCTTCGGCCTCATAACAACCGCATGCCAATAGGCTTTGGTTGTTGTAAGTTAATTGCATGATCATCATGTTCAGTTCACGCATGATTTCTATCATGCCGATATCATCTTCAATAGGAGAGCAGTTTTGTGCACCAAACATGACGCCAACCTTGCCTAATTGCTTTGCCAAGCGGATATCGTCGGTGGTGCGAATCGGCATAATAAGATCCGCATTGGTTTCAAATAAGCGATTCCATTGCGCAACACGCTTGAGTGTTTCTTGTGTTTTTTCATGGTAAACAATGGTTGCATGAACCATTGTTACACCACCTTCATGCAACTGTTTGAATATCTCTCTACTCCAATTCGAATACTGTAAACCATCGATCACAATCAGGTCGTTATGAAAGGAATTACTCATAATGCGGCTCCTTTATGCTCGAATATAAGTTGTTTTAACGATGGTATAGAATTCTTTGGCGTAGGATCCTTGTTCACGAGGTCCAAAGCTTGAATCTTTTCGGCCGCCAAATGGAACGTGGTAGTCGGTGCCTGCCGTTGGTAAATTGATCATGACACAACCCGTTTTTGCATTGCGTTTAAAATCTGTCGCGTAATACAGTGATGTCGTACAAATACCGCCGGTTAAGCCAAAGTTGGTATCGTTGAGTGTGTCTAAGGCTTCTTGATAATCTTTAACCTTGATGATGCAAGCAATGGGAGCAAATGCTTCTTCGCGGTTAATGGTCATTTGATTGGTGGTATTGGTGAATAAAGCGGGCTGCATAAAAAAGCCATCGGTGTCTTCTTTAAGGGTGTCGCCGCCATAGACCAAAGTTCCACCTTCTTTTTTCGCTAGTTCTAGATAGGCAAGGTTTTGCTCCATCTGACGAGCATCTGCCACTGCACCAATATGGACGCCTGGTTTAAGAGGGTGCCCAACAATAAGCTTTTTCATGCGTTCAACCATGGCGTCAACGAAACGATCATGAATGGCTTCAGTGACGATTAAGCGTGAAGAGGCGGTGCATTTTTGACCTGTTCCGCCGAAAGCGCCACCAACTGCACATTCAACAGCATTGTCTAAATCTGCGTCATCCAAAACCACTAAAGCATTCTTACTGCCCATTTCAAGCTGACATTTCACTAAGTTCATAGCGGTTGCAGCGGCGACCTTGCGGCCGGTTTCTAGGGAGCCGGTAAAGGTAAGGGCGTTAATGTTTTTAGAATGGATAATAGCATCACCCACTTCAGACCCCGGACCCATGACTAAATTAAAGGTGCCTGCAGGTAGATTTTGACGAGAAATAATTTCTGTTAAAGCCCATGCTGAAGCAGGTACCTGGTTCGCTGGCTTCCATACAATAGCATTACCGAATGCCAGGGCAGGGGCTATTTTCCATGCTCCTGTTGCGGTCGGGAAGTTCCAAGGTGTGATAATACCGACTACACCAACGGGCTCTCGGCGAGTTTCAATGTCAACACCTGGACGAACTGAGTCGGCTGTTTCGCCCATTTGTCGTAACACTTCAGCCGCGTAATAATGGAAGAACTGTCCTGAGCGGTATGTTTCACCAATGCCCTCAGCTAATGTTTTCCCTTCTTCTCTGGCCAATAGTTCACCTAGCTCATCTTTACGAGCAATCAGTTCATCGCCAATTGCCATGAGAACAGAATAGCGTTGTTCTAATCCACTTTTTTGCCATTCGAGTTGACCTGCTTTTGCCGCATCAATGGCGGCTTGTGTTTGTTCTTGGTCTGCTTGTGCATAGAGTCCAATAACATCTTTGCTATCGGCAGGGCTGATATTTTTAACAGCGTCCTTTTTTCCCTCTACCCATTTACCAGCAATAAAATTACAAAAAATTGAACTAGACATATTGACCTCCGAAGTTAAGTTGAATTAATAATAGGTTTTATTTTTTCATAATAAAAATTAATTAATAATATTAACCGATAAGAGTTTCTTATTATGTCTCCAGATTTGAAAATTACTCAATTGCGCCATTTTATATGGGTTACTGAATTGAAAGGCTTTCATGCAGCAGCGGAAAAAGCACATCGCACTCAACCTGCTATCTCACTTTCAATTAGAGATTTAGAAACGAAATTAGGCGAGCGACTGTTTGAGAAGCGCAACGTTAAGACAGCCAAAGCAGAATTAACACCGTTTGGGTTGTATTTTTTTCCCAAAGCCAAAGAGCTCATTAAGCATCATGACAGAGTCTCCGAAGACATGAGGTTATTGTCTGAGCACAAAGCAGGGCACTTAAGAATTGCCTCAGTTCCTTCTATTGCTAGCCGAGTACTGCCCGAGCTCCTCGAAGAATTTATTATTAACTCATCGGATCTGCATGTGAGCTTCTTTGACGATAATTCAGCGGCCGTGTTAAAAATGGTTGAGACACAAAAAGTAGATTTTGGTATTGCTCACTTATTTCATCAAGAAGAGCACGGCGATAAGGATTTTATTCCGATTTGGCAAGATCAGATCGGTGTTGTTTGCCCAGTCGATCATCCGTTAGCGCAGAAAAAATCATTATGTTGGGAAGAATTAAAGCCCCATAGGTTGATCAATAATGGTACGTCTAGACTTCTAGAAGACAGTGAGGCGAGTGCCTTATTGGATCTATCTCAATTCTATGTGTCAAATATGATTTCATTGATTGCAATGATCGAAGCAGGTTTAGGTATTACTACCTTGCCTTGGTATGCCTATCCGCAAGGCAGTACCAGATTAAGTTTTATACCACTCGCCGAACCTCATTTGGTACGTCACTTAGGCGTGGTGTTATTAAAAAATAAATCTTTAACCCCTCCGGCACAGGCCTTTTTAGATTTTACTATTGAAAAAATGGGGACACTGTAATACCAGCACATATATAAGGGTTTCTTATCAAACGATAGATGCTTTTGGTTTGATTTTTCAGGTTTTTTTGAAGGATGATGCAAGTCACTGTTTATACTTAGACTAATCATAGTGACATAAAAATAGTGTTATAAAAATTAATTATAAACGTCACTTCAAAATGATGCATCACATAAAAGGAACACATCATGACTACCACTGCAACGATCCGAGCAGCGCTTAGGGGAAGTAATGCTTTACCTCTTCGACGACCAGATCTGGTAATGAATCTTGAGCGATTGGGCTCGATGCACCAAAGTCGCTTGAGTTTTATGCGCATTCTCGTTCGATGTGTCATGCGAGAGCGTTGGCAAATAAGCGCTGGTCTCATTGATCTTGATGATGAGGGGTACGGTACTTTTGTATACACAGTAAAAGCTTCTCATGGTGTGTTTAGTCTCGTTATATTCTCTAATTACCTATCAAATGATGAAAGGAATGACCGGGTTATCGCGACAAAATGGGATTTAACCATGGCCCTAGTTGAGGGAGAGGTGGATTCTGTTTATCTTGAGACGTTGCGCCAGAATGTACCAAAACAAGAGGCGGGTAGGGTCGATTCCCGTGTATTTGTCTTGTCTCGTGCAAATCGTAGTGCCAGAAATTTTGATTACGTGGTCAATCGTCTGGCTCGTGGAGAACAGCCAGAAGTAGAAAAAATTACCGACGTTGGCTACCTATATCGCACCACGGCTGTGTACGGCAGTGGGAAATTAGGTATGGCTGACTGGGAAAAAGTGAAGGATAACTGGCCAGATTTTGAACGACCATTTTCTGCAGAAATGTTCGTGTGTTTTATGATACGAAATTTTAGCCTTTTTCAGGCGGAGCATATTGCCCAGCATAAATCCCCAACGACGTTTAAATCTATGGATTTAAATATTAAACGTTATTTTGGTATTGGTAATTCAACGGGCTTAGGAATGGCGCCTTATCTAGTGAATCACCCTGTGCTGATCAATCAATGGATTACGATGCGAGAACTTGGGCTGGCGAGAGTCAGAACTTTGGGTTATATCGACCGTCGAGTACAGCGCCATTTTGAAGAACTCTTGACTCGTTGTATTCAGCATACCAAAGAGACTAAAACAGAAGATGAATGGCAAACGCAAAATAACGAGCAAGTGATAAAAGAGCTCAGTTCACTCCAAGGCAGTTCGTATCAGCAAGTAAATAACTGGGATGCATTAATGACTTGGTCAGAAGACCATTGCACCTTGCAAACCCAAGAGCTACTAGTGTCGGTGTTGTTAGAGCTTTACCCTGAGTTGGTGGACGATTTAGAAGATCATCATTGTGAAGAAGAGTTTTTAGATCTTGACCCTATTATGCCGGTTCAGAAATTGAAAGAAGTAATCGAACAAAGTTATCGTTGGGCACTAGATATTGATTTTACAAAACAAGGCGCGAAAGAAACCTTTTGGTATCGTTCAGAAGACAAGATGGAGCCGAGGTTAGGCAATACTGAGCGAGAGCAAGGAAAGAGCAAGCAAATGGCATTGGGAGTAGGTTACGCCGTGCGTAAATGTTATGACCAATTGTGTCTGTATGTGACTCAACATCCAGAACATACGACGGCAAGGTTTATGGTTTCTGCACCTAAATTACGAGGGATCGTAAGGCGTATTCAAAGCATGAATCGTTGCATGTATGGAGATATTCAAGGCAATCTTTTAGATCGAAATGTTTTGCCTATGCATTTATTGAGAGCAAAACTGGCTTTTTTTGGTGTCAGTAAATTTGATCCACGATCAAAGTTGTGGGTTAGAAATACCATGTATCAAGGTGCACCTTTATTGGAAGATATCGGTGGCACATTTAATGATGATTGGTTTATGCCTTTGGCACCACAACTATAGGAGAGTCTTTGTGCATATTTCGATGAATGAGTTAAAAAGTGCCCTGCAGCGCTGCTTTCAAGCCTCAGAATATTTTGTTGGTAATTATGAAGACGCAAGTAACATGGTCTTATGGTTAGAAAAACATGGATTAGATGGGTTACAGGAGCTTCTTAATGCCTTGCCCTATATCAAGATAGATTCAGATAAGCCCTTGAGTACCGTTATTTATGAAGATAAAACATCTGCTGTGATTAATAGTCATGGGCGGAGCGCTTTGAATTGCATTGCTGCTGCGGTTGACCTTGCTCATGCTAAGGCGTTGGAGACAGGTATTGCGACTATTACGGTTCATAATTGCTATAACAGAAAGTTCATATTAAAGGCATTGACGGACTGCGGCCGACGTGGAATCAGCGTGGTAGCTTACTGGAAGAATAAAGGGTCGTCCGTCACTGAGCATACTGCCGCGATCAAAGCGAATGCTAGGTATCCGACTTATAGCCAAGCGTTAACCAATTTACATACTGATGGCGAGGATCTTCAGTCATTGACCATCGTCTGTAGTTCTCGTGTTGACTTGACCTCATCTATTCAAAACTCTTACGGTAATCGAAAGGCTTATCACATCACATCACAGCGCGTCAAGTGGAAGAGAACAGAACACAGAGTGTAAATCAAGGTGTCGATATTACAGAGGAACTTTGGGAAAGCATAAATCACATTGGTGCTGGTATCTTGGTTGAGAATAGTCAGGTTTCGAGATCTGGGGCAGGGGAGGTGCTGTGATGGCTAGGCAAGGTTAGTGAATTGTTAGTAAAAAAGTGCAAACAAAAAACTCTCGATTTAGTATGAATGTTAAAGTTATGCTGGTTAGTGGCAGATCAAAGGAACTGATCTGGCTTAGCATCTAACGAGAAAATTGAGTCATTTATCTCAAATTAAGGTAAAAGTGCTTAAGAATAATAATCCAGCCAGATTTATTGAATGCTGCGGTAATTAGAATCTACTGGGCTAGAACACTCTTCTACGAGAAGCATAGAAGCATATTTTCTGCTGTCATACTTCAGGTCATGTTAGAGAATAAATAACAGTCATTTCTTTCAAATAAAGCTTCTTATCTTTGGCAATCAATTTACTTCTTTGAATGGCTTATTCGCGAGTTTATGAAGTAATCGTCACTCTATGGCAGTTCAGAGTTCGTGAAAAATTTACCACTGATATTTTTTGCCTTAAAAGAGCAAAAATTTGGTATCTATTGCCTTTGGTCAACTGCTGATAATTCATCTTGGTATTGCTTAGTTTTGTGGTGAAAAGAAGTTTGCCAATTTGGGGCAGAATGTTTGGCACCTTTGCGAAATAAGAGGCTGTTAGGTACGGCGTTTTTCCACACATTAATAGTGTGAATCCCGTTAAAATATTCTTCAGTGGGTATGCAAAGCTTCTGCAGCAACTGATAAACGCACCTTCGTGGCGCTATCGTTGGAAATTACTGATAAAGCTCCCGATTTGGGCTTGGCAACAGGAGCAATCAGAAAAAAAGGCGGCATTAGAGGCGATAGATAAATCAGCATAACCTACTTCAATGTATTTTGTGATCCGCTGCTGAGGTTGTCTCAATAGATCGAACAGGGGCTCAATCGTTGTGTGAAGTCGAGCTAAGGCTGAGTGTAGGTTGGGGGTTCGGTGTTTGGCTAAATAAAGTTGTTGTTGCCCAGCTGTATAGTAAAAGTACTGAAAACAGAATAAATACCATTTATTAAATTAAAGTGTTGATTTCATGAGAATTTCACTTATAATTCGCGGCGTTGTCATCGATAGCGATCTAGATTTTGGTTTAGTTATTTATTTAACGCTGAAAAATAGATGTTTTAGTTGATATTGGAGTGGTAGTTCAGTTGGTTAGAATACCTGCCTGTCACGCAGGGGGTCGCGGGTTCGAGTCCCGTCCATTCCGCCAATACTTATTACTTGGTAATAAGTGGCAAAGAATTATGGATAGCTAGCGTTATCTAATAGATGGGTGTGTAGCTCAGTTGGGAGATTCGTTTCCTAGCAAGGCGCAAGACACCGGGAGTTCAAACTCCCCATCTAGTAAGATGTTAAATTATGACGGGTGTGTAGCTCAGTTGGGAGAGCGTCGCCCTTACAAGGCGAATGTCGGGAGTTCGAACCTCTCCACACCCACCACTTACTAGACAGTGGGTTTATCGTAAGATAAGCAAAAGTCCTAGATTGTGTTGGAGTGGTAGTTCAGTTGGTTAGAATACCTGCCTGTCACGCAGGGGGTCGCGGGTTCGAGTCCCGTCCATTCCGCCAATTACTTCTTTTCTTAAAGAGGTGAGTTTGGCAAAGAGTTATTAGATATTCACATTATCTAAACGGTTAACGTATAACTAAGTTAGGAAGTTTTTTCTAGCAAAGTGCGTGACACTGGGAGTTCAAACTCCCCATCTAATAAGATGTTAAATTATGACGGGTGTGTAGCTCAGTTGGGAGAGCGTCGCCCTTAC
>JBQEFB010000058.1:0-15582 GCA_052107635.1 Marinomonas sp. | reverse complement strand
ACTTTAAATTTGGATTGTCGCGTATGAACAAGGCGGTTGCCTTTTTTAACAGCCGAACGTCCTCTCTTGACTCTGCCAACTCTTTTTTGAGCTCTTCTATCAAGCGTTTGTCGGGATCTAAAGGCACTTTATCTTCTGTAAATTTGCCACGTTGTTCATCTAAATACTGCTTTTTCCAGCGAGCCACCGCCGTTACTCCTGCCCCAGATATATCCATAATCTGTTGATTAGAATAATGCTCTTCAACCATCAGTCTGGCGTATTCATACTTCTGTTTGGGCGTGTAGTTTAATTGTATTTTACGAGGCTTAATGGTCATGATTTACTTCCTATATTAACGTTAAGTAGAGCAACTAATGATTTTATCATGCTTAAAATTATGACTTGATAGTTAGTGCTCTAATCATTAGTATATTAATTAATTGTTCAATCAATCTATTTTTTTTGAGATTTGCATTTAAAAGGAATTAAGTAATGGCAAGGCCCACAATGAAAGAAGTTCGACAGCAAGAGCTTATTGATGCCACGCTAATTTCAGTTGAACGCTATGGGTTACAACACACAACGATCAATACAATTAGCGCTATTGCAGGTATGTCTTCAGGCATCATCAGTCATTATTTTGGCGGGAAACAAGGGCTAATCGAAGCCACTCTTAGGTATTTAATCGATCAATTAAAACAAGCTTTATTAGCTAAGATAAATAATCAACCCTTATCAGCTGAAACCCGTTTACTGGTTGTTGTTGATGCAAACTTTACAGAATTACAGCGATCTAAGGCAGCAACTAAAACTTGGTTGAGCTTTTGGTCGCAAGCAATGCACGATCCAGGTTTAGCTAGGTTACAACATATCAATAGTAAGCGTTTATACAGTAACTTGCTTTATTCTTTTAAAAAATTATTGCCTAAAAGCGAAGCAATTAATGCAGCAAAACAAACTGCGGCAATTATTGATGGCTTTTGGTTACGAAGTGCATTAGGTGCTTCTCCAGAAGAAGAATTCAAACAAGCTAAAATTTTATCTAAAGCCTTTATATATACTGTGCTTAAACAGTATGGAGAGAAATAATGTCATCATTAAGCGTTTATCAAAACTATGTTCATGGTCAATATATCGCTAACGACAGCGGTGAAACTTTTGAAGTAATTAACCCAGCAACTGGCGAAGTCAGTTACCTTGTTGAAACTGCCACTGAGGCAGTACAAAAAGCGGCTATTGAAAGTGCTAAAAAAGGTTTCGCTGTTTGGTCGGCAATGACACCCATGGAACGTAGCCGTATTTTGCTTAAAGCGGTTGCTTTATTACGTGAACGTAATGATGAGCTTGCTGAAGGTGAAGTATTAGATACAGGTAAACCATGGCAAGAAGCATCTGAAGTTGATGTTGTCACCGGTGCAGATTCAATTGAATTTTTTGCCGGCCTTGCGCCAAGTATTGAGGGTAACCAACAACCTGTTGGTGATGACTTTTACTATACCCGCCGTGAACCACTTGGTATTTGTGCGGGCATTGGTGCTTGGAACTACCCAATACAAATCGCCTGTTGGAAAGCAGCACCTGCTTTAGCCTGCGGTAATGCAATGATTTTTAAACCATCAGAAGAAACGCCACGTGGTGCAATGCGTCTAGCTGAAATTTTCACTGAAGCTGGCGTGCCAGATGGTGTCTTCAATGTTGTTCAAGGCGATGGTCGTGTTGGTGCATGGTTAACTAATGACCCAGAGATTGCGAAAGTTTCTTTCACCGGTGAAGTAGGTACTGGTAAGAAAGTGATGAGTTCAGCAGCAACTTCATTAAAAGAAGTGACTATGGAGCTAGGTGGTAAATCACCTTTAATCATCTTCAATGATGCAGATATCGATAATGCTGTTTCTGCAGCAATGTTGGGTAACTTCTATACTCAAGGTGAAATATGTACTAACGGTACACGTGTTTTCGTTCAAAAAGATATCTACCCAGAATTTATTGAACGCTTAAAATCCCGCATCGAGAAAAACATTATTTGTGGCGATCCAATGCATCCTGATACTAACTTTGGCGCTTTGATTTCTAAAGATCATCAGCAAAAAGTATTAGATTACATTGAAATAGGTAAAAAAGAGGGAGCAACCTTATTAACTGGTGGGAGCGCATTACAACCAAGTAATTCACCTAATGGCTTTTTTGTTGCACCTACAGTATTTACTGATTGTGATGATCAGATGACGATTGTAAAAGAAGAAATTTTTGGCCCTGTTATGTCGGTATTAACTTTCTCAGAAGAAGAGGAAGTGGTTGAACGTGCCAATGACACACATTTAGGATTGGCAGCAGCCGTATTCACACAAGACATCACTCGCGCTCATCGTGTAATACATCAAATACAAGCTGGTATTTGTTGGATTAACGCTTACGGAGCTTCACCTTCTGAAATGCCAGTAGGTGGATACAAAATGTCTGGTATTGGTCGTGAGAATGGCAGTGAAACACTCAAAGCATATACTCAAATTAAAGCTGTCTACGTTGGTATGCAAACATTAGAAAGCCCATTTTAAGGAATATGATGACTTCAAATTTAAATAATAAAGCTGAATACGACTATATTATCGTTGGTGCTGGTAGTGCAGGTTGTGTACTAGCAAACCGTCTCTCAGAAGACACTAACAACAAAGTTTTGTTGTTAGAGACTGGTGGTAGCGATAAAAGTATATTCATTCAAATGCCGACAGCACTTTCCATTCCAATGAATACTAAAAAGTATGCATGGCAATTTGAAACACAACCAGAACCTTTTTTAAACAACCGTCGTATGCATTGCCCTCGCGGTAAAGTATTAGGTGGATCATCATCAATCAACGGTATGGTTTATGTACGTGGACATGCCCGTGACTTTGATGAATGGCAACAAGCAGGTGCTAGTAATTGGGATTATTCACATTGTTTACCTTACTTTAAAAAAGCAGAAACATGGGCATTTGGTGGTAATGAATACCGAGGAAATAATGGCCCTCTTGCTGTTAACAATGGTAATAACATGCAAAATCCTCTGTACCAAGCTTTTGTTAATGCGGGTGTTGATGCAGGTTACCTAGCAACTGAAGACTACAATGCAGAGCAGCAAGAAGGTTTTGGCCCTATGCATATGACTGTTAAAAACGGTGTTCGTTGGTCTACTGCAAATGCTTATTTACGTCCAGCCATGAAGCGCAGCAATCTAACCGTTGTTACACACGCTTTGGTGCACAAAGTACTGTTAGAAAATAAAAAAGCAGTGGGTGTACGTTATCAAGTGAAAGATAAAGTCATTGATGTTTTATCTAGCAAAGAAGTATTACTAAGCGCAGGCTCTATTGGCTCACCTCATTTATTGCAATTATCGGGTATTGGTAAGGCTGAAACACTTAAAGCAGCCGGTATTGAGCAACATCATGAATTACCTGGTGTCGGTGAAAACTTGCAGGACCATCTTGAATTTTACTTTCAATTCAAATGCCTTAAGCCAATTTCACTGAACGGTAAACTTGATACATTGAATAAATTATTGATAGGTACGCGTTGGATCCTCAATAAGTCTGGATTAGGGGCAACTAATCATTTTGAATCATGTGGATTTATTCGCTCTAAAAAAAGCATAGAGTGGCCTGATCTACAATATCACTTCCTCCCAGCTGCAATGCGTTATGACGGGAAAGAAGCTTTTTCAGGGCATGGTTTCCAAGTACATATTGGTCATAACAAACCAAAAAGTCGCGGCTCAGTAAAAGTCGTTTCAAATGACCCAATGACAGCGCCTGAAATTCAATTTAATTACTTAGCCCATCAAGATGATATTGAAGGCTTCAGAGCTTGTGTTCGATTAACGCGTGAAATCATTAATCAACCAGCTTTAGATGAGTATCGAGGTGAAGAAATTCAACCCGGTTTAGCGATACAAACAGACCAAGAGATTGATGAGTTTGTAAGGAGTTCAGTAGAAAGTGCTTATCATCCTTCTTGTTCGTGCAAAATGGGTGAAGATGATATGGCAGTGGTTAACTCAGAAACGAAAGTGCATGGTATTGATGCGCTTCGCGTTGTTGATTCATCTATCTTTCCTACTATCCCTAATGGCAACTTAAACTCACCAACTATCATGGTTGCAGAGCGAGCGGCAGATATTATCTTAGGGAATAAAATGCTGGATCCTAACCTACCAAATGTAGCTATTGCTGAAAATTGGCAAAACACTCAACGCTTTGCTGCACCGAAACGGAAAACTAATTAATGACAGGTGATTGTCATAAGCATAATGGCGCATTGTTCTTAGGAGCTTTGCACTGTTTAAAGTAGGTAATAAGCCAGCCTTATCAACATAAAATGGCTTTATAAACTACGTTATTTTTCAGGGTTTAAGTATCGTTTACTACACGATACTTAAGGTTTGAGGGCAAGATTGTCTTAAAAATAATTACGTAGTGTTTTAAAACATAAAATAAGGAATTATATATGTTCACCAACACCAACCAATGGGAGCCCAATTAATGACTATTTGGCTATCTACTGGTATTTTATTTGTATTTTTAATGATTGCTTTTATCCTATATCGTTGGGGAAATATGCAGTGTATCGGTGTGACACCTGTACACAAATTCACTTTCATCGCGATCTTATTTACATCTGGTTTAGATGTGGGTTTGATTATGTTCCCGCTTACCGAGTTTTCAGGTTATGCTGATTTAGCAACGAGCCCTGAATATGGCTTTACCAATCCTTTGTCTATTGAATTTGGTTTTTGGGCCTTCTTAATTTGGGCATTCTACTTTGTAACCTGTTTTTACTTTTGTGTCATTGAGCCAAGAGTCAAGTTCTTCGAAGTACCGCTGATTAAATTTATCAATAATGTAGTGATTGTCGGCACTTGTGCTTTCACTGCATATTTACTATTAACTAATCTACCTTGGTATTTGCCAGGCATAGGTGATGGTAAAACGATTGTTGGTAGTTTCTATTTAATCGTATTTCTAGCAATTGCAACTGCCGTTTATTCAAGTACAAGTATTCGTTACGTTCGAATCTTAAGTTTAAGTAGTAGTTGGTTATTTTTTGCGTTGATTATTATGATGTGGGCTGGAGCGTTTTTATCTGATAATTCAAGTGTTGGTGATTTTCTTACAACATTTGGTTTGTTAGGTGGCTATTTTGCAAATTTGGATCATTTTGTATTACCGCTAAATGATTACCATGAGTTTTATCTTTACTGGTGGTTCGCTTGGAGCATCATGATTGGTCAATTCACTTCCCGTTTTGTTGGTGGCATGAAAACCTATCAAGTATTGGGGGCGATGATGATCTTCCCATCGATCCCAATTGCTATTTGGTTTACTATTCTTTACTACTATAGTCAAAATAGCATCCCGACAGCAGGTTTTTATAATCTTGCTATGGTTATTGTGGGTATAACGTTTGTGATCAACTCTTTAGACTCACTAGTACGCCTATATACTGATAACTTAAACTTAACGGTGCAACGCTTTGGTAAAACTCCTTATATTATTGGTAATATTGTTTTATTAAGTGGTTTAACATTGTTATTCAAATTAAATTTCTTGCAAATTCAGTGGGTTGGTGCACTATCAATTGGATTAATACTAGGTTGTTTTGGGTATATTATATTAACTCATTATCGCGAAGTATCCGACATTAAAAACTCTCCTGAAGAGAATAAAATTGACTTTACTAAAATTGAATTAATAGATTAATGCAGTGAGGTACATAATGTGGTAATGAGAGGCAGAATAGCGACGCTAGGGGGACTACGATTAAGGAGCGACAATAGACTAAGCTACTTTCATTCGATAAAGTAACACAAGATGCCACTCCTTTGAGTGTTTTTAGCCACTAAATAAGCTGAATTAAACTTATTTAGTGGCTTTTGAACGGGTTAATTCTTTGCCGTCCGTATCATCTTATCGATCATAAACACATTGGCTAAGGCAAACAATATCGCCAGTGTGTTGTTATTCTTCTTAAAACCTCGATAGACCGCTTTCCTAAAATCAAACTCGGATATGTTGCTTAGGGAACCTGCGAACAAATTGAGTTATTCACCTCAAATCCCCCAAAATCGTCTTAACTACAATAGACTTGTCCGTTTTATGACCTCATGACGACTAAATGATCTCATTTAGTCGTTTTTGAACGGATTACCCTCTCGCTGCTCGTATCATTTGATCCACTCGAATCACATTAGCAAGTACGAATAACATGGCCAGCTTATTGTCATTTTTAGTCAATCCTCGATAGATTGCTTTTCTGAACCCAAATTGACATTTAAGGATCCGAAACGGATGCTCTACTTTCGCTCGAATACTGGCTTTCACATATTCTGTTCGAATAGGTTGTTTATTCTTTCTAGGGTGTTTGCTCCAAGCCTTTATTTTACTCGGCAATACCTAGAGTAAAGAGTTGCAATCAACCAATCTGCTTTTGCATGTTTTAGGCTTTTTCTTTTTTGCGCGCCGGGAATGTTGATTTAGAGTTAATGAAATGACGTATTTAGTACAAAAAACGCCCTCTATTTTTATAGAGAGCGTCTAGTTTTAGTGAGTATTACTTAGCTTGCCATGCAAATGATTCAAATGGGCTATCTACAGGTGTTTGTGCAAGATGATTTGTGTAGTTACTCATCACTTTTTGCGATAAGCCCAATACAATTTCTAACATTTGGCGTTGGGTGTAGCCAGCCTTAAAAAAAGCGGTCATTTCTTCTTGAGTCAAATTACCGCGACCACGTGTCATTGCCAAAGTCGTGTCATGCAATACTTGCAGTTTTTCTGTTGGCATTGCTTCTTGGTTGCGTAGAGCTTCTGTTAGCGTTGGGTCGACCTTCATCATATGGGCGATGCCAGTGTGGGCAGGGACGCAATAATGACAGGCGTGTTCAACATTAATTGTTTGCCATACTACAGTAAGTTCTTCTGGATTAAATGAAGACTCAGAAAACAGTTTATGTAGGACCTGATACCCTTCGAGTAGGCCTGGGGCTTCAGCCATTACAGCATGTAAATTAGGTAGAAAACCATAAGCATTAATAGAACCTTCTACTAATGATTTGCTTGCTTCTGGGGTTGTTTCTACAGTGTGAATGGTAAAGTCATTCATTTATGTATCCTTTTTGATTTGATGTTAGGCAGATATCTTTTAATCGAATATTAAGTGGTTTTGAACGTTCGTTCAAGTTAAAATTGAACAATCGTTCATAATGGCTTAGTTAGGATCTATAAAATGAGAAAAAATACGAAGTTTGATCGCGATCAAGTCGTAGATAAAGCGACTAATTTGTACTGGGAAAAAGGCTTTCATGCTACTTCAATGCGTAATTTACAAGATGTGATCGATATGCGTCCGGGTAGTATCTATGCGGCATTTGGTAGTAAAGAAGGGCTGTTTAAAGAAGCTTTAAAGCGCTATACACAACAAGGAATTGCTTGTTTGCATGAATGTCGACAAGAATCATCCACACCACTTGGAGCATTAAAGTCTTTTGTTAAAAAGATAGTGATAGATACTCAAACTGATGCACCAAATAGTCTATGTATGTTGACGAAAACCGTTGCTGAATTAACCTCTGACAATGCAGAATTATTAGCAGAGGCGAAAAACTCTCTTAAAAGCATAGAAGAAGAGTTTAAGGTGCTGATTGTCGAAGCTCAAGAGCTTGGTGAAATAGAGAACGACAAAGACGCCAGTATATTGGCTCGGCATGTTCAAATACAGATTTCAGGTTTACGTGTTTATGCAAAAACCTACGGACCAGAAGCGCCTCTTTCTCAAATGGTAGATGATATATTTACATACCATCCTTTTTGATTTGATTTGCCGTTTCAGCGACTAGTAGAGATCACTTTACTTAAGCTTTTTACTGCTTTTGAAACAACTATTTGATTCCATTTTTCTTATTATTTGATTTAGATCTATAAAATATTTTCTGACTCTTTAATCGTCCCTTCTCTTTCCTTATCTTGATCTAACGCAATGTTTCTGTAAGCAACCTGACTCATAATCTGCGTTTATAGTTAGCTCCAATGGCTGGAGCGGCGGCGGACGTAAAACAACAAGAGCATTTCGTAATTATAAAGTGCCTGCGAGCGTCTTTTCTGAATCAAGTGAATGGGTTGAAGTCATTATGATCAATGAAACGGTAGTGGACTTATCGAGGTTCCAGTTTGCTCTAACTGCTCTGTACCACTTTTTGTTTATTCCTTTAACATTAGGGTTGTCTTTTATACTTGCTATCATGGAGTCGGTTTACGTCATCACGGGCAAGCAAGTTTATAAAGATATGGTGAAGTTTTGGGGCAAGTTGTTTGGTATTAACTTTGCCTTAGGTGTTTCAACAGGTCTTACCATGGAGTTCCAGTTTGGTACGAACTGGTCTTACTTTTCGCATTATGTAGGCGATATCTTTGGTGCGCCACTGGCAATCGAAGGTCTGATGGCCTTCTTCCTTGAATCTACCTTGGTTGGTTTGTTTTTCTTCGGTTGGGATCGTCTAAGTAAAGCCAAGCATTTGGCCGTTACTTGGTTGGTTGCTTTCGCTTCTAACATGTCAGCATTATGGATTTTGATTGCTAATGGTTGGATGCAGAACCCTGTAGGGTCTGAATTTAACTATGAAACCATGCGAATGGAATTAGTCGATTTTAGTGCGTTGTTATTTAACCCAGTGGCTCAGGTGAAATTTGTTCATACTGTGTCAGCGGGTTACTGTACAGGTGCTATGTTCGTGCTGGCTATTTCTAGTTATTACTTATTAAAAGGTCGTGACTTAGCATTTGCTCGCCGTTCTTTTGCCATTGCCGCCGCTTTCGGGTTGGCTTCAACATTGAGTGTTATTTTGTTGGGTGATGAGTCTGGTTATGAAATTGGTGATGTTCAAAAAGTTAAGTTAGCAGCTATAGAGGCAGAATGGGATACACAGACTGCGCCTGCTGACTTTACTTTGATAGGTTTTCCAAATCAGAAAATAGGCGAAACGGAATACGCAATAAAAATTCCTGGTGCTCTTGGCTTGATCGCCACTCGTTCTTTGGATACACAAGTTACAGGTATTGATCAGCTTAAAATTCAAAATCGCCAGCGTATTATTAATGGTATTTATGCTAATCAATTGCTTAAGCAGTTACGTGATGGGTCTACCGATCCACAGGTAAAAGCGAACTTTGAAAAAGTGAAGGGTGATCTTGGTTACGGACTATTAGTAAAAGCTTTTACTAATGATATTGATCACGTAACGTCTAAGCAGCTTGATCAAGCTGTTGAATACAGTATCCCTAATGTAGCGCCAATTTTCTTCTCCTTCCGTATTATGGTTGGTTTAGGCTTCTTAATGCTGATCGTTTTTGCTGCTGCTTTTTATCAAAACGCACGTCGTAAAATTGGTCAAAGCCGCTGGTTCTTGCGTGTTGTCTTGTGTTGCTTGCCTGTTCCATGGATCGCTTGTGAAGCTGGGTGGATTGTAGCTGAATACGGTCGTCAACCATGGGCTATTGGTGAGATTTTACCGGTAAACTTAGCGGTATCAGGATTAACGGCAACAGATCTTTGGATCACTATTATCGGTATTACTGCTTTATATACTGCCTTCTTAATCGCAGAAATGTATCTGATGATTCGCTTCTCCAAACAAGGTCCTTCTAGTTTGCACACCGGTCGTTATGCGCTTGAAAACGAAACGGATCAGATAAAATCTCAGGAGATTTAAAATGGATTACGATGTATTAAAAGTAATTTGGTGGGTGTTAATCGGCGTTCTGCTGGTAGGTTTTGCCATTACTGATGGTTTTGATATGGGTGTTGGGAGTTTGATCAATGTGATTACTCGTGATGATAGTGAACGCCGCATCATGATTAATTCAATGGCCCCTCATTGGGATGGTAACCAAGTATGGTTTATTACGGCTGGTGGTGCGTTATTTGCTGCTTGGCCTGTAGTTTACGCGGCTTCGTTTTCTGGTTTTTATTTGGCGATGATCTTAACTTTGGCAGCGATGTGGTTTCGTCCAATTGGTTTTGATTACCGTTCTAAAATAGACTCACCTCGTTGGAAAAGAAACTGGGATTTATGCATTGGATTTGGTTCTATTGTGCCACCTGTTATTTTTGGTGTGGCTTTTGGTAATCTGCTTCAAGGTGTTCCATTTAACTTTGATGAATATCTACGTGTAGATTACACAGGATCTTTCTTTGCCTTGTTAAACCCTTTTGCGATCCTTTGTGGATTGGTTAGCTTGATGATGGTAGTTACTCAGGGTGGTGCTTGGTTGCAGATGAAAACAGAGGGTGATTTACACCGTCGAGTTCGTAATGCGACAACCATTACCGCTATTCTTGGTGCTGTGTTGTTTGTACTTGCTGGTGTTTGGTTGGCTTACGGTATTCAAGGGTATGTGATTACTAGTGCAATAGATGGTAATCAAGTGTTAACGCCTTTAATGAAAACAGTAGAAATGCAACCAGGTGCTTGGTTAGCAAATTATAATAAAGTGCCATTATTAATGCTTGCGCCAGTCATTGGTGTACTGGGTATGTTAATTGCTGCTTTTGCTAGTCGTATTAATAAAGGTGGTTTGGCTTTCTTAGGTTCGTCGTTGGGTATTGCGGGTATTATTGTGACAGCGGGTGGTTCTATGTTCCCATTCTTGATGCCGTCGTCTACTTTCCCAAATATGAGTTTGACTATGTGGGATGCGACTTCTAGCCAGCATACAATGCAAATCATGTTTATTGCTGCCTGTATCTTTGTACCGATTATCTTGTGTTACACAGCGTGGTGTTATTACGTAATGTTTGGTCGTATCAGCAAAGAGCATATCGAGAAAAACGCACACTCTCTTTATTAAGCTAATTCATTGAGGATGAGGCGCTGAATCAGCGCCTCACGAAGGAGATATTTATATGTGGTATTTTGCTTGGGCTCTAGGTGTTTTACTTGCCTGTTCATTCGGTATTGTTAATGCAATATGGTTAGAGTTTAACGGCTATGAAGGTGAAGAGGAGCAAAAGTAAGCCCTATGCCTAAACAAGAGAAAGCACCAAAACAGCCTCGGCAGGGTCGAGTTAAAACACCTGAGTTACTTTTTCTAAATGAATGGGCAAGTCAACAATCTAAGCGGTATCGTCTTGTCCAGTTGCTTGGTATTGTTTTTACGGTGTCTTTGGTTATTCAGGCTTGGTCACTTGCGAATGTTTTTTCAGACATGGTGATTGACGGCGCTTTCTCTGTTTCGCTATTGCTTATCGCTCTATCCGCTTTGTTTATTCGCGCGTTGGCCAGTTTTGGCCGCGAGCGTTTAAGCGCGGGGGCGAGCCGCAGCATTCGTTATTCATTACGCCAAAAGTTACTTTCGCATTTGACTAATCTTGGGCCATCGCGCTTAAAAATTGATGAGGATGCCGCTTTGTCTACACGTGTTTACGAGCAAGTAGATGCGCTAGACGATTATTTTAGTCGCTATAAACCTCAACTGTTTATGGTGTCACTGATTCCCTGTGTTATTTTACTCGCCGTATTGCCTGTTTCATTTATTGCCTTCGGGGTATTTATGATAACAGCACCATTGGTGATCGTATTTATGATCTTTGTTGGTTATAAGGCCGCTCAAGCTAACCGTCGACAGTTTCGAGTGTTAGCGATGTTATCGAACCAGTTTATGGATTTAAGCCAAGGTCTTGCTGAACTAAAGCGCCTTGGTCGCACTGGGCAAGCTAAGCAGCGCTTGTCAGATAGCGCCAGTGCTTATCAAAGAACGACGATGGGGGTATTACGTTTAGCCTTTTTATCGACGGCAACCCTAGAGCTGTTTGCGTCGCTGTCTATCGCGATGATCGCTTTGTATTTAGGGCTTGGTTTGTTAGAGCAATTGCCGTGGGACAAGGGTTTTTCTCCTGTTACTTTAACGCAAGCTTTTTTTCTATTGTTATTAGCCCCAGAGTTTTATTTACCCCTCCGCCAGTTAGGCAATGATTATCATGCAAAACAAAAAGCCGAAGCAGCTGCGACTGATTTAATTGAAATTTTTTCGACACCGCAGCATAAAACAGCGGAAGTTGTGGAAGACAAACAAGTTGATGTATCTGCTGTTAAAACACATTCTACAGCGCTACTAACCTTTCGACAGCTAAGCTGGGAGGAGGAAGGGCGCTCTCGTTTAGCGCCGATTACTAACTATATATGTGAAGGTGAACGTATATGGTTGAGTGGTGAATCCGGCGTAGGTAAATCCAGCTTATTACATTTACTACTGGGTTTCGAAGAAGCGTATCAAGGTGAATGTTTTGTTTATGATAAAGCGTTTTCCGAATTGGATTTGGCTACATGGCGTGGTCGTTTAGCTTGGTTACCACAAACCCCAGAATGGATAAACGGAAGTATTCGTCAGAATTTATTGTTAGGTATTCAGGCGCCTGCTGAACAGGTGCTTTATGAGGCGTTGGTGAAAAGTCAGTGTGATGAGTTTATTCGTGCTATGCCTGAAGGTATTGAGACTAAATTAACGGAATTGGGCGCTGGGTTATCTGGTGGGCAAATGCAGCGTTTATCAATTGCGCGTGCGTTGTTATCAAAAGCCGATGTTTGGTTGTTGGATGAGCCTTGCTCAGGGCTTGATGAAGAGACTGCCAATGCGGTACTAAGCACATTAGATAGTGCGTCAAAAGGAAAAACGTTATTGGTTGTCAGTCATGATACGCATCCTATTTTATGGGCTGATAGACATTGGAATTTGACACTAGGAGGTTTGCATGAGCAAAGTATCCAAGCTATCGCTTAGGCGACTTTTGTTAGCGAACCCGTGGGGTTTTGCGATCCCTCTTTTGCTAGGTGTGATGGCAAGTATTGCTGGTGTTGCTTTGTTGGGTATTTCTGGTTGGTTTTTATCGGCTGCAGGTCTTGCTGGCGTATTGGGTACGGTTCAAGCATTTAATTATTTCACGCCAGGTGCTTTGGTGCGTCTAATGGCAATTTTACGGACTGCTGGTCGTTATGGTGAGCAAGTTTCTGCTCATGAGCATCTTTTAGGATTGTTGAAAACATTACGTTTATGGGTTTGGGATCAAAGGATTGCAAAAGACTCGGCCAATCTTTATCAACAAAGTCGTGGGGATTTATTGCAACGTTTAGTTAGTGATTTAGATCAAGTTATTCGCTGGCCCTTGGTGGTTATGTTGCCATGGATTTATGCAGTGTTAGCTTATGCTAGTGTGTTTCTAGTCGCTTATTTACTATCACCTAACTTAATGTGGCCAATGAGTATTGCGGCTGTATTACATTTAATAATTGTGCCATTTGCCTGTGGTCGATATGCAAGCCATAGTGTTCACGTAGGTCAAATATTAGGGACGCATCGACGGGGCCGATTTGTGAGTTTATTTTCAGCTTTGATTACCTTAACTATACGAGGGCATTGGCGAGAATATTCTGAACGCTTGGGGCAATTAGATGCTAGGCAGAAGCGAGCAGAAATAAAAATTCAACAATCTATCAGTTTTGGTCGGTTGGCTTCGTATGTGATTACTATAGGGTTGTTGGCCAGTTTCTTCTATTTACTTATGCCATATCAAAGTGCCACTGGGAAACTTGTATTAATAGCAGATGTTCATGGTACTTGGTTGGTGGCATTGATTCTTTGTGTCTTAGCGGTTAATGAGTTGGTATTACCTTTAGCTCAGTCTTTTGTGGCACAGGGTCAATCACAAGTAGGAATACGTCGATTGAATCAGCTATATGCTGTTAAAAAAGATCAGTTTGAGATAAAACAAGCATCGTTAGCTTTGATAAAAAGCATTGAGTTAACACAATTTCGTGGTTATCACGCTTCTTCCGGATTAGGCAATATCCCCATTTCTATGACAATTAGTTCAAACGATGTTGTTTGGCTAAGAGGTCATAGTGGTTGTGGTAAGTCGACTTTGTTAGCATCACTCGCTGGAGATTGTTTAAATGAAGGAGAGGCTTTGATTAATGGGCTGTCTGCCGATTTATATGGTAACGAAGAGTATCAATCGAAGTTGAGTTATTTGCCACAAAATCCTTATGTGTTCCAGCAATCTTTGTTGGCTAATTTAAGGTTGGGTGCAGAAAAAGCAACCGAAGAGTCGTTGTGGAAGGTGTTAGATGCTGTCGCATTAGGTGATTGGGCGAGAAACCTTCCTAATGGATTAAATACTCTGCTGGGAGCTCAAGGTCGAGATTTATCAGGTGGGCAGCGTAAACGTTTAGTGTTAGCTCGGTTATTACTGAGAAAAGCATCTGTGTTACTGCTGGATGAACCTTTCGATGGTCTGGACAGTGAAAGTATTAAGCGAATTTGTGATTCACTTCAGTGTGAATACAAGCCTGATATGTTGATATTCGTCAGTCATATAGCCAGCCCAATTAGTGATAATGCAAGAGTTGTAGATCTTTAATTCATCGCTTTTACTATAGAATATTTTACTAGCATTCTTTTGTTAAAAGGATTGATAACAAGTGAATAGGTTTAAAGTCTTGGGTATTCAGTTTGTTAGGTTAAAGGAAAACGTTTTTTATCATTCTTATTCATGGCTGCATTCGGTTTAACCCGCTATCATATGTAGGTATTAGGGCTGTTATGCTGCGGCCTTACCCAAAATTTTTAGGATTCTAATGAAAAAAACGTTTGCACTATCTCATCCCAAGATGTCTTACCAGCGATTGATTGAAACGGCTAAACATGACGTAAAAAAATACATCAAACAAGAGCGTACTAAAGTGTTGCCTGAAGATATGGATTTTTGGGGTTTTAACTGTAAATTTGGACAAACAGCCGACAAGGCAAGAACAATTCACGAAGGTGACATTAATTCGAATATCAGCTCGGCGCAAAGCCAGCATTGGAAATCTTTTTACCTTGAAGTAATCGCTGTTCCAAAAACCCGAAACAAACGTCCTGACGACGCAGAATAAGTAGGTGCTTACATTACTTATTCAAGAGCTTAAGTAATTGCTTTTGAATACCTAGTTAGTTTTTAAAGCACATTTTCTCAAGGATGAGAATTCCATTTTGTTTGTATTAAGCTATTTTTTTCTTTCTGACTCTATCTCTCAGCACATTCTTTTTTACCTCTTTTTATTATGACGTTGCTTGTTTAAAGCCCGAATTCAAGTCCGACACTTTTTATTTCAAGCAACTAAGCACACTTTTCGCTTGAGTCACTTCTTTGGCTGATTTCGAACCCATTTTCTTTATCAAGTAAAAACGCGTCTTTCTTCCTTGCCTTAAATGTCGATAAAGTGTCCCTTTGTTTCTTTTGTCATCATGGATATATTGATAAATCCATTCATGACTAACCGCTACGCCACAGTTTTTGAGTACGTTAGAGACTTGCTCAGGACACCAGTCGATTTCAATTAAAATACCAATAAAATCAATCGTTTTTGATGCTATGCGATAGTTAGCGGATGTCTTTCGCCTTATCAAACACGCCCTTTGAGCGTTATTAGGGCAATATTCAATTGTCTTTTTGTTCCGCTTTAACTCACGATAAACCGTAAGCGCTCTTATATCAGCTCCTAAAACGATACGGCCAGATCTGCTAATCTAG
>JBQEFB010000057.1:0-16425 GCA_052107635.1 Marinomonas sp. | reverse complement strand
TAAAGTTAATTATAGGCTATAGGACCTTCCAAGATCATTAGACCATTACAGTTTAAGGAGTAAAGACTAAAGGAATTGAACCTTTATTAGTGGGGGTAATGCGTAAAATTTTGGGATAAAAATTAGGGTTATTCTCTTCTTTTTGTGATTTTCTCTTGGCCAACCAAAGCCCCGAAAAAAATCCGCTTAAAGATAAGACAACAGATATGCCATTACTAGCATGCCAAATAGAAGGAAGTGTAGCTCCAGCCACTAAGCCTAACAAGGGAATAAAATACATCCATAAAGACGCTTGTAATAAGGTATCTTCCGGTATGCCTATCGTTACTTTCTGCCCTACATCTACTGAAAATTCATCAATTACTTTCATCCGCATACGATTACTAGCAGACACTTGCGCAATAGCATGATGTCCGCAACCATGCCTTGCTCGACACGCAGTACAACTACTGGTTCTTATCGTTTCTACTTCAGCAAAACCTTTCTCTGTTGAAAGCACAGTACCAGACTCTTCAATCATAATATCGCCTTTGGCATAAATACTGACATAAGCTTCTCTATCGTCACTTCAGGAACTTCTCCCACCATAGTAATCAAATACAACTGCTTACCTACTTTTAATGTTTTTTCACCGGCTACTGTCGCCCCCATAGACAAATAGGATGTTGACTGCACATTCATCACTGGTTCAATAAAAACGGATATAGTGACCATACCATCGGACAATAACAACATACTCGTACCATGATTTAAGGCGCGAGCTTCTGGCCACATTAAAGAAAAGCCTTTTGGCAACCAATCAAACTGCCACTGATTTTTCACACGCCTAGGCTTAGGCTCAAGCATTTTCTTAGCGTAAGATCCTTTACCAGGTGTGAAATCATCTAAGGTTAAGTTAGGTGTAAAAGTCACCGAGGTAAACTGTATTCTATCAAGCAAGGTTCCGCTTTGATCCATCATATCGTGTTTTAATAAAAAGCCATTATTTTTATCGAGCCAAAGCTCATGTGAATAACGATACTGATCTTTAGGTACCAAGCGCAGTTCATAAGTATCTCGCCCTGCAATTCGCCCTATTTTCTCGCCAACGACTAATTGATAGCCTAGCTTCAAACGCTCACTATCCAATCCGATAAAACGTTTAAACGGCGCATTAGATAACTCTTGTTCGTTTGCTATTGCCAGATTTGGATAAACACAAACAACCGCATCATCAATACGAATCACCTGTATCTTTCGCCCATCTAGATCTAACAAGCTTTCGTACTCTTTGCCTTTTTTCAATTCATGCTGTATTCGCATGCTATTCATTCGAGTATTTTCTGAGTGTACAAAAATACCGTCATAATCTAATTGAGAAAAAGACTGTGACATTTGCCGTAATAATTGAACCGCATCAGGCTTCATAGTGACGGAATAGCTAAGAGAAGAAAGTAGCCCTCCTAGCACTATCAAATAAACACGCAATAACACAGACAGCTTCATGCATTCACTCTTTAATAGGGTAACTAACAACACGTGCCATTGGGATCATTCCCTGCCCTACCGTCATTGCCGATTGCTCAGCATGCTGACGTAAATAGTTTTGCAAGCGCAAGCTATCAACATCCATAGGGCTCTGTTTTAACTCTGATAATGACGCGACAGAAGAGACTTCATGCGTCTTGGCGGGAGACGTTGTCGATGCTAACTCTGGCGTTGTTACTGAATCTGCATCCAGTATCAAGTTACCCCCTAACACTACAATAAAAGCAACACTGGCAGCGACCGCAAATCCCGTCCATAACGAACGAGTAACTGGCACAGCTTTCTTTGTCGTTTTCAGTAACGGCACAACGTTATTCGTCACCTCTTGGCTTTCTTCATTAGCAATCTGTGCACTCACTAAAGCCGCCAAATTCAGACCAGTGAACACATCCGTATCGGATTCTTTATGTAATGTTGCCTGGATGAGGTTAAAAGCCTCCATCTGGCTGTCTAGCTCGGCAACATCCTGTTGCAGCAATATATCAATATCTTGCGTATTTGCTTCATCATCAAACATGGCTGATAACCGTTCTGAAACAAGGTATTTACCACCATCAGAGGTTGTCATAATTTTTCTCCTCCATCCATAAATGGACGTATCTGTTTCTCCACCGCTTCTCGCGCACGAAATATCCTTGAGCGAACTGTACCAACAGGACAATCCATGATCTGAGCAATATCTTCATAGCTAAGGCCATCAAATTCTCTCAAGCTTAACGCACCACGAAGCTCTTCTGGCAAACAACGAATGGCTTCATGTATCGCGGCTTCTAAACGATTTCTATTTAAAATAGCATCAGGGGTACTGGTATCTAGCAAAGCGTCGTAAACAGCAAAACCATCTTCATTATCCAGCTCTACATCAGACCCTGGTGGACGACGTGAGCGGCTCACCAAATAATTTTTTGCCGTATTCACCGCAATGCGATAAAGCCAAGTATAAAAAGCACTCTCCCCTCGAAAAGAGCCTATTGCCCGATAAGCCTTAATAAAACTATCTTGAGCAACATCCAGCACTTCATGCTTATCTTGAACATAACGGCTAATAAGCCCCACCACCTTGTACTGATACTTTAAAACCAACAGGTCAAAAGCTTTTTTATCGCCTTGTTGGACTTTTTTAACTAACGCCTGATCTGAAGACGTTTTGTGCTGCATAGGCACCTCTTATTAAATCTTATTAGCGCGCCTGTGCTGCGTATTAACAAAGAAGACAGCAAGACACAAAGCGAGTTCCCATAAATGACATAGAGACTTTATATTTGCACAGAGTACAGATTATGAAGAAAAAAAATGCATCAGCAGAAATTGTTCACTATTTATCACTAAGAATAGTAACATTAATACTTTAGACATAAATCAGATCAATATTATGAGCCGACATTTTAAATACGATATCGTCATTATTGGTGCTGGAGCCGCAGGCCTCACTTTAGCACTAGAGCTGGCAGACACTCACAACGTCGCAATACTAACAAAAGCAGATATTCGAGAAGGTTCTACACTTTATGCTCAAGGCGGCGTTGCTGCGGTTTTGTCGAATGAAGATACCATCGAATCCCATATTAATGACACCATTGATGCTGGTGTAGAGCTTGGTGATGTCGATGCCATACGTTTTACTGTAGAGCACTCTAAAGAAAGTATAAACTGGCTGATTGAACAAGGTGTGCCTTTTACTCGTTATGGAGAAAGCGAAAGCTACCATTTAACAAAAGAAGGCGGCCATAGCCATCGCCGCATCATTCATAGCGCGGATGCCACCGGTTTAGCCATTTCAAAGACCCTGATTAAAAATGCAGCAAATCACCCTAACATTCACTTTTTCCCTGACCGCGTTGCTATTGATCTAGTAACCACTGACAAACTTGGTTTAGTAGGTGAAAATAAAGTCGTTGGCGTTTATGCACTGAACTTAGACGACGATGTTATTGAAGTATTTCATGGTAAATCTGTTTCCCTAGCCTGCGGAGGAAGCAGCAAGGTGTATCTTTACACCAGCAACCCGGATACTGCATCAGGCGATGGTATTGCAATGGCATGGCGAGCGGGTTGTCGCGTGGGAAATATGGAGTTTAATCAATTTCATCCTACTTGCCTTTATGATGCAAAGGCAAAAACCTTCTTAATATCTGAAGCGGTACGCGGTGAAGGTGGTAAATTATTACTTCCTGATGGTACACGATTCATGCCAGGGTTCGATGATAGAGCAGAATTAGCACCACGAGATATTGTCGCTCGCGCCATCGACCACGAAATGAAGCGCCTAGGCATTAACCACGTATTGCTCGATATTTCTCATAAAGACGAAAGCTTTATCAAAGAACACTTTCCTACTATTTATAAACGCTGTTTGTCCTATGGTCACGATATGACCAAAAAACCGATTCCAGTCGTTCCTGCCGCACACTATACCTGTGGAGGCGTCATCGTTGACCGCCATGGTGCAACCGATATAAATAACCTTTATGCGATTGGTGAAACTGCCTATACTGGACTTCATGGCGCGAATCGACTCGCCAGTAATTCATTATTAGAGTGCATTGTTTTTGCTCGCTCTGCTGCACAACAGATCATGAATACAAAAACACAAAACGATGACATTAAGATCCCTGATTGGGATGAGACTAAAGTAACCAATTCAGATGAAGATGTGGTTATTACCCACAACTGGCAAGAGTTAAGACGCTTCATGTGGGATTATGTCGGAATTGTACGAACGGACAAACGTTTATTGAGAGCGAAGCATCGTGTCGATCTATTACTCTCTGAGATTCAAGAGTTCTACACTAACTACAAAGTCTCTAGTGATCTATTAGAGTTACGCAATCTAGCCGTTGTCGCAGATCTGATCATTCGCTCTGCCATGTCTCGAAAAGAAAGCCGTGGCTTACATTTCACATTAGATTACCCAAATAAATTAACAAATAGCAAACCCACTATTCTTAATCCAGAAAGCTCTACGTCGCCATAGCTTTCAGCTCATATCGCTGCGCTTCAATATTTTTTGCTGAGCAGCGAATGAGCGAACAAGACGAAAATTATAATAAGACAAACTATCCCGATAAATCACACGATAAGACGGCCAAAACCAATCTAACCATCTTATTTTTTGCCTGCTCACCTTAGCAATTAACTGTACTCCATTCACTCTAACAAACTCTAAGCGATAGCGCGCGCTCCCTTGTTGCCAATAAGCTCCTGTATCATCAATACCAATTCGTGGAGCCCCTTGAACTAAGCGACGCACAGAAAAACAGCACAACAGGAATAACCCAATACAAAAGAAAGTCATCCATATAAATGAGGGTAGCCAAAATAGCTGTAACAAAAGAATGCAACACCCTGCTAAAAGTAGCCAGAGTGTAATACTAATAAAGGAAAGCTTAAGCTCGGTAATGCTCAGGCTGAACACGAGTTAATATCATATTAACAATGTGAGCAAGTTCTGTGTCTTCTGGCGTCTCTCTCTGCATAAACCATACAAAAAGCTCTTGGTCTTCGCAGGCGAGTAGTTTATTGAATAGGCCTTTATCTTCCTCACTCAAGGAAAAGTAACCTGTTTCCAAAAATGGTTCTAGAAGAAGATCTAATTCCAACATGCCACGGCGGCATTGCATTTTTAGACGTCTAAAGGCGATGAATTCTGCACTATCACTCATTAAGTTACCCTCTGTGTTGTATAAGCATAATTATATCGATTTACCATCAAACGGAACACTGCTTCATAGAATTCTATGACTTTTATCACTAAGGCATTGAATTATCACCATTCTAGATAATAAATAAGCAATTAAATCATATTTTATTGACTAAGTTTTTACTTAAACAATCAAAAGAGAAACAAAAAAGTACATGAATTACCCTTTAAGGTACTAGCGAGTCAATTCATATCTGCTTATATTACAGATTGCTTAGCAACATATTTGCTAATACTAGGTATGACTATAAAAACAAAAGCCCAAAATAGGGAAAACCTAATGAAAATCCTCTCAAAAAGCACCGTTGCTTGCGCAGTCTCTTTTGCGGCAGCAATCAGCACAACAAACGCCTTCGCAGATACTCAAATCACAGTGGCTACTGTAAACAATGGCCACATGATTGAAATGAAAAAGCTAACGCCTGAATTTGAAAAGGCCAACCCAGGTATCAAAGTAAAATGGGTAACGCTAGAGGAAAGCGTATTACGCCAAAATGTCACTCAAGATATAGCTAATAAAAGTGGTCTTTATGACGTCATGACCATTGGCATGTATGAAGCGCCTATCTGGGGACAGCGCGGTTGGTTGCAACCTATTGACGCCAGCGGCAGCTATGACGAAAAAGATATACTCCCATCTATTCGCAGTGGCCTTTCGTATGATGGCACCCTATATGGCGCACCATTTTATGGTGAAAGCTCTATGGTTATGTACCGTACAGACCTAGTAAAAACTGCAGGTATGGAAATCAATGATAACGATAGCTGGGAACATATTCGCGATGTAGCAAAAGCGGTTAATGATCCAGATAACGGCGTATATGGTATTTGTTTGCGCGGTAAAGCGGGATGGGGCGACAATATGGCGCTTGTTACAACCATGGCAAACTCATTTGGTGGCCGTTGGTTTGACGAAAACTGGAAACCTGAAATTAACTCTCCAGAATGGAAAAAAGCAGTTAACTTCTATGTCGATTTACTTGGTAAATACGGCCCTCCAGGCGCAAGTTCAAACAGTTTCAATGAAAACCTAGCACTTTTCAATGAAGGTAAATGTGGTATGTGGATTGACGCAACAATTGCGGCCTCCTTCGTAACCGACCCTTCTCAAAGTAAAGTGGCTGATAAAGTCGCCTTTGCTCAAGCGCCTCAAGCAGTAACAACAAAAGGCTCCAATTGGTTATGGGCTTGGGCATTAGCCGTTCCTGTTGCCACAAAACACGAAGCAGCGGCGCAAAAATTTGTACGCTGGGCAACGTCTAAAGACTACATTAAATTAGTCGCTAAAGACGCGGGCTGGGCTTCTGTACCAACAGGGACTCGTGAAAGTACCTATCAAAATCCAGACTTCCTCAAAGCTGCTGTATTTGCGGATGCAGAATTAAAAGCCATTAAATCAGCAGACCCCAAAGACAGCACATTAAAACCTTCCCCATACGTGGGTGTTCAATTTGCCTCCATTCCTGAGTTCCAAGCGATTGGAACCACAACAGGGCAAATGATTTCAGGAGCACTTGCTGGTGCGATGACCGTCGACCGAGCTTTAGACAATGCTCAGAAAGCGGCAGAGCGTCAGATGCGTCAAGCTGGCTATTAATAAACGTCACTTACTATTGAGGTAGCAAATTTGCTACCTCAATAAATTACTGTGACTCGTAGCACGACGCCCTATTTATTATAATAAGAGATACCTACCATGAAGCGCTCAATCACTCGCTTATTAATGGCGCCATCCGTCATCATGCTTTTAGTGTGGATGATAGTGCCGCTATCAATGACCATTTATTTCTCAACAATTCGTTATAACCTTTTATACCCAGGTCAAAATAACTTTGTTGGTTTAATGAACTATGAGTTTTTCATAACAGATCCAGGCTTCATCACCGCAGTAGCAAACACACTAATACTATTAATATCCGCGCTGGCTATTACGGTTGTATTAGGAGTTATGTTATCCGCGCTGATCGATAAACCCTTTTTTGGACGAAGTATTGTACGCGTGTTGCTTATCTCCCCTTTCTTCATCATGCCAACGGTCAATGCTTTGATCTGGAAAAATATGATGATGAATCCGGTATATGGCATTTTCGCTTGGATATCTCAATCACTTGGCTTAGAGCCTATTGATTGGCTCGGCACTTATCCACTGATGTCTGTCATTATCATGGTCAGTTGGCAATGGCTACCTTTTGCGATTCTTGTTTTTGTAACGGCGTTACAGTCTCAAGATACAGAGCAAAAAGAAGCGGCTCAAATGGACGGTGCAACGGGCTGGCATATTTTTCGTTACTTAACCATTCCTCACTTAGCACGACCCATTGCCGTGGTAGTGATGATAGAAACTATCTTTTTATTGGCTGTATTTGCTGAGATTTTTGTCACTACCGGCGGTGGTCCAGGCTATGCTAGTACTAATTTAGCTTACTTAATCTATAACCAAGCACTGCTTCAATATGATGTCGGTGTCGCATCAGCAGGTGGTTTATTCGCTGTATTGCTTGCCAATATCGTCGCTTTCTTCCTAATTCGTGCCGTCGGCAAAAACCTAACGGTGTGAGGTAACAAGATGACTCTTAATCAACAACGTAAAATAAAAACACTCATCACAGGTTCATTTGCTTGGCTTGTCGCATTAACTTTGTTCTTTCCTATTTTTTGGATGTTTATCACCTCTTTTAAAACGGAGCTACAGGCTATTTCGGTACCACCAGCGCTGTTTTTTGAACCAACATTAGACAACTATAAAGTGGTACAAGAACGCAGTGATTATTTATTGCATGCAATGAATTCGGTGATCACCTCATTTGGCTCAACGCTGATTGCTTTGGTCATCGCCATTCCTGCAGCGTACTCAATGGCCTTTTTTCCAGGTAAACGCACCAAGGATATTTTGTTGTGGATGTTATCCACAAAAATGCTACCTGCTGTCGGTGTATTAGTGCCTATTTATATCCTTTTCCGTAATCACGGCTTATTGGACAGCCGTACAGGCTTGATCATTATTTTCACCCTAATGAATCTGCCCATTATTATTTGGATGCTGTTCTCTTATTTTAAAGATCTTCCAAAAGAGATCCTTGAAGCAGCACGAATGGATGGTGCCAGCCCATGGGGAGAAGTGGTTAAAGTAGTTCTTCCTTTGTCTGTTGGCGGCATCGCATCTACTGCATTACTGTCAATCATTCTATGCTGGAATGAAGCGTTCTGGTCGCTTAACTTAACAGCCTCTAATGCTGCACCGCTGACCGCTATGATCGCCTCTTACTCAAGCCCTGAAGGTTTATTTTGGGCCAAACTATCAGCAGCCTCTACTCTGGCATGCGCACCAATCGTCGTGTTTGGTTGGTTCTGTCAAAAACAACTTGTCCAAGGCCTTACATTTGGTGCCGTAAAATAATTATTAGGAATTTTAGCCATGAGTTATTTAGTTATTTCAGAATTACAAAAACATTACGATAGCTACCATGCATTACGTGGCATCAACCTTGACATAACCGAAGGTGAGTTTGTTGTTTTCGTTGGGCCATCTGGTTGTGGTAAATCGACGTTATTACGAACTATTGCTGGACTAGAATCTTGCTCAGGCGGCTCTATTGAGCTAGATGGAAAAGACATTACCGAAGTCGCATCCTCTAAACGTGACTTAGCCATGGTGTTTCAGTCTTATGCCTTGTATCCGCATATGACCGTCGCTGACAATTTGTCGTTTGCTTTGCGTCTTGCAAAAGTCCCAGATGCAGAAATCAAAGAAAAAGTACGCTCAGTATCAGCTTCTTTGCAACTGGATCCCCTGTTAGACCGCAAGCCAAAAGAGTTATCTGGAGGCCAACGTCAACGCGTTGCCATTGGTCGAGCGATTGTTCGTCAACCTAAAGTATTTTTATTTGATGAACCCTTGTCTAATTTAGACGCGGCATTACGCGTACAAATGCGCCTTGAACTCGCTCGTTTACACAAAAAGCTAGGCACGACTATGATCTACGTAACTCATGATCAAATTGAAGCCATGACTTTAGCCGACAGAGTTGTCATTCTAAATGCGGGGCAAATTGAACAAGTCGGTACACCTTTAGAGCTGTATCGTCAGCCCAATAGTCGCTTTGTTGCAGAGTTTATTGGCACTCCAAAAATGAATCTAATTCCAATTGATCACTTTAAGATAGAAGATAACAATCTACGTTTAAACTTACTAAACAGCAGCGTATCCTTCCCTGCCAATAGAATAAAAGGCGCCATACCTAAAGCAATTACCTTAGGTATTCGTCCAGAGCATTTATCTTTAGTAGCAGAGAATGGTGATATTACTGGTCGTGTCGAGTTGGTTGAACACCTTGGTTCCGAGGCGTACGCGCACATTCAACTAGATAATGACCAAACAATCATTTTAAAAGCGGCGGCTCGTAGTACGGTACAAGATGACGATGTAGTTCATATCAATATTGACGCAAGCGAAGCTATCCTATTTAACGAAAATGACCACGTTATTTCAGTGATCGCAGAGGAAGTTGGCAATGACTAATACCCTTATTGCGACTCAGCATAACGAGCAGCTGTCTACCCAGAAATACGCAAAAGAAGAGATCCGGCCTGGGGTAATTCACCTCGGCGTTGGCGCTTTTCATCGAGCTCATCAAGCAATGTATTTCGATCGCCTCTTAGCGCTACCCGAAGGAAAAAAATGGGGGGTAACCGGCGTTAACATTCGCCCTCAGGATAGTACTGCTTTTGCCCGTTTTATCGCTCAGGATGGTGAGTATGTTCTGAAAACAATGTCACCTGATGGTGCTACTCATTACGAACATATTCGCTCTATTGTTCAACAAATTGATGGCGCTAAAGCCCCACAAGATGTTGATAACAAAATGGCTGATAGCAACATTCAACTAGTAACATCAACGGTTACTGAGGGTGGCTATTACCTAGATGAAAATCGTGTTCTTATGCTATCTCACCCAGCGATAAAAAAAGATATTGAAGGCGCAAGAAATACGATTTATGCTTTTTTATCTGCTGGATTAAAACAACGTAGCGAAACCTCTAACGCAAAAATCACCTTATTATGTTGTGATAACCTGCGTCATAACGGCGAATTATTAGAAACAGGATTAATGCAGTTTTTAGCGGCGAAAGGTGATATAGACCTTGTTAACTGGGTACAGAATAACGTTTCTTTTCCTTGTTCCATGGTAGACCGGATTACCCCTAAACCAAGCGAGATACACGTTAAAGAAGTCCAACAGCGTTTTGGTATTGATGACGAAATGACAGTAATGGGTGAAGATTTTTCTCAGTGGGTAATTGAAGACAACTTTGCTGGTGAAAAGCCTGCTCTAGACCTAGTGGGCGCTCAATTCGTTAGCAAAGTAGACCCTTATGAAGAAGCTAAAATTCGCATTCTTAATGCAGGTCATACTTGTGTCACTTATCAAGCTGCACTCAAAGGCTTAACCCATTTCGATGAGGCGATGCGAGATGTCGAGCTAAATAATTATTTCACTGACTTCATCAAGCAAGACGCTATCCCAGCCATAGGGAATTCCATTGTCGATTTACCTGCGTATTTTGATATTATTGCAGCTCGATTTAGTAACACGAATATAGGCGACACTGTTGAACGCATTTGTACAGACGGTTACGCTAAATTCCCGATCTTCGTTTACCCTTCTTTAGAAGGTGTATATCGAATAGGTAAGACGCCGACTAAAACAATACAAGGGATTGCTTGCTGGTTCATATTTATCCAGAAAGCCGCTAATGGGAAGTCATCGATCCCTTATCATGAACCGAATCTGTCTTCGATGTCTGCCTTTACGAATGATGAAAAAGGTATCTTGGCATTTGCTACCGACTCCTATTTATGGGGAACACTAGCAAAGGACTATCCAAGTTTCGTATTAGACCTGACTAAGTCAATTCATGAAGCAGAAATAAAATACCAATAATGACCGTCAATTGAATAAAGTCAGCCAATCAAATAAAAAATACGATTTATTTGATTGGCTGACACTCAAGTTACTGGAGTAATAATAGTTTCACCATCAAAGCCTGAGTAAATAGTCTACTCAATACAAGCCGATGTTTGTTAACGGCTCTTCTATAGATCATTCAAGCAAGACTTTGATTTTTGTTTTAGGTAAACATTATGTCCACAACAGTAAAGCGTAATACCCCAGAATATGAACTGGTTGAAAGTAGTATTGAAACCATCCGTTATTTAGAACACGGATACCCAAGTGACCTGATTCGCTGGCATGCCCATGATGATTATGAATTACACTTTATAGTGGCGACCTCGGGCAAAGTATTTGTCGGCGATTACATTGGTAATTATGCGCCTGGTCAGTTAATTTTAACGGGGCCAAGATTACCTCATAATTGGATTTGTCTAAGTACTCAAGATCCCGTTGACGTTAGAGATATGATCATTCGATTTGATCATGAACCGTTTGCTAACGGCATGAAAGTCATTCCTGAATTAGCTGAAGTACTCCCCATGCTCCTGAGAGCAAAGTCAGGGATAGAGTTTTTTGATATCTCTTTAGATGAACTGAAAGAAACTTTTGCATCAGTTCGTGATTGCAGTGGCTTACAACGAGTTATTAAAGCACTTCCTCTACTAAAAAGACTGGCACAAAGTCAAAATTATCGCCTTCTTTCAACCGTTCAAATCGACTTAAAATCAAACGAAGCGTTACAGCATAAAATTAATACAGTGGTTGATTATGTCTCTCAGAATTACAATCAAGATATTAATTTATCGAGCGCTGCTAGCTTGATAAATATGTCCGATAGCCATTTCTCTAGATTTTTTAGGAAAGCCACTGGTAATCGCTTTATAGAGTTTGTCAATCGAGTACGTATTAGCAGAGCCTGCAACTTACTCACAGAGACAGATCAACAAATTGCCAACATCTGTTTTCAAGTTGGTTTTAATAACGTAGCTAATTTCAATCGACGTTTTCATGAACTAAAAGGCATTACGCCACGAGATTTTCGTTCACAAAGTTCAAAACGTATAGAAGGTCAAATGCTTACTCAGCTCTAAATAATAAATAGCCTATCAAGCTTGCAAACAAATCTGGCTTACTGAGAACATTATAATAGTAATGTAGGAACAAACCGTTACGCCGAACAGCATAACGGCTTTTTTTACGACTAATCTAACAATGTAGACAAAGACATATTCAAGTGTTTAGTGGATATGAAAAACTCTCTAAATAACGTATATTTTTTCTGGTAATAACTCTGCAATGTCATATCAGGTTCATGAGACGCTAAGATATCTGGTAATACACAATATTGTTCAATTAAAGCCTCAATATCCCCTCCTGCTTTCTGCTTCTCGCCAAGCAACGCTAAACGTGCGGCGCCCAATCCTGGTCCAACTTCTCCACCATCTCGATAAACCAAGTGTTTTCCTAATATATTAGAGAGTATTTGACGCCACATGGCTGAGCGAGCGCCACCGCCAATTAACGATAAATCAGCCACCTCACTACCGGCCATTGCTAAGGCGTTCTGACAATCTAATAATGAAAAGGCTACCCCCTCTAACACAGCAAGTATCATATCGTTCAGTGAGGTCGAATTGTTTAAACCGACAAACTGACCTTGAGCATAAGGGTCATTATGTGGTGTTCGTTCACCACTCAGGTAAGGTAAAAAAATAACACTCGTTTGAACTTTCTCTGAATGCTCTAATGTTTCTAACAAAGTTTGGACAGAAAGATCGACCGTTTTAGCCAGCCAAGCTAAAGAGTTAGCAGCACTTAATGTCACTCCCATTTGATGCCAACGATTAGGCAGAGCATGACAAAATGCATGCACCGTATTCTCAGGGTTTGCCTTATGCGATTCACTCACCACAAAATATACGCCAGAGGTACCTAATGACAATAATCCTTGCCCTGATCGAGTAATCCCCATACCAACAGCACCGACTGCATTATCACCGCCACCAGCAACCACCGGAATCTGAGGAAGTCCCAATAAAGTAGCAACACTTTCAGATAAAGTACCAATCACAGTACAACCTTCAAATACTACCGGCATATTTTCTTGTGTTAAGCCCGTTGCAGCTAATAATTCATCATCCCATTGACGAGTTTCAGGGTTTAACCATAACGTACCCGATGCATCAGAACAGTCCGTTGTATACTTATTCGTTAATCGATAAGTAAGGTAATCTTTAGGTAATAGAACATGACTAAGTTGCGCAAAAATCTCTGGTTCATTTTCTCGCACCCACTGAACTTTAGGGGCCGTAAAACCTGGCATGGCTAAATTCCCAGATCGCTCAACTAAATCAGGATGCTGCGTCATTAACGCAATACATTGCTGCTGGCTACGACCATCGTTCCATAAAATACAAGGGCGTAACACTTCACCATGAACATCCAGCAAAGTCGCACCATGCATTTGACCTGATACTCCTATCGCTTTTAGCTTATTAAGATCTAAGCGTTTTTGTAACAGCTCAATAACCTCTAAATAAGCTTGCCACCAGGAAGATGGATCTTGTTCAGACCAAGTAGGATTAGGAGTGCTTATACTTAGCTCAACCGTTTCCTGCGCGATAACATTACCATTATCATCAACGACAACGCCTTTTAGTCCAGATGTTCCAAGATCAAGTCCTAAATACATAATCCGTTACTCTCATATCAATAATTTATTGTTTATTTTTATTACATATAGGTAAATAGTAATATTTTTTAGTAATGAATCAACTGCCATTTTCATACTGTTTTTTTGTACTAAAAATAACGAAAAATCACTAAGGCGATACGCTATATAGAATAGTAAAAAGTTATAGTAGAGCCTTTATTTTTACTCCGTTTTAAATGTTATGAACTTAATTAAATGGACTTTGTATAAGAAGTCTACCGCACCGTATAGAGACCTAATGATAATAAAACCATCTAATAAAACTATTTATCCAACTTTCATTGAAACAAGATACACACAGAGAAAATACAGGAAAATAAAATCATGAATTGGCTAAATATATTTTTTATGATGTCCCCTATCCCTCAAAGTCAATTAATGATGGGTCATTACGATTATCAGTTAGTGCTACTTTCTATTGTTGTCGCATCAGCCGCTTCATTTTTTGCACTCCATTTCGCCTCTGTAGCAAAGTTCATATCCTCACCTTTTTTACAAAAAATAGCGCTCTTCTCTGGGGCGATTATTATGTCTGGTGGCGTTTGGAGTATGCACTTTATCGGCATGCTTGCTTTTCAAATGAAGGGTGCTATGAGTTACAGCATACCACTCACTATTTTGTCTTTACTACCAAGCCTCATCGCCTCATATGTCACTTTACATTTTTTAATTAGAAAAAAATCGATAACACTATGGCAATTAATATTAGGAGGCACAATTGTAGGCTCTGGGATTGGTGCAATGCATTATATAGGCATGGCAGCAATGCAAATGGATGCGCAACTTCGCTATGATCCAATTTGGTTCACCTTATCTATTATCATAGCAATTGGACTCGCTTTTATTGCCTTATCAACTCGACATTACATTACAACTCTGTGGCCGTCATGGAATCTTAAATTTGTTAATGTATTAAGTGCATCCATTATGGGGGCCGCTATTTCAGGTATGCATTATGCAGGCATGGAAAGTGCACGCTTTATCATGCAACCCAGCATGCATACTATGAACACCTCCGATAATAATCAGCAATTTCTCTCTTTATCCATTGCAACCATAACAATACTGCTGTCTATTCTAGCCTCAAATATTACATCTCAGTTGCGCTATAGACAGTTATTTCAAGAGAAATCTGAGAACGAATTACGCTTACAAACAACCCTAGATACCGCAATAGATGGCATTGTTTCTATGGATGCCAAAGGCATCATTCTTGCTTTTAACAAGGCTGCTGAGAAGATATTTGGCTGGTCAGAACAAGAAATTATTGGTAAACGAATATCTCTACTATTACCAAAATCTAATGATCTACAAAATAGAAAAGCCACTTTTAAGACACTTATCAATGCGGCTAATATAATAGACGGAGCTGATAACGAAGTCTTTGCCCTACATCGTCATGGACGCATTATCCCCATTCGATTAGCGATAGGTAAAGTCGATATTATTGGACAAAAACCTATTTTTGTTGGCTTTATTACCGATATATCTACGCGCAAAGAAATGGAAGAAAAAATCGCAAAAAGCGAAGCACAATATCGCTCTCTGATAAAAAATATTCCAGGTGTCTCTTTTAGAAGCTTACTTCAACAAGGTACAGCGCCACTTTTTATCAGTGATGCTGTTGAGCAACTATTGGGCTGGACAGTGGAAGATTTTTATCAGAAAAAAGTCGTTATATCAGACATAATCCATCCAGATGATAGAGACAAAGTAAGACAAGTAATCAACGACACCATCTCCAATGAGCGTTCATACTCTATCGAGTATCGATTAAAACACAAACTAGGTAACACCATATGGGTGCTGGAAAATGGGACTATTATCTTTAATGAAGATGACTTTCCCGAATGGATTGATGGTGTCATGCTTAATATTACCAGCCGCGTGGAAATGGAAAGTGCGCTTAGAAAAGCCAAAGATGACGCCGAAATTGCGGCGGAAAGCAAAGCCGCTTTTCTTGCGAATATGAGCCATGAAATACGCACTCCAATGAACTCCATTATTGGCTTCTCCGACTTGCTACTGGAGATTGTAAGTGACACCGAGCAACAAAAACATCTTAACACCATCAGTCAATCTGCTCGCTCTTTGCTCTATCTACTAAACGACATCCTCGACAGCGCTAAGTTAGAAAAAAATAAGCTAGAACTGGATATACGACCTTTTATTCTTTCAGAGCTTGTTGATGCTTCTATTTCCACTCTCTGGTTACAAGCTAAGCAAAAAGGAATTTCATTACAGTTTTCAATTGATAGTAGCCTTGCTCTTGCCTACACAGGATCTGACGAGCGTATTCGACAAGTTTTAATTAACTTACTGGGGAATGCGATTAAATTCACCGAGTCTGGCAGTGTGACACTTACTATCCTTCCTGTTACTTCACCCTTTATTCGCTTTAAAATCACTGACACTGGGATTGGCATTGCCTCTGATCGATTAAATAAAATCTTCGACCCTTTCACGCAAGCAGACGCATTGTAATGGTCTAATGATCTTGGAAGGTCCTATAGCCTATAATTAACTTTAAT
>JBQEFB010000056.1:0-16556 GCA_052107635.1 Marinomonas sp. | reverse complement strand
CATCGCCGATGGTAGTGTGGGGGATCCCATGTGAGAGTAGGTCGTCGTCAAGCTCATAATTAAGAGAAACCCCATCCTGCTTCGCAGGGTGGGGTTTTTTCGTTCCTGGGCATAATATAACCTCTCACCCGCGTGGGGCTCTTATGAAGGAACGCATGTGAGACTAAATTGTCGTCAAACTTATAATTAGAAAGCCCTGATAGCTAACGCTCTCAGGGTTTTTTTTTATCTGAAATAAAGGGTAGAGCATAATAACCTCACACCCGTGTGGGGCTCTTATGAAGGAACGCATGTGAGACTCCCGCAAGGGGATAAACATAAGTCGTCGTCAAGCTTATAATTAAGAAAGCCCTGATAGCTAACGCTGTCAGGGCTTTTTTTGTTTGAAATAAGTCGGGAAAAACACAGGGCTCGATCTAGCTCTCCCCCTGCCAAGGGGGAGCTGGAGGGGGTGTATAGACCGACCACATCGTTTACAAAACAAACCGAGTACATAGTTTACATAAGTTAAAATGCCATAAGCAGGAGGGCTGTTTATGGCTTGGAATGAGACTTGTGTTATGGATTTGAAGATATCGTTAGTTTCAGATTGGTTATCTGGTAGCTATACAAAAATTATGCTTGCAAAAAAGTATCGCATTAGTCGACCGACAGTCAATAAATGGTTAGGTCGCTATGATGAGGATGGTGCTGAAGGTTTATATGATCAAAGTCGTCAGCCGCATAGTTGCCCTCATCAAACCTCTGATGAAGTGATTGAAGAGCTTATTAAGCTGAAGAGAAGTTTTCCTTACTGGGGGCCGAAAAAGATTAATGATTTACTAAAATTTCAAAAACCATGGCTGAAATGCCCCGCTGACAGTACAACAGGCCAAATATTAAAGAAAGCAGGGTTGGTTAAAGCGAAAAAAAGAAGCTGTAAAGTCAGCACTTATCCATCCAAATTAACCAAATCTGAGCGTTCTTGTGAAGTGTGGAATATAGACTTCAAAGGACAAGCTAAACTTGGGAATGGCCACTGGTGTTACCCATTAACTGTTACAGATGATTTTAGTCGCTTTTTACTGTGCTTAGAGGCGCTAGAAAGCACAAAAGCTAAACCTGTCAAAGAAAACCTAGAGCGGTTATTTATGGATTATGGTTTACCTGATGCTATCAAAAGTGACAATGGTACGCCGTTTGCGTCTCGGGCGGTTGGAGGGTTAAGTAATTTGTCGATTTGGTTGATCAAACTCGGAATAACACCTGAACGAATCGAAAAAGGAAAACCGACACAAAATGGTCGCCATGAGCGAATGCATCGCACACTGAAAGCGGAAACAATGAAGCCGATGAAGTATTCGTTTTTGACTCAACAGCGAGCCTTTAATCATTTTAAAAAAGAATATAATAACCTTCGTTCTCATGAAGGTTTAGAGCGGAAGAGACCAGCAGAATCATTTAAGAAATCGAATCGTGAGTACAAACCAAAGCACCTAGAAGTAAATTATGATTTGGACATGGAAGTTAGAAGCGTTAGGTGTAATGGTGAAATCAAATGGAAAGGTAATCTACTGTATTGTGGAGAAATATTAGCGAAGGAAAAAGTGGGGTTAAAACAGGTTCATGATGGCGTATATGAAATTTATTTTTCATTTATGCATATTGGTTACTTGAATGAAAGATACATGCAGATAAACAGAATAAAGTAATATCTTGGGTGTAAACCATGTACCCAGTTTAAAATGTAAATGATGTACCGTTTGTACAGGGTGTTTTTGGGTCTTGTCACTCTGAAAGTAGTGCTTGTGTAGAGTATCGGACGTTTCTTGTTCTTCCATTTACTTGCGCCTGTCTCGTACCTCGACGCGTCAGCACAAATGCAAGACAAGAACCTCTCACACCGACTAGGCAGGGTCAGACCTCTTAAACAGAGGCACAGAATCCAACCAACCACATTACTCGCCGTTTAAGGGCTCTGACCCTCGTCGTAACCGCAGAACTCTCGGCTTTAGTAGAACGGCCGTTTCTTGTTCTTCCATTTGCTTGCGTCTGTCTCGTACCTCGACGCGTCGGCGCCAATGTAAAACAAGAGCTACTTACTCTGTAAGCGTAGGTTAAACCTCATATAGTAATCTCTGCCCAAACCCATAAAGTCTTTTGTGTTCTCACAATTGGAATAACAGACTTATGTTTACAACTTCAGCTCAACTTAATGTGACCCTCATTTGTGAGCCAGCCGATACGTGTAAAGCCATTGATGGGCTTCAAATGGTTTTGGCTACATTGTAAGCGGCTCGAAAAAGGTCATTTTCAGTGGCCTGGTATTGATGATGAACATTTGTCCATTTAAGTATCACCCCGTCAGTTGAATTAGTTACTCGATGGTCTTGCGCTCAACTTACAAGAAGCTCACCCATATTTAACCTATCGATATCATGACGATTAGGGTATTCGCTTTGTATAATCCAAGCCATGAAAATACTTCCTGATGACTTACCCAATGACGTTGAATCGCTTAAGGCTCTTTTACTTGAGCAGTTACTGCTGCTGGGTGAAAAAGAGTCGGTAAGAAAAAGTATTAATAGAACAAGATACTAAAATCGCTGAATGGGAGTCTAAGTATCAGCTCATTCTTGAACAATGGCGTTTGGCTCAAAAAAATCAGTTTGGTAAAGGCTTTGAAGTCTCTCCTGGTCAAGGCGAACTGTTTAACGAGTAGCGTGAATGTTCTTGCTGATATATCGGCGATCCCCGAATACCACCAACACACTATCGTCGAAAATTTAGAACAGCTTCAAGATGATTTAAGAGCACTACTGCTTGACCAATCTGAAATGCGATTTAATAATTATTAGTAGCCCATCAACTGACGGGAGAGCTTATACTTTTCCAGTAAGTTCCTAAAATTCATAATGGTAGTGTAGTCAGCTTTCCAATTTTAAACAGACACTGTCTAACGACAAACTCAGCAAATAAACGCATGGACGTGATTTCATAAAGCGCACCCTCCATAGCAAGGTCGCTCATGTTGTACCAATACTGCATACAATGAATGCGAAACATTGTAGACAGCGGGTACGGTCTTCTTCCTTTTCCAGCCTTTGGATAGAAGAGCTCTATCACCGCTTCAAACTGCTTCCACGTCATCAGTGCATCCATTCGAGTCAAGAAAATCTCTTTACGTGTTTTACGACGTTTGTTGTTGAATTCGCCGTCGGCAAAAGTGAGTTGATGTGACATGGTTAGGCTCGAAGATTAAAGGTGAATTGTCTTATGAGGTGGGCTTGTTCGCATCTTCCCTAGTAAAGTCTGGGAAGTCCAAAGAGTAGCAAAAAGAAACCTTACAAAAACAGTCTTACATCACTCACTAAAAATATAGAATTTCTATATAAAACAAAGATTAAATACAACCTTCTCCCTCTATTTTAAAATTAAATTGCTTTAGAATTTTTTCTAGTTTAGCGAAAACAACTGTAAGCCCAATGTAAAAAATGGGGCTATATGACAACGGTGAATTTGATATTTAAAAAAACACACCACCCTTCTTAAATCAAATAATTAATAACTGACCACCTAAAACATCAACCTCAATGTCGCAAAAATACAATACCAGGTATTTTTTTGGAGATATGGTGAATTTAAATATGAATTCTGGGAGATATTTTTAATATTATTTGGCTTACAGGACCTAAAAGTAAAAGACATAAAATCAATATTGTTAACCTTGATTACCCTGCAATAATCAACAATGACGAAACAATCATGGTTAGCAGATATTGATTACTCAAACGAAGATTTTCATTTTGTGTTGTTAAAATAAAAAAGAGAGAAACATGAAACTACCATTTAATAAAAGTAAGCTAGGAATTTATATCGCTCTAATAGGAATGCCATTAGCTGGTCAGGCCTATACCGTGGTAGATAAAGAAGAGCACCATTTATATTTCGATGGAGAAGTCCAGTTAGGGGCTTTTAATAGTCAAGAAACATACGGTAATGCAGATAACTCTCCTTCATGGTGGGAGGGCTTCATAAAATATGGGCTTTCAGGTGATCAAAAAATTGCGAATGGCGAGATTTTTGGCGCCATTAGGGCTTTATCCAGTACCACTGGAGGAGATGGTGATGCTTCAGGAGCCACTACAGGCAGTGAAAGCAAAACCGAAATGGAAGATTTATTCGTTGGTTACCGCACTCAAAATTTTGAATTTTCCACAGGTAGTCAAGGCTTTGTTATAGGCAATGGTTTCATCATCAATAATGATGCTTTAAATTTAGGTGAAGGCTTAGACGGTCAAGCTGATGGTGTAAATCCAAATCGAGGCGGTGCTTTATGGTTAGCAGCACGAAAATCATTTCATAATACCGCGATTCTTCGTTTAGGGAGGGATGAGGGTTGGCGTTCAGATATTTATTGGCTCAAATCAGATAATGCTGCACAAGCAAGTATGGAGATGGCAGGTATCAATATAGAAAACAACAATGAATACGGTGTGGTTGGCTTTCTTTTCAACGAAGGTCTAAATGTAGACAGTCAGGAAGCTAATTTTTTTGGTTTAGATAAGCGAGACGGTCAAAAAACAATAAGTTTACGCTACCAAGGAGATGCAGGAATAAAATCGTTATTCTTATCTGCTCAATACGTCAAGCAAATTCAAGGAGATGATTCCCAAGATGGCAAGGCTTGGTATGCAGAACTAGGTTGGACTTTTGACAATATTGCCTGGTCTCCTAGCCTTAACTATCGCTTCACTCGATACGGAGAAGGTTATGACCCTCTTTTCTATGGCTTTGGCCGTGGCTATGGATCGTGGTTTCAAGGAGAAGTAGCGTCTAACTATTCTGGCGTTTCTGGAATAAGTATCGATTCAGATATTCACTCAATTCAACTTTCAGCCAACCCAACGGATAACATCAGTGTTGGTGCTTTGTATTTTGACATTTCGAACACTAAAAATGGGACAGGAACAAATGATGCAAAAGAAGTTGATTTATGGATGCAATGGGCAGTCAACGATCATCTAATCATTTCACCTTTAGTTGGTTTTTATAAACCTAAGTCGAATAGCAGTGTACAAGGAAATGATAACCTCAACATGTATTCACAAGTCATTGCCATTATGCCGTTTTAAGCTTGCATAATGCACTGAGAGCAATGGTCTGTTTGTAAGCGGCTCGAAAAAGGTCATTTTCAATGGCCTGGTATTGATGACTTACCCAATGACGTTGAATCGCTTCAGGCTCTTTTACTTGAGCAGTCACTGCTGCTGGGTGAAAAAGAGTCGTCATTAATAGAGTAAGAAAAAGTATTAATAGAAAAAGATACTAAAATCGCTGAATGGGAGTCTAAGTATCAGCTCATTCTTGAACAATGGCGTTTGGCTCAACAAAATCAGTTTGGTAAAGGCTTTGAAGACTCTCCTGGTCAAGACGAACTGTTTGACGAGTCAGACAGCGGACAGCGTGAATGTTGAAACGGATAGCCAAACTGTTTCCTATACGCGTACAAAATCTAAGCGTAAACCTCTACCGAAAGATTTACCTCGTGAAACACTTGTCGTGGATATATCTGAATCGGGTAAAACCTGTTCTTGCTGTCAGACACAACAGCATCGTATTAGCGAAGACACGTCTGAGACGTTAGAGTTTCTTCTCGCTCAGTTAAAAGCCATCGAAACGGTCCGTCCTAAATACGCATGTCGTCAGTGTGAAAAGGCTGAGATAAAAACAACGATCAAGCAAGCCCCGATGCTGTCCAGTATTATCCCCAAGGGGATCGCAACGCCCAGCTAATTAAGCCAAGTAATCACAGGTAAATCCCCCTCTATACTGACAATATGGCATTGAACTGAGCTCGATCCCAATATTGTGTTATACGACTTCCAACCCACACGAAGCGCTCAATGTACCATCGACTTTTTACAAGGGTTCGACGGTTATCTTAACGTGGATGGCTACCCTGCCAATGAATCGACCAAGGCAACACGTGAGCGTCCGGGCATCACCATCTAGGCAAGCTCAAATTATTATCTATTACTTTTTTCCATTTCTGAGTGGTGTAAAACGACAAGTGGGTCTAAGGTTATAGATAGACAGAGAGCAAGGGATTGTTCAAGCCTCCAGGATGGAGGCTCTGTCTTCTTTCAGGATGATTCCTTGCTGCAAGGAAGTAGCTAAAAATCTTTATTATGTCACTATAAAAGCATACCTGTGATATATCGCTAAGTGTGCTTTCCTGTCAATATTGCTTCCGAATTTTAATCATAGGTTATAATTTTTATATAATTCTCAGCCCTTAATTTCTATATGGATTAGAGAGGTTGTTTTTGAGATTGTTATTATTTAAATCTAAGCATTTATATATGAAGATAAGTGTTATGAGCAAAAAAGCCCAATAATAAAGTGTCCAACTTTATGGAGTCACTTCATAACTACTGGGCTTTTGGTTTTCCGGTGCTTAGAATCTATCGAGTATTATCTGTTAGCTCACTTAACAATGTTCGTTGAGCACTGCGGTAATCACCTTTTCTGGGTTTTGATAGCTGATAAGAGCCATCACTTTGGAGCAGCCAGCTTTGGGTATTATCGGAGAGGTATAGTTCTAGTTCTTTTTTGACACGACGAGATAGCTTGAGGTCTTGAATAGGAAAAGCGACTTCAATACGGTTATTTAAGTTTCTATCCATACCATCTGCGCTGGATAAATAAACTTGGGGTGTTCGATTATTATAGAAGTAATATACTCGGGTATGCTCTAAGAAACGCCCAATAATACTACGTACACGAATATTTGAAGATATACCCTTAATGCCAGGACGTAAGGTACAGATCCCACGGATAATAAGATCTATTTTCACACCAGCTTGTGAGGCTTTGTAAAGTGCTTGTACTAGGCGTTGTTCAGTTAAGGAGTTTACTTTGATAATGATTCGAGAGGGTTCGCCATTTTTAGCATTTTCTGCTTCGTGATTGATCATATCGAGCAAGCGATCGCGAAGAGTAAAAGGTGCATGTAGTAACTTTTTCACCTTTAGTTCTTTACTCATTCCTGTTAACTGTTGGAATACGCGATGTACGTCATCGCCAATTTCTTTGTCACAAGTAAGAAAGCTGTAATCTGTATATAGTCGAGCATTGCCCGCATGATAATTCCCTGTACCTAAATGAACATAACGATTCAATTCATTACCTTCTCTACGTACGATGACAATCATTTTGGCATGAGTTTTGTGGCGAACTACACCATAAACAACGATGGCGCCGGCGTCTTGTAAGCGACTAGCGAGAGCCAAATTCTCAGCTTCATCAAAGCGTGCGCGTAATTCAATGACTACCGTAACTTCTTTACCGTTTCGAGCCGCTTCAACTAATGCATTGGCTATAGGAGATCGTGATCCTGTACGGTATAGCGTTTGGCGTATAGCTATAACATATGGGTCCTTTGCAGCATCGCTCAGTAAGTCGATAACAGGTGAAAAACTCTCAAAAGGATGCATTAAGAGATAGTCACGGTTTCGAATCGCTTCGAAAATACCGCCTGAACTGGCAAGCTTTCTCGGTAATCCTGGAGAAAAAGGAGGGTACATAAGATCAGGGCGATCGACCAACTCAAGTACCGCCAGTAGTCGACTTAGGTTAACTGGGCCATCTGTTTTGTAGAGATCTTGAGCCTCTAGATCAAATTGTTTAAGAAGTGACTCTATAATATGTGTAGGACAGTTTTCAGCAATTTCAAGGCGTACAGAGCTACCGTAATGACGACTTTGAAGTTCTGTTCTTAATGCTCCTGCTAGGTCAACTCCGATGTCATCGGAGTCTACTTCTAAATCTGCATTACGGGTTAGACGGAATTGGAAGCACCCTTTTACTGTCATACCAGGAAATAGTTGATCTGCATGCGCATGGATAATAGATGAAAGGAAAACAAGGTTGTCCCCACCTTCAGAAACATCATCTGGCATTTTGACAAGACGAGGCAAGGAGCTAGGTGCTGGCACGATAGCCAAGCCATTTTCCCGTCCAAAGGCATCTCGACCTTCTAGTTCGACAACAAAGTTAAATGTTTTGTTAGCAAGGCGCGGAAATGGATGTGCTGGGTCAAGCCCTATAGGGCTGACGATAGGCAGTACATTTTCACGGAAGTAGCGCTTTGCCCATGTTGCTTGTTTTTCATTCCAAACGGAACGACGAATAAACTTTACATTTTCGGCGGCAAGTTTTGGAAAAATAATATCATTGAGGATACGATACTGACGTCGTACAAGCTTATGAGCCTGTTCACTAATGAGACTAAGCACTTTTTTCGGATGCATGCCATCAGGGCCGTTTTTCTCACGACTATATTCCAGTTGGCTTTTTAGACCAGCAACACGAATTTCAAAGAATTCATCCATATTGGAGCTGAAAATACATAAGAAAGTCAGACGATTTAAAATGGGATGATTCTCATCCATCGCTTGCTCAAGTACACGAGCATTAAATTGTAAGTGGCTTAATTCACGGTTGAAATAAAGCTCTGGATCAGAAAGGTCGATCTCTTCAGGCAGGCGCTCTTCTATTGAGACTTTGGCCGGATCCTGAGGCTGTTCGGGTATAGGCTCTAATACGAGCTCTTCACCATCGACTTCTGTTTTAGGAATAACAATAGATTCCTTTTTATCCAATTCATTTACTGACTGTTCAGACATGCCTTTTTATCGCTCCCAAATACCGTTATCTCATATTATTGGTATTGCGTTAATTGCCTGTTCTAGATGAGAGGGCATTAACTAACAAAGTACACCAACGTAACCAGAAGGTCATCGTCTCTTTAATCTTATTTGCATCCATAAGGGGAGATTTTGGCAATAGTTGCGAGTGCCTCAGTTGTGATTAATGACTTTTTAATAGTCTTGCTGCATCTTTTGCAAAGTAGGTTAAAATACCATCTGCTCCCGCACGCTTAAATGCTAAAAGTGATTCCATTATAATTGTATTTTTGTCTAACCAGCCATTTTGAAAAGCAGCCATATGCATCGCATATTCGCCACTAACTTGATAAGCAAAAGTTGGGACTTCAAGTTCGTATTTTACTCGACGTACAAGATCTAGGTAAGGCATTCCTGGTTTTACCATCACCATATCAGCACCTTCATCTAGATCTAGAAGGACTTCACGAATAGCTTCATCTGAGTTAGCTGGATCCATTTGGTAAGTCGATTTGTTACTTTTACCAAGATTACTACTAGAGCCGACGGCATCTCGAAAAGGACCATAGTAAGCAGAGGCATATTTAGCGGAATACGCCATAATCATCGTATTCACAAAACCTTCTGATTCTAATTCTTCTCGAATTTCACCTATTCGTCCATCCATCATATCTGAGGGTGCGATGACATCTGCTCCTGCTTTTGCATGAGAAAGAGCTTGTTTTACAAGAACTTCAATCGTTGAGTCATTTAGTACATAACCTGATTCATCAATAATGCCGTCTTGCCCATGAGTCGTGAAGGGATCAAGTGCGACATCCGTCATTATACCAAGATCAGGAAAGGCTTCTTTTAGAGCATAAATAGCACGTTGCGCCAAACCATTTGGGTTATATGACTCTTCTGCCATAAGGGTTTTCTTATTAGAAGAGACGACAGGAAATAATGCCACCATAGGAATACCAAGCTCTACTAATTCTTTGGCTTCTTCTAGCAAAAGGTCAATTGATAAGCGCTCAATACCTGGCATAGAAGGCACGGCTTCGCGAATATTTATACCTTCTATTACAAACATGGGATAGATTAAATCGTCAGTGCTTAAGTGGTTTTCACGCATAAGGCGGCGAGAAAAATCATTTTTGCGCATACGACGCATACGAGTATATGGGAAAGTCATTTATCATCTCCTATTTTACTATCGATTAATGTACTGGGCTTGTATGACAATATTAAGTCAATGTCATCGGTTTTTTACTTTAAGTTAGATTTGCTTCTGCTTCTTCAAGCTCTTCTTGTAACTCGAACCAAGCTTCTTCGTTTTCTTCTAGCGACTTTTTCCATTTGGCTTCATCGCTCAGTAGCGCTTGTAGTTGATTTTTTTGATCTGCTTCGTAAAGTGATGCATCCGCCATTTTATCGGCAATAGTATCGAGATGCGTCTGCGCTAGTTGGACAGCCTTTTCAAATTTTTCTACTTGTTTTCGAAGTGGTCGTAGTTTTTCACGTAGCTCCGCTGCTTTTCGGCGTTCTTCTTTACGATCAACCTTTTCCACTTTTTCTTGAAGAGCTTCACTTTTTTCAGTTTGTATTGCCGAAGTTTGTCTTGCTTGTAGCCACGAGTGGTAAGCGTTTAAATCACCGTCAAAAGCTTGAATTTGATTATCGGCAACAAGATAAAATTCATCAACCGTACTGTTAAGTAGATGACGATCATGGGATACGACTAAAATCGCCCCAGGAAACCCTTGTAGTGCTTCTGTTAATGCTTGGCGCATATCGATGTCCAAGTGGTTAGTTGGTTCATCTAGCACTAATAGGTTTGGTTTGGTCCAAGAAATGAGTGACAGAGCAAGTCGTGCTTTTTCTCCTCCTGAGAAGCCTTTTACGGCTCGTAGTGCATCATCACCAGTAAATCCAAATCCTCCTAAATAGCGACGAATATCACTTTCTAGTACTTTTGGTGTAAGACGTTGAATGTGTAACAGTGGCGAGGCTTCAAGATCCAGTGCACTTAATTGATGTTGAGAAAAGTAACCAATCGTTAGGTTTTCTCCCTGTATGCGTTCACCACCTAGAATAGCAATTTCTCCAACGATAGATTTGATCAATGTGGATTTACCAGCACCATTTGGCCCTAGTAACCCGATACGTTGACCATCTCTAATTGCAAAGTTGGTGTTACCCAATTGAATGGTTTTCGAGCCGGATTCTAATGTATAACCTAAATCTGCTTGTGATAAATTAAGTAATAGTTGCGATGTTTTTTCAGCGACAGGAATTGAAAACTCAAATTGTGAATCGATATGAGCTGGGCCAATTAGTTCCATTTTTTCTAATGTTCGAAGACGACTCTGCGCCTGTTTAGCTTTGTCTGCTTTATAGCGGAATCGGTTTACGTATTCTTGCATGTGCGCACGTTTGGCTTGTTGGCGTTCATGGTTAGCTTGTTGTTGCGCTAGTTGCTCGGCTCGTTGACGTTCGTAATTCGTGTAATTACCTTTATAGAGAATTAGCTTCTTTTGATACAGGTGAACAATATGGCTACAAATACCATCTAAAAAATCACGGTCATGGGAAATGAGTAATAGCGTACCTGGGTATTGACGTAACCAGTTTTCTAACCACATGACAGCATCTAGATCTAAGTGGTTTGTTGGCTCATCAAGCAGTAAAACGTCTGAAGGGCACATCAATGCTTTGGCTAAATTAAGTCGGATGCGCCAACCACCAGAGAAATCTGAGACTGGCCTATGCATATCTGTCATTTTGAAGCCTAAGCCTTGTAACAAGGTTTCGGCGCGAGACTGGGCTGAGTAGCCATGGGCGTTTTCAAATTCACCTAACCAATGAGCATGGTCGTGATGGTTTTCTTGTGCTTGTGCTTGAGCAATATTGGCTTCAATTATCCTTAAGTAGTCATCGCCATCTAAGCAATATTCTAAGGCACTGCGTTGCGTCTCTCCCACTTCTTGCGCCATAAATGCGAGACGTCGATTCGCTGGTACAATAATGCTACCAGTATCTGCGTTCAAATCGCCTTTGACCATGGCAAATAAGGAGGACTTACCTGCTCCGTTAGCGCCGATTAAGCCGACTTTCTGTCCTTCGAAAATAGTTAAATCGGCGTCCTCAAGAAGGAACTGAGTACCACGCTGTAGGCTGACTTCGGTAAACTGAATCATAAAAACAAGAAATCTCTTTGGTGACGATGATTAGGTGCTAACGTTAAGCAATACTTAACATTTTAGAATGACGTTGTATGAAACGAAATAGCTTGAGCAAAGATTCTCTTTTTATATGTGCTTTAAAGTGGATGATTGAAGAGCTCAAGGGTAAAATGCACCACAATATCCATTTGAACTTTTACTCGTGCGGATTATGAGCACAAGGTGAGATTAGTGAACGATTTAACGGTCAATGAAATTCAGCGTTTCTCTTTTGATAATACAAATGTACGTGGCGAACATGTCGTATTAAACAGTGCTTATCAAGAGATTATTAAACGTAAAAATTACCCTCTTGGCATTGAAACATTACTAGGGGAGTTTGTTGCTGCGATTGCGTTGTTAAGAGACATTATCAAAATAGATGGCGTGTTGTCGATTCAAGCGAAAGGCAATGATTACTTATCGATGGTGATGGCTGAGTGCGATGAACAGCAGAATTTGCGTGGTATTGCACAGTGGGACGAACAGAACAGTGTGCCAGATACTATTCCATTAAAAGAGGTGCTCAAAGACGGCTATCTATTGATTACGATTAGTCCTCGTAACGGTCAACGTTACCAAGGAATTGTCGAAATAGTTGGTGATACGTTAGCGGAATGTTTAGAGCAATATTTTTATCAATCAGAGCAGTTACCTAGTCGTGTTTGGCTTGCTGCTAATGGCGCGCAATGTGCAGGTTTATTTTTACAACGTTTACCCGCTGAACAAGCAGAAGAGGGTGATGAAGATGGGTGGGAGCGTTTTACACACCTTGCTTCAACGGTGAAAGATGAAGAGCTTCTTAGTCTTGATACGGAAACATTATTACACCGTTTATATCATGAAGAAGAAGTACGTCTTTATGAGACTAAAACAATGCAATTTGGTTGTTCTTGTTCTCGTCAGCGAACTTTGGAGGCAGTCCTGTCGATAGGTAAAGAAGAAGTTCGTGAATTACTTATCGAGCAGGGCGCTATTCAAGTGGATTGTCAATTCTGTGCTGAGCAATATCGTTTTACTGCAGAAGATTTAGCTACTCAGTTAGGTGATCAAGCACAGATTCATTGATTCAAAACTTGGCGTGACGTAATACATCACGCCAAGTAATAATGCCTAAAACGCGGTTGTTATCGTCTATTATAGGCACACAAGAAATGGTTACCTTAGTCATCCAAGTAACTATCTCTTCGATCGAGGAATCGACCTTAGCGGTTACCGGCTGGCGTGTCATAACTTGGTGCGCAGCGTGATTAAGTGTTTCAATATCTCGTTGTTGCTCAGAGAGGCTATTAATAAATGGGCTGATCATACGTAACAAGTCGCGATCAGAAATAATGCCAACCAATTGTTCGTTTTCTACAACAGGTAAATGATGGAATCCATTTTGCTCCATGACTGCTTTTACTTCAGGTAAGCGAGCATCGACGTCTACACAAATAACATCATGAATCATGATATCTTGAGCCTTCATAGGGCACCTCCACTTTGTGATAGAGAATTTCGTACGTTTATACTGAGTATCGTTTTATAAATATAGCAGAAAAACAGAGTAGAACAGTTAAACATATGTAGCGAATTCCGTAGAAAGTGTTACTAAAAGTAGATAAATTTCTTATTGATAGTACAAACAAAATGAATGGAAGCTTGATCTCCGCTTAAGGCATCAAGACATTATTGATAAAATCCGTATAATTAAATCATACCTACTTAAAACCCTTGCTAGGTTGTTTGTTTTTTGATTTTGCATTCACTATATTGCAAACCAAGGCACTCTGAGAAGAGTGACGAGAAAGCATTGCAGTTCCTCCTTTATTTATATCGCTGCTGGCCAAAAGCCTTCTTTCATCATCACTCTAAAATCCATAATTGGCTAAGACACGGCGAAATTATATGAACTCAAATTCTGTAGACGTTTTACTAGTCGGAGGTGGTGCAATGAGCACTACCTTAGGAATGTTACTCAAGCAATTAGATCCTACTTTAGCCATTACTATGGTTGAACGTTTGGATAGTGTTGCGAAAGAAAGTACTGATGGTTGGAACAATGCAGGAACCGGCCATGCAGCATATTGTGAATTGAACTACACATCAATGGCAGCAGACGGCAAAGTAAATATTGATAAAGCCCTCACTATTAATGCTGCTTTTGAAGTGAGCCTTCAATTTTGGTCCTACCTTGTTGAGCAAGGTAAACTGCCTGCTCCACAAGAGTTTATACATCGCGTCCCTCATCAGAGTTTTGTTTGGGGTGAAGAGAATGTAAGAAAACTAAAAGCGCGTTATCAAGCAATGAGTGCTCATCCAGCATTTAAAGAAATGCAGTTCACTGAAGATCGTGAAAAGATGCAAGAATGGATCCCTCTTATAATGAAGAACCGGGCTCAGGGTGAACCTCTGGCTGCAACTCGTGTTGAGCATGGTTCTGATGTGAATTTTGGTTCGATTGCTCGTAATATGACGAAAAATCTTCAGAGCATGGACAACTTTGAGTTGCGTGTTAATGCAGAAGTTAAAAGCATCAGCAAAAATAAAGATGGTTCTTGGAGTGTGTTGGTTCACCAAAATGGGACAACTCAACGCTTTATTACTAAGTTTCTTTTTCTTGGTGCTGGTGGTGGTGCATTGCCGCTATTACAAAAATCGGGCGTTGAAGAAGGTAAAGGTTACGGTGGCTTCCCAGTAAGTGGCCAGTGGCTTGTTTGTGATAAGCCTGAGATTGTTGAGAAGCACTTTGCTAAAGTCTATGGTGCTGCTCCAATTGGTGCGCCACCAATGTCTGTTCCACATTTAGATACTCGTATCATTGATGGAAAAAAGGCAATTTTGTTTGGACCGTTTGCAGGCTTTACTACTAAGTTTTTGAAGTCGGGTTCAATTTTAGATTTTCCAATGAGTATGCGCTGCAATAACTTGAAGCCAATATTATGTGTTGGTAAAAACAACATGGACTTGACTAAGTATTTGATTAGCGAAGTAAAAAAATCGCATAAAGACCGCTGTGATTCTTTACGTAACTTCTTTCCGGAAGCGAAAGATGCAGATTGGAGACTTTCTTACGCAGGACAACGCGTTCAAATTATTAAGAAAGATGCGAAACTCGGTGGTAAGTTAGAGTTTGGTACTGAAGCGATTACAACAAAAGACGGTTCATTAGCAGCATTGCTAGGTGCGTCGCCAGGTGCTTCCACAACAGTGAATACCATGATTAAAATTGTAGAGAGTTGTTTTCCTAAGAAAATGGCTTCTAAACAATGGCAAGCACAAATGAAAAAGATGGTGCCTTCTTATGGTCAATCTCTGGTCGATAACACAGACTTATTGTTGTCTATTCGTGAGAAAACATTGACGACATTGAAGTTAAAACCATAATTAATACGAAACATAAAAGAGGGGATTGTTATTAATCTTCGCTTTTATGTTTCGCATGTATGAAATGTTGAAAAGAGATACGAAATGTCATTAACTTTTGCAGAACGAGCTGATCAACTTAGCGATGCTTTACGTGTTATAGAACACCATGCTGAAGAAGGCGATGAGTTGTTTTACTGTGCTTATTTGTTAGGACTATTAGGTCTTCATAGTAGTGCTGACGGCGAAGGTGAGCAATTTGATGAGGCATTCACTGGCACACTTCAAGATACGCTTGAAGCAGAAGGTGTGAGTGAGCAAGATCAAATAAACATTTTGGCGCTATGGGAAAAAACGTGTATTAGTGCTAAATAGTGTATTTTTAAATGTATTCATAAAAAACGAGGTCATCTACCTCGTTTTTTTATGTCTATAAAATACGCTGCGGTTTTTTATACGGTTGGTTTATTTGGGTGAGGTGCATAAGCAAAGACATCTGAAAAACAGCGTTCTTTTGTTAGTCCTTTTGTTTCTAGTTGATCCAGTGTGCCGTATACCATACCAACAGACCCACTTATAAACGCAACACTGTTATTCAGATCTGGATGATCTTCTAGTACCGCTTCATAGAGCCAGCCTGTGCGGCCTTGCCATTCTTTGTCTGCTTCGTTTACCACAATGTCGAGTGAAAATGTATGCTCTTCTTGGGCTTGTTTAATCCACTCGTGCATAAAGATGTCGCCTGGCGTTCTTAATCCCCAGTACAGAGATACATGACCTTTAAATTGCTGTTCGATCAGGCTGTCGTAGAGGCTTTTCATTTGTGAAAAACCGGTACCGCCAGCAATCAGTAGAATATGGTCTGCCCCTTCGATAAAGGCTCCGCTTTCTAAATGGCTGTCGCCACCGGGCATTTTGACCGTAATGCTCTTGTTGTTAGTGATGTGCTCAATGACTTTTTGAGCGAGAGAGCTTGGCTCGGAGACAAGAATATATAAAGTGAGTGTTGGTAAAGCGTGTGGTGCACTGCCAATGGAATAAGGAACCTGCTCACCAGTCGGTAAAACAATCATCAGATATTGACCCGCAATAAAGCTTGTCTCGTCCATTTCTAGTGTTACTTCATAGACATTGTGATTAATCAGTTCAACCGAACTGACTTTGGCTGTTACGTCTTTCAAGTTATTGCTCCGCTACAAGTCTCATTCGCTGAATGAGTATAAAACTGTCTTAATCGAATGACTTGTTATACTGGTAATTTAGGTGAAAAAAAACCACTTATGAAGTGACCCCATAAAGTTGGACTCATTTCTAAGCGGCTACCAAGGCCTGA
>JBQEFB010000055.1:0-17508 GCA_052107635.1 Marinomonas sp. | reverse complement strand
GAAGGTTAAAAATGAATTGTCTCATGGAAAGGACTTATTCGCATCTTCCCTAGATTAACTCGATTAGATATTGATGGTTGCCAATTCGAAAATGCTGTGCCAGAGAGTTTTAGAAGCCTAAAACTAAAAGAACTTAAATATTATATTGGGAAGTTTAATGGTGGCAATATGCCAGCAGAAAAATACAAATACTTAATAACACCCGGTTACACAAAATTAAGAAAAGAATTTAGCACACAAAATGCTGATTAGTGGCGGCGACGGCTATCCCAATATTATCCAACACGCTAGTTTTGTAAATTCAGGCTATACAGCGTTAACGCAGCACTAACTACACCCCATAAAAAAGCCCAGTGATAGGTGTTCGACGCCTATCACTGGACAGTGCAACTCTAGCTTAGTAGAGGTATTACAACATCAAGCGCTAACAAAACATCATGTCGATTAACTATCAGACAAAGTACTTTTTTGTAATTCAATAATTTCAGCAATGCCTTTACGAGCTACTGCCAACATACCTACCATTTGCTCATCACTGAACGCGACACCTTCCGCTGTACCTTGGATTTCGATAAAGCCACCTTGATCATTCATGACTACGTTCATATCGGTTTCAGCTGTAGAGTCTTCTGGGTAATCCAAATCCAATACTGGAACACCATTATAAACACCGACTGAGATCGCGGCGATGTGAGAAACAATTGGATTCTTTTTGATTTTCTTACTTTCTACCAGCTTATTCATCGCATCAGCTAGCGCAACAAAACCACCAGTAATAGACGCAGTACGAGTACCACCGTCGGCTTGAATCACATCACAGTCAATCGTAATGGTATTTTCACCCAGTTTTTTCAAATCCACTGCCGCACGCAAAGAACGACCAATCAATCGTTGGATCTCAATCGTACGGCCATTTTGTTTACCTCGAGTTGCTTCTCGATCCACACGATTACCAGTAGAACGGGGTAGCATGCCGTATTCAGCCGTAATCCAACCTTGGCCCTTTCCTTTCAAGAAACGCGGCACGCCATTGACCACGGTAGCAGTACAAATAACCTTAGTGTCACCGCACTCGATCAATACCGACCCTTCTGCATGTTTGGTAAAGTTGCGTGTAATTTTAAGGGGACGTAATTGATCTGCTTCTCTTCCGCTCGGGCGCATAGTGGTCTCTCTATTAATGGAACTATTCTAAAGCGGCAATTATAACGAACCTCCACAAAATTGCGCCCCTTCCCTATGAAACTCTTACTCATCAGGTACACTATTCGTTCGGCCTTTGGGCTCTCTTTATTAATATGCTATCTAACTTTGGGTATTTAACATGACTGCAAGCATGACCGCCTTCTCTCGCCAAGAAGCTGTATACGATTGGGGCACCATCAGCTGGGAAATTCGCTCAGTAAACCAACGCTACCTAGAGCCACATTTCCGTCTACCTGAAAGTTTCCGCGAGCTTGAATTTGCTTTTCGTGATGTGCTGCGCAAAAAGCTTAACCGTGGCAAATTAGAGTGCCAACTGCGCTTTCAAGCCGTCGATAAAGCCGCCTCCAGCCTCAATATTAATGCTAACAATGCCCAAGCATTGGCGACCGCTATCAATGAATTAGGTACTTGGTTTAAAGACCTAAACCCAGCCAACCCACTCGATATCTTACAATGGCCAGGCATTTTAAATAACGAAGGCAGTGACTTCGATATGATGAAAAAAGCCGTCGCTGAACTCTTTCAGCAAGGCGTAGAAGAGCTTATCCAAGTACGTTTACGCGAAGGCGAACAACTGAAAGGCATCATCGAACAACGCCTAGACGCCATCGACCAAATAGTCGTCGATGTACAAGCCAAATTGCCTGAGATTGTTGCGGCGCAGAAGCAAAACTTGATCGACAAGCTAGAAGCCGCCAAAGCGGACCTTGACCCAATGCGCGTCGAAGCAGAAATCGTCATGCTGGCACAAAAAGCCGACGTAGCAGAAGAACTCGACCGCCTTGCCACACACACCAAAGAAGTACGCCGACAGCTGCAGCAAAAAGGCCCAATCGGCCGTCGCCTCGACTTCTTAATGCAAGAACTCAACCGCGAAGCCAATACCCTTTCATCAAAATCCATCGTCGTTGAAACCACACAAAGCGCCGTGGAACTGAAAGTTCTGATTGAACAAATGCGAGAACAGATCCAGAATATTGAATAATTACCATAGATGTATTTTATTATATTTTTAACGATAAAAATCAATAATTTAATTTAAAAAATAGTCCATAGCTGTATTCTAAAAACCACCTTTAACCACCACCATGTGGTGGTTAATTTGGTGGTTGTGATAGAATCAGTAGAAAGCTGAGTGGTGGGTAATCAATGCCTACCCATATCGCATTACTGTAGGTGGGCTATGGCTAAGTTAACTGTTAAGAAAGTAGAAGCGCTGATCAAAGCGGGTGGCGATAAAACGAAGCGCCATGCTGACGGTGAGGGTTTGTACCTTGTTGTCCCAGCTTCAGGCACTGCGAGCTGGATGCTTCGCTTCACGTCAAATAACAAACGACGTGAAATGACGCTAGGTAAGGTACAAGACCTTTCTCTATCCAACGCTCGCCTGGAAGCTGCTACAAAGATGAAACAGGTAAGAGAGGGTTATGATCCTCTCTTACAACGAAAACGCGCTGAACAAGAAAATATTAAAACGGTTAATGACCTATTTGAAGACTGGTATCCAACCTTAGTTAAACGCCTTAAACATCCTAATATCCCCAAACGGGTTTACACCAAAGACATAGCTCCTCATATCGGCGACCTACGTTTAGATCAAATTACTGCTCGTGATATCAGAAGCACAATTAACGCTATTAACGAGTCTGGTCGCCCCACCATTGCCAATGATGCACTAGGACACTGTAAACAGCTTTTTAATCACGGGATTAAACTTGACCTTATCCAAGGTAACCCCGCATCAGCCTTTACTGTAAGAGACGCTGGTGGCATTGAACAAAGTAAAGACAGAGCCCTAACAGAAGCGGAATTAAAACAATTCTTTGATACGGCAAGAGAACATAGCACGAGCTTTACTCGCGACAATTACTTAGCTTGTGCATTGTTAGTTTGTTTGGGGGTTCGTAAATCTGAATTGTGTGAAGCAAAATGGGAGGAGTTTGAGCTAAAGAAAGGCTTATGGCACCTACCAAAGGAGCGCAGTAAAACCAACGTAGGTTTTACTATACCCTTAGCACCAGAAGTATTGGAATGGCTTAATGAGCTGAAGATAAGGGGCTTTGGCTCTGATTACGTGCTGCCTAGCCGTAGAAGTAGCAAAAACCTACATATGGGCTCAGACACGCTTAACAGAGCTATTACCAAGCTATTTGGACATGAAGCAGGCAAAAAGAAACAACCACCTAATTTGATGGGTGATATGCTGCACTTTACAGTACATGACTTGCGCCGCACTTGCCGTACACTACTTGCAAAGCAAGGCACCCCCGGCCATGTGGCCGAGAGGTGCTTGAATCATAAGTTGAAAGGCGTTGAAGGCATTTATGATAAGTATGATTATTTTGAAGAGCGGAAAGATGCGTTAGATACGCTAGCCTTGCGGATTTCTAATATTGTTAGCTAAATAAAAGCATTGATGCTGATGAAGAAATTTAACTGTGTTTAAAACAAGCCAAAAACTCCTTTTTATTTACCACAAATGAGGTAGTATAAACAGGAATATCATACGGAGTATTTTAAATGACCAAGACAACAGGCAATCTAGCCCACCAACCACAAATCATTAAAGACCCACAAGACGTCGAGCCGCAGCTACAAAGCCTAGCTAACCTTAGCCTGCAAGATTTTGCACAAATCATTCTAACGGCGAACTTTGCTAGAAGCGACGAAACCGCCCACAGCACTAAAAATTATGCAGGCACTAACTTTTACCACATCCTGGTAAAGGCTATTAGAGACGTCTTGGCGACCAAAGGTTTTACAGCACACTCACACCGTAATATTGAACTCGCTTTACACGACAATATTGTTATTGGTGTTTGCAAAGGCGATGAAAATACGGGCAACCCAAACCAAGAACCACGCTCCCAATATAAAAAGGGAGATGTAACCCTAAAGCTTCTAGGGTTAAGACAAGACGATAACCCTCAGCAAGAAAAATTATTCTCCGATACAGAGAGACTGCACGTAAAAGGCGGCAAGCTACAATTAACGCTTGATGAAAAAGAAAGAGATGTTTGGGTATTGGTTCACTACTCAATAAAAAATACCCTTGGTGACTATCAAGTAAAAGCGGAGTTATCGCAGCCAGCAACTTATGATAACAATGGCTATATCAACTCGTTTGCAAACAGAATTATTCTTGATTTTGGCCAACAGCAAATTAATAATGCTGCCCCTGAGTTTACCGACAACATCGATTTTAAGATTGAATAATGCTGCACTACAACCCTGAACGTTTACGCTTCGCTCGCGAGCGCCGTGGCTTAACCAAAAAGGCATTGGCCGACGTAGCGGATCTTGATAGCAAAACAATTACTGTCTATGAGAGCGATAGTAAAGATAGCGCCCCTACCCTATCCACCTTAGAGAAATTTGCATTCGCTTTAAGCTATCCCATTAGCTTTTTTCAAAAAGACGACGCGCCTACACTCGAAACAGGCGCCGTTAGTTTTCGAGCGGCAACCAAGCTCAGCAAAAAAAATGAAAATGCAGCCAGGCGAGCAGGTGAGTTAGCTAAAGAACTTAATCAATGGTTGGAAAGTCAGTTTTCGTTACCAGCTAATACCACCCCCGCGTTTGAACCAGAAGAATATGGCGACCCTGCAACAGCCGCCGCTATGCTGCGCCAGCAATGGCAACTGGGCGAACGCTCGATTACTAATATGGTGCACTTGCTTGAATCGAAAGGGATCCGCGTACTTTCCTTAGCGGAGAATTGCTTAGATGTTGATGCCTTCTCATTTTGGGAAGACAACACACCCTACATCTTACTTAACACAATGAAATCACCAGAACGAAGCCGCTTTGATGCTGCCCATGAGTTAGGCCACTTGGTGATGCATAAATTCACACAAAACAAAGGACCCGAAGCAGAACAGCAAGCCAACCAATTTGCCTCTGAATTTTTAATGCCGGAAGCCAGCGTAAAAAGTATCTTGCGCCCGTGGCCTACACTTCACCAGCTGATCCAACAGAAGAAAAACTGGAAGGTATCGCTTGCCGCATTAGTCAGACGCTCTTACGACCTTGGCTTCTCTACCGACTGGCACTATCGCCAATTGAGCATTCAACTAGCCAAACAAGGCTTTAGAAAGCAAGAACCAGAAGGCATGGAGAAACGCGAAACCTCGCTCTTATTAGAAAAAACATTCAATGCGTTGCGCACTAGAGGCATTAGTCAAAAAGACGTGCTTGAACAGCTAGGCTGGCCGTTGGATGAATTAAAGGCACTTACATATGGGCACGGGCTAGGAATGCATATCGCTAGTAACAAAACTGTTATACGCACGAATAATAAAAAAGCAGTTTTAAGCGTTGTGAAGTGAAAGGTACCATTCTGTACTCACTGCCTTTAAGTTATTAGCCTATCTCGTCGCCACTTCAGGATTCCGCTGGCTACCTTCAGCATAGCTATCCAATGCATCAGTTAATTGTCGGCGGTAGTTTTCTTCTTGCAGAGCAGAGACAAGGTAATTTTCATCACGCTGATCAATAAACTTGGTATGACCACCAGCGCGCTCGGCCATTACATCCAAGATAATATCCAGCAGACGTGAACGCAAAAGGCGTGCGGGCTCACTTTCTGTTAATAACATCCCTATGTTGAGCACTGCACGAAAACCGAACAAACCCAGCGCGGTGGTTTTGGTACCGTCATTGATGTCGGTACCAGACATTAGCCCCTTGAATTACTTTAGTTTTTTTACCTTCTAACACCTGATAGCCGTTGCTTTTTAACTCATCGGCATGGCTAGATAAGTAGCGCCCAATAGTACGGTCTGTAATGTAATACAAGGCAACCACTAGGGCCTTGGTAAATACCGTTTCACCTTCAAAGGTCACACTACCCAAAACCCAAGTGCTGCTCGGCTTGTTGCAGCGCGTAGCGGTTGTTAAGGATATTTTGGCGGTCATGTGATGATGCGGTTAGGTCTTTAGCCATTTTGTATACTCCTTAATCGATAGTTACCACAAAGCTAGCTATGCGCTGCTGTTGCAACACGCTTGATTAACTGCCTAATCGTAAGGTGGTTCAGTTTGGATACCAGTGGAGATACATAATCACGCCCTTGATTCCAATGTAAATTGGTGTTGTAGATTATGCCTAGTAAGAAATAGCTTTCAGGAATATCAATTCCGGCGCTAGAAGCCACGTCTAGTTTATTGGAAGTTCCGTGTTCCGAAATAAACTTTTCTTTCCAATCAGAATCTGGCAAAAGACAATAAATTTGGTGTTCAATAACAATCCGTACGGCGAAGCAAACGGCTATAGCATCATAGTTTTTGTTGGCCAAATAGCGTTTAAGCTCATTGCTGAAATAATCTTTGAAAGCATCAGAACTTTTCCATTCGTTGGGTAGAGAATCAGGCCAATCACCTGTTATCTCATGTGCATCAGGATGAAAATGGAACCAGTGCTTATCGAGGAAATTCCTAATCGGTTGCACCATATCTGCATACTGATCTGAATCTCTGAACTCGACTAATTTCAAAATATTTTTAGACTTGCCAACAGGTTTTGATAATAGGTAATTAATCTGGATCTTATGTTTGTTAAAGCAAAAATCAAAGAATACACCGGGGTCTAGGTGTGTCAGTATTATTGGAAAAATTACTTGGTTACGTGCTTTGTATTCTTCAATGATTGAAGTGACGTAATATTGGAAGGCTACTAGATTAGCATCATCCAGATAGTCGAACACTTCATCTATGATCAGTATGAGTGGCTTCTTGCTGCCCTCATACAAAGCTTTATGGAGCTGAACCACAAGCGTAATGATGTCTCGCTGTCCGTTCGATAATTGGTGGGCTTTGGGGAAGTTGATAACCAGCTCTTTCTTTTTTTTGATTTCTTCAACTTTAGCCCATTGCCAGGTCGAGCTTTTGAAATTGGCCAGCAAGTCTTGATAATGTGCTTTGACCGTAACGTAATATAGCCAGTCTGTTGCAGCAGAAAAGGCTTTAGGATCTGCTGTATGTATGCAGGCAATCTGGTAAGCCGCGAAAAAGCTCTCAATCTCAGAATCAGCTGCGCCATACTGGACTAATCGTTCCGAGATGCTATTTAAAATAGTCACTGCTCTGAGCTCTTGAATACAGTTATCCAATATCCATTGGGATATAGCGGCTGCACTTCCATTCTGTTGGTTCACCTTGTCTACTATGGCTTGCACTGCTGTCTGAATGCGAACCTGGGCGAATTTTGATAAATCGACGCCCTGAATCGCATCCAAAAGTCTTGGGTCTTTTAATAGACCAGAGATGTTGGGCAGAATCTTTCCGTTTTGACCAAAGTGGGCTTTAGCGTCAGCAGGCTTATACGAAAATTCAGCTTTAGCTGGAATTTTGCAGACTGTTATAGGTTTAACTTCAATAGTGGAAGATACCGCCCCTTTGAAGTGCTTTTTTGCCTTCGGGGTCAGACCACTATTGACTACTAACACATCAAACTGTTGTCGAATCTCGTTTTGGGTTCTGTTTGCGGTTAACTTCTGTCCGTTAACCGTAATGCTTAGCTCAGGTGCCAGTTTATCGTTTTCTTTATGATGATCTTTTTCCGCGAGATCGATTCGCTTGGTATTCATCGACGAAAATGCTGTGGCGACCGAGCTCTTGCCAAAGCCATTGGGCGCAACTAAAAGATTGGGTTTGCAGGCTTTTAATTGCACGTTAAAGCATTCATGCGAAATACCTTTGATGTTCCTTATCTCGATTTGGCTTATAGACATCGCCCAATTTCCTTATTTTACCGTTACCTGGCCGTTCATTAGCATGGGGAGAAGCCAGTCGCGGAGAGCAATTAGCTCTCTATTTTCGAGGCTTCTCTCAAATATCATTTTGTTGTAATTCGTAACGATCTCATCATACTTCTTGAGCAAATCCGATGTGGGATAAGCAAGTGTCAGTGAATGCAAATCGTTTTTTGTAATAGAACCGAAGGTTGTACCTTCTGAGTTTCGACGGTCAAAAATCTGTTTGAAATACTTCATCACGTAGAACAAAAAGCCGTCAGAACCGGTTTTACTATTTAATGCAGCTAAACCGCGACCAATACAGCAATCGGTATTAGCAATGTTCATATCACCTACTGGTGCACGAACGCTTAACAGTATGTCGCCTTTCTTAGCCATGCGGCTAGGCGCTGTCGTGTACTGGCGTGTGGTAGGGAACAACCAACCAAAGTCCGTAGAACCTTGATAAAAAATGGTTCCAACGCCTTCATCATTATACGAACTCCCCTCTGGGGATTGACCCATCGTGATGTTCGCTATTTCAGATAGCGTTTTGTCGCTCCACCCCTCCGGTATTTCGCGCTTTAGGGTTGGGTTGTAGACCATTTTTCCGCCGGAGGTTTTGTAGGGTTTGCCCTGACCTTGTGGTGAGTCGTCGGGGAAGTCGAACTGTACAAACCAATAGTCGTAAAGGTTTTTGGCCATGGCTTCCAGTTCGGCGTTGATGCGGTTATTGAGTTCGATTTTTCCCTCAATAGCTGAAAGTACATTTGCAACTCTTTCCTGTTCCAGCTTCTCTGGCCCATGAAAGGGTATGCTGGATAATATTCCGGTGTTCAAATTTGGCATTGTCGCACCAACAGCTTGGCTGACAATCCAACTTTGTATTTTGGGAATGCTGAGATAATAGGTTAAGAATCTGGCATCAAATTTTTTGCCAGGACGAATTAATAAACAACCTGTGCCACAAAAGTAACCTTCCTCGTTCTTACGAATTAAAGCTTTCTGTGTGACATCACCTCTTCGACTGTAAACAATATCGTTTTCTTTAACGATGTACTTTGAAAGCCTTTGCGCATCGCCGACCGTTATATATGCGATATTCGAAAGATCGACTCGGCTATTCTTCATGTTTGCGGGCATTATGCAGGGTATACCTTCCGCTACGTAATCCGAGGCATGAAGTTGGCTACCAAACGGGCCAGTATGAATTTTACCACCACCGGATTGAACTAAACTTCCAAGCTCTCCGTTAAGTGTGTTACTCATATTTCAACCCCGCTAACTGCTTTTTAATGTCAGCTTCCAATTCACGAGATTGGTCAAACAAACTATCTAAATTGCTGCTAAAACCCTGCATCTTTTCCGCAAATTGCTCTGGGGTAATATCCACATATTCGATTTTGACATCAAAGTATTGGCCTGCACTTAATGAGTAGTTTTTGGCTTCGATGTCGCTGTAACTTACCGCGACGGAAAAGTCTTCCACCGCTTCTTTGGCGTTAAACACATCAATAATCTGTTGTTCTTCTGCTGGCGTTAGCACGGTTTTTTGGTTTTTACCGTCTTTGACTTTTTCGCCCAAGTTTGAGGCATCTACCAGTACCACATCACCATCATTACTGGCATCAATAAACAAAATAGATACGTTAGTGCCGGTAGTGGCGAAGATATTGGATGGCATGGAAACCACACCCGCGAGCATTTTGTGTTTTACCAAGTGCTCACGGATTTTTTTATCAATACCCGATTGTGCGGTAATAAATCCCGTTGGCACCACGACGGCTGCTTTGCCGTTTGGTTTAAGTGAGGCAATGATGTGTTGTAAAAATAGCGAGTAGATCGCCATTTTATCTTTTGCTTTAGCTGGCGCTTTGGGAATACCAGCAAAGAAGCGGTCTTTGTTTTCTTTGCTGTCCAGCTCATCCCTAAAGTCGCTGAAATCGAGCTTAAATGGCGGGTTTGAGACAATATAGTCAAAGCGTTTTAGTTCTTTGCCGTCCTTATGGTAAGGGTGCTGAATTGTATTACCCTGGATTACATTTGGGATCGAGTGCACCAGATTATTTAAGATCAGGTTTAAACGCAGCAGGTTAGAGGATTTTTGCGAAATATCCTGGGTGTAAATGCTACAGCGGTTTTCACCAATGGCGTGCGCCACGTTCATTAACAAAGTACCCGAACCTGCCGATGGGTCGTAACAAGCCACGTTACGCACGGTGCCGCGCTGATCTTTAGGTACTAAAATTTCCGCCATAATGCGCGCCACCGCATGGGGGGTAAAGTACTCGGCGTATTTACCACCTGAATTGCTGTTGTAGTCCTTGATTAGGTATTCAAAGATGGTGGCGTAGAAGTCGAATTTTTGCGTGAAAATTCGCTCAAAACTGAACTCGACCAGTTTATTGATAATGGCGCGGCAGAAGGCATCGCGTTTAGAGTCGTCAGCAATGTATTGGCTGATGCGGTCGAACAGCACCACTTTTGCGCCACCATCGGTTTTTACTGCAAACACATCGTTATTGGTAATCGCAATATCGATTAAAGTGTCATCAAACAGTTTGGCAAAGTCCGGCGCGTTTTGTTGGCTAAACAGGTAGCTGATAAAGTGCTGCGGTTTTAGCCGTGCGGTGTCGCCGCCCATTTGCAGTTGCAGCATGTCGAGGTCGTCTTCGCTCATGGCTGCGAGGGCTTCTTCCCATTTATCGGCCTTAGCGATGGTGTCGTCGAGCTTTTTCGCTTCAAAGGCGAACTTGTCGTTTAAAAACTTGTACAAAAAGGTTTGGGTAATGATTTTAAATTCATTACCGTCGTTACCTAAACCATAGTTGGCACAGATGCTTTTTAAGCTATCAATTAAGGTTTTGGTTTTTTGCTGAAATTCTAATTCAACCATTTTGTTTTTTTACTTCCTAATAAGTGTTACCGGTGTTACCACGCTTGGCTGCCGGTATTAAATTCTTTTAAGTATTCCACCACGACGAGGTGATTAATGTAACGTGAGGCGTCGGCGTTGAGTTTGATGTTTTGTTCTTTCATAAAGCGGCCAATTACCAGCGGCATCATTTGTCGCTCAAAGTAACTTTCGTTATCCAACACTTGGCTGTTGTTGAGCACTTGCTCGTCGGCGTCTTGTTTCACACCCGCTAATGCTTCAAAGATTTTACGCTCCGATTCGCTGATGTCGCTTTGGCTTTGCTGGCGCTCTTGCAAGCGCTTGTGAATACGGGTGTATTTGGCATCGCCGAGGTACTTTTGCCGCAGTTGGTTGTTTTGGCGGTTAAGCTCTTTGACGCGATCGTGAATTTTATTCAGAGAGTCTATGTTGGCATTCATTTCATCTTGGGTCACTTCGCTTAAGTTTTTCTTCTTAAACAAGCGCTCTAGCTCTTCTTTTAAGCTGGTAAACTGTGGGTCTTGCTGGTCAAAATTACTGGCCAGCGCTTCACGGGTTTGGCGCAGGGTGTTTTTTAGCTTGTCGGCCAGTACCAGTTCTTCTTCGCCGATTTTTACAAACTTGAAGATCACGTCTTCTAAGGCGCGATTGAGTAGGTTACTGGTGTCTTCGCCACTTTCTAAGTCGTTTTTAAGGCTAAGTAAATCCAGATGGTTGCTGGTTTCGCGATACAGTATGTTGAGCTTGGCAAAATCCAGCTCATCGAGAAAGTCATACTCGCCTTGCAAACGAATAAGATTATACAAGCTGCGCGCATCGGCTAAGGCTTTTTTTAGCGTCAATACACTGTCTCGATCTTGTATTTGGCTGATTTGGTTGCAGAACTCTTCCATGTTGTCGGTATCAAAACGGAACAGTACGTCTTTGATATGCTCGATTTCTTGCTTGATGTCTTCCTGCGATTTAAACAGCTGTGAGTAGTGCTCCATCTCATCGCCAAGCTCCGACTGTAGTTCGTCGAAATAGGCTTTGTTAGTGGCATCGAACTCTTTACTGATGTCAGCAAAATCGACTACATAGCCGTAGCGAAAATCTTTGTAGGTGCGATTCACTCGCGTGAGCGCTTGCAGCAAGTTGTGTTTGCGGATCACCCGGCCAAGGTAGAGCTTTTTCAGGCGTTTGGCATCAAAACCAGTGAGTAGCATGTTGTACACAAACAAAAAGTCGATTTTGCCTGCTTTGAAGTCTTCTACCCAGTTTTTGCGTTCTTCTTTGGTGCCGATGTCGTGCAGAATCAGGGCGGCGTTTTTTACCTTCTGGGCTTGTTTAACAGATTCGACATAAGCTGTTGGAGCAGGCTCGGCGACTTCTAATGGTGCATTAACGCTTTGCGGTAAAACAGGCGTTTGGGCATACACTGCATTGAAAATCTCAAACATCTGCTTAGCTTGGTCTGAGCTGTCGCAAATGACCATGCCACCAATCGTTGCATCGTTTAGTGCGCCGCGGCTCTTTTCAAAGTCGGTCATAATGTAAGTCAGCATGGGCTCAACAAAACTTGGATGTGCATAGATTTTTTTACGATCGACATCGCCCATTTTCACTTCGACTTCTTCTAGGGCTTTTTGTAATTCGATTTTGTATTGAGTGCTAATCTCTTCACGAATTAAGCGCAAGGTGTAACCGTCGGCAATGGATGCGTTGTAGTAGTACTTGTGAATGTAATCACCAAACAAGGCACGTGAGTTGTAGTCATCCCCCAATAGCGGGGTACCGGTTAAGCCGATTTTGATGGCGTTGGTGTCTGATTGGCTTAAGTTGGCTAAAAAACTGCCTTTGGGGTTGTAGCTGCGGTGTACTTCATCTAAAAAATACACGCGCTGAATCGCGATGTTGTAATCTTTGGTGCTGACCACATCCGGGTCATCTTTAAACTTTTGAATGTTCACCAGTGTAATCTCTGGCTTGCCAGAATGATTATGAATCACTTGTGTGGCTTTAATATCGCGGCTAAAGGCATCTCGGGAGTTAATTGTGTGAACAGTTAAGCCACGGGCAGTAAATTCACGTTGAGCTTGTTGTAGTAGGTCCAGACGGTCAACAATAAAGTAAAATTTAGGTATCACTTGTTGCTTTTGGAAGTAATCCGTTAAAAAGCGCACGTTGTAGAAAGTCAGTGCGGTTTTACCACTGCCTTGCGTGTGCCAGATAATGCCTTTTTTGACGCCTTCGCTTAGCTTACGTTCAATGGCTTTGGTCGCAAACAACTGCGGGTAACGCATGATGTGCTTTTGTAGACCATCTGACTCAGACACATAGGCCAAAGCATAACGTAAAATAAAAGCTAAGCGCTCACGGCTCAGTAAAGAGGTACAAATACGGTTGGTTGGGCGCTCGGGCTGCTTGTTGGTTTGAAACTCTGGGTTACTGCGGATCACTTCCAGATTGTTGTCTTTTAAGACTTTCAGCTCGTCTTCATCCGACACAGGCTTCAGCAAGGCGGTTAGATTGAAGATTTCTTCTTCACGGAAATAGTTGAATACTGGCTTATAGTAAGAGCTACTGGCATAGAAGGCACCTTGTACGGGTTCAGGGGCGCCGTCATCGTACTCCATGTTATTGGAAAAAATCATAAACTGGGTAATGTTGGCAAAGCGCTTGAACTTAGGGTTTTGAAAGCGTTTGTTGATGCGGTCACGCTCGGCCAGAACACCTTCGCGGTTATTGGGCTTTTTTACTTCAATAAATACCAGCGGCATGCCATTGATTAGCAGAGTGATGTCTGGACGGAATTCTTCATCACCGTTCTGACAAGTCAGCTCGGTGACAACATGGAAAGTGTTGTTATTAAAGTTCTCAAAGTCGATCAGTTTGGTGTTTGAGCGCTCAGAAAGACGCTCAAAGAAGCCGCGACCTAAATCTTCATTATCTAGCAGCAGTTTTACATCTTCTAACAGACGGCCGCCTTCGGCTTCTTCAATACCAGGGTTAATTTTGCCAATAGCGGTTTTGAATAAAGCAGGGAATATATTAGTATCAATATCCCACTTTTGACCTTTGAGTGACAGGTACTGATAGCCTAAACGCATTAGGTGCAAAATAGCAGGGATTTTGACGCGAGAATCTTCATTGAACTTCATGATATTCCTTTATAATTTTATTAATAAGTGCATCATTTTTTTCGAAAAACTAGAATTTTATATCAATCAAACCTAATCAAAATCAAAATCAAAATCACAGGATATTTTACTTTATCCATTTTAGGTATCTAGATAACCATGCAAGTTTTTAGGAACTATTTTTCTCTAACAAAATCAATTCTTGCTCAGCAATATTCCAGGGTAAACGCCTACCATTAGCTTGCATAAGTTTATAGGCAGTTCGCGCTTGTTCGGTGTTGATTTGCTGATGAACCACCAGCTGGCTTACTAGCCAAATTGTGCCGTTGACAATTGCTGCTTCTTTTTCTGCTGCGTTTCTAAGTGCCATGTCACCCGTAAGCAAAGGACATGACTCTTGCTTAGCTAATGCTAGAGCAAAACAATCGTTACGACTCGCTTTTCTATACATAGTCGTCAACTGCATGGCATACATCATTGAGGCTGGTAAGATCTCTTTTAGCTCTAGACCAAATTCAAGCAAATGGGAATGCGCCTCTTCCAATTCTTCTACAAACAAAATGTCTGGCGTTGCAAATTGGTACGGCAAATTAAACATAGCTTCAAGCAAGCCACCCTCTTCCATATCAATCAGAATATTGGCATCACTAATTAATAACTGCACTCAAAGCCTCCAACTTTCGTTCTTTATGAAAGCTAGATACAGACATACCAAGTAATTCTGCGGCTTTAGACTCTCCTATGTACTCTTCACCTAACGCTCGATATACCAACTGTTTATACAAAAAAGTCGACTCATGAGGATACTCTTTACCAGGCTCTTGAGTTCGCCAGCCACTTTTACCGAACAACATAAACAAACTTTTCTGAGTTGCTGGAGTAATAATCTCACACTGGCCTGCTCGATACAGTGCCGCTAGCATGCTAATCCCGTATTCATGCTTTAACATCAGTAACTCGCGCGGCTCAATGTTTCGACGTTTTTCACCTAGATGCTCGACAAGAGTTTGTGCAGGCAGTAAAAAAGCGCCAGCAAAGGCATTGCACACTTTCTCTTCATCTAGTTCTTCAGATAAGCGGCCATGAACCACCAAGTGCCCAAGCTCATGCGCTAACGTAAAACGCTGTCGGTCACCACTCTGGCTCGTTGAAATCACAACAACTGGAGTGTTATCGATTTTACCAGCTAAACCATCAAACTTTTTATTCGTTTCCACGTCCGTGGTAATGATCATGACCCCTTTTGCTTCAAGAGTATCGATCATGTCGTGAATTGGGTTTAGGCCGAGATCCCAAGCGTGACGCATCTGAATCGCTAGCTCTTCGGCTTGCTCTAGGCTATTAATTTGCTTTGGTAGATCATCCGGCAGCCCAAACTCAGGAATCGGTTTCACTGAGTCGGGATAAAGCTCTAGTAGCTCTTGCCAGCGTTCAGCTTGGTCTAAAACATCACCATTGATTCGGTCTAACACTTTCTTTGGTGTGCTCGCACGTTTGCGATACTCCACACCGGATATTTCGACCTTAGTAGGACGAAAGAAGTATTCGGTGCGAACTGATAGCGCCTTAGCAAGCTTTAGTAGGTTGGTTGATGAAGGCATAGCAATGCCATGTTCATATTTGTTAATTGAGTTTGCTGATAGATCGATTTCATCAGCTAAAGCCTTCATTGTTAATCCAGCAGCCTTACGAGCTCGCTCTAGACGTTCTGCAAACATGGTGTCCTCTCTGAAATGACGGATAGGTTGATAAAACATAAAAATATATATGATTTATAAACCTAATCATTACATTTTTTCGATTACTTTTCTATTCTATTCCTTCTATTTTACTCATCATCCAATCCTCAATTTCACTTTCCAACCATGCTTTACGCTTACCCATCACTGTGACGTTCTTAGGAAATTCTCCGGCATTAATCAGGTTATAAATACTGCTGCGGCACAAAGATGTTTTGTCCATTACTTGTTGTAGTTTTAAAAATCTCATTGGGTAATCCTTGTTATGCGGTTTCTGTCATAACAAAGGCAGCAGTGTTATTTTTTACCCTAGCCTATTTACTCAACTGATTTTCTTGCCTTACTAACAATGCAGATTTAAGCAGCAAAAAACATGAATCACTCACTGGCAGCACCAGTGAGTGATTCATTATCATTACAATTCTCGGCTTGCTGCTGAATAAGCAAGTTTAGAGGCCGCATCTTTTGCACCTATAGGAGAATAGGCATCCACTTTTTCCACCTCCATGAACTTTTCTGATCGCAACTTATCCACTTGATGCCAAAGCTCCCTATTGGCAATAGGCTTTTTACTTGCCTTGCGCCATCCTCGACGCTTCCAGTTATCTAGCCATTCATTAAAGCCTTTGACACAGTACTCACTGCTCGAATAGATAACATCACCATCACTAGCAAACTCTAACCCTTCAATGAGAGCCAATAGATCTAAGCGCATCACCTCGATTGTATTTTCAAAACATACCCAGTTCTCATAAGTAATTTGTCCATTGTCATCAAGCGCAACCAAACCAGTCCCACCACAAGGACCGCCTCTTTGCTTTTCTATAACAACCGCTTCCACATAAATTTCTTTGGTCATGATAATTTTCTCCAGATACTAAAAAGCCGATACGTAATTGCACCGGCTTTATTGGTTGAATTGTTAAGCACTCAATGTCATTGCGCTGTCGTGTTATGCCCTTCTGTCATAAAGAAGACTTCGTGTGTATTTTTTAACCTTAATCACTCATCTCCCAGCCTTTAACTAGGCTCCCTGTCATCATCGAAAGCTTTTTCAGATATATATCATCGTTACGCATAGCCCCATTAACTAATGCCAAAGGAGGCACCCTATGCGTTCGCCTAAGCAACTATCCAGCTATCCCTCTCATCAGACTACAAACATCACTGAACTGTTAGAACAAGCCGCTGAGGCTCTTGCACAGAAATACAAACGAGAAGGCACTTTTACTAATGCCAATAATGTAAAAAAGTATCTCACGCTAAAATTAGGTTCTTATGAACGTGAAGTGTTTGCACTCATGTTACTAGACAGTCAGCATCAGCTAATTCGATTTGAGGAACTGTTTTTCGGAACAATTGATGCTGCTGCGGTTTACCCCAGGGAAGTCGTCAAAGCCGCCTTACACGCCAATGCCGCTGCTGTCATTTTGACTCACAATCATCCATCTGGATCACCGGAACCCTCGCAGTCCGATATAAACATCACCAACACACTCGTCAGTGCTCTAAAGCTCATTGACGTTAGAGTGCTCGATCATATCGTTGTGGGTGAACAATGCGTGTCGCTCGCTGAAAGAGGGTTAGTCTGAATAGGCCCTCTTCTTTAACCAATCCCCTTCTAACTACCCCCTTTATTTATAAAGAATCAAATGGTGTTACTTCAATAACACCAAGGAGAGCACATGTCTGTTCAAACACCTGCTATTTCATTTTGTGACACTGCATTACCTATCTCCATAGCGTTCAAAAAGCGTTTACTGTAATGGTCAAGTAATCCTGTAGGTCTTCTAAGCCACTTTTTGTAATTCTTT
>JBQEFB010000054.1:0-18160 GCA_052107635.1 Marinomonas sp. | reverse complement strand
GACATAAAAAGACCCCCAGTAATTGGATAGTCCAACTATTGGGGGTCACTTCATTTACCATTCTGGTTTTTTAATACTGCGACAAAGTATTAGCTATTTAACATAATACCTTCTGGCAAGAGACATGATAGATAGCAGTCAAAAACTCGAGTAAACCACGCATTTTTCCTAGAGAACGCCTACTGATGTAAACGGCTTTTAATCCTAATGCTTATTACTTAGTCACTGCACCTGACATGGCAATATCCACCGCACTACGTCCCATGGTCTGCTCTCCAACATAACGCTCATCAAAGGCTGGACGCGAAAATATTTCTCTCACTAATGGTTCGAAATGCTCTAGCGGCTTAGTCGGGTAATCTGGATCAAAAGAGGATTGATCCCAACGCTCGCAAAAATCCACACACGCTTGGTACCAAGGATGGTCAATCAAGTAATCACGTTCATTTCTATCGCCGCCCAAATGGTGAATGTAATAATAGTTTTGAAACAAACCATGCTGGTTAATGATCCATGTTACTTCAGGGCGTACATAAGGACGTAAAATTGCAGCGGCATATTGGGAATGATTATGCGGCGCTAAATCATCACCAATATCATGCATTAAAGCGGCAATAATCATCTCGTCATCAGCCCCATCGGCTTCAGCTCGAGTTGCTGACTGCAAGGAATGCTCAAGACGACTCACTTGATAGCCAGACAAAGTATGTTCTAAATCACGTAATGCCTGTAAAAGACGATCTGGTAGTGCTTTCGCATAAGCTTCTTCATGCTCAGTGAGAAAGTCGTATTCTTCTTTAGTACCATCTTTCATTTGACGAAACTGGACTGCTTGCATGATATTAAGCTCCTTTCTTTGCAGCGGATTTAATCTGACGTTTCATTGCTTTATAACGACCTTTAGGAGCGTCCAAATCAATGTATGCACCTTCTAGATGACGCATACCTTCTGTTACATCAAAACCAGTACGGCCATGCAATACGCGCGTGTTATGAAACATTTGCAATTGTCCTGGCTCCAATCTAAAACGCCATTCATATTCTGGTGACCCCAACAATTGACCTAAGCGTTTACGTGCTCGGTGGAAGATCACCAACTTATCATTTTCTAATAAAGGCAAATAATCAAGACGAGGGCTATAAGCAATACCTGTTACTTTTCCCGTATGATCCGATTCTATCATGGTGCGACGTTCGATTAGTTCAACATCGCTATCTATATGACGGTAACGTACAGGAATGTCACTGAGTAACTGATAACCTTCAGGATCTTCCTGTTTTAATTGTTTGAGCACAGATAAACTATCTACCAATGTAGATAAGCCACCTGACGTTTCATTTTTTATACAATGTAATAACTGAATACCAGGCATAGGACCACGGTAAGGGTTATCTGTATGAGGCCCAAGCGGAACCGGTTGTCCAGATAAATCATTATAATCAGGACGAGTGAATACCTCAAAACTTCTACCGAAGTTGGTTTCGCGTACATGCCCAAAGCGGCTCGCCACTTTTATGGCAGAGCCTTTTTCTGTCGGCACCTGATCAACAATTAAAACACCGTAAGTCAGGAACTTATCTATGCCTTGTAATAGGCCTTCATCGGTAAAAATATCATCAAAATTGATATGAAATTTACTGGTATCGAATCCATTTTTCCATAACTTAGGCGCTGGCGCCCCATCGTAGATATCAAAATCTGCATAAAACTCATTGATATCATAAGTACCCTCATAACCATCACTGAAGGTCATTCTATATTGTTGCTCTCCTTGCTTTTCAATACTTAGCAATGCCAAATCATCTGCTAATTGATGAGGGTCAAAAAGGCGCTGTTGTGTCACCGGGTCTAGATGTATGTCATCTTGGCAACGTTCCCGTAACCATAATGCTGATAGAACTAAATCTTGACCTTCAAAGTGTGCAGCGACAGACGCTTGATCTTCATTAATTGTAAATTGTACTGCTTGCATAGTTACCTCTCTTGTTTCTTGCGGAGCAGTATCAATTACTCTAAGCTTGAGTAACAGAGGTAAATCCTAATACATAACATGCAGTTTTCTAATGTCTAAAGAAACAGAAACACCCACCCTCAGCAGTTTACTCGCCTTCGAAGCGACGCTCCGACATGGGTCAATGACCGCAGCGTCTCAAGAACTTAATATAACTCAACCTCTTGTTTCTCAAAGAATTAGATCTCTCGAAGAGTTACTAGGTGGCATCTTAATTGATCGGACAAAAAAGCCGTTAAAAGCCACCAGAGCAGGTCAAAAATTCTATAATAAAACACAAGGTGCAATCGAAAGTTTATTGCATGCTGTTGCTAGCGCAAAACATGATTTGACCGACACAAAGAAAATATCTATATGTGCGTATTTTGGTTTCGCCTTTCACTGGATTATGCCTCGTTTACAACGTCTACAAGAAGCCTTCCCTAATTACCTATTTGAAATCCAGCCGACCAATAGTATTGATGATATGTTCCAATCTAATGCAGACATTGTTTTTCATTTTTCTGCCATTGTTAAAAAACACCGTTTTGAGGCTTCTTTTATTAAAGAAGAAGTCTTTCCTGTTTGCTCACCCGAATTTGCACAACGCTTTAACTTACAGCCTCATGATCATTTAACCGATTTACGCAACTTACCATTACTGCATAAGGACCAAAATGACTATCGTTGGTTCAATTGGCATAACTGGTCGGATATTTTAAACATTCCACAGTCAGATTTACCGGTGATGTTTTGTTATAACAATTATCCTTTAGTCGTTGAAGCCGCAGTAAAAGGACAAGGCATTTGCTTAGGTTGGCGCGGCATTATTGACCCCTTCCTTGAAGAAGGAAAACTGATTCAGCTTGGACCAACCTTGACCTCAACCACCCGAGGTTATCTTATTTGCTCCGATTACCAAGACACCTTAGCAATCGGCAATGTAATTGAATGGTTTTTAGAAGAAGTGAAGGAAAAATAAACAGAGGTAGCTTGTCATCTAAGCATTAGCAACAGAGGTTCTAAAACGACTTACTGCACTGAATAAAAACACACTACCGATAAGCACGAGTATCAACAATTGCGGCCAGATAATACTAATACCTCCACCACGATAAAGAATGGTCTGCGATAAACTTACAAAATGCGTGGTAGGAGCAACTTGCATAATCATTTGGATGATCTGAGGCATACTCTCATAAGGGGTTATTCCCCCAGATAACATTTCTAAAGGCAATACCGTCAGGATAAACAACAACCCTAATTGCGGCATCGTTCTCGCGACTGTGCCTAAAAAGATTCCCATAGAGGTCGTTGCAAATAAATGTAACCCAACTCCCAGCACAAAGAGGCTGACTGAGCCTTTAATTGGAACCTGCAAAACATATTGCACCACCAACACCAGTGATAAGGTCGCCGCCAATAGGACCACACAGCCATTCGCTAAAATTTTAGACAAGACAATGTCTAATGGCTTTACTGGCATCACTAGTAAATGCTCTAACGTGCCGTGCTCTCGCTCTCTAATAACCGCAGCGCCCGCTAAGATGATAGACAACATGGTGACATTATTGATGATTTCCATAATGCTACCAAACCAACTGCTGGTCAGATTTGGGTTGTACTTATTATGAACAATTAAAGAGACCGGGTACGAATACGCCTTGAGTGTTCCAGTGACATATTTCTTAATCTCCCCGCTCACTATATTTTGGATATAGCCATCACCAATGCCTGCTTGTGACATCTGTGTAGCATCAATATTAATTTGTAATGTTGGTTTTTTACCAGACATTAAATCGCTTTGAAAACCTGACCCTATCATCACCACAAAGGTAAACCTGCCTGAATTTAATGCAGGTTCTACATCGGTGTAATCGATATAGACTGGATTATTAAAATACGGCTGGGTAAAAGCATTGCCTATCGTCTTGGACAACGGGGAATTATCTTCATCCACGATAGCAATTGGCGCATTATTCAGCTCTTGGGAAGACGCTGTCGAAGCAACATAAATGCCGCCGCTAAACGCCCAAACAATCAATATTAATAAAATCTTGTCATGCCATAAACTGCGGAATTCTTTGATGCTTAATTGCAGTATATTTGTATCCAACCAGCGACATTTCATTTTCCCTGTTTCCTTAACAGCAACACACTGACTAACGTAAAGAGCGGTGCAAAAATCAGCAAATGCTGAAATGCCGACGCCAATTCAGTAAAGCCTAATCCTTTCGTAATGATGCCTCGAATGATGATAATGAAATAAGTTGCTGGCCAAGCCTCTCCCATTAACCATCCTACTCCTTCAAGCGATGACACCGGACTGGTTAACCCTGAAAAACTCACGGTCACTAACAAGGTTACGATGGCGGTTCCTGCTAATGCCGCAATTTGCGTTTGTGTAAACGTCGACATAAATAAACCTAGTCCCGTCGTAGCGACGATATATATGAGTGCCGCCGTATACAAAGCAGGTAAATCGCCTTTAATCGGCACCTTGAAAATATAGACAGTGACAAAAAGCAGAATAACAAAGCTCACCATACTGATAAAAATATAAGGCAGTTGTTTACCAAGCAAAAATTCTAATCGGGTTGCTGGGCTAACATAGAGGTTCACAATGGACCCCATTTCCTTTTCGCGAACAACGGACAGCGCCGTCAAAATCGCAGGGATAAACATTAATAATAAAGGAATAACACTCGGCGCTAAGGCATAGATACTCTTAAAGTCTTGATTAAACCGATAACGAGACGCCATAGTCACGGGCAACACGGTTGGCACATAACCTAACGCTTTTAAACTAAGATCGGTTAAGTAGGCTCCATGAACACCTTGCATATAAGTACCAATCGTTTCTGCTCGAAACGGCATAGCACCATCTACCCACACAGTAACCTGTGGTGCGCGGCCACGTTTTAAGTCTTTACCAAAATCGGGGGGGATCACCACACTAAAGCTCAATTCGCCACTTTGCATACGCCGGTCAAGCTCATCGTTAGAGCTTAGTTCGGCACGCTCTAAGAAATACCGAGATCCTGAGATCGCTTGTATATATTGACGGCTTTGTGGTGTTTGGTCTTGATCGAGCACAGCAAAGGTTAAATCATCCACATCCAATGAAATACCATAACCTAACACCAACATCAGAATGGCTGACCCGAGCAACGCAAACGCTAAGCGAATAGGATCGCGTAATACCTCTAATGACTCCCGATAACTAAAACCACCCAATCGGCGCAAACTAAACATTCGATTAACCGGAATTGGATAGTCTTTATCGCTAATGTCTTCTTTTGATGGCACACCCTCAACCTTCCCTTGCGCCTCCTCTAAATAGCTAACAAAGGCGTCTTCAAGCGTATTACTGTGGCGCGATTGACTGATGGCCTCTGGTGTATCCGTGACCAGTATCTTTCCTGCATGCATTAAGGAAATACGATCACAACGCAAGGCTTCATTCATAAAATGCGTTGAGATAAAAATAGTCACACCATGATTACGAGACAAATCAATCAGCAATGCCCAAAAATCATCACGCGCTAACGGATCAACACCAGAAGTAGGTTCATCTAAAATAAGTAACTCAGGGTCATGCACCACGGCAACCGCAAGAGATAAGCGCTGGCGAATACCCAGTGGTAACGCCATAGCATTAACATCTTGATAAGACGTTAATGTAAATCGATCTAACAAGCGCCCAATACGCTCGTTGGCAAGCTCTTCCGGCATATGAAATAACTTCGCATGGAGTGCTAAGTTCTGCAGTACGGTCAACTCACCATATAAAGAAAAGCCTTGTGACATATACCCAACCCGATGACGAATCGCCATAGAGTTTGGCTCTACTGTACGACCAAACAATAACCCCTCACCACTGCTGACGGGCAAGAGTCCAGTGAGCATTTTCATCGTGGTACTTTTACCGCACCCGTTTGATCCTAAAAATCCAAATATCTCTCCTTGAGTAATATCGAGATTAATATTATCCACTGCGGTGAAGTCACCAAATTTTTTGGTCAAACCTCTCGCGGTAATTGCGATGGAATTTTCAGTAACATTTAATGGTGGGATCGATAATTCGGTATGAGATTCTCGTACATTTTCTGGCAACAAATGAATAAAAGCCGCTTCAAGATTATCCGTATTAGTACGTTGTTTGATCTCGGCAACGGTCCCCGTATCCAACACCTTCCCCATATTCATAGGAATAATCCAGTCAAACAGCTCTGCTTCATCCATATAAGCCGTCGCGACGATAACACTCATCCCTGCTCGACGCTTGCGGATACGTCCAATTAATTCCCAGAACTGGCGACGAGATAACGGATCTACCCCCGTAGTCGGTTCGTCGAGAATCAATAAATCAGGCGCATGGATCAAGGCACAACACAAGCCTAATTTTTGTTTCATGCCTCCTGAAAGCTTACCCGCAGGCCGATCACGAAACGCAACTAATCCTGTCGCAGATAATAACTCATCAATCTGCTGATGCCGTTGTTTTGCTGGAATGCCGAATAAGCGACCAAAAAAATCAATGTTTTCAAACACCGACAAGGTAGCGTACAGATTCTTTCCTAATCCTTGTGGCATAAAGGCAATGCGCGGAGCGGTATTATTTCGATACTGTGTATTTGCTATATCACCATCAAATACGCGAACCTGCCCTTCTTGTACCTGCCTAGCACCCGCAATCAGTGCTAATAAGGTCGATTTCCCGACGCCATCTGGGCCGATCAAACCCACCATACAACCAGCAGGAATCGATAAATCCACTTGGTTTATCGCCGCCATCTGTCCGTAGTGATGAGATACACCTGCTAAAGTAACGACGTTTGCTTGTGAGTGAACCATTATGGCAACTTAACTTGTAGGTTTTGTGGCCATTCCTGTTTGCTACTCAGTAACACATACGCTGTTCCTGGTACGCCTGTTTTGACTGATTCAATATGCTTCTGCAAAAGCTGCGGATCTATTTTTACTTTTACCCTAAACATTAACTTTTCACGCTCTGACTGAGTTTCTACTGCTTTCGGCGTAAATTGAGTTCTGGCAGCCACAAACGAGACTGTTGCGGGAATCACATAATCAGGAAGCGCATCCAGAATAATACGAGCTTCGCTGCCAACTTGTATTTTTCCCGCTTGATTTGTCGGTACAAAAATAGACATGGAGACATCGGTAAGATCAAGAATAGTCAGTACGTTTCCCCCAGATGCTAAGACTTCACCCTCTTGCGCCAGCTTGTATAAAACACGCCCTTTAATAGGAGTGATTAAATGGCTTTCATCTAACGTAACTTGTAATCGCGCAATCGCGGCTTGCGCAGCTTCAATGCCTGACTCGGCTTGTGTTACTTGTATATGAACGGCCTTTAACATGGCTTTCGCCGTGATGTATTTCGTGTTTGCTTGGTCTAATTTTTCTTGAGATATATGACCTGATTTAGCCAATGTAGAAGCTCGTCTCTGTTCGCTTTTAGCATAGGTTAATTCGCTTTTTCTTACCTCCACCATCGCCAGTACATAATCTCGACTGCTCTGCGCTTCTCGTAACCCAGCATTCGCTTCAAGTAACTGAGCTTCAATAGAGTCTGTATTCATATCAGCGAGCTGTTGATTAGGCTTAACCATGTCCCCCTCATCCACCAGTACCTTCTCTAAACGCCCAGCATATTTGGTTGCTATATCATACTCAACCGCTTCCACTCGACCATTTCCCATGGCTATAAACTCAGGTAACTTTGGCTCTAGGTTATCTTGATAATACATCCACCCACCTACAGCCACCGCTGCACACAAAGTGGTAATAACTGATATTTTTATTAAAACTCGAATACTGGCCATGTCAAAAGTTTCCCTACAGCAGGTTGTTAGCAGTGTGTGTTGTTGGTGTTAGGAATCCGCCATTAATCACATTATTAACAAGCTGAATACACCATCGATTATGATGTTTAACGACGCTAGGGATCCCTAGTAATACGCCACTCAGCAATAGTAAAAAAAGCAGATAAAAACAGTGAACAAAGAGAAGGTATGATGCGCAAAGCAACATAAAAGGTGTGAAAACAGCCGCTTTCTGAGCACTCAGTAAGCGAGATAATATCCATATCGGTAATAATACAATCGTATAAACACTAACATAGTTAGCCGTCATTATTGGCATCCTTACCAAGCAACCGTTTTTACTCTAATAAAATTATTCGAGTACCAATAAAAATATCGGTACAAAAATCATCCTATTATTAGATAATATTCATAGAAAAGTACCTTGTCCCAGATCAGAATACAAAGCATTAGCGTATTTTTTCACGTGTTTAAACATAAAATGACGCGTATTTATAAGCATTACCAAGCGTAATATATTGAAAAATCAAGGCTAAACCCTCTCGTTCCTCAAAACAAAAAAAGCCATATAAATTCAAATTGGATTTATATGGCTCTTAGCAATACTAGATCAAACTATTGCTTAATTAGACTAGTGTGTAATCAAATTTAACCTAAGCAAAAAACGAACGTTCATCGACTAACCTACCTTTACGTTCTGTTTGATTTCATCATCATTGTATAAATACGCTTCTAACGAATCGTCTAACGCATCAATCCAAGGCGTGTGGTGCGGTGGTGACATAGTACCAGTCATTAATGAACGGTAAGAGTAATTACGGAAGTTCATAATGTCGTCTTTCTTATGGTGTTTCCATTCTAAGAAAGTTTGACGTACACCTTCTATATCAAACGTTGGGTAATCTGTGGCTTCTATCAGCTCCAGAATATAGTCCCCTTGGAAGGTAAACATCTCTTCTGCTGTTTCAAGCGTTAACTCACGATCGCGCCACTGTTGGCTGTTGTCTATCATCGCTTGTTTTGTTTCTGGCAAGGCGATTTTGTTCATAATAAGATCACGAACATACCATGCTTGTGCATCAAACATATTAAAGGTGTACCACTGATCTTGCATACCAAGATAAAACAGCTGTGGGTTATTTTCCCACACAACGCCCTTGTACAGATCTAATGGCCAGAGGCGATTGTCGGTTTTTAACGTCAGCTCTTCTGATAAGAATGGGAAGTGATGCAAATAACCAGTACACAAGATGATCGCATCGATTTTTGCAGTACTGCCATCGATAAAGTACGCCGTATCTTTATCTACTTTTGTTAGTAATGGTTTTTCATCCCAGTTATCAGGCCAGTTAAAACCCATTGGCGCCGTACGGTAACTAGACGTAATACTACGTGCACCATACTTATAACACTGAGAACCCACATCTTCTGCGGAGTAGCTACTGCCGACAATTAAGATGTCTTTATCTTTAAACTCCAACGCATCACGGAAGTCGTGAGCATGCAGTATGCGCCCTTCAAAACGTTCAAAATACGGTGTTCTTGGGGTTGAGAAATGCCCGGATGCAACGACGACGTAATCAAACTCTTCTGCGTAAATAGTGTCACTATTAAAATCATGCACCGTAACAGTAAAGAGTTTTGTTGCGTCATCAAAAGTGATGCTTTTCACCGCTGTATTAAAGCGAATGTATTTTCTAACATCGGCTTTTTCTACACGCCCTTTGATGTAGTCCCACAGCACTTCTCTTGGTGGGTAAGACGCAATTGGCTTACCGAAATGTTCTTCAAAACTGTAATCTGCAAATTCAAGACACTCTTTTGGCCCATTTGACCAAAGGTAACGATACATACTGCTATGTACAGGTTCCGCATTTTCATCTAACCCTGTTCGCCATGTATAATTCCACTGGCCACCCCAATCTGTCTGTTTTTCAAAACACACCATATCAGGGATGTCGTCACCTTTAGATTGCGCTGACTGAAAGCTACGTAACTGAGCTAAACCACTCGGTCCTGCACCAATAATTGCTATACGTTTTGCCATTTGACTCTCCAATCTGTTAAATTAATAACCACATTATTTTTAAGTTACACAGAGAGTAAGAAGAATTGCGGCGGATGAACATCCCCAAGAAAGGATAACTCAAAAGAGGTAGTTATACCCAAAACTAGGTGCGAAAAGTACAATATAACGCTCTATTTATGGCTAAAAACGAATAATGATCCCTTCTACACTTAACACAGAGCCCGTTGATGAATAAACCCCTTGACCTTTTTCTACCACTTCTTGGTAATGACCATCTGTGTGAAACAAACGATACTTGAGTTCGAAACATTTATGTTGATGTATGGCAACTTGTACTTGATTCCAGACTTTTTTAGAGTCCTCGGGGTGTATTAAATCCCCAAATGATAGTTGTGTTTGATTAATAAGCTGCTCTGGTAGATAGCCTGTCAATTCTTTACAGCCATCACTAATGTATTCCATACTCCAGCTAATATTATTTCTAGAACGATATAATATCGCAGGCATACGACTTACCAAACCCGATAAATTTCGAATATTGGCTTTACTGACCGCACTTTTTTGTATTTTACTGGTGACATCATTTAAGGTCACCGAAATTGGATACGTCTGCGTTGAATAGAGTGATTGTAAGCGGACCTCGCACCACCTTATCTCTTGGCTACGCATTAAAATACGTAATACCGATCGGGAGGATTTTTTATCTCGATCCACCTCTCTGACTAGATCGAACCATTTATGCTTGTCATCAGGGTGAATATAATCATTAAAAGTAATGTGTTTCTTGTGGTGAAACCCAATAAAGTCTCTCCAACAGAGATTCATGTAGCGCAGCGTAAAGCGATCATCTAATACCAAAACAGGATCAGCGATACTGTCTAGTATTTTTTCTACATTATTAAAGGGTTTTTTAAACCCATTCAGGGTTGATTTAATCACTTTACTAAGCACATTATTACTCCAAAAAAACAGTCGCGTTGGAATTAGCCCAAGCAGCCAACTCTAGCCGAGAACCTAAATTAAGTTTTCGAAGCAAGTTTTTAACATAGACCTTTACGGTTCCATCACTGATACCTAATTCACGTGCGATAAGTTTATTACTCATACCTTGAGTAATAAGTTTTAATGTTTGCCGCTCTCGTTCTGTTAACTCTAATAGACTATGAGTTGTAACAACGTCTGTTGTTACTTCATGGTGAGTACTAATATGACGAGCCAGCATATTAATCCCTTCGGAATCAATCGCTATGTCACCATTAATAACAGATATTAATTTTTTAAGAATTTGATCAGGGTTCGAATCCTTAAGTAAATAGCCATTCGCACCTGCCGTAATTGCATCAAACAATTCTGCTTGATCTTCTGATGCCGTAATAATAACGACTTTAATATCTTCTCTTAATAATTTTATTTTTTTAAGAATTTCTAACCCCGATATATTAGGCATATGCAGGTCTAATAATAAGAGTTCAACGGACAAAGAAGACAATGCGTTAAAAAAATCTAAGCCGTTATCAAAATCTGCTGCTATGTTAAAAAAATCACTGTCATTTACCAGCTCAACCAATCCTCTACGAAATAAAGGATGATCATCCACAACCACAACAGGCACGGTTTTACTCTCAGGCATCACTTACACTCCATCACTTTAAGTTCAATACAGGTGCCACCATGTTTACGAGGTAATATTGCCAAATCTGCAGAAAGTTTATTGGCTCTCTCCTTCATTATTTTCATCCCAAAACTATCATGGCGAATTAACGCTTCATCTATCCCTCTACCATTATCTTCGACACGAAAGAACAGAGAGTGGTTTATTTTTTTAATAATGATCCTCGCATGGGTAGCATGTGAATGACGGATCACATTACTAATGGCCTCTCGGATAATATAAAGAACCTGCGTATCGTCAGTCGTTGTTACAGTACTATCTACCCTATTATCAAATTCAAAAACGACACCAGACCGCTGTTCGAACTCCTCAATAGAATCTAATACCATCTTAATAAGTCCCCCTTCTAAGACACTCAATCGAGAAATCGACACAAGATCTCTGGATTGTCGATAAGCCAATTTAATCTGATCTGAAATATCCTGACTCGTATTAATGAGTAACTCTTCGCCATTTTTTTCGCAATACTCGACCAAACAACAAGATTTAATTCGTAAATAGCCTAACGTCTGAACTAAGGTGTCATGCAGCTCAGCAGCATGTTCCGCTTTCACCACATCGATGCTTTCTTGTATCTTGATTTGTTGCTTATACCAAGCCGAAAAACCTTTTTCAAAGGCGTTAACAATCGATTTGGTTTGATGACAAATCACTTCATTCGATGGAAAACTATTTTTAAAACAAAGTATTAACCAGCTACTGTTTTCTAACGGGCCATATTGGATGCGCTGACAATGCGCTGACAGCTTTGAGTCTGACAATATTAATCTTAACTGTTCATTCGGATTATTTTGCTCAAGAGATAATTTATGGGTGATTTCTTTTAGCAACTCAACAGAAGGAGATAGCGTGTCAGAACATAAAATTTTCACGTTGTTGGCACTCAGTGAGGGACTAACCAACAAAACATCGCCATGCAGTGTTTCAGCAACAAAGTTCTGAACGCTTTTTAAATAGTGGGTAAGAAAGTCATTAATATTAGAAAAAAGGGCAATATCGATTATCAGATTATTAATATCTCCCAACTGATGCCCGTTAGAAAGCACTTCTTTTTTAGGAAAACGATGGAGCCATGAAGAAAGAAAACTAATCATTAAATGGTAACCATCCAATTAAACGTTAATTACCTCAATGACTAAGCAGGTAACGTGCCAGTTATCTCTGAGTCATACTGCTACGACCTGTTACTCCTTTAGTCTTACTCCTTTCTGAGAATTGAATAAAAAAACACCGTAAGTAAATATATATTCCCACTAGGAATTGATTGTTAACGCTTATAAAAAAGATTTATAACGCACCACTTTCGATCTCTGGGAAATTTTTGCACATTTATCGATCAATAAAACGGCTATATTTAATTTGTAGGAAATAAATATGAACCAGAGCCAGCAGCGTATTACCGAGGTAAAGCGTCATAATCGACGCTTCCGAGTTAACGGTCAAAGCGCTTTTAGATTAGAAGTGGAACAAGGAGATACCGTGGAGATTAGCTCTCCAGATGGCCTTCAACGCTGCGAAATTATCACCCTATCAAATAACACTGCATTAGAGTCGCTAAAGCACCATCAGCAATCTCCAGCGCATGGCACCCTTGCCCAACTCGCTCAAGATAACGCAGCATCATCACGCTTAAAAACACAGCTAGACGCTTGGCAAGTTACAACCGCCAACTTAGACATGGCCTACGTTTTTTCGCATGATGCGCTTCCTAGTCTTTCATTTGATCAAGCAACCACACTCGTTATCCTTTGCTGTGGTCCCGATATGGTCGTAGATCAGCAGGTACCTGTTACTGAGTTAATTGTTAAGCATGCCTCTATTAAAGCACCAGATGAGTTCCTTCCTACACCATTAGCAGAAATTTCAAGAGAATACCGAGTCGCCCGTAGAACAGCCACCAGCTACTTAGTTAAGGAAGGGGAATGGATTCAAATTATTGATGTTGAAGGTAAACAATCTTCTGATTTTGTTGCTCTAGACTATCAAGCATTAAAGCGCGGAAAAGAGGTAATTCTAGACGCCAGTGCCACACGAACCACCATGGTACGCACTACTCCTCAACCGGGTTTACATTCAAAATTCAATGATGCTAATCAGCATACTATGCTGGAGTTAGTGCAAGATACCGTCGGTCATCATGATAGTTTTCTGTATGCCTGTAATTCAAAATTCTATGAGAATTCTGGGTATTTTGGCCATGTTAATTGTACCGACAACATTAATAATGCACTCAAAGATTATGGTGTCGAGCCACGTCCTGGCTGGCCTGCAATCAATTTCTTTTTCAACACTTATGTCCAGGACTGTGGCTCGGTGGGCTTTAGCGAACCTTTTTCTAGGGCCGGTGATTATGTGCTAATTCGAGCCAATAGAGACTTGCTCTGCACAACCACAGCATGCCCTGATGATATTGATCCTGCTAATGGCTGGAACCCTACAGACATCCATGTTCGCGTCTATGGTGCTGAACATGAATTCCCTCGTTCTATTGGACACAGACTCATTCCAGAGGAATTACCTCGCATGACGAAACAGACTGGTTTTCACTCCCGTACTTCCCTATTAACCAAAAAATTCACTGAATATCGCGGCTATTGGGTCGCCTCAGAATATGAAAACTGGGGAGCTAAAACAGAATATTTAGCCTGTCGGGAAAGTGTCGGCATCATCGATTTAACCCCATTACGTAAGCTTGAAATACTCGGTCCTGACGCTGAGAATTTTTTACAGTTGGCGTTAACTCGAAATGTTCGCCGCATGTCCATTGGTGAAATTGTGTACTCCGCCATGTGTCATGAAACGGGCGGCATGATCGATGACGGTACACTGTTTCGCTTTGGCGAGCAGGCATTTAGATGGATATGTGGCGATTCATATGGCGCAATTTGGTTACGCGAACTAGCAGAAAAAACAGGCATGTCAGTGACTATTCAGGAGTCGACAGACCAGATTCATAACGTCGCAGTACAAGGTCCAAACAGTCGTGCGCTGTTACAAAATATTATCTGGACGCCTGAACATCAAACGTCACTTACTGATCTTAAATGGTTCCATTTCTTAATTGGCCGACTCGGTGGAGAAGATGGCATTCCTCTGATGATTTCCCGAACCGGTTACACCGGAGAGCTTGGCTTTGAAGTCTGGTGTCATCCTATGCATGCCCCCATCGTTTGGGATGCAATCTGGAAAGAAGGTGAACAATACAACATTGCTCCCTTAGGTTTTGACGCATTAGACATGCTTCGCATAGAAGCTGGACTGATTTTTGCTGAGCATGAGTTCTGTGCGGAAACAAATCCTTTTGAAGCAGGCATTGGATTCACTACGCCACTAAAGACTCAGCAAGAAGATTTTATTGGTCGAGGTGCTATTGAACAGCAAACGCCAGCAAGCCGAAAACGCTTAGTTGGCCTGCTAATCAACAACAGTGAACTCGTTAGTCATGGCGACAGAGTCTTTAACGGTCGCTTCCCTGTCGGTGTGATCACGAGTGCAACAGTATCTCCTTTATTAAAAGGACAAATAGCAATGTGCCGTATCGCTCCTGAATTTTCAGAGCCAGGCACACAATTAGAAATTGGGCAGCTAGATGGACACATAAAACGTATCCCTGCAACCGTGACTGCTCTCCCATTTTATGACCCTGAAAGGACAAAAGTTCGAAGTTAATCAAGTAATGAAAAAGTACTAAAAAATTATAAGCGTATAGAACTTTTATACAAAAATAGCGAAATACATTGAGAGGTTTCTGTTATGGAAAAAATAGCTCCGACTATTGCTGATTTACAAGATCAGATAACAATGTTGAACACTGTTAATATGGAAGTGTTCTATTGGTGGTGTACCGCCGTTATGTTAATCATTCACGTAGGCTTTCTGGCTTATGAAATGGGCGCATCTCGGCTAAAAAACACTCTAGCGTCTGGCGTTAAAAACATTTTAGCGTTTGCTTTTATTATTCCAACCTTCTTCTTTTTTGGCTGGTGGATATATTTAGCAATGTACGCTGGATTTACTCCAGATTTTAGTGCAGGTGCAGGCGGATTGCCTTGGTCAACTTCCATGGGACCTAACCTAACGGATCATGCCAGTGGCATCTTCTGGGGCGCTTTTGTCTTGTTTGCGGCCACCACAGCGTCTATTTTTTCCGGTGCAGTGATTGAACGTATTCGCATGAGTTCATTTCTGATTTTGGCCATTATTCTAGGGTCTGTACTATGGATTCTAGCCGCGTCCTGGGGATGGCATCCTGATGGTTGGTTAACAACCGATCTAGGCCTCCATGACTTTGGTGCTGCAGGTTGTGTACACATGGTTGCTGGTTTCTTTGCCTTCGGTGTCACCATCAATTTAGGCGCTCGTATTGGACGCTTTGCTAAAGACGGCACTCCGATTGATATTAAAGGTCACAACATGCCAATGGCCGTCATTGGTTTAATGCTTATTATCGTTGGTTTCTTTGGCTTCCTAGGTGGCTGTATGATCTACGATGGTAGCGGCTGGACCACTATTTACGGTACTCCGGTTACTTTATCTGCGATTAGTTTTAATACTCTAATGGCAGCATCGGGCGGCATTATCGGTGCTTATGTGATTACTAGACAGCCATTTTGGATGATGTCTGGTGCCCTTGCTGGTGTTATTTCTTGTGCTCCAGGTTTAGACCTTTACTACCCTCCTTTGGCTTTCTTGATTGCGCTATTCGCTAGTATGGTCGCGCCATTAATGGATAAATTCCTGACTCATAAATTTAAATTTGATGACCCAGTTGGTGCCTTTGCTGTTCACGGTATTAGTGGCTTTATTGGTCTAGTGGCTTTAGGTATTTTTAGCGGTTTTCCAAACATGGTTGCAGGTGTGCCTGATGTGTCTTTCACAGGACAATTAATCAGTGCATTGGTTATGGCGTTAGTTGGTTTTGTACCAGGTTACGGTTTGTCGTACTTAATGAAGAAAGCTGGTTTCCTACGCGTTCCGCCAAAAGCAGAAATTGCAGGTTTAGATTTAGTGGAAGTGTCTTCTTTAGAAGCCTACCCAGAATCAACACCATCGTCTTTAGCAAATAAATAATACCCACTTATTCTAGGAGAATATTATGAACGCAAGTCCAATTACCTCATGGGAAAACGCAGAAGCTTATTTTACTTTTGCTAATAGCCCTTCTGCGCTAGCCATTATTTTAGCGGCGTCTGTTATCGTAACATTTGGCGTCGTTATTTTAAGTGTTGTTCATGAGACTAAAACCTACATAGATTATAAATAATAGTTAAATACAGTATTTATAATTAGGTTTTTATGGATTAAAGGGAGCCCCTTCCCTTTAATCCATTCATATTAATAAAAATATAAGTTAGGCTGAATATGATTAGTTCTAAAACTGGATCACAAGAATTTATTTTAAAAGCATCCTGCGATGCTTGCAGTGGCATTGTGGCAGCCGTTACGGCGTATTTAGCCGAACATGATTGTTATATTTCAGAAATGCATCAGTTTGATGATGAAGAGAATCAACGTTTTTTTATGCGTGCAGTATGCCGCATTGAAGATGGCACAAATACTATAGAAGACATTCGACAGCATTTTGAAGAAGCCGTGTCTTCTTTTAAAATGAGCTGGAATATCTTAGACAAAGACGAGCCAGTAAAAGTACTGTTAATGGTCAGTAAATTTGACCATTGCTTAGACGATTTGCTTTATCGATATCGTAAAGGTGAGCTTCCTATGGAAGTTACTGCCATTGTATCGAATCATAAAGATTTACGTGCTATGGCAGAACGCGAAGGCATTCGCTTTGTTCATCTGCCTGTCACAAAAGACAATAAAGCAGAACAAGAAACCGCTTTATTGGACATCATCGCGGAAAAAAATACAGACTTAGTCGTATTAGCTCGCTATATGCAAATATTATCAGACTCTTTGTGTAAGCAGCTGCAAGGTCGTGCAATCAATATACACCACTCTTTCTTGCCTGGTTTTAAAGGGGCAAAACCCTATCACCAAGCACACACTAGAGGGGTTAAGTTGATCGGTGCTACCGCCCATTATGTCACCTCTGATTTAGATGAAGGTCCAATTATCGCTCAATCAGTTCAACCGGTTGATCATACTTACTCTTCAGATCGCTTAGTGGCTGTCGGTCGTGATACGGAAACTGTGGCTTTAGCAACAGCGGTTCGGATGCACCTCGAACACCGTGTTTTCATGTACGGCAATAAAACCGTAGTATTTAAATAATCCTTATCTTTTATAGTTTGTAGGCTGAATCCCAGCACAAACCACTTACGTTTTTTACTATTAAGCCTCTTGCTTCTTCTTAGAACAAGAGGTTTATTTTTGTCATTACTCTCCTCTTATACCATCTAACACAACAAAATATTCCTGGCCTTATCACACCACTATTAATAACACACTGCTACTTCATCACACACTGCTACTTCATCATCTATTGGGCTATACAGTTATCACTACCGTATTCGCCTATAAATCTTGCATATCACTATGATGAGGATACAGATAAAGAGATACCGTCTAAGAGCGTACGAGAACACGACTACGCTATATGAACATTGTAATGGTCTAATGATCTTGGAAGGTCCTATAGCCTATAATTAACTTTAAT
>JBQEFB010000053.1:0-18240 GCA_052107635.1 Marinomonas sp. | reverse complement strand
AATCAGGCCTTGGTAGCCGCTTAGAAATGAGTCCAACTTTATGGGGTCACTTCATCGACTTGGTTTTTTGATTTTAATGTACTGAGAATGTAGCTCTGTTGGATTTAACTTGGCATACCGTCAAAGCTAGGAGCCTGTGTAAAGCCATCGTCCCAGTTGCCTTTACTATTTAAAAATATGTGTGCTTGTGGAGAAAGGTCAACATCCGTATCCAAGCAACCTGCCGGTACTATGACTAAGTCGCGGGCTTTGGCATCTGTTGGAACATTAGAGCCACAAACGGAGCAGAAGGTGCGTGCGAAGTTAGTATCTTCATGTTTATAAAAACTTAGTTTGTCAGCCCCGCTAAGCCAGGTTAATTGAGCGCCAGGGGCAAAGAGGTTCGAGCAATGAGCCGTACCTGAGCTTTTTCGACAGCGGCTACAATGGCAGAGAAAAAACTTTTTAAATGTGCCATTCAATTCAAATTTTGCAGAGCCACATAAGCAAGATCCAGTGTGAATTTGACCCATAATGCTATTTTCCTATGTGTTGTTATTTTAGAGAGCGGTAATGCTTTTTAGATTTGTAAGCGACTAAAAATTCATTCTAGACTTCAAATCTACGCTTCTTATTCATCTCGATCAGATAGACTATTATTTAAACAGATTTATATATATGAGTCTTATATTTAGACATTTTTAGTTATGGTATTGATAAATCCTCATTTTATTTTTCTAGTCTAGTCAAAATTAGATGTTTTGATACGCTCTAATGCCATGTATCATGCCCCACTTTTATTTTAGCCATATCTTTTAGTATAGCTGTGCGTGTCTAGCAACAGTAGATGGCGGGCTTATGCATCAATTAAAGAATGAGAGAGAGTGTTATGAGTACAACCGTTAAAGTCTTGCTAGGAATGGCGCTCGGTATTGTTGTTGGATTAATTATTAATTTAACCGGGTCTAATGCCTCGGGTACATGGGTAAATAGTTATTTAACGAATGGTCTTTTCCATATTGTTGGTAGCATGTTTATTAATGCTCTAAAAATGCTTGTGGTTCCTTTAGTGTTTTTCTCGTTGGTTTGTGGTGTATGTGGAATAGGTGACGTTAAGTTACTTGGACGCATCGGTTCAAAATCTTTTATCTTGTATATTATTACCACTGCGATAGCCATTGCTTCTGCTATTTTTATTGCCGCAGGTCTCGGTATTGGTAAAGGATTGGATACTACCGGTGCTGCTGCAGTGAGTTTTACTGAGAAAGCAGCGCCTCCTCTGTCTTCTGTCCTTATTAATATTGTGCCTTCTAATCCTATTAGCGCAATGGCTAAAGGCGAGATGCTTCCTGTTATCTTCTTTTCAATTGTGTTTGGTATTAGCTTACTGATGGTTGGTAAAAAAGCCGAATCTGTTAGTAATTTCATTGAAGCGTTAAATGAAATTATGATGAAGATGGTTAATGTTGTAATGGCGATAGCCCCTTATGCGGTGTTTTGTCTTATCGCGAAAGCCATTGGTAATTTAGGATTGGATTTACTCGGACAACTATTTGGCTATGTATTAGTGTTAATCGGCGTTTTGTTATTCCATCTATTTGTTACTCTGCAAGTTATGCTAAAAGTATTGTCTGGATTGAATCCGCTGATATTTATTAAAAAGATGCGCAGTACACAAATATTTGCTTTCAGTACGTCTAGCTCAAACGCCACGATTCCTGTTACGTTGCGGGCGGTAACTGAGCGGTTGGGAGTAAACAATTCGGTAGCATCATTTACCGTACCATTTGGCGCCACCATAAATATGGATGGTACAGCGATCATGCAAGGCGTGGCGACTGTCTTTATTGCCAATATTTACAACGTTGATCTGGGCATGATGGGCTATTTAACTGTCATCTTGATGTCTGTGTTAGCGTCTATTGGTACCGCTGGTGTTCCAGGTGTTGGGTTAATTATGCTGTCTATGGTATTTGCACAAGTTGGTTTACCTATTGAAGGTATTGGTTTGGTGCTAGGTGTTGATCGTTTATTGGACATGATTCGAACAGCGGTGAATATTTCCGGTGATGCGGTCGTGACTGCTATTGTTGCGAAAAGCGAAGGCAAGCTTGATGAAAGCATCTACAATGATCCTGACGCGGGCAATGTGATTAATGAGCATTTAGGCGACCCTCACGTTTAATCGTTTGCATGTGATTTGAGACGAATAAAAAAAGCGCCATTAGGCGCTTTTTTAGTTTAGTGTGCTGCAATTCAGGGTAGATGAGGCAAGGTATCGAGCTGAATTAAAAGGATAAAGTAGAGCAAGTCTGTTGCTCTACTTTACGGTATAAATACGCCGTATAAAAGTTTTCTTAGCCGTCCAGCATGGTTGCATTACAGTACACTTTATATTGATGAAGATGATTGAAATTAGCCCTCATAGTCATGCAGTAATCTTTGGTTATATCAGACAACTTTAAGGTAGGTACTAAAGGTTAGTCATGGTCTGCTGTCATGTAGCGAGGCGCTAGCGTAAAAAAAGGTTTTTGGGTTGCCAGCGTTACTTAAATAGACAGAAATCTGTTATTTATTGATTTAGATCTAGATAACCATCTGATTTACGTTATAAAATTTTCTAATAGATCATAAGCTAAGGGGAGTATTTGCCTAGTTTTGTATTTATAATTTATTGAATACCGTCGTTTTTAACGATTACGATTTCGGTTCATTACAAAAATGAACTGGCGCCCTAGAGAAAACATGCTATTTTCAACTTATTCTAAACAAGGACAGTTGGCTACAGATATCACATTAGTCATGATGCTAATAAGCAATTTAGCGTAATTTGTCATGTGAAGTGAGCCAAAAATAAGTGAATGTTTCTTGTTTTCTTATAAGAATATGCCAGTGTGCATGATTAAATGTAGAGATTCTAATGCTTAAGACACTCAAAGGACGGTTATATTTCCTCTCTATTCTTATCGTTATTCCTTTCTATTTTTTCATTTATCTCAGTTTTGACTACAGCCGTACTATGGTGGAAAACGAGCTGCTTAAAAGTGCTCGAATAGTCTCTAACCAAGCAGTTGAAAATCATAAGCGCTTAATGACGTCTACAGAGCGTTTTTTAGCTCTTTTAGCTAATTTTCCTCAAGCACAAAAGCCAAATTCTGAGGTCTGCCAACGATTCATTAGTGAGATTGCACCGTTATACGAACGTTACATTAATATCGGTATTCCTAATAAAGATGGTATCTTAACGTGCAATGGTACCTTGCTAGCCTCTCCGATTGATTTGAGTGATCGCGCTTATATTAACGATGCACTCACCCAAGATCGTTTTACCATTAGTGACGTACATATAGATCGAACTCTCGGGATTTCGACAGTTAATTTTGCATATCCTGTCCACAGTCTAACCACGCCAAATACTATTCTCGGTGCGGCGGTAGCGGCCATATCTCTTGATTGGTGGAGTGTTCTGCTGAATAGCAATGAACTACCTGAGAACAGCTTCTCTTATATTTTAGATAGCCATGGTAACTCAATAGCTAGCTACCCTGAGAAGGCCATATTTGATGACCCCAAGACGTTTAATGTCGTTATTCGTAGTGATGATGGTATCCGTCGAGTTTTTGTTCAACATCATGTGACTGGGTTGGATGGACAGGCTTTATTGACGTTCATCACAGGTATTGCTGTGGAGAAGTCATTGTCCACAGTTGAGAAACGCTACACTTGGATTGCTAGTAGTTTTTCCATATTGGTTGTTTTTATGCTGATCTTTTTAAGGTTCTTTTTCCTTAATACTATTTCTAAACCTCTTAATAGGTTGTCTGATTTAGCCATGAGATTAGGTCAAAACAAACCTCTTAATGCTGCTTTACCAACGGGTGTAGAGGAAATGGATGATTTACAAAACCGTTTCCTTGATATGGCTGCACATAAAGCAGAGATAGAGAAAAAAATAGTACAGCAGTCCCAAACAGATAGCCTGACAGGTATTTCAAATCGAGATGCGCTAAATCTAAAATTAACCGAAATGCTGAGAACAAGTCAGGATAACCATAAAGTTGGTATGGTGTTATTAGACCTTGATAACTTCAAAGAGGTGAATGACACCCAAGGGCATGAAGCAGGGGATAATGTACTTAAAACAATCGCTACGCGTTTGCTTGCCTGTGCCCCATCTGCGCAATTAATTAGTCGTCTAGGAGGGGATGAATTTATCCTTTTATTCGAAGGAGAAATGGTAGATAAAGGTCAGATTTTAGCGTTAAGTGAAAGCATTAGAGAAGCGATTAAAGTGCCTTTCTTAGTGGATTATAATGAGGTAGTGATCACGGCGAGCATCGGTGTCGCGTTTTATCCTGATGATGGTAAAAACCTTAATGAATTGATGGTCGCAGCTGATCAAGCCATGTATCTTGCGAAACACAGTGGTCGAGACATAGTAGAGCGTTTTAACTGGCGTCTTAAAGAGGCTCTGGTTCATAAAACTGAACTGATTCAAGATCTGCGTCACGCTATTCTTCATGAAGAATTCTACTTGTTGTATCAGCCTATTATTAATCAGCAGGGTAATGTTATAAAGTTTGAAGCCCTGATTCGCTGGCAGCATCCTCAAAAAGGCATGATACCGCCTGATCAATTTATTCAAGCTGCGGAAGAGTCTGGTCAAATTGTAGAAATAGGCCATTGGGTAATTCAAGAAGCTAATCGCGCTTTGGAGCCGATCCGTCAGGTCTATGGTGATGCCGTTAAAATTAGTGTTAACGTGTCACCAATACAGTTATCTAAACAGCAGAGTGAAAGCGGTCAGTTATTAGCTGAATTACTCAGTAAACGAACGGATTCAAAAGGACCAAATGGTTTAGTGGTTGAAATTACTGAACACCTGTTAATGAACTCTGATGAAAGTACACGTAAGGCGTTGTTAGCGTTTAGAGAAGAAGGTGTAGAGGTGGCGTTAGACGACTTTGGAACTGGTCATTCATCGTTGGCTTATATCATGACTTACGATATTGATTACCTAAAAATTGATATCAAATTTGTACAAAAACTAGAATACGATCAGGCCTCTAAAACCTTATGTGAAGCGATTATATCCATGGCTCATGCCCTTGGCATTGTGGTGATTGCGGAAGGGGTAGAAACACAGAAGCAAGCGGATTTATTATTGGAATATGGCTGTGATTATCTACAAGGCTATTACTTCTCTAAACCTATACCGTTGAGCGAAGTGCTGACTTATAAACAAGATAAGCTGCTAGCGTTCGATTAAACATAGTGAACCCTAGTACATTTAGATATTTCGTTGCTCTTATTGCTTAATAGATCAAAAGAGTCAGATGGCGCAATGGCCATCTGACTTGATGATAGACTCTAATAGTGCCTATTTTACTTTGAAATAATCGATGTCGTTTTTTAGCGTTTCGGAAAGTTGTTGTAGTGCTACAGTTTCTTCCGCGTTAACGTGAAGCGCTTGGCGAGTTTCCTTCGACATATTGGCAACTTCTTGTATTTCTTGATTAATGTCAGAAATCGTAATGACTTGTTGTGATGTGGCTGCCACGACATCTAATACATTCGCTAACGAGTTTTTAGATTGTTGCTGAATGTGATTAAGCAGTTCATTGGCTTCATTTGTTAAGGTTAAGCCCAATTGAACTTGTGGCATGGTTGCTTCCATGGCTTTAACAGAGGCTTTAGTTTCTTCTTGAACTTGAAGAATCATTGCTTCTATATCACCTGTTGCATCTCCTGTTCGTTGTGCGAGATGCCTTACTTCGTCCGCTACTACGGCAAACCCACGTCCGGTTTCACCTGCGCGAGCGGCTTCAATGGCGGCATTGAGAGCCAATAAATTCGTTTGTTCTGAGATCCCGCGAATGACATTAATAATATCCCCAATACTGCGAGTACGCTCTTCTAAGACATTCACTTGATCCACTGTCGATTTGACCGTTACGGAAACTTTTTCGATCTCAATTGCCGCTTTCTGTACCGCTGTTTGTCCTTGCAAAGACAATTCAGCAGTAATAGTTGAGTTGTTTTCGGTTTCACGAACTCGGTCTGAAATTGCGTTAATACTTGCATTCATTTCAACCAGTTTAGTCGCGGTAGAGTTTGTGTATTCCAGCTGAGTATCTGCGGCGACTAATGATTGCTTAGTACCGGATGCAACGGTTGCTGAACGTTGAGAAAGCTCCGTAGAGGAGGTAATGATGCTGTTTACAATAGATACTAGCTGTTTTTGCATGACTTGTATCGAGGACATCATGCTGTCTGGACAGCAGGACGTAATATCTCCTGTTAGGTCCCCTTTTGATATGTCAGCGATTATGTTGGCGGCAGTTTGAGGTTCACCACCGACGGCGTTTTTAATACGCCGACTAATTAAGTAAGCGACGCTGAGGCCAATAATAATGGCGATACTGGCTAGAATAATCATCCAACCTTGAAAAGAGCTAGATACCATACGGGTTTTAATAGTAGCTTCTTGGTTGGCGGTTTCTTCTAAATTGATAAAGGTATTAATGGCGGCAAGCCATGCGCTAAAAGATGGTTTAGCTTCGTTCAACAATACGGCATTCGCTGCCACTAGATCATTTTCTTGCTTGGCACGAATGACTTGGTTAATAAGAGGTAGGGTTTGTTTCTCAATGCGTTGTATTTTCTCGTAAATGACAGCTTCGTTTGCCGTCATCGGGATATCTAAAGAGTCTAATAACGTTGCAGACTCCTGATAAAAACGACTAAGGTCTGCAATGTCGTTAAGCGCATCCGCCAGTTCTGTTGCATCTCTTGCGAGTACAACGTCACGTATTGCAATGGCTCGATCGTGAACACTGCCTCGAAAATTGATCGCGTAGCGTTGTTTTACCGAGTTAATATCGGTCATCTGTGTGATGGTCGAGTCGATAAAATTGACCCGATGAATCGCAATAACTGTCAAAATGACAGTCATCGCTAGAGTGATGCCAAAGCCAATAATAAGGCGAGCGTTAATAGTCATACAGTAAATCCGATAGGTAGGTTGGCTTTTTGCTAAAGCACAATAGCGTTTAGTCAACAAACCGTCTGGATAAGTTCCTATCTCATCTCGATAATCTGGGATTAACTGTTTGCGATTACATCATTTACCGCTTTTGAGATTAGATCTTTTTTCATTGATGTATGCGCGACTGGTCGCTCAAACCAAAAGTCCATTTTCTGGTTAAAGCCAATACCATGCATGTAATTGTACAGCGCTTTGCGCAACCCTTCGCCGAGCATTTCATGTTCGGTGCCAGTAGGATCCGTAAAGTCGACGTCGTTTTCAGCGAATAAAACCTCCGGACGTTCGGCCAGCGTAATGCCAAATTCATCAGGATTAATCCCTATCGGACTGTGTATCGTTGCGGCGAATCGGTGCCAGAAAGCTGATTGGAAACAGCCCTGTGCCATCATCTGACGAACCATTTCTAACGCATCAATGGTTTCTTGTTCGGTTTGTGTGGGAAAGCCATACATTAAGTAAGCGTGGACCAGAATATCGGCATCACTAAAGGCTTTTGTGACACGAGCGACTTGCTCGACGCTCACGCCTTTTTTCATCAGTTTCAGTAATCGGTCTGATGCAACCTCAAGGCCGCCACTGACAGCGATACAGCCAGAATCCGCCAATAATTTGCAGCGCTCAGGAGTGAAGGTTTTCTCAAAACGAATATTGCCCCACCAACTGATGACTACGCCACGCTCGATCAAGCGATTCGCCAGAGCGAATAAAGCTTTTGGTGGCGCGGCTTCATCGACAAAATGGAAACCGGTTTGTCCGGTTTCTTCGATTAATTCTTCAATACGATCAACTAATAGATCTGCACCAGCTGCATCGTAACGATCGATGTAATCTAGACTCACGTCGCAAAAACTGCATTTACGCCAATAACAACCGTGAGCAATGGTCAGCTTATTCCAACGGCCATCGCTCCAAATGCGGTGCATTGGGTTGAGCATTTCACACAAAGAAAGGTATTCGCCTAATGGTAAGCCATCGTAAATTGGCGTGCCCACATCGGCTTGAGGAATGTCGTGCAGTTCTTTATTGTCATTCAAATGGACATAAGGCTCGCCATTTTCGTCTTCCGAGAGGAAGTAAGTGCGTACTAACTCATCAATTTCTCGCTGCCCGTCAAAGAACTCTAATAGAGTAATAAAAGGACGTTCGCCGTCATCCAGACAAATAAAATCAACAAACTGAAATACGCGCGTATCTTTTAGCGCGCGCAGCTCGGTATTCACGAAGCCGCCGCCCATGACAATCGGTAAATCTGGATTAATGGCTTTACAGGTTTGTGCAATCCGTAGCGCTCCCAGCATATTGCCTGGGAAAGGTACGGTTAATGCCACCACGCTTGGTTGGGTTTCTTCTAAATACTGTTCGACTAACTGTTCGAGAATCTCAGAACTAAAACTTGGCTCACCCATCAGGGTATCGTAGAGGTTATCAAAACTTGGATTCGCCGCCGCTAGGCGCTCGCCATAACGACTTACTTCAAAATATGGGTCAACGCCTTGGGTGATTACCGCAGACAAATCATTGATAAACAGAGTAGCCAAATACTTGGCTTTATCTTGTACCCCTAAGTTACCAAATGCGGCTTTTAACACATCGCCCGAGACCGCTTCCATTTGTTCGATGGTGTCGAAAGCCGGACCTTCAGGCAAAAAGCGACGAGAAATAATGCGCAGTGCAAGACTAGGGTCTTTACCTTGTAAAAAGCGAATTGCAGGTTCAACACCAAGGCGATAACGGTCAAATTCTGACAAGAAGGTATAAATGGCATCGGGTAACTCATCGTCTTCAAACGATTCGAAATTCTCTTCTACATGCTGACGAATAATATCCAGTGCAGGCGCTGTCATCATCTCCAGAAAAAGCTCGATGGCAGGGTCTCGTTGCACCGCCTCATAGCCCCGAGAGCGTAAAAATCCAGTGAGATACGCCGTCGCCGGATACGGTGTATTTAACTGGGTCATAGGAGGGGTCATTAGAAGAACGGTCATAGCCTGCCTTTAAGCGTAACAACGGATAAAATAAGGGCGCATTCTAGCATTTAAAAAAGGTTAGCAGTCTTAAAAAATACTCTGGTTTTTTACTGTCGATAACGGCCAAAAGGAAAATAGAGAGTAACAATGAAGAATATTTTCTGTGCCTAATTAAATTATTGTTTTAGAAAGAATTAATGTAAGGAAGTTGATAGCTTTAATGATTTTTTAACAGATTTAGATTCCTCGTTGATTTCCGACAGTGGCACCGATATTGTAAAAAATAGGGATTTACTTACATTATTTTGATGGGTGGTAGTTATGAAAAAACGAACATTGGTCGCGTTATCAATCGCAGCGATAATGACGACAGCAACTGCGGCATATGCTAGTGACAACGCAAGTTTTTCACCAACTCAGCAAGAACAGATTGGCAAAATTGCCACTGATTACTTGCTAAAGCACCCTGAGATTTTGATTCAGGTGAGTCAAGAGCTACAGAAAAAGCAGCAAGCCGAGCAGCAAAAGGCTCAGGCGTCATTGAGTAAAAACGCCGTCAAAGCACATCCGGCCTTAATGACGTTGGACGGCGTTCCACATGTCGGGCCAAAAGATGCCAAGGTCACGGTAACGGAGTTTTTTGATTACCAATGTTATTACTGCAGCAAAATGGCCCCAGAAATTGAACAATTGATGAAAGCGAACCCTAATGTGAAGTTCATCTTCCGTGATTGGCCTATCTTTGCATCTCGCTGGGAAACGTCAGCAACTGCGGCGTTTGCAGGCCTTGAAGTCTGGCAAGAAAAAGGCGCTAAAGCCTATGTTAATTACCACAATGGCATTTTTGGGACAGGGCATAACGAAGGTAAGCTGACGGACGCCGACATCCAAAAGGTGGCTCAAAGTGCGCTGAATGGGCCGTTGAAAAAAGTCTTTAATGACGCGTATAAGAAAACCATTACCATCAATGACCAGTTATCAAGGCAAGTCGGGTTCCAAGGCACGCCTGGCTTTATTATTACGCCTGCGAATGGTGCGACCGTTGACAATACCACGGTAATTGGCGGGGCCGTGGATTTACAAACCTTACAACAAGCGATTGAAAACGCGAGTCATTAAATCTGCCGACAATTACTCTTGATTCGAGAGGTATAAAAGCCTCTTTAATCAAGAATCGGCGTTAGATAACCGGCACCAAGTTGCTGCATCTGTCGCTCTATCCAAGCGACTCTTTCAAGAAGATTCGGCGTTAAGTGATTTGGATCTCGCTTGCGTGGACTGGGCAGTAATACGGCTAATTGTGCGGCCTGAGTCATGGTTAAATAGCGAGCAGATTTACCAAAATAATGTTGGCTCGCGGCGTCTACGCCATAAATACCTTTGCCAAACTCCGCCACGTTCAAATACACTTCTAAGATGCGTTTCTTCCCCCAAACGGTCTCAAGACTGATGGCCAAGCCGGCTTCTAACCCTTTGCGAATAAAGCTTCGACCAGGCCATAGAAACAGGTTCTTCGCTGTTTGTTGGGTAATGGTACTCGCGCCACGAAGACCATCGCCATCATCGTATTGACTAAGAGCTTGAGTAATCGCGGTAAAATCGACACCGTAATGAGTAGGAAAGCGTTGATCCTCTGACGCCACTACGGCTAATGGAACATGTGGTGCAAGCTTATCGATACTGATCCAATGTTGCTTCACCGGATAATCGCTTTGCAACATAAACGCCGTGGTTGGCGGTGGCACAAAACGAAAGATCAGCAGAATCAAAGCAAAGGCGATTACAGCTCGCCAAATGACAAACCATAATTTACCGAACAAACCTCTTTTACGTCTCGCCATTTATTGTCTCTTATTAGGTTTTACGAGGCTTTTTAGCCTCAAAATAAACCAGTATAAACAAAAAATGGATATGATTTCTTTACTTATTGGTGCGCAGATCCGGTGACGCGATTCCTGTAATATACGGCCACTGTAAATTTACCGTTAACTCTATCTAATCCCATCTAACATCATAGCAACAAGGACAACCCTCGATGGCTAACTTTAATACCCACGTGACCGTGGCGGCAGCCCTCAGTGCACCATTAGCTGCCTGTGCCTTTATTATGGGAGTCGCTAATATGCATGAAGCTGTGCTTTACGCTTTGGCTGGTACGCTTGGTGGCTTACTGCCTGATATTGATGCCGATGAATCCATTGCTATTCGGTTAGTGTTTCGTCTTATCGGTGCTTTAGTCGCGGGTTTACTCATCGCCTTTTGGGTTAATCAATTACCCCATTGGCAAGTGCTTGCATTGGCCGCAGCGGGTTATTTAGTGGTGCGTTTTCCCATACAGTGGGTGTTTGAACAATTCACCATACACAGAGGAACCTTGCACAGCTTACTGGCTAACGTCATGTTTGCCGCTATTGCCGTGCCCATCGCCTACCATTTGTTTGGACTGGGCGCTAAAACGGCGTGGGGCATTGGTGGTTTTATCTTTTTAGGCGCGACAATACACTTAATACTCGATGAGCTATATAGCATCGAACTCTCAGGAATGCGCATTAAACGATCCTTTGGTACCGCATTAAAACTCACTGCCTGGAGTGAACCACTGGCATCACTGCTATTCGTCTTAGTGTGTGGTTTAGGTTACTGGCTAAGCCCAACGCCAGATGCTTGGGTATCTGCTTTTGCTTTGTTGTATTGAGTGAAATTGGGGTCAGATGAAAATAGAAAACTGGTCGCAAGCTTAGATATCGGTTAGCCTGATATTTATGAACAGGATGTTCATATCAGAGTCTTTTCAGTAAAGCTTATTTCAAAGGAGTGAAATATGGCACGGCTTCCCCGACTTTGTCCTATTGGTATCCCGCAACACATTATTCAGCGTGGTAATAATCGCCAAGTGTGTTTTATCAGTGAAGATGACTTCATCGCTTATGCACACTGGTTAACAGAGTACGCCCAGCAGTATCAGGTAAAAGTCCATGCATGGGTCTTTATGACCAATCATGTACATTTACTTGCAACGCCGATGACCGAGGGCGGTATATCGAAAATGATGCAAGCGCTGGGGCGCCGCTATGTCCGTTACTTCAACTACACCTATCAAAGAAGCGGTACACTGTGGGAAGGGCGATTTAAATCTTGTGTCATCAGTGCTGAGGAATACTTTTTTATCTGCCAGAGATATATCGAACTGAATCCCGTTAGAGCTAATATGGTCGCTCATCCAGCTGACTACAAATGGTCGAGCTATCGTTTTCATGCTCAGGAGTCACTGGATCTACAAAGTGAGCTTTGGCAACCACATGAACTTTATCTCAAGCTTAGCCATCAGCAGGAAACACGAGCGAAGCGTTACCAAGCCTTATTCAAATACCACATACCAGAAGCAGAACTCGGACGGGTTCGATCCGCTACGCATTCAGATATGGCACTGGGAAACGAACGTTTTAAAGAGGAGATTGAGAAGCTAACGGGTAGGCGAGTGACGCCAAGAAAACGCGGTAGGAAACCGAGCCAGACGAATTAAATTTTCATCTGACCCCAATTGTTCTCGAGTTTTGAAAGACTGTGTTGGTTGGCCAGTCACTGCCGTAACGTCCGCTAATGGCATCAGAAATAGCATTACGAATGGCGACTTCGTAAATATGTATTGGAAAGAAGAATCGACTGGAAAGCTCTGCATTCCATTCATAGAGCTTTAAGGTCGTTACAGTGCAGTTATGACCAAGCGATGTCATTACCGCTTGGCGATATGTTGAGAACCGATTAACGGAAAGAGTTTGCTCTATAGCGGTATATGGCATCCTTGTCTCCTCAAGTTGTCTTGACGAACACGCTTCTTTTGGCTAGCATTATCAGCGAGTGCTTCGGATATCCCTGCTTAGGCAGCCCACCGAAGACAGACGAAATAGAAAGCCATGCTCATGCATGGCTTTTTTTGTTTCAGGGTTTATCAAAGCCCCTAATGCGCTTCGTCCCAGTTGTCTCCAATCCCTGCTTCTACCAATAAAGGTACGTCGATTTTGCTGCTGTTTTCCATGATGTCTGTGATTTTAGCTTGAGCTTCTTCTAGGTCTTTTTCAGCTACTTCGAAGATCAATTCATCGTGTACTTGTAGGATCATTTTCACGTCTAGGTCGGTGTCGGCGAGCCAGTCGTGCATCTTGATCATGGCGCGTTTGATGATGTCGGCGGCGGAGCCTTGCATCGGTGCGTTGATCGCGGTGCGTTCGGCAGCTTGGCGCATCATGGCGTTTTTCGCTCTGATGTCTGGCAAGTACAAACGACGACCGTAGAGGGTTTCGACAAAGCCTTTTTCTTTCGCGCCTTCGCGGGTGTTTTCCATGTATTGCTGTACACCTGGGTAGCGTTCGAAATAGCGTTTTATGTATTTCGCGGCTTCTGGACGGCTGATGTCGAGTTGTTTCGCTAGCCCAAACGCGGACATGCCGTAGATCAGGCCGAAGTTGATGGCTTTAGCACGACGGCGTTGCTCTGTGGTGACTTCGTCTAGGCTGACTTCGAAGACTTCGGCAGCGGTGGCTTTATGCACATCGGCGTCTTTGGTAAAGGCGTCGAGCAAGCCTTTGTCTTGTGACAAATGCGCCATGATGCGCAATTCGACTTGTGAGTAATCGGCTGCGAGTAATTTGTAGCCTGTTGGTGCGATGAAGGCTTGACGAATACGACGACCTTCGGCCGTACGGATCGGGATATTCTGCAAGTTCGGATCAGTCGACGACAAACGACCGGTCGCGGTGATGGCTTGGTGATAAGAGGTATGAATGCGGCCTGTTTTTTGGATCATTTCTGGTAGTTTGTCGGTATAAGTTGATTTTAACTTAGACAAGCTTCGGTGTTCCATGATCAAACGAGGCAGTTCATAGTTCTGTGCCAGTTCTTGCAGGATAGGTTCCGCCGTAGAAGGTTGGCCTTTTGGTGTTTTCTTGATGATGGGCAAACCTTGCTTCTCGAACAAAATAACTTGTAGCTGCTTTGGAGAGCTTAAGTTAAAACTCTCGCCGGCTTCTTCGTGAGCTTTTATCTCTAATTCTTGTAGTTTGGCGCCAATCTCAGCGCTTTGTAGGTGTAGCAATTCTGGGTCGATCAAGGCGCCAGTTTGTTCCATTTGTGCTAAGACAGGAATCAACGGACATTCGATGTATTTAAAAATGCTCACCAGTTCAGGTGTTTTTTCGACTTGAGGCCAAATGGCTTGGTGAAGGCGCAAGGTAATGTCGGCGTCTTCGGCGGCGTAAAAAGCCGCTTGTTCTAGGTCGATTTCGTTAAAGGTCTTTTGTTTTTTGCCTTTACCAGCAAGCTCTTCAAAGCTAACACAAGTGTGTCCGAGGAATTTCTTCGCCAGTGTGTCCATGTCATGTCGTGAACTCACTGAGTTATACACATAGGATTCTAACATGGTGTCGTAGGCGATGCCGCGCAGGGTAATGTCATAGTTATTCAAGACGTTAGCGTCGTACTTAAGGTGCTGGCCGACTTTTGCTTGGCTGTCGTCTTCTAGCCAAGGTTTCAGCTGTTCTAATACCCAAGCGCGATCAAGCTGCTCTGGTGCGCCTTCGTAATCGTGGGCAAAGGGAACGTACGCGGCAACGCCTGCTTCTACTGAGAACGACACGCCGACTAATTCTGCTGCCATGTAGTTCAGGCTGGTGGTTTCAGTGTCGAAGGCGGTGAGTTCGGCGTTTTGGATTTGCTCCAGCCAAACGGCGAAGGTCTCTTTATCCAATACCGTGGTGTAGTCTGCTTCAAGGGTAGAAGCGACGGGTACTGCTACTTGGCCGTCTGTATTAAGCGTATCGCTGGCGGTTCCTACACTCGGTGCTTGGTCAAGTTCGGCTACCCAGCGTTTGAATTCCAGCTTGGTAAACCATTCTTTTAGCGTGTTTTTATCGGCTTCTTTGTTTTGCAATTCGAGAGAATTAAACGGCAGTTCTACATCACATTTGATGGTCGCTAGCGTGTAAGACAGCTCGGCCATGTCTTTGTTGTCTTCCATTTTTTTCGCTAAAGTTTTCGAACCACGAAATCCCAGTGCGGCGATCTCATCTAGACGCGTGTAGATCTCCTTGATGCTGCCCAAACCTTGCAACAATGCGAGAGCGGTTTTCTCACCGACTCCTGGTACGCCAGGAATGTTATCAACTTTATCGCCCATGAGCGCGAGGTAATCGATGATCAATTCAGGCGGGATGCCGAATTTGTCTTTTACGCCCTGAATGTCCATCACAGTGTCATTCATGGTGTTGACCAAGGTGACCTTGTCGGTCACCAGTTGTGCCATGTCTTTATCGCCTGTGGAAACGACCACTTCTCGGCCTGTTTCACCCACTTGTTTGGCGATGGTGCCGATTACGTCGTCGGCTTCTACACCATCGATTATCACCAGAGGCAAGCCCATGGCTTCGACCATGCGGTGAATCGGTTCTATTTGTGGACGTAAATCGTCAGGCATCGGCGGACGCTGCGCCTTGTATTCGCTGTAAATCTCATCGCGGAAGGTCTTTCCTTTGGCATCAAAGATGATCACCATAGGAGAGTTTGGGTAGCTTTTGATAAGACTGCGGATCATGCTGATTACACCGCGAGTAGCGTTGGTGGGTTGGCCATCGCTGGTGCTCATCGGTGGAATCGCGTGGAATGCTCGGTAAAGGTAAGACGAGCCGTCTACCAGAATCATTGGAGAAATGTGTGTTTTAGAATCGGTAGCCAAAATGAAACCTCTGTATTAATCGGCGATTATTGGCGCCTATTCTAAGCACTTACGAGGATTTTTTCAGTCTAAATCGCGTATTAACTGATAAAAGAGCTATCTCATGTGTATTTCGGTATAGAGGACAAAAAACGAGATAAAGGGACGATTTTTACTCGTTCGAATTGACCTTTTGTCGCTTATTGTGGAGCATAGGCGCTTTCGTATACGCTTTATTTTTTGACCATACATAGGTAGTACAACTTGGCTGTTTACACGTCCGTCTCAGACTCTGACATGAAGGCCCTAGTGGCCGATTATTATTTAGGTGAACTGGTTTCTTACCAAGGTATTTCTGGGGGAGTTGAAAACACCAACTATTTTCTGAATACCACTACAGGAAAATATGTCGTCACCTTATTTGAAGAGTTTGAATTTGACGAAGTGCCTTATTTTTTAGATGTGGTCGCGCATTTAAAAAATAAAGGTTTTAACGTACCGGCAGCCTTGATCGATATTCATGGCGAGCGTTTACGTGTGGTGAATGATCGTCCGGCGATTATTGTGGATTGTTTTCCGGGTGGCGAGCTGAAACAAACGGATGAAAAATCCTGTCGATTGATGGGTGAAGCCTTAGCGAAGCTGCATATCGCAGGTGAAGATTTCCCAGAGCATCGTGACAGTCATCGAGGCGTAGAGTGGTGGAAAGCGACAAGTGCATCGATTGCATCAGAGTTAGAACCCGCGCAAGCGGAATTATTAATGTCACAAATCAAAGCATTTGATGACTTTATTGCCCAGTCCCCAGATTTACCGAAAACTACGATTCATGGTGATTTGTTTTACAACAACACCTTGTTTGAAAACGGTGAGTTATCGGCGATTATTGATTTTTACAACGCTTGCCATTCTTGGGTGATGTATGATTTAGCCATTGTGGTGAACGACTGGTGTTCTGATTTGGAAACCGGAGAATTGGATCAAGCCAAGTATCGCGCCTTGTTAAAAGCGTATTTGCATGAACGTGACGTCAGTCCAGCAGAAATAGATGCTTGGCCGTTTATGTTGCGTATTGCCGCGTTGCGTTTTTGGTTGTCTCGTCTAGAAGCATGGCATGGTGCAAAGAACGATCCAGAACGTTTGGCACAGCAACATGACCCGAAAGAGTTTCAGCGTATTTTAGAAGCACGAGTTCGTCATGTTCCGGCATTGATGGAGTAGTGGCTTGTTCCGACTGATTGGCGTTTTATTACTGAGCTGGTTGAGTGCAAGCCCAGCGTTAGCTCATCCGCATATATGGATTGATTCACAGTACCAAGCTGTTGTGGATACGCCGATGATCACCACATTACAAGCCACGTGGTCGTGGGATTTATTTACTTCAGTGAGTTTACTCGAAGCGTATGACGATAATGGCGATGGTAAATTTACAGGGAAAGAAAAAACCGCATTACTAGAAGGGCTAGGCAATCTTAAAAAAGGCGATTATTTTGTCCATCTGAAAGTGGATGACAAGGTATTAAAACCTGAGTCAGTAGAAATTGGTAAATTTGGTTTTAAAAATCAAATGCTGTGGATGACATTAACAGTTACCTTGCCGACACCAATTAATCTTGAAAAGTCGACGCTGAGTATGGCGTTTGGTGATCCAGAGTATTATTTTGCTATGGTGCCATTAGAAGTCGGTTTGTTGAGTCTTTCTGGGGCTTTGGCGGAAACCTGTACGCCTATCAGTCATGATGCAAAGGAACTAGGCATTGAGACATGGATAGATTTAAGTTGCCAACAGTAACCTAGGTTTCTGTGTGGTGCATTGAGTAAACTGGAGAACCTAAATGTTAGAGCATTTCCATTGGTTACCCTTCTTAGCAGCGATTACTGTTTTGACTATGAGTCCAGGTGTGGACACTATTTTAGTCATGCGTAATGCCGCCGCTGGTGGTTGGCGTTTAGGCTTCCTGACAAGTTTAGGTATTTGTATGGGATTGTTTGCGCATGCCACCTTATCGGCGCTGGGGTTGTCGGTGATTTTATTGGGTTCGGCTAACTTGTTTGTTGCGTTTAAATTATTAGGTGCGGCGTATCTGGTGTATTTGGGGGTGCAAGCAATTCGTAGTGCGATGAAGCCAATGGGGATGTCTTTTAACGACACTAAACCAAGCAAAACATTGACGGCGTGGGGTAGCTTTCGTCAGGGAATTTTGTCGAATGTCCTTAATCCGAAACCTATTATTTTCTATATGGCATTTCTGCCGCAGTTTATAGACCCGCATTACTCGGCTTTGGCGCAATCTTTGTTTATGGCGTCGTTGCATTTTGTTATTGCGATGGCGTGGCAAACGTTTTTGGCGATGATGGTACACAAAGCGCGAGTTTGGCTAGCGAGGCCAAAAGTGGCTCAAGTATTGGATAGTGTGACAGGGGTTTTATTGTTGAGTTTTGGTATAAAACTTGCGTTAACTCAGCGCTAATTACCCAGGTTCCTCCTGTAATGGTCAAGTAATCCTGTAGGTCTTCTAAGCCACTTTTTGTAATTCTTT
>JBQEFB010000052.1:0-19551 GCA_052107635.1 Marinomonas sp. | reverse complement strand
AGCTTATAATTAAGAGAAACCCCATCCTGCTACGCAGGGTGGGGTTTTTTCGTTCCTGGGCATAATTAACCCCACACTCGTGTGGGGCTCTTATGAAGGAACGCATGTGAGACTCCCGCAAGGGGATAAGCATAAGTCGTCGTCACGCTTATAATTAAGAGAAGCCCCATTCTGCTACGAAAAGTCGTTTCTTGTTCTTCCATTTGCTTGCGCCTGTCTCGTACCTCGACGCGTCAGCACAAATGTAAAACAAGAACCTCTAACATCAAATACCTAGAACAGATGAGCAGGGTCAGACCCCTTAAACAGAGGCTCAGAATCCAACCAACCACATTACTCGCCGTTTAAGGGCTCTGACCCTAGTCGTACGCGGCACTCGAGGCATCAGCTGCTCTCTACAAGGTACGGCAAAACAAGAGCCAGCACAGGATTCTGACCCTCGTCGTATAATCCAGTATCTTTTTAAGACAGGCATACGAAAAAGCCACAAGAAAAAGCCACAAGAAAAAGCGCCTGCTATATTAACGACGTACAAAGCATGGCTCGAAAAGTCCGTTCAACAAGTACCGCCAAAAACACTCTTAGACAAAGCGATCCAATACAACCTCAATCAATGGGACAAACTCACCGTTTACCTAACCGATGGGCGAATCAACATTGATAACAACCGAGCCGAACGGGCCATCAAACCCTTCGTTATTGGTCGTAAAAACTGGTTGTTTGCCAACACAGGCAAAGGGGCCAGATCGAGCGCGATACTTTACAGTGTAATCGAAACCGCTAAAGCGAATGGATTAATCCCGTACGATTACCTAACCACGCTGTTTGAAACACTGCCATTATTAAACGATAAAAGTGACTACGATGAGATCGACCGGTTACTGCCATGGAATATTAAGAAGAGATAAGTGAAGAGACTTTTTGCAGCCTCCTTGCTGCATGGAATTATCCTGAAAGAAGACAGAGCCTCCGTCCTGGAGGCTTGAACAATCCCTTGCTCTCTGTCTATCTATAACCTTAGACCCACTTGTCGTTTTACGCCACTCAAAAATTGAAAATATTTTGAGTGGGTATTTAAGCGAGTCTAGGAGTTGATGCTCGGACGCTTACCATTTGCTTGCGCCTGTCTCGTACCTCGGCGCGTCAGCACAAATGTAAAACAAGAATCTATATACTGATTACGCAGGGTCAGATCCCTTAAACGGTGGCACAGAATCTAATCAACCACATCACTCGCCGTTTAAGGGCTCTGACCCTAGTCGTACGGCAAAACTAGAGCCAGCACAGGATTCTGACCCTCGTCGTATAATCCAGTATCTTTTTAAGACAGGCATAAGAAAAAGCCTGTAATCACGCCTCTTATAGCATTTTTCGGTTTATTCTCCATTCCTCTTCTATACTTAATTTTTGTTTTCTCAAGGAAGAGGAGCTGGATTATGCCAATGCCCAGAAGTCAGCAAGTATGCTTAGACGATACCCTTTATTATCATTGTGTTGCTCGATGTGTGCGTCGAGCCTTTTTATGCGGTGAAGACCCATTCACAGGCGTCAGTTACGAGCATCGACGACGTTGGGTAGAGAGCCGTTTACTGTTTCTCGCCAGTGTTTTTTCGATAGATATTTGTGCCTACGCGGTGATGAGCAACCATCTTCATGTGGTGCTGCATATCGATTCAGAAAAAGCGAAGCATTGGTCTGTGTTTGAGGTGTTAGAACGCTGGCATAGACTGCATAAAGGCACGACGTTTACTCAGCAATATCTAGTCGGCGGTACGCTTCCTACCTATGTTATTGCTTTAGCGGAAGCGGCGGCAGAAACCTATCGAGAACGCTTAACAGACTTAAGCTGGTTCATGAAAGAACTTAACGAGCCGATTGCACGGCGAGCTAATTTGGAGGATGAATGTACCGGTCATTTTTGGGAAGGGCGCTTTAAATCCCAGGCTTTACTCGATGAAGCGGCACTCATGGCTTGCATGGCCTACGTCGATTTAAATCCCGTAAGATCAGGTATTAGCGACACACCAGAAAGCTCTGATTTTACCAGTATTAAGAAGCGAGTGGCCGCTGTTAAAGGAAAGTCTCAAGCTAAAGCGCTTTATCCATTTGTAGGGAATCCACAAAAAGACATGCCAAATGGTTTGCCTTTTAAACTTGTGGATTACTTAGAACTCATCGACATGACAGGGCGAATAGTGAAAGAAGGTAAAAGAGGATCGATTGATGCGTCGTTACTTCCTATTCTGCAGAGACTAAGTATCTCATCTGACAATTGGCTGTGTATTGCCACTGAATTTGAAGTCAGAACGGGGAGTGTAGTCGGGCAAGAATGGTCTATTGATCAATACTGTGAATTACATCAGAGAAAGTGCAATAGAAAGAGTGTTCAGTTACTAGCCTGATTGTTATTTAGTCTCGCTTACTTTTTTTATCCTGTATATTTTAATTTACGAGCAATGAATATGTTCTGGTAGGGCGCTCAGTACCTTGTTTTTATTGGTTTTATAAGGTGCCTGTCTTGGTTTTTCCTTAAGGAGGTCGATTATATGTTGATCAAGTTTTACAGTGAAGAGTCGGCGAGTTTTGTTATGTTTGATAGCGTCGCCAATCAATTGCTTACCATGATGGGTTGCGGTGGTAGTACGGAAGGTGCGGTCAGTGGCGAAGCCTTGATCTCTGCTTTGGATCACTTGGCTTTAGCTATTACACATGAGAAGGATAAAGCAGTTAGTGGTAATCCAGATGAACCGGAAGAGGTGGCGCTATCAACCCGTGCCATAACGCTGATCGAAATGTTGCGCCGAGCCAGTGATGCTGGCGGCTACGTGATGTGGCGTCCAGACTAACGCTATCAGATGTTTAAGGCAGGCATCTTTAAAAGGCAGTAATTAGGGGGTTCTAGCCTTTTTGGGTTTTATCTTTTGTATCTTGAATCTTTTTTTTAAAGGAAGAGATGTTGAATTATGCTAATGGTCAGGAGTCAGTAAGCATTCACTTTACTTGATGTGTAAAGTGAATGCTCCTTTAGGCATCTTTTTACCTTTCCACCCATTCTCCAATAATACGGTTTGAGCATACTGTAGTTTTTCTTTGTTCTATGGAGTGCTCGGCTACGCATTTTTTTAAAGGAGGTGTTAATATTTCTTGATCTATTTTTCAAATGAATTGAGCGAATCACTTTCTGTGGAGTATGTATGTCGGATAAAGGTCTTCTTGGGTCTGTGTATGAAAAAATTGCTAATGAAGAAGATGCTAGGGCGTGTGAAAAAATAGACGAGTCGGCTTGCAAGCAAGTATCAGGTAACTTTATTAAGCTTATTATTGCTCAATTTTTTACTAATTTAGGGGATGCTATTATCAACCCTAAAGTAACGTTACCGTGGATTTTGCAAAGTGTTGGAGCGCCTGCGTATTTATTGGGTTGGCTAGTGCCGATTAGGGAGTCTGGATCTTTATTGCCGCAGTTAGCGATAGCCAGTTTTGTTAGAAAACTTCCGATTCGAAAGTGGGTGTGGGTTGTTGGTAGTATTATTCAGTCATTGAGTATTGTTGCAATTGGCCTTCTTGCTGTGGCGTTTAATGGCACACTAGCTGGCTGGCTGATTATGTTGTGCCTGATTATTTTTAGTCTGGCTAGAGGGTTAAGTTCTGTTGCGTCAAAGGATGTATTGGGAAAAACAGTACCGAAAAACCAGCGTGGTCAGGTTACAGGTTGGTCTGCGAGTTTTGCCGGCTTGGTGACTGTTGGTATTGCGGTGGTGATGATGCTCAGTGCTTTTACGGCGTTTGAAGCGAGCCCTGTTATTTATGGTTCTTGTTTGGTTGCGGCAGCTATGGTCTGGCTAATTGGTGCGGCGGTTTATTCGCGGGTGGTGGAGTATCCTGGTGAAGTTGATGGCGGTCGTAATGGCTTGATGGAGGCATTGAAGCAGTTAAGTTTATTAAAAACAGATCGTGCGTTTCGTTTATTTGTGATTACTCGATCTTTGTTTCTTTGTACGGCATTGAGTGCGCCTTATTACGTGGTGTTAGCCCAACAGCAATTGGGAGGCGATGTTTGGATATTGGCTATGTTCCTGTTTGCTAGTGGCTTGGCCTCGCTTGTGTCTGCGCCTTTTTGGGGACGGTTTTCTGATCGATCTAGTAAGAAAGTGATGATGGTGGCGTGCTTTTTGAGTTCGATCGTTGGATTTATCTTATTTGCGATTTCTTATCTTCAGCCCGAGTTATTTCATCATGTGTGGCTGTTACCTGTTTTATATTTCCTGCTGACGATTGCGCATCAGGGTGTTCGAGTAGGGCGTAAGACGTATCTAGTGGATTTGGCTGATGGTAATAAGCGAACCAGCTATGTGGCAGTGAGTAATACAGTAATTGGTTTTATGCTGTTATTAATGAGTCTTATCGGTACGTTAACTCAAGTGATTTCAATCGCAGCTTTGGTGCTGGTATTTTCCGTTATGGCCATCGTAGGTGTATTAATGGCAATGCGTTTGCCTGAAGCTTGATTATTGTGTGAAAGACAAAGAATAAAAAACCGCATTAACTTACTGTGTGCAGTAAGTTAATGCGATTTTATCGTGCGATAGGACGATCTACAATTAAACTGGCAAGTTCGCTTTTAGCCATTCAATTGCTTCAGGGTAAGGGGCTGGCATAGACAAAGCGTTAAGCGCTGTATCCAGTACTTCTAGGTTCCCCGTACAGAAATTCAGATGACCAACTTTACGGCCAGGTCTGACTTCTTTTTTGTACCAGTACAATTCTAAGCTTTTAATACTCAACCACTGGTAGTCTAAGTCGACACCTATTAGGTTGACCATCATACTTTGGTTTTTAATTTCTGCTTGTACAAGTGGTAAACCTGATACGGCACGTACATGGTTTTCAAACTGACAAACATTACTACCAGCTTGTGTCCAATGACCACTGTTGTGTACACGAGGAGCTAGTTCATTTATGAGCAGTTCATCGCCTACACGGAAGCATTCCATCGCCATAACGCCAACGTAATCTAATGCATCCATCAGTTTGCCAAGCATCGCTTCTGCTGTGCTCTGGTATTGATCAAGACGTTTTAGCGGTGAAATAGACGCGTATAAAATGCCATTGATGTGCAAATTAAGCGTTAATGGATAGAAGTACTTTTGACCATCTTTACCACGAACACCGACTAAAGAGACCTCTTCATCAAAGTTGATCGCTTGCTCAGCAATCGCAAGACCTTTCCAGTCTTCTGGAATAACAGATTGCTCTGTTTGTTTTAACCAATATTGGCCTTTGCCATCATAGCCACCACGGCGGCGCTTCATTAATACGCGTTCACCTAGTGTTTGATAAGCATATTCTGCCGTTGAGTCTTGCTCTACTGGAAACCAAGGCGCTGTTGCTAGCTCAAGACGGTCTAGCCATTGTTTTTGCGTTAAGCGATCAGCTAATTGAGGAAACGTCGCTAAATTAACAAAGTTCTTATGTGTTGCCAGTTGCTTAGTAGCAACCGTTTCAGGCCATTCTTCACGTTCAGCGGTGACTACATCATCATCTTGTAGTGGCAGTACTTCAGTGGCTTCTATGTCTACTGGACGAACATCAAGACCAAGAGGTGTGCCTGCTTGTTTTAACATCGCGCCCAATTGTCCGGCGCCTAATACCCATAAAGTTGACATTTAGGCCTCACGAGGATCAGGATTGGCAAGAACAGTTTCCGTTTGTTGAGTACGGAACGCATCAATTTTCTTAGCAAGTTCAGGGTTAGCATTCGCGAGAATTTGACAAGCAAGTAAACCGGCATTAAATGCCCCTGCAGTACCGATAGCAAGTGTACCAACAGCAACGCCTTTTGGCATTTGAGCAATTGATAGTAAGCTGTCCATTCCGTTAAGTGCTTTACTTTGTACTGGTACACCAAGTACAGGTAAGCGAGTGTGAGCTGCGACCATTCCTGGCAAATGTGCTGCACCGCCAGCGCCACCGATAATAACCTCAAAGCCTTTTTCAACCGCTTGTTCTGCAAACTCAGTTAGTTTTACTGGGGTTCGGTGAGCGGAAACCACTTCTACGTGATAACTCACGCCAAGTATATCCATGATTTCAGCGGCACTTTCCATGGTGGCCCAGTCACTTTTAGATCCCATAATAAGGGCTACTTTTGCTTGCAAAACAATTCTCCTGATGGCGGTTATCAACGTGGTGTGTTGAGGGGCAGAGTTACGTTGATATATAAAATAGAGTCGCATAGTATTACGTGGCCTATCACGATAATACTGCGATGATAATCGGCCGATAATATAGCCGATTTTAACGAAAACAGCGAGAGTATTGCAGGGATTGATAAGGATATGCAGAAAACCTGCGCGCAAAAAAAAGAGCGACTTAAAGTCGCTCTTTTAGGTATTGATCATAATCTGGTATTTTTCGTTTAAATTCGCTATCAAACAAAGGCGAAGAAACTAAAAAGTTGGCGGACGATACACTGCAAGCAATAGGGATATTCCATACTGCAGCAACGCGTAATAAAGCCTTAATATCAGGGTCATGAGGCATAGGTTCGAACGGGTCCCAGAAAAAGATTAGAACGTCGATTTTCCCTTCAGCAATTAGGCCACCTAATTGCTGATCACCACCTAGTGGTCCGCTGATCAAGGATTGTACTGGAACATTTAATTGCTTGTGAATTAAGTGCCCAGTGGTTCCCGTTGCCATTAAGTTGTGTTTAATGAGCTTTTCTTTGTGTTTTTCTACCCACTCAATGAGTTCAGGTTTCATATTATCATGTGCTACTAGAGCAACGTTTTTATGCTCGGGCGTAATAATGGTTTTTTTTAATAATACTTTATTACTCACAATGTTATTCCTTAGGTGCACCTACTTGGACGATTTTCATCATATTAGTCGTACCATGACTGACTAAATGATCTCCTTTCGTCACAATAACAAGATCGCCATCATTGATTAGGCCAAATGATTTTACATGGTCGACAAGACCCATAACGATAGTATCAACATTAAACTCTTTAGAAGAGAAGGCGACAGGAGTGACGCCGCGATAAAGGGTGACTTTATTTAAGGTTGCTTGATTCGGCGACAAGGCATAAATAGGTAGCCCTGAACTAATACGAGACATTAGTAGTGGTGTTGTACCTGATTCAGTCAAACTGATAATCGCTTTTACGCCTTCTAAATGATTGGCGGCATACATTGCAGACATGGCAATGGTTTCATCAATATTGGTAAAAGTAACATCGACGCGATGCTTAGATCGATTGATGGCTGGCTGTTTTTCTGCGCCAACGCACACACGATTCATGGTTTGAATCACTTCTTCAGGATAAGCGCCAGCGGCTGTTTCTGCGGATAACATAACGGCATCTGTGCCATCTAGTACAGCATTTGCTACGTCGAATACTTCTGCTCGCGTAGGCATTGCACTGGTGATCATGGTTTCCATCATTTGTGTCGCGGTGATAACCGGGCGGTTTAATTGGCGACAGCGTTTGATCATGTGCTTCTGTACACCAATCAATTCTGCATCACCAATTTCTACTCCTAGATCGCCACGGGCAACCATAACAGCATCGGATGCTAAGATAATGGCATCCAGTGTTTCGTTGTCGGCCACGGCTTCAGCACGTTCGACTTTCGAAACAATACCGGCTTTCAATCCAGCTGCTTCAGCTAGCGCACGAGCTTCATGAAGATCAGCGGCGCTACGAGGGAAAGAGACTGCAAGGTAGTCAGCTTTTAAAAGGGCTGCTGTTTTAATGTCTTCTTTGTCTTTAGGCGTTAGAGCGGCAGCAGACAACCCACCACCTTGGCGATTGATGCCTTTGTTGTTTGATAATGGACCGCCAACAATAACCTTCGTAATAACTTCTAAGCCTTTTACTTCTAGTACTTCAAGTACAACGCGGCCATCATCAAGAAGTAGGATATTGCCTGGTTGTGAATCTTTTGCTAATTGTGGGTAATCAATGCCGACGCGAAATTCGTCGCCATTGTTTTTATCAAAACCCACATCAAGAATAAAAGTCGCGCCGTCTTTTAGTTCAACTTTGGTGTTTTTAAAGCGAGCAATGCGTATTTTAGGTCCTTGTAGGTCACCAAGAATAGCGATGTGACGGCCATTTTTTGCTGCCATTTCACGAACAATGTTTGCGCGCTCAATATGATCTTCTGGTTGACCATGAGAGAAATTCAAACGAAAAACATTGGCGCCAGCAAGAATTAATTTTTCAATCATTTCAGGAGAGCTAGAAGCGGGGCCAAGTGTTGCAACAATTTTAGTTCTGCGAGTCATAATAGATTACCAAACATTAGAGGGCGTGAGATGAAGTATAAAATAGGACAAAGGCTGCGTCAGCAGCCTTTGTTGAGAGTCGTTATTTAGCACTCATTAATGCGATAGTGTTGTCTAGCATGCGGTTTGAAAAGCCCCATTCGTTATCGTACCAAGCCATTACTTTAACCAGCTTACCTTGAACGCGCGTTTGAGTCGCATCAAAGTTAGAGGTGTACGCATTATGATTGAAGTCACTTGAGACAAGTGGTTCATGGTTTACATGAAGTACTTGAGCTAAAACAGGATCTGCTTTTACTGCGTCTTCAATGATTTGGTTAACTTCTTCAGCGGTGGTTTCACGTGGTGCTAAAAAGGTTAAATCTACCAAGGATACATTGATGGTAGGTACACGAACGGCCATGCCGTCAAATTTACCAGCCAGTTCAGGAATCACTAATCCAACTGCCGCTGCGGCACCTGTTTTACTTGGGATCATGTTCATCGCTGCTGCACGAGCTCGATAAAGATCTTCATGATACACATCGGATAAACGCTGATCGTTAGTATAAGAGTGGATCGTAGTCATCAAGCCGCTTTCAATGCCAAGCTTGTCATTTAGTGGTTTGGCCACAGGTGCTAGACAGTTAGTGGTACAAGAGGCATTAGAAATGACGGTCATATCAGAGGTTAGAACCTCTTGGTTTACACCATAAACAACTGTGGCATCTACCTCTTTACCTGGCGCTGAAATAATAACTTTCTTCGCACCAGCAGTGATGTGAGCGCTGGCTTTTTCTTTTGTAGTAAAGAATCCAGTACATTCATAAACAACGTCGACCTCTAACTCAGCCCAAGGAAGGTCTGCTGGGTTGCGTTCAGAGAAGGTACGGATTTTATCTGAGTTAATGTATAAGGCTTCGTCATCAAAAGTAACGTCTTCATTGAAACGGCCGTGAACTGTGTCATATTTAGTAAGGTGAGCATTAGTTTTAGAGTCACCAAGGTCATTGATGGCAACCACTTGAATTTGGTCACGTTTCCCTGATTCGTATAGCGCTCTAAGTGTGTTGCGTCCAATACGTCCGTATCCGTTAATTGCTACTTTAATAGTCATACTCACCTCTAAATATAGTGAAACACCATGTCGTTCTTGTTCGTATTATGACGAAGTACAACATGGCTCAGTGTGATCTTTGACGTAAAAATACTACAAAATTTTATTCTCAAGCAAGGAAAGTACAGAGACAGTCCAGTAATAGCTTAAAAAATAATCGCTTGTTACGTCACTTGTGATAATACAATAAATTATGTTGTTGCTGCGCGTTATTTTAAAGGAAAAAAGAGACGGATTGTCTTTTTTGGTAAAAAAATTACAACAAATCATTCTATTTGACGTTTTCTAAGGCTTTTTAGCGTGATATTTCTACCGTGTGTAGTAATATTACAAAATAATTATACAAAATCAGTCAGGTAGAGACTGCTGTAAAACGGAGTACAGTATGAATTCCATTGTAACAAAAGTAACCGAAGCTATTATTGAGCGTAGTCAGTCTTTACGAACTCAATATTTATCCGACATGAAAAAAGCGCAAGAGCAAGGACCGCATCGAGGTAAGTTATCGTGTGGTAACTTGGTTCATGGCTTTGCTGCTTGTCACCCTACAGACAAACAAAAGCTAACATTAATGGAAGAAGCCAACATTGGTATTATTTCTGCCTATAATGATATGTTGTCTGCGCATCAGCCTTATGAAAACTATCCTGATCAAATTCGCCAAGCAGTCGCTGAAATGGGTAGTGTCGCGCAATTCGCTGGTGGGGTTCCTGCGATGTGTGATGGCGTAACTCAAGGTCAGGATGGTATGGAGTTGAGTGTGTTTAGCCGTGATAACATAGCGCAAGGTGCTGCTATTGGGCTTTCTCATAATATGTTTGATGCCGCTTTATATTTAGGTATCTGCGATAAAATTGTACCAGGTCTACTCATCGGTGCGCTCCGTTTTGGACATTTACCTGCGTTATTTATTCCTGCCGGGCCAATGCATTCTGGTATATCTAATGCTGAAAAGTCGTCAGTACGTCAGCGCTATGCAGAAGGCAAGGCAACTCGAGCCGAACTGCTGGAAGCCGAATCTGCTTCTTATCATAGTGCCGGCACCTGTACGTTTTATGGTACTGCGAACTCTAATCAATTATTAGTTGAAATCATGGGGCTGCAATTACCAGGCTCATCATTCGTTAATCCAGATAATCCATTGCGTGCTGCTTTAACAAAACATACCGCTCAATTAGCGACTAAAATCACTTCGTTAGGTCGTGATTACCGACCTCTCTATGAAGTAATTGACGAGCGCAGTATCGTAAATGCGATAGTTGGTTTATTAGCGACAGGTGGTTCAACGAATCACACTATGCATATCGTCGCTTTTGCTCGTGCTGCAGGCATTATTGTTACTTGGGATGACTTTTCTGCATTGTCTAAAGTCGTTCCTTTACTTACTCGTATTTATCCAAATGGACAGGCTGACATTAACCATTTTCATGCGGCTGGTGGTATGGCTTATTTGGTGAAACAGTTACTTAAAGGTGGCTTGCTTCATGAAGAGGTCATGACCATTGTTGGTAAAGGGTTAACACATTATACCAAAGAGCCTTTTTTAGAAGATGATAAGGTTGTTTGGCGTGATGGACCTGATCAAAGCTTAGATTTGAGTGTTATAAGGCCAATCGAAGACCCATTTAGTAAAGAAGGTGGGTTATCACTGCTTAAAGGTAATTTAGGACGTGCGGTGATCAAAGTATCCGCTGTCGCAGAAGAGAATCGTATTGTTGAAGCACCAGCGGTGGTATTTCATAATCAAAATGATTTGGCTGAAGCGATTTCAACGGGGAAACTTGAGAGAGATTGCGTTGCTGTTGTGCGATTTCAGGGGCCTAAAGCGATCGGTATGCCAGAACTGCATAAATTAACGCCTTATTTAGTCAACTTACAAGATAAAGGTTACAAAGTTGCCTTGGTAACGGACGGTCGAATGTCTGGCGCATCAGGTAAAGTACCGGCGGCCATTCATTTGACACCTGAAGCATTAGCGGGTGGTTTGATTGCCAAAATACAGAATGGTGATTTGGTTCGCTTGGATGCCGTAGCAGGTACTCTTTCCGTGCTTATCTCAGATGAAGAGCTTGCTTCTCGAGAGGCATCTACACATGATTTAACACATTCTCATCAAGGTATGGGGCGTGAACTTTTTAGTGCACAGCGAGCGTTTGTTAGTGGTGCTGAACAGGGCGCCTGTAGTTTATTTAACGATGAATAATCATTTTTCTCTGACAACTAACATTTGTTAGTTATGGTGTTTGGGGCTTGCTTTGCAAGCCCTTTTTTTATTGTTTAGATTACGGTTAAGCGGCTATTTAGTCGTTTTTTTAGTGCATAAAAAAGCCCAGATCAACAAGGTTGAACTGGGCTTTATGTATCTTGTTATTGGGCAATGAATTGCCTAATACAAAATATTAATCCATTGTTTTTAATGATTTAGTGTATTCATCAAAAGTGTCTGTCACTTTCTTCTCAGGCTCACCGCTTACCAGGCTAAAGATAATGATGGATAGAGTAGAGAAGATAAAACCAGGAACAATTTCGTATAGCTCGAAAATACCACCGTGTAACTGTTTCCAGACAACAATAGTGACACCACCAACTATTATGCCTGCAAGAGCGCCATTGCGGTGCATGTTACGCCAGAATAGACTCAATAGAATCGCTGGACCAAATGCAGCACCAAATCCTGCCCAAGCATAAGAAACTAAACTTAATACTGAGCTTTCAGGATTCAAGGCAAGTACTAACGCAATAATAGAGATCGCAACGACACCAAATCGGCCAACGTTTACGATTTCCTTTTGTGAGGCCTTTTTATTGATCAGCAGCTTGTAAAAATCTTCCGCTAATGCAGAAGAGGATACAAGTAATTGAGAGTCTGCAGTACTCATAATAGCCGCTAATATAGCAGCAAGAAGAATACCTGCGACAACAGGGTGGAAAACTGCGTTTACCATGATCATGAAGATTTTTTCTGGGTCGGCCAATACGCCACCCATATTATTATCGACATAGACGATACCAGATAAACCAATCGCAAGTGCACCAGCCATACATAGAATGGTCCAGATAACGGCAATACGACGAGCTGTTGTGATGTCTTTGTTAGAACGAGCCGCTTTAAAACGGGCTAGAATATGAGGTTGTCCGAAGTAACCTAAGCCCCATGCAACTAGAGAGATAATGCCAATTAGCGTCATTGGCTCACCTTTCACATTTGTCCAGATATCCAAAAGTTCAGGGTTTTTCGCGGCTAATGTTGCCGTTAATTCAGACCAGCTACCATCTAGTGCCGCAATAGGTACGATTACCAAAGCAGCAGCCATCATTAGGCCTTGTACCAGATCAGTCCAAGCAACGGCTAAGAAGCCACCAAATAGTGTGTAGGAAACGACACAGACAGTACCGATAATAACGGCGTAGGTGTAATCGATATGAAAAACAGTTTCAAACAATTTACCACCAGCGACTAGGCCAGAACTTGTATAGAACAAGAAAAATAGCAAAATAAAAGCCGCAGAAATGGTTTGAATCAACTTCGATTTATCTTGGAAGCGTGTTGCTAAAAAGTGCGGAATAGTTAGGGAATTATCGGCTTGGATACTGTAGGTGCGTAAGCGTTTGGCACATAACAACCAATTTAGCCAAGTACCTATTAATAACCCGGCACCTAACCATACAGATTCCATACCAGATGCAAATGCATAACCAGGTAGGCCAAGTAGCAACCAGCCACTCATGTCAGAGGCACCAGCAGAGATTGCTGTTGGCCAAGGTCCTAATGAACGACCACCTAGGAAGTAATCTTCTGCGCTCGATGTGAGTTTATAAGCATAAAGCCCAATACCCAGCATAAGAATAAGATAAGCTAAAAACGTGAAGCTTATCGCATAGCTAGTGTTCTCAATCATTGTTGTCCTCGAATCGGTAAAATCATGTTAATGCGATGACATCTTGTGTCTTTATCGTGCTAATTAAGCCGTCTCTTGAAAAATAATGCTCTTCAAGTCGCATTAAATTATTAGTATTTTTGAATGTTTTTATCGTATAAAGCCGATGAAACATGGTGAATCAGAAAAGCGTCAAGCTGTTAATGGCTTGACTGTTTTTAACACAGTTCATGACTAGACGGGCATTCTAGGTGGGTAGAAAAGGATAATCTGTCAGAAAACTCCAGTAAAATTGTAAAAAAATCCGAAAAGGGGCTGTTGCTCCATAAATTAACGTCATAATTTTGTAAGAATGTAAAAAGGCACGCTTGTGCCTTTTGTCCTTTGGATCAGTATTGTACGCTTATTTTTTTTCTACTTTCGGTGCACGAGTATCCTGAACACTCAACTTAAGCTTTTTAAGATGGGCATTAAATTCTGGACCACGTTTTAGAAGTACGCCAGTTGCGAGAGCATCTATAAGCGTTAAGTAGACGATACGAGAGCTCATTGGTGTGTAGATATCGGTATCTTCGGTTTCTTCTATTGGAAGGATAATTGAGCAATGTTCGGTGAGTGGTGAGCCTGGATTGGTCAGACCAATTACAGTTGCGCCTGCTTCACGTGCAACACGAGCGGTTTCGATCAGGGGTAACGTTCTTCCGGTATAAGAAATAACGACCACTGCATCACCAGGATGAGTTCCCGCTGCCGCCATGCGTTGTACTAATATGTCGGTATAAGCCACTACTGGCATATTTAAACGAAAAAATTTATGGTGGGCATCTTTTGCAACAGGGCCAGAGGCTCCTAATCCATAAAATTCAATACGACGAGCTTGGGCAAGAACATCCACCGCTCGACTAATGAGCGACTCGGGTAGAATTTCTTGGGCGCGAGTTAGGTTGTTTTTCGCCGCTTCAAAAATTTTGCTGGTAACAGCACCTGGAGCATCATCTGGTTCTACGTTTAAATTTACGTAAGGTGTACCAGTCGCTAAACTTTGCGCTAGGGAGACTTTGAAGTCAGGAAAACCGCTACCAATCAAACTACGGCAGAAACGGTTAACCGTTGGCTCACTAACTTCTGCTCGAGCTGCTAGTTTAGCAATACTTGAGTGAATTGTCGTTTTCGGGTCGGCAAGAATTGCTTCAGCTACTTTTCGTTCAGATTTACTTAAAGTGCTCAATCTTTCTTGGATTTTACGAATAATGTCTTCGTGTTTATTCATGGATCTGCTTCAAAATTGTGTATTGACTCGGATAGTTGAGTTCGTCATTCTGACAGCGACTTACAACTCTGGCAATAAAATGATTAATTTATCTGCATATTTCGACCAAATGGTGGTGATTTTACCCCAATTTAGTCAGATAACGGTTACCCCTTTTAAAGAAGGTTTTTCAAATAATGTATACCGATTGGATTGGGATGGATTACCTCAACTTGTATTAAGGGTGCCAGCATTGAATGAGAAAGCCTTTTTTATTAATAGAGCGAGTGAGTTATTGGTTTTATCTAGTGCTTCACAAGCAATGTTGTCTCCTGAATTACTTTGGCAAAATGAAGAGGGGGCTTTTGCTAGTCGTTTTGTTGCACAACCTTCTTTTGAATGGAGCGTGGTGCATACCAGTGACGACATTGATCGTATTGCTAAAGCGTTAATGGCGACGCATCAATTACCCGTGGTTGAACGTCATTACTGTGTTTATGACCTAATTACTCATTATCTTACCGAAATATATCGCTTTCTAACGACTAGACCAGAGTTAGTAGAGGAGTATAGATATTTAAATTTTCAGTTGGCATCACTTGAACGAACCTCCGTTAGCGTTACACCCGTGTTGTGCCATAATGATGTAAATCCCAAAAACATATTAATGGATGATCAATATTTATGGCTAATTGACTGGGAGTGTTCTGGAATGGGAGACCCTCTATTTGATCTTGCTGTTGTTACACAGTCCCATAATTTAAACCCAAGTCAACGAATCGAACTCATATCAGCTTATCAACCTTCCTTGGATATTGAGGATACTTTATGGCGTATTGAATTGTATTGTTTGGCGTATTCCTTACGTGAAATGACTTGGTTGTTACTGAAACATTTAACAACGCCAGATGACCCTGATGCACTTAGCGGTTACTTTGAGTTTAAAGCAAGCTCCTCTTTAAACCCTTTTTAGACACAGACTTTTACTAGAGTAGCGACATGAATATACCTGCAAGTTGGCAAACAAGATTAGCCCAAGAATTTGAGCAAGACTATATGGTGTCTTTAACGAAATTCTTATTGTTAGAGAGACAGCATAAGGTGATTTATCCAGAGCCAGAGGATTGCTTTACGGCATTAGATAAAACGTCCTTTGAAAATGTAAAAGTAGTGGTTTTAGGTCAAGATCCTTATCACGGAGTTGGGCAGGCCCATGGATTATCTTTTTCAGTTAAACCCGGTGTTAAAGTGCCGCCATCGTTAGTAAATATTTACAAAGAGTTGGAGAATGATTTGAGTATACCTCCTGTAAACCATGGTTTTTTAAATCAATGGGCTGAACAGGGTGTCTTATTATTAAATAGTGTACTAACGGTTGAAGCAGGTAAAGCAGGGTCTCATCAAAAGAAAGGATGGGAGACTTTTACCGATAAAATTATAGAAGTGATTAACCAAGAACACGACGGTGTGGTTTTTTTGCTTTGGGGTGCCTATGCACAGAAAAAAGGACGTTATATTGACCGGCAAAAGCACTGTGTGCTGGAAAGTGTGCACCCATCACCATTATCGGCTTACCGTGGTTTTTTAGGATGTGGTCATTTTTCAAAAACGAACGATTATTTACTGAGTAGAGGGAAAGTGCCGATTAATTGGTCGTTAGACCCTATATAAAGATTCGTGCAATATTAAACAAGGCGTTGTGTAACGCCTTGTTTAAATTGTGTCTTAGGAGGAGAGAGCTATTTAGCGCTTTCAAGCAAGTAAGGCAGCGGTAGCAATGTGATTTCTTGGTCGCCTAAGAAAAATGCATCAACATCATTTGGGTCTACATTAATCATAACTTGCGCTATATTTAGTGCGTTGCAGTGAGCTTGTTGTAGCACGTTACCAATATTTTTCCCTTCTTTATCCAACAAAGAGGTAGATACTTCTTTCGTTCCTTCCCAAGAAAAGAGCGCCAACTGTTTTTTTGACTTTCCACGATATTGCATCCTGGCAACAATTTCTTGTCCTGTGTAGCAGCCTTTTGTAAAGCTGATGCCTCCAGTACGTTGCATGTTTAACCACTGTGGTAGGATTTCTTCACTGTGTTGTTCGGTAATTAATGGTCGTGCAGTGAGTAACGATAATACGTTATTTTGTTCTGGGTTTTTTGTGGTTAGTGCTGCGCTATTTTCGATGGGTTGAAGCACTATTGTCGCGAGTACAGGGAACTCGCTAATGGTAAATATAGTCTGGTTATCGGTGAATGTTGTTGGCAATAGTTCAGGCAAAGCATCAGGTGTATCTGACGCTAGCGTATCGTTGAATTCCGATTGTATACAATAGTCATCGGATGCATTGACCAGTTCGACCTTAAAAAAAACGGCGTATTTTTTAAGGTGGTTTAGGCTTGTATCAACCAAATCTTTACTCATAATGAGTAGCAAGCCATCATCTTCTTGAACGGCGAAAAAGTTTGTAATGATACGACCTTTAATACTACAAATAGCACCATATAAGCTACTTTCAGTCGATAGCTTGGTCATGTCACAAGAAACTTGGCCCTGAAGGAATTTTCGGGCATCGTCTCCTTTAATCCGCAAAGCGCCAAGTTGTGTTTGTGATCGACTTATTTCATTGTGAATAAGTGAAGCAGCTAGGTTAGATAACGCATTCATAGGGCAAGATCCATAATCGCAAGTAGCTGCGATGTGATTAAATATGTTCGATGATATCTAGATGGTATCGTTTTCTAAATTTTCAATTGCCCTAGTAGATTAGCTAGCTTCGCTTTCCTCTGAAAACTGTTCTTTAATCACCAGGATTTTAGGCAGTTCTTGTATTAATAAAATAACGAGGTAAGGGTCAAAGTGTAGGCCGCTTTGCTCTTTTATATGCTCGAGAGCATCTTCTATCGACCAGGCTTTTTTATAGGGACGTTCTGATGTGAGTGCATCAAACACATCAGCAAGGGCAACAATACGGCCTTCAATAGGAATGTTTTCACCAGATAAACCATAAGGGTATCCAGTACCATCCCATTTTTCATGATGTGAAATAGCAACCGAGTGCGCTAACTCAATAAGATGTGATTTTGGGTTGGATAAAATCTCAGCGCCAATATGAGTGTGGTTTTTCATTATCTCGTATTCGTCAGCAGTCAGCTTGCCCGGCTTGAGAAGGATGCTGTCTGAAATACCTATTTTGCCAAGGTCATGCATCGGCGCCGCCATCATTAGCTCATCTGCGACTTGTTCATTATAACCATAGGCTAGGGCTATTATTTTTGAATAGTAGCTTACTCTCTGTACATGCAGGCCTGTTTCATTATCTTTGTATTCTGCTGCTCGCCCTAAACGTTGAATTAAATCTATATGAGTCGCTCGTAGCAAGTTAGCTCGCACTAAAGAAAGATGTGTTTTAACGCGAGCAGATACAATCGTAGGAGTAATCGGTTTAGTAATATAGTCCACTGCACCGATTTCAAAGCCTTTTGCCTCGTCTACAGTATCCCGTAATGCTGTGACAAAAATAACCGGAATATTTGCCGTGTCTGGATTGTCTTTGAGTATTTTACAGACTTCTAACCCCGTCATTTCAGGCATCATGACATCAAGAAGAATGAGGTCAATATGTTCTTTTTTAATGATATTTAACGCATCTTCTCCTGATCTGGCAAAAGAGAGGCGATAGTTATCTTCTAGTACCTTTTTTAGTACCCTTAAATTAGTGGGTTCATCGTCCACTAATAAAATCCTAGGGAAGGTGATAGAGCCTAATATCATAGCGTCTCTCCTTCAGTCTGACGTTGTTTAAGTTGCATTAAGGTGATTTGGCCTTGCTCAAAATCGAAATTTGATAAGTGGTCGATTGCTTGTGTTACCTGATTTTTTGAAGAAGCAGAAACGCAGTTAAGCAGTTGCATCATTTTTTCATCATCCAACTCACCGCTGGCCGCTAATGCATGTAGCTCGTGAATAAGGGTCAATATATCCTCTTTATTACAATGGTCTGGTAATGACTCATTTTCTGCTGTGTCTGTTATGTGACTAGCGGACAGTCGGGACAGCTCGTCGAGAAAATTTGAGAATGCGTTTTCTAGTTTTGTTATATTTTCATAACAGTCTTCATTGGCTTCTGTGTTTATGGTGTTTTCAATGCTCGCTGCTTGTTGTGATAAGTTAACTAAGGCTAAATTTGCTGCGACGCCCTTTATTGCATGAGCGCAATGAGACAATTTTTGATATTCCTTATTTGCTAATAAGCTACGTAAAGAATTACTTAGCGTTGCATTTTGTTCCGCAAATTTTTTCAGTTCACTGATATATAGCTTTCTATCTCCCCATAAACTTTGACCTTTTTCGAAGTGGATTTCTTTGCGTTTGATAGGAGCAAAGTTAATCACGGCTTCTTTATTACTTGGGGATAGCTGAGTAATGTTGAGGACACGTGCCATTTCATTATTTAATGCCAGTTTATCGATAGGCTTAGTTGCAAAGCCATTCATCCCCGCTTTTTTCGCATCTAATCGGTCTTCCATTAATACACTGGCGGTTAAAGCAATAACAGGGACATTGATCATATCGTGTGCAGACTCATAGGTTCGTATAATCTGAGTGGCTGTTACGCCATCCATTTTGGGCATCTGTAAGTCCATTAAAATCAAATTGGGGTGTAAAGACTTATATGCCTCTACTGCCTCTAATCCATCTCTTGCCGTAAATACAGTATGCCCTTGTCGAGTCAGAATATGAGACAACAAGGTTATATTTTGAGGTATATCGTCCACAATCAAAATATCTTGAGAGGGAATGTTAATCAATTCGTTATCTTCTGTTACAACAGGTTTTTCTGCTATTTCTAGTGGAATATCGAAGTAAAATGTACTACCCACATTGAGGGTGCTTTGTGCATGAATACTGCCCCCCATTAAGTTAACAAGTTGCTTGGAGATACTGGTGCCAAGGCCTGTTCCTCCAAAACGGCGACTCATTGATGTGTAATGGTCAAGTAATCCTGTAGGTCTTCTAAGCCACTTTTTGTAATTCTT
>JBQEFB010000051.1:0-19708 GCA_052107635.1 Marinomonas sp. | reverse complement strand
ATTCGAAAGAGAGAGGTTGAGTGTTTTGCGACTTCTTAATCGTAGTTTCCCTAGATCAAGTCGATGATGCCGCTATTCGTGTTGCTAAGAGTTTAGTCGACAATGAAAAACTGAATTTGGCGGAGTTAGAGACATACAATCAATATGACCAAGCACAGATCTTAGAAGTAGCTTACGAATATAGCCGTTATTTGGTTGCTCGTAAAAAAGTAGTATCAAATTACCTTAATAGACGATCGATTAAACTTCTTTCTTTACGTAGTAAGCGTCAAAGAGGAGAGGTGTTTTCGCCGGTTAAGTCTCCTGTATTACGAGATGATCAAGGACATAAAACTCAGCGTCTAGCTGTGTCGCTGGGTGCTAAAGAAAATATTGCGTATTCTATTCTTGAATATCGCCCTTCCTACCATGGTTTACTTGACCCTCAAGGTGGCTATTTAAAAGGGGCTGAATTGTCTATGTTTAGTGGTAGTGTGCGCTGGGATGAAGAGGATTCTGTTGAATTAAACTCACTGTCATTTATTAATATACGTTCTCTCTCGCCTAAAAATGCGCTTGTTACACCTAAATCGTGGCAGATTAATGCTTCATTGCTGAGAGATAGTACGATTGATGATGATTTGGTGTTTCGTTTAAAAGGAGGCGCTGGAGTGACGCAGTCATTTGGTCAGAGTTTGTTTGCGATCTTGTTAAACGGCAGTGCGTCAGTGGAAGATAGTTATCATCATGGGTATCGTCTTGAAGCGGGCCCTGAGCTTAGTTGGCTTTGGTATGGCGAGCAAAATAATCTACAGTTGGGTTTTGAATATCTTACCGATATTAATCTTCATAACGCAGAGCGACGTGTCGTGAATGGTGTTTGGGCCCATCAATTAACATCGGATTGGCAGTTTCGTCTGAGCGCTTCTCACTCTTGGTATGAGGCTCAACGTTGGAATGATTTATCTGTTCAGTTATTGCATTACTTTTGATTTTTATTCGAGTGAGTATGTCTTATGCCTTTTCCTTGACCTTAGAGATGTATTTAAAGGTGATAATGCCGTATTCTCGCCAACTATTTTAATGCCCTTAGCAGTTTTGGTATAGAAAGTGAAAATTGCCACAAACTTCGTTTGATTTGTTAATATATCAGGCGTAGTTAATGGTACTTACTGTCCACATATCAAAGAATGCTGCGTATTGATTGCTACCAATTAGATACGTGTCAGCGATGCTTTGGGCGCTTGAATGGTTCTGTTAGAACCGCTTTATTCTGTATTAATGAGTTGTTTCATATGTTTTTTGATAACCGCTTTGCGCGTTGGGCTCTATCTGGACCCAAAGCTTGGCTAGTTTTAATTCTGAGTGTATTTGTTGTTTTTATGTTGGTCTATCGTGCATTAGTTGACCCAAGCCCAGACCCAAATACTTATGTATTGCCTAATGCACCACTTGACGGAAAAGTAGTTGATGTTATTCAAGGCGCTGGGGAAAAAGCCTCTAGTAGCACTGATGACGCTTTGGTTTCTACCGATCCGCTTCAGCATATGGGCACCATTGCCGCTGCACCACAGCTTATTGATCATATTATTAAACCTGGAGAAACATTAGAAAAGATATTTAATCGTTTCGGGTTATCTCGTCATGATATGTATTCTATTTTAGAAGCGGATGAAGAATATCTTGTTCTAGAGCCTTTGCTAGCCGGTAACACGCTTAGTTTTGAGTTAGATAAAGAGGGGAAGCTAAAAAGCCTTTCACGACGTATTAATCCAAGTAAAAGCATCTCTTTTGTGCGTCATGAGAATGGTGGTTTTAGTTATCAAGAGAACATTTTACCGATTAATTATTCACAAGCTGCGTTGCATGGAGAAATTGCAGGGAGCTTCTATCAGTCCGCTAAAAAATTGGGCTTGTCAGATGCGAACATCGTCGTCATTCGAGATTTATTAAAAACACGCATCGATTTTAGAAAAGACCTTCGTGCTGGAGACGGCTTTGATGTGGTTGTTGAAACGGGTGATGTGAATGGTGAGCCAGTAGGTCGGATGCAACTAGAAGCGGTTCAGCTTGTGGTGAGGGGCGCTAGTTACCGTATATTCTTGCATTCGGATGGTCGCTTTTATGATGAAAATGGTAATGGCTTGACCCCAGCATTGCTGCGTTGGCCAACAAAAGTACATTATCGTATTAGTTCGCCATTTAATAATAAGCGTAGACACCCTATAACAGGACGTTTAGCCCCGCATAATGGTACAGATATAGCGGCGCCTAAAGGGACGAAAGTGTTAGCAACAGGGGATGGTGTTGTCACCCGAGTGGCTTATCAGAAATACGCAGGTAAGTACCTTGATGTGGATAATTTAGGACCTTACAGTTCGCGGTTTTTACATTTGAGCAAGGTGCTTGTGAAAAAAGGTCAACATGTGAAACGTGGTCAAGTTATTGCCTTATCCGGTAATACAGGGCGCACAACGGGAGCTCATTTACATTATGAGCTTCATAGAGATGGGAAGCCTATTAATCCCATGACCTCTGAGATACCAACATTGCAAGAAATTCCAGATGCAAAAATGCATGAGTTCAAACAGCATGTGAAGCAGTGGGTGTCGATGATGAATAATTCGCCTGATTAATCCTGAGATATTATGTTGTAGAAAAGCGACTCCTTTGACGGGTCGCTTTTTTTGTTTGCAATATAATATCAAATCGTAATAATATGTTATAACATAACATATTGGATGGAGGATTATAATGCGTAAAAATATTCACCCGAGCTACCGAGCGGTTGCTTTTCATGACACACGAATAGATCAATATTTTTTCATTGGTTCGACTGTAAAAACAGATCAAACTATTGAGCGTGACGGTAAAGAATACCCTTATATGGCGATAGATGTTTCTAGTGCTTCGCACCCTTTTTATACGGGTGAGCAAAGAACGCATGATGGTGAAGGGCGTATTGCGCAGTTTAGACGTCGTTATCGTAGTAGTAAGTAACTTACTATCTAGTCTGTTTTTAAAAGATAAAACTTATAATAAAAAACCGCCATTAAAAAATGGCGGTTTTTTTGTGCTTAGTTGGCAATATAAATACTTATTGCTAACAGGCTTTTATGATTAGCTTTTTTTCATGCTGCCTTCATTTTGAAGACGTAGATGCCAGCTAAATGCTTCTTCAAGTAAATGTGGTGTTTGTCCACCGCGTTCACAAGCGCGTTCAAAGTAATCTAACATTTCTGCACGGTAGTCTGGGTGAGCACAGTTATTAATAACTTTAAGTGCTCTTTCACGTGGTGCTAAGCCACGTAAGTCAGCTAGACCTTGCTCTGTTACCAAAATATCAACATCGTGTTCAGTGTGATCGACGTGGCTAGCCATAGGTACAACACTAGAGATTGCACCATTTTTAGCGATAGATTTAGTTACAAATACAGAAATGTTTGCATTACGTGCGAAGTCACCTGAACCACCGATGCCATTCATCATTTTAGTACCACAAACATGGGTAGAGTTAACGTTACCGTACATATCAAACTCAAGTGCTGTGTTAATTGCGATGATGCCTAAGCGGCGCACAATCTCAGGATGGTTAGAGATTTCTTGAGGACGTAGAACAAGCTTATCTCGGTACTTTTCTAAATTATCAAATACTTGAGCATTAATACGCTCAGATAAAATAATAGAACAACCAGAAGCAAAGCTCAGTTTCCCAGCATCGATCAAATCAAATGTAGAATCTTGAAGTACTTCAGAGTACATCGTTAGATCTTTAAAATCAGACTCTAACAATCCCATCATAACGGCATTTGCAATATTACCAATACCCGCTTGTAAAGGACCTAAGTTAGAAGGCAAGCGTTCTTGAGCCACTTCTTCCTCGAAAAAATTAACTAGGTGACGCGCGATAGATGCAGTGTCTTCATCAGGGTCTGTTACCGTAGAGAAGGAGTCACTCTTGTTAGTAAAGACAATACCAACAATGTTATCAGGGTTAACAGGAATAGCAGTGCTACCAATGCGGCCATCAACGGTTGTTAGTGGTATTGGTTGGCGGTTTGGACGATCACCTGGGATGTAGATGTCATGTAGGCCTTCAAAACCATCGCTGTGCAACATGTTAATTTCAACGATTACTTGTTTAGCAGACATCGCAAAACTTGCTGAGTTACCAACAGAAGTAGTAGGAACAATATGCCCTTCTTCAGTAATGGCAACGGCTTCGATTATAGCAACATCAGGTGTGTCTAGTTGGTGATTACGAATCAACTCAACAGTTTCTGATAAATGTTGGTCAATAAACATTACTTCGCCATTATTAATGGCTTTACGCAATGTTGAGTCTACTTGGAAAGGCATGCGGCGAGCCAACGCGCCAGACTCTGTTAGTAGTTTATCTAGATCGTTACCTAATGATGCGCCTGTCATTAAGTTGATTTTCAAAGGGGTTGTTTTCGCTTTTTCAGCGATTGCTTTTGGTACTTCTTTGGCTTCCCCTGCACGAGTGAATCCACTCATACCAACTGTCATGCCATCTTTAACAAATTCACTGGCTTGTTCTGCTGACATCACTTTGTCGTGTAGTGCGCTGTATCTAATTCGATCTAACTGCATGATTATCTCTTTTTTAATTTTTTTGAAATAGTAGGGTTTACATAAAAAATTTTACACTGCCCTGCGCCGAAAAAATATTGGCAAGAGGCTTTGTATAAGGAAACCTACCAATAATTCATGTATGAGGATACGAGATCTTATTTTAAAAAAAAGGCTAATGCTTTTTTTTTTATTTTTCATAACGTCATAATTTCCTTATTCTAAGTTTTTTTTCGTAGTTCGTAATCTAGAATCGTCTCTCACTTCGTTTATCTAGCTGAATTTTATATCCATAATCTTTGATTTGACACGAAAGTTCATTGAGATAAAAAAGTGAGATAAAAGTGAGATAAAACTGAGATAAAACTAAGTTATCACTCACAGCAGACAATAATAGACCATTTTTAGAAAATAGATCAGTCAATTGCACTATGTTTTCGTGCACGCACATCTGATTGTGCGCTGCGGTGAAATTTTTCTTGAGGTTTAGATTTCACTTTCCCCTCATTATTTTGCTCGTCGGAGCGCAGTAATAAAAAATCTTCAGCTCTTTGTAGGTCAATATTGCCGTGGGTCACAGCGTTTTTAATCGCGCAACCAGGTTCCTCTTGATGTCGGCAGTCGCTGAAACGACATTGCTTTTCTAGGGATAAAATATCGGCATAACTTTCTATTTTAATATCATTATATTGTGTTGCGGTAAGATCGTGTAGGGCTTGGGTGTCTAGTAAAATAGCACCCGTTGGCAAACGTTGTAGCGTGTTGGTATCGCTCAGTTTAGTACCCAATAGACCTGCGGTTTGCTTTAGTGTCGTGATTAATGATGATTTCCCCGAATTTTGGTGGCCGAGCACAGCAACCGTTTTCCCTTTTTTAAACCAAGGGTTGAGACACTGAATACTGTCTGTTTCTAGTGTACTTACCGTTTCGACAATTAAAAGTGGGTCTAGGCGTTCGACTTGCGCGCGTTTTTCCTGAGCGTCTTCACAAAGGTCTGCTTTGGTGAGTATGACAACGGCATCGGCTTGCGCTTCATGTACTAATTTAAGATAGTGTTTAATTAATGGCAGATTAAAATTTTGGTCTAAGGCGCAAAGAATAAACACAGTATCAATATTGGCGGCGCTATCATCGAAGGTAGAGGTACGATCTAAGCGGCGTAGAAAGGTGCCTTCCGTATTGATGATGACCCAGTCTCCAATTGTCATGTCAGGCATGTCAAATTGGGCTAATAAGTGAACAGTACCAGATTCGCTAATTAGCTCGTAGGTGTGATTGGTACGAGAGCAAATACGTGCAATACGGTTAGATTCTAAATCATCCAGTGACAGTTGCTGTTGAAAATAAGGCTGCCAGCCTAGATCCAATAAAGTGAACGAGGAGTCCATTGATATTACCTTATGCGTAAACGCGATTATTTTAATGAGGCGCAAGGCACCTAAAGAAAGGTTTAGCAAAACACGCGAAATGTCTAAATAATGACACGCCGACTTTGCGAGATTAGCACAGAGATTGAGAAGGGAAAATCATTATATGGCGTTAAAAACGCGCTTTTTAGCGGGTAAAAATGATAATGAAAATAGCGTGACAGAATGGTGTTTTTAGTGAACGTTTCTCAGAAAATAAAGTCCGCCTGAGAAACGTTAAGAAAGGCATAATCCTAGAATGTTCTAGGAACCTGCTGTGTAATGCAGTGAATGTTCCCACCTCCTAATAAAATCTCTCTCGCAGGGATACCGATTAATTGGTAATCGGGAAAGGCAGTGGCTAAAACCTGTTGAGCATTTGCGTCTGTTTTAGTATCCAATAGTGGAAAAATAACCAATTGGTTGCAAATTAAGAAGTTTGCATAAGACGCTGCTAGTCTGTCGCCAGTTTGTCTTTCCATTCCGATGGTTTGTTGTATGCCTTGGCTTTCTGTATTACGGATATAAAGTGGGCCCGGTAATGGCAGCTTGATGACTTCGATAATACGACCTTTAGCATCAGTTGTTTGGCTAAGGACAGCATAAGCCGCTCGGCTGATGGCGTATTGAGGGTCGTTTTCGTCATCACACCATGTAAGAGCTACGACGCCTGGCCGTACCACATGCATGATGTTATCAATGTGACCATTGGTCTCGTCGTTAAATAATCCTTCAGTTAACCAAATAACTTTTTTAATATTTAAATAACTAGCGAGGAATCGTTCTATGTCTGATTTGCTTAAATCTGGATTACGGCTAGGGTGTAGAAGGCATTCTTGTGTTGTGTATAAAGTGCCTTCGCCATCGCTATGAATGGAGCCGCCTTCTAAAAAAAACGGCGCTTGGTAATAGTCATCACCGGTTATGGTTGCCATTGATGATGCCATGGCATCATCTAAATCCCATGATGTATACAAGCCATCTAGAGCGCCTCCCCAGGCATTGAACTGCCAGCTCACCGCACGCCGATCCCCTTTATCATTAACGACATAGGTCGCGCCAATATCACGCATCCAGCAATCATTATAAGGTAGTTCAAGGACGCGAATATCGTTACTCAACGATTGACGAGCTTCGGCATAATGGCTCGCGACTACAACGACAGTCACTGATACCGATTGAGCAATTGCAGTGGCTACCGCTGCAAAGGCTTGTTGAGCAGGTTTACCAGACTCACGCCAATTATCCTCTCGTATTGGCCAAGCTAACCAGATTTGTTCTTGTGGTTCGTGTTCACCAGGCATACGAAAGCCATCTTGTTTTGGCGTGGTGTCTAGCATATTGCTCATTGGCAGTCCTAATTTTCAATACAATTACAATGAAAAACGCGGTTTAGAATTTGCTTGGCGTTTTGCCATCCAGTGTGAGGATTGTTTCGTAATGTGTCGGACGACGATCACGATATAACCCCCATGCTTGACGTTGGAATTCTAAATGGTCTAGATCGAATTCATGCACTAATACACTTTCGGTCGAACGATCTGCTTCAGCAACTTTGGCCCCTGTATCATCGGTAATAAAAGAGGATCCATAAAAAGTCAAAGACAGATCACGGTATTGCGCATTTTCAGTACCAATGCGGTTCGATGCGACAATGGGTGTTTGGTTAGCAGCGGCATGACCCTGCATGACGCGTTGCCAATGAGGTTGGCTGTCTAGTTGTGGTTGACTTGGTTCACTGCCGATAGCCGTTGGAAAAAATAAAATCTCGGCACCTTTCAGTGCCATGCAACGGGCTGTTTCAGGAAACCATTGATCCCAACAAATACCAACGCCAATTTTTGCATAGCGGGTTTCCCATACTTTAAAGCCGCTATCACCTGGGCTAAAGTAGTACTTTTCTAAATAGCCATCGCTGTCTGGGATGTGGGTTTTACGATATGTCCCCATTAAACTACCATCGGCATCGATCATGGCTATTGAGTTGTAACGTACATTTCCCGCTCTTTCAAACCAGCTAAAAGGCAGCACAACTTCTAGTTCTTTTGCTAGTGCTGAAAAGCGTTTAAACGTTGTATTGGTTTCTAATGTCGTTGCTAGAGAGTGATAAGACTCACTTATTTCAATGCAAAAATAAGGTGTTTCGAATAACTCTTGTAATAAAATAATTTGAGCGCCTTGCTTTGCTGCTTGCCTGACTAAGCGTTCTGCTGTGTTAAGGTTTTCTTCAATGTTCCATGAACATGCCATTTGGGTTGCTGCAACCGTTACTGTTCTCATAACATCTGTCTCTTTAAGTGGATTACTGCTTGTTCATATGCCCAGGAGGACATGTTTAATGGCGATAGTATAACAATATCCTAGTGGTACGCTGAATTAGGTTGTGATGCAAAGCTAAGGCTTTGCATTTGAGCCCATTGTACAAACGACTATATAACGCGTTACGTGAATATGATAATCACATTCCTTGCGTCTTTACATTTATTAGACGGAAATGATTACTGAGTATCATTGTAAGTTTTTCTTATTCGCCCCAAATATTCTCTTTAAAAGAGAATTGAATTTTATAAAAAGACATATAAATCAATTTGTTATGTTATTTTTTAAAGTTGGCACAAGCTTCGCAATAGCTATATTGAATGCAATGAATTTGATGTTTTATGTTTATTGTTTTAGTTGATGTTTCTTTGGTCTTAAATGCTATTTGTGTTGGATCACCAAGAAAGTAATTTAAACCCGATGGAGGTTATATATGAATATTAAACGTGTACTACTACAAAGTGCTTTAGTGATGGTTGTTGCTGGTTCATTAGCTGCGTGTGGAGATGATTCTGACAGCGCTAATAGAGCAGCAGATGATGCGATGACGAATACAGGCAGCAGCGTAGAGCAAGTAATGGATCAGGCTGGCGATACGATGGATGATGTTGGTGATGCGGTTTCAGATAAAGCAACAGATGTAGGTAACGCAATAGAAGATACTTGTGAGCAAGCTAAAGAAGGTGTTAACGCTGAAGACACTGATTGCTAACAGTGCTCTTGCTTACTCTGTTATAGATTGCAGAGTAAGCTTGATAGTGATGTAGGGCTTTGCGTAGACTTAAATGACCATAAAGGTCTATTTGCTAAGCGCTGCATTACTAGTCGATGGTGCGTTTTATTATGAGTGAATATAAACGGGTTAGCACTCATTAAAGTATAGTGTTAATTTCTAGCACTGCTGTATTTTTCAAGTTTGTTATAAAGCGTTTTAACGCTAATTCCAAGCTGTTGTGCGGTATCTGTTTTATTACCAGAGTTTTCTTTAAGTGTTGCTGTGATAGCCATTTTTTCTATATAGTCTAGGCGCATTCCGGCAGGTATTTTGGCGTCATCAGTATCTTTTGTGTTGCCAAGCGTATTGATGATGAGGTGCTCTGGTTCTATTACGGTATTAGCAAGAATGTAGGCTCGTTCAATCGTATGTTTTAGTTCGCGAACGTTACCTGGCCAAGTGTGGTTTACTATTTTATCTAAGCTGTTTTTTGAGAGGCTTTTGTTAGTGCCATCCTGTGCATTCCGATACGCTAAAAAGTGTTGCGCTAGTCCGTAAATATCTCCCTCTCTATCACGTAGAGGGGGAACAGTGATAGGGAATTGAGCAAGCCGAAAGAATAGATCTTCGCGAAAGGATTCCTCTCTAATTGCATCGCTTAAGGAACGATTCGTAGCTGCAATGACTCGCACATCCGACATTTGTGTTGTGTGGCCACCTACCGGTTTATATTCTCCGCTTTCCAATACTCGCAAAAGCTTTACTTGCTGTTCATAAGGCATTTCTGTTATTTCATCAAGAAATAGAGTGCCACCTTTTGCTTGTTCAAACACACCTTCATGATCTTTGTATGCTCCTGTGAATGAGCCTTTTACGTGGCCAAATAGTTCGCTGTCGATCAACTCTGGACTAAGTGCGCCACAGTTAATAGCGACAAAGGGGTGTTCTGATCGACGGCTAAAAATATGTAAGGTATTGGCAACGAGCTCTTTTCCAGAGCCGCTTTCGCCAACAATAAAAGCATTCGCGTTGGTGCCAGCAACCTTTCGAATAGTGCGATAAAGTGCGTGCATTGCAAGGGATGATCCGACCAGATGGCCAAACTGATCCAGATGGCTAGTATGATTTAATGGCGCTGATTTTTTATCGCTTAATTCGACGAAGGATTCTTGTAAAGCCGCTTCTATTAATGAGTAGTTAAATGGGGCGCGGTAATGAAAGCCTGCGCCTTTATGCATAAGGCTATCAAGTAATGAGTCTGGTTCGCCTTGACTGAAAAATACAAATTCAATGTTTGATAAAAGATGGCTATTTTGTAGTGCAGTGAAAGAACGTTTTTCGACATTACTGACTTCAATAAGTGCAATTTTGCATTGAGATTCTGCCAGCTGTTCTAGCCAGCATTCATTCTGGGTACTTATCATTAATTCAAATTGTCGAACACTGGATAGAGACAATAGAGTAGAGGCTAATGATGGATCACGTGTGTGCATAAAAAGCTTTGGTGACGACATATGGTCTCTCCTTAGATCATTGTTTCTGATTGGTTACTCGCGTGTAACCTTGACCGACTGGCCTGTAAGTTTTTCTTATTAACAGTAGATTTAGAGGCGTATTAATCTACTGCGACACAATAAAATCATAGGTTTGCTTAGTTGGCATAGCCTTTGTAAGAGACTTTTCGTTATGTAGGTTTGTTTTATAGGTTATTTACACAATGCACGCCTTTCCTAGAGGGAATACATTATGAAAAGTCATCATGAAATGGAAACTCATTTTTTTTGCGATACGGATGCGCAACTGATCATTGATATTCTATCGATCAGTTTTGATAGTAGTGAGGCAAATATTCGGCTTTACCAGCGAGCAGTTAGTACGACACAGAGGCATTTATTTCAGCAAATGTCAGTGCAGTATCATAACTTGTTTGAAGGGTTGTTAAGGCGCCATATAGCGTTGCCAAAAGATGGTGGCACGATGAATTTAGAGGCAGGTTATATTGGTAAAGCGTACCTTACCGCACTTAAGTCATCCGATAAAAATGCTCCGAGTAGAGTCATGAGTATTAATCGACAAGCATTAAAACGCATGAAAAGAATGGTTGGATCTATGCAGAATCGTGTATTTGCAAGTTGGGTTAGTAGTTATCTTGCTTTCATTCAAATGGCATTAGACCACATGCAATATCAACAAAATCAAGTTGACGTTGGTCTAAGCCATTACAAATGATTTTTTAATGAATGCCTTTTACTGTTCGGTAATCTAGAGTACCGCTGATAGAGCCATCATTTTCAGTTGTCTCTACATTAAAAGAGGCGTGATTTTTACTTTTATTAGGATCAATGATACTAATGATTTTATTATTTACGAGTAGCTGATAGCTCTCAGAATAAGTAATGAGTAGGTCTTCAGAGTGCTGAACGTTAAACAACAAGCTGTCTTTTAAGCGAATAATACGGCTTTCACCACGTACCCATTGTCCAATAAGTGGCTGAGTTTTGAAGGTAGAGTCTTTCATAGCAACTTTTGTTTTAGACACTAAAATTTGAATAGTGTCTCCAGGTGCACCGTTTTTTTTGCGTTGTTCGACGCGTTCATCAATAGCGGTTAGTTGTCTATGTACTTGATTATTATAAGTGCGCAGTTTTTGGATTGTATCGATCGTTGCTTGTTTTGTAATGAGCGCTTCTTTATCTATATAGGGCATATTGGGTTCGACGCCAGAGCGCGAATTTAATTCAGTGTATTGTAGTTTAGCCAGTTCGATCTGTTCATCTAGAGTGTTTTCAAGATTAATTGGAACATTGACTTGTTGAGAGGCAATGGTGGTATCTTGCTGTTTTGAGATTGATTGCTCAGTTTTCGCCGACGTCGTTGGTTGTAGTGTTGGTGCTGAACATGCACTGATGAATAGCGGCAAAAGTAAAAGGCCTGCACGAAATAGCGACATTAAATAATCCTAAGATTAGAGGTGGAAATAATTGCTGTAGTATGCGGCATGGGCTCTGCTATGTCGAGATCTTGAGTGTTACTTGATTTGCCAAAATATAATAGTGAGTACAGGGTTGAAAGGGAATCTAATGGGTTTTTGATTACGGTATTTAGTAATCAGTTGGGCGTAGTAAAATGAGGGTTAATAATAAAATGCTTTCAACCGGTTGTGAATAGGAAAGCACCTTATTATTAGTTGGGATGATTATCTTTATTTGCTGAGTATTATTTATGTTGTGTTTGGTTCCAAATAATACATTCGTCTAGAGTTATGCCTTGACCGCCAAAAATATCCAAGGCGCTGCCGATGGTTAAATCAACATTTCCATTAGAAAGTTCGTTGACGCGTTTTAGATCTCTTAATGAGCGAGCGCCGCCAGCGTAGGTGACCGCAACTGGGCAGTGTTGGCCGAGTAATTCAACAAGGTCTTCATCTATGCCGGCTTGTAGGCCTTCGACATCTGCGGCGTGAATTAGAAATTCATCACAGTGGTCGGCAAGTTCTATCAAATTTGCTGTGTTGATTTGCGTAGAAGTGACTGTTTGCCAGCGATCTGTCGCGATGTACCAACCATTTTCAGTGCGGCGGCAGCTTAAATCTAATACTAAGCGGTCTACACCTGTTTCGCGTTTGATATGGTCGAGACGATCCCAAGAAAATTCACCATTTTCAAATAGAAAAGAAGTTACGATAACGTGTGAAGCGCCAGCCTTAAGGTAATTTTCGGCATTGTGAGCGTTAACTCCGCCACCAAATTGTAAGCCATTCGGGTAGGCTTTTAGCGCATTCATCGCCTCGTCGTGGTTACCTTTACCTAGTGCAATGACATGGCCCCCGGTTAAATTGTGTTCACGATAAAGTTCAGCGTAATAAGCCGCATCATAGTCACTAATGAAGTTTTCTTTAGCGCCTTTTTCGTTGAGGCTACCACCAACGATTTGTTTGACTTTACCTTGGTGCAAATCGATACAAGGGCGAAAATGTGTCACAAAAAAACTCCTTAGCTAATCAGAAACAAGAGATGGATTGTAACTGATAATTTTGTTCGAAACGATCTGTCAAAGCAAAGGCTTATTAAGGCTGTTACAATCTTAGCTTGATAAGGCTGATAGAGAGTTTAAAGACCCCTAATGTTACAAATTTCCATTGCTGTTGCTATTCCTGATCATGAAATTGAATTAACCGCTATTCGTGCCCAAGGGGCTGGTGGTCAAAATGTAAATAAGGTGTCTTCTGCAATTCACCTTCGTTTTAATGTAGCCAATTCCTCGTTACCTGCTTTTCACAAAGAGCGTTTGCTGGCTTTGAGTGACAGTCGCCTAACTAAAGAAGGGGATATTGTTATTAAAGCGCAGCAGCATAGAACTCAAGAGTTAAACCGTGAGGATGCTTTAGCTCGCTTAAAGGCATTGATTCTAGATGCGATTAAAATGCAAAAGGCGCGCCGTGCAACCAAACCAACGCGTTCCTCGCAAAAAAAACGAGTCGATAAAAAGAAACAAAAAGGTCAAATCAAAAGCTTACGAAAAAGTAATTGGGACTAACGGTCGATTATTTATTGATAATAACGAAAGCTGACTATAGAGGAGCGGGCAGTTACTTAAATATGCGGCTTGCTATTATGGCGTGTTTTTTCTCTCGATGTTCTTCTTGTAGTTCTTTAATAAGCGCCCCTAGTAACTCAATGCCTTTTTCTATTTTATCTTCTGGAATGGCAGAAAACCCTAATCTAATGTAATTCTGTGGTGAGCGTGCTTTTGCAAAGAGGCTATCGCCAGACTCAACAAGAATACTGTAGTTAAATGCAGCACGGACTAATTCTGTGCTTTTTAGTGGAGCAGGTAGTTTAATCCAAAAGCAAAAGCTGCCTTGTGTTTCGGTTATATCACATTGTGTTAAATGTTTTTTAAGCGCTTGTGACATGAGGTTCCACTTAGTTTCGTAGAGTGTTCTCATGCGGCGTAAATGACTGTCGTAATAACCTTGGCTAATAAATAAAGCCGCAACGGTTTGGTTGTTTGCTGGAGGATGGCGATACTGTAAGCGACGTAACTCTCTAAGTTCTTTGATGAGCTCTACATCCGCGACTAAATATCCTAATCTCAATCCTGGGGATAGGGATTTTGATAAACTGCCGGCATAAACTACCCGGCCTTCTTCATCCATGCTTTTTAGGGAAGGTAGAGGGCGTTGGTGAAAATTCACTTCGCTTTCATAATCATCTTCAATAATGATGAAGTCATCTTCTGATGCTTGTTTCAATAGTTCAATTCGCCGCTCTATTGGCATGGCCACTGTAGTAGGGTATTGATGGCTTGGCGTGACGCAAACATAGTTGCAATTACTTAGCTGAGGGCCAGTGACGACACCTTTGTCATCCAGTGCTAAAAATTTAAGCTGGGTACGTGCTTCGTTAAAGATATGTCTCTGATCTGGATAACCGGGGTCTTCTAGGCCAACTAAGGTGGTTTCGTTAGTGAGAACGCCTGCTAATAACGATAAGGAGTTTTGAGTTCCCATGGTCAGCAGTATTTGGTCTGCGCTAGCGGTAATACCACGTTTAGGTAAAATATTTTGTCGTATCTGGCTAATGAGCTCTTTGGAGTCTATGTCTACATAGTCTTCAATCCATTCATGAACATTTCCTCTGCTTTGGGCTATGCGAGTACATTCACGCCATTGATAAAGAGGGAAGAGAGATGGTTCTATTTGGCCATAGATAAAAGGGTAGGAGTATGTAATCCAATTCTTATCTTTGTGCAAAAAGTGAAATGATGAAGGTGGTCTCTTTACTCGATCGCCCCAATTTAGATCACCCTTTCCTTTTTTTTCTAATAATCGCACCGTTTCGGGGAGCTGTTCTCCACTAAGGTCGGGGTTTACAAAATAACCACTGCGTTCTTTGGATATCAAAAAGTGCTCATCGACCAAGCCTTCATAGACTAGCATGACCGTATTGCGTGAGACTCCTAAGAGTTGCGCCATCTTACGGCTAGAGGGAAGGCTAGAATCTCCGAAGTAATCTTTTTTGATTAAATCGACAAGTTTTTCTCTGATTTGCTGCTGAAAGCTTCTACCTGATTGAAAATCCATATTGATTAGGCAGTCAGTCATTCTCTTTACCTTTCTAAAATTACAGTTGATCAGTGAAAATTTCCTATAAAATCATGCAAGAATCGGGCCTTAAAGCCCTTTGGTGTGGACGTGGACCATCAAATTAAAAGATTGGCTCTATTGATTTGTCAGACATGCAAGTAACGTAAATACAAGGTTTTAATCAAGTGCGCTTTGAATCACTGAATTTTAAGCGGATGAAAGGAGTAGTGAGTGAATACTTTAGATATTCGAGATGTGTCGGTTGTTTATCCCGCTTCTCAAGGTGGCGAGGCGGTAACAGCGTTATCAAACATTAACTTGAGCATCAAGCAAGGTGATCTAGTTGTCGCATTAGGTGCATCAGGTTGTGGTAAAACAACCTTGTTGAGCTTGATCGCAGGATTCATTGCGCCAACAAAAGGCTATTTAACACTTGGAGATAGCTCAATAAAGGGTTACCCACGAATTGCATGTGGTTTGGATTTAGGTGATGAAGTGGTTGGGCCTGGCGCTGATCGTGGCGTAGTGTTCCAGAAACACGCCCTATTACCTTGGATGGATGTTATTGGTAACACCGAGTTTGGCCTTAAATTACAAGGTGTGGGTAAAGAAGAGCGTCGTAAAAAAGCAGCGCAATACCTCAAACTAGTCGGACTAGAAGATTTTCACCACCATCGCGTTTATCAATTGTCTGGTGGTATGCAGCAGCGTGTTGGCATTGCCAGAGCGTTGGCGAATGATCCAGAAATGTTATTGCTAGATGAACCGCTAGGGGCGCTTGATGCATTAACACGAGAATCACTACAAGAGTTGTTGTTAGATGTTTGGCAAGAAACGAATAAAATGATGTTTTTCATCACTCATAGTGTTGATGAAGCGTTATTACTAGCAACTCGATTGATTGTTATGTCTCCGCGACCAGGACGTATTACTCATGAGTTCGAGCTGAACTTTAATAGAGAATTTTTAGAGTGTCGAGATGCGCGTAAGGTAAAATCCAGTGAAGCGTTTATTAAAACTCGAGCGGATATTTTAGCGATCATTCACGGTGATGAGTTGGATGAAAACGAGGCTTAGTATGAGTAATGAATCTACAAAAATCGCTTCTAAATTCGAAACAAAAAATGGTCAGGTGAATCAGATGCCGTTAGTGCAAAAGCTCATTACTTATACAAAATTAAAGATTAGTAAACCGTCGATTAAAACGGGTGAGTTCTATGGTGCTCCGGGAGCAGGTGATAGCCGAATTATATCGGTTGTCTCAACTTTGTTATTTATTTCTATTTGGGCGTTTGTCACAGAAATGGGCTTTGTTGACCCGCTGTTTCTACCATCGCCAGTAGATGTTTTTACTAAGTTTTTAGACATTGCAAGTAATGGTTTTGCTGGCGCTACCTTAGTGCAACATCTTGCAGCCAGTATGACGCGTATTTTTGGTGCGTTTTTCTTTGCTTGTTTAATCGGTATTCCATTAGGAATCTTGATTGGGTGTAGCTATATATTACGTGGTATTTTTGATCCTTTGATTGAATTTTACCGTCCATTACCGCCTTTAGCGTACCTTCCTTTAGTTATTATTTGGCTGGGTATTGATGAGGGTAGTAAGTTAACGCTTATTTTCTTAGCTATGTTAGCTCCCATCATTCTAAGCGCACGTTCTGGTGTTAAGTCTGTTCGTATTGAGCAAATACAGGTGGCTTACTCAATGGGTGCAACGCGTTGGCAGGTAATTACACAAGTGATTGCGAAAGGTGCTTTGCCTGATATCTTGACGGGTATGCGTATTGCTATCGGTTTTGGTTGGACTACATTGGTCGCTGCTGAAATGGTAGCTGCACAGCGTGGTATCGGCTTTATGGTGCTAAATGCCTCAGAGTTTTTGCGAACAGATGTCGTTATCGCGGGTATTATCGTAATCGGCATTATTGCGTATTGTTTTGATTTGTTTATGCGTTACCTAGAAAGCAAACTTGTTCCATGGAAAGGACATAACTAATAACTGGATCGATTAAAATTATTCAAATATCACTCAAGGAATTACTATGAAATTTATTAAAAAAATAGGTCTATTAGTTGGTGCGATGGCAATTTCATTTAGCGCAATGTCAGAAGAAATTTCCATTGGTTATCAGGGGGCATTCAACCCTTATAAGCAAGTTATTGATGAAAAAATGCTTGAGAAGCAACTTGGCGTTTCTATTAAATGGCGTCGTTTCGATTCAGGTGCTAAAGCAATGACAGCTTTGGCATCTGGCAGTTTAGATATTACTGCCGCAGGTTCTAGCCCGATTGCTGCTGCTGTTAGTAATGGTGTAAAAGCTGAGCTTTTCTGGATATTGGAAAATATTGGGGATGCTGAAGCACTGGTTGTTCGTGATGGATCTGACATCATGAAACCTTCTGATTTGAAAGGTAAAACACTGGCTGTGCCATTTGTTTCTACAACACACTTTCACATGATGTTTGCTCTAGAACAGTTCGGACTGAAACCTAAAGATGTAAGATTGCTAAACATGCAGCCAAGTGCTATTTCTGCATCATGGCGCCGTGGTGATATTGATGCCGCTTTCATTTGGGATCCAGTACTTAGTGAAATTAAGAAAACTGGTCATGTGCTAGTTACTTCTAAAACATTAAGTTCTTGGGGTAAGCCAACCTTTGATGGGCTTGTTGCTAATAAGAAATTTTCAGAGACACATAAAGAGTTTTTGGTGGATCTAGTAAAAATCATTGCGTCAGTAGATAAAAAATACAATGACAATAAATCGTCTTTTACATCAGAAAACCCAATCGCTAAATCAATCAGTAAGGTGACTGGAGGTGATTTAAACAGCGTACCTGCTGTAATGGCCTTGTATGAGTACCCACCATTGGCAGATCAGGTATCTTGTGCATGGTTAGGCTGTGGCGGTAAAGGCGGTGCAGTGTCGGCTCTTAAAGCAACCTCTGAATTCTTACTTGACCAGAAAAAAATCAGTGATTTAAAAGAAGACTACTCAGTGTTTGTTAATCCAGAATACGCAGAAGCAGCAATGAAATAAGCCTTTTGACTTAAAGCTATTTACGAAAAGCCAACACCTGTTATGGGTGTTGGCTTTTTTTGTTTTAATAGTTAGAAAATAGGTACTCTTAAAAATAAAGGCATGGAATAACACTGGATACATTTCAAGTCTAACAGGAGTGCTTTATCACTGTGTAGCACCAGCTTTTAATAAAGACATACTTTGTATGGGTGGGAGGAGAAAAATTTGTATGGTTGAGGGAAGAGGAGAAAGAAGGCGGCGTTAGTGAGATCAGAGAGGTTTACACCATTGCACACCGCCTTATTAGACCACTACAAGATAATTGAGGTAGTGCTTAAATAGAGATTTAGTCACTGGTATAGAAATGCTGTAGCTGCATCAAATTAGTGGCGCTATCTATACGGTAATGATGGCGAGGAGTAACTGTATCAAGTTATCTAAAAAGGGTTGTGTATTACTAGTGAGAGAAGTAAGAAGAGTGTAGGTGCGCTGTGGCATCACAGCACACCTGGTATCAAATAAAAAAGGGTAGTTACATAGAGTTAAGTGCTTTGATAAATCCAACAATAGCGACAATCACCATTAGTGGAAGAGAGATAGCTTTAAAAGATGTAGGTGGTTTTTTATTAAAGAATAGTTGTCCTATTTTTACGCCAATCATAGTCGGAATAAGTAGCCAAGCGATATAAATAAACACATCAGAGCTGGAGGAGTTGCTCAATCCTAAGGCGATTAATGCGGCAGACTCACTGGCGATAAAGAAGAGGATCATAGTCGCGCGTTGAGCCCTTACATCTAACGGGCTAGATAAAATGTAATAAAGAATCATCGGGCCTCCAATTGACGCACTTGAAGTACCAACACCGGAAGCAATCCCAGTACCGAGCTTTTTAGCAAAAGAGTCGCTTTGTGATGGCTTGGCTTTTTTTATCAATAGCAGTACTAAAAGTAATACCACTGTGCATATGAAGAGCTTTAACCAAAGTGCTGGAAGTAGATAAAGCAGCAATAAGCCGATTGGAATGCCAATAAGCGCACCGATTACCAAGGTTCGAAACGTATCTATGTGTGCGTGTTTTAGTGCCTCTTTTACTAGTGTTATGCTGCATAGAAAATCTAATGCTAAAACAATAGGGACGCTTTTCACTGGGTCTAAGAATAAATTCAAGCCAATCACCGCAATCACCGCAAAGCCAAAGCCCGCATAACCCCTTATGATGCCTGCAAAAAAAACAATGGGAACTATATAGACCAGATTTTCCATAAATACGTATCTCAAAGGGTAAATAGAAAAAGAGTATCTAATTCTTTATGTTTTGGCACTAGAGCCAATTGGGACTCTTCATGGAGCCAGATAGCGATTGTTGGTATACACGATTTTTTACATAGATAGTTGTTATTTATAGGAGCATCAAAAATAATTTAATCCAAATACTTATGCATAAAATGATATTTTTCATACCTTCTTTGCACTGTTTTTCGATGAGTATTTGACGGTAAGTATTGTAATGGTCAAGTAATCCTGTAGGGCTTCTAAGCCACTTTTTGTAATTCTTTTCGCTTTTTAACCGGTGTTAAATAATCA
>JBQEFB010000050.1:0-19967 GCA_052107635.1 Marinomonas sp. | reverse complement strand
AAAAGTGATAGATAATAATTTGAGCTTGCCTAGATGGTGATGCCCGGACGCTCACGTAGAATGTAAAAAAGAAGGCATCTATCTTATCAAAGACGTATAGACCTTCTTAGCAGTGGCTACAATCTCTTTCGCTGCGATAGCCTCACCTAGTGATGTTGTTTACGACGTTAGTAATCGTGCTCAGGCTTATGTTCCTTCATTATAGTCCCAAGCATTAAGCATTGATTTAAGGGTAGGTGCTAATCCTGCTTTTGTTCCTAGTAAGATGTTGCCGATCGGCATAAATTAGATCGATTAGTTAATAATGTTTAAAAAAAGCCTGATATTTGTCAGGTTTTTTTGTGTGTTTTTGTTTCATCTGGTCTTATTTTGATCTATTTCACATCTTGTTTTGAATATTTGAATGTAAAGAGACAGTGCCTATATGAATGTATTTATTTTAAATTTTAGTGCTATTATTTTAACTATAGAAACAAGACAGAAAACACTGTCTTATAGATTGGAAGGTTTTTAAATGAATATTTTAATTAAAGGGGTGATTGCTTTATTGTTCGCTTCATCTGTTTCATCTGTTGTTTTTGCTCAACCAGGAGATGCACCTTATGGTCAAAAAATGCGTCATAGAGCGCACGTTAATGCATTAAGTAATCATGAAAATACTATTGTTTTAGGTGCAGATACAAATGCTGCTTTTAATTTAAGTGAATCATCTTCTAATGTGGCGCATGAAGGTTCTGAATTTTCACAAGATCAGTTGGATTAGATTTTTGGATACAATTTCTTTATAAAAATGCCTGATAATCTTTAGACTTTTTTATAAAGAAGTGGATAAGACACTTACTTAATTTTATAAATATGTCACGTTAAAATGAATAGTTGAAAATAAAAAGACAGTTTTAAAGATTAGCTTTATATTGTTTTTTTAAATGATATTCTTTCATCAATTAATTAAATACAGATAAAATCTGTTATATATAATATATCGAAGGAGATACATTATGAATGTTTTTACTAAAAGCGCACTTACCTTCCTATTGACTGCTGGCGTAGCAACAGTTGCTCTTGCTCAACCAGGCGATGGTACTTACGGTAACGTTACTAGTGGTCAAGCTAAAGTAAATGCACTTGAAACTCAGTTAGCAAACAAAAATGTTGCAGCAGAGACAAGCGTTGATACTAATGCTGCAGCAATTTCTCCAGCTGCAAAAGCAGCAACATTAAATGAAGAGGCTCAAGATTTAGAACTTCAGCTTAAAGCATTAAAAACACAGCGTTCTGAATAATATTAAAATTATTTATCTAAAAAAGATCAATTTTCGTTGATCTTTTTTTGCTATCGATGGTTGAAACACCGAGGTGTAATATGCAAATAATAAAGGTTATTTTATTGGTAAGTTTTTGCATGCTGAGCTCTAGTGTATTCGCGTTAGATTGTACGAAGTGTAATGAAGGTCTTAATCATGATCGCGCTGAGCTTGAGCAGTTGATTGTTAAATTAAAACGTTTTGGTGTTGATGCGAACTCAAATACCAGAATAGAAGGGAGTCATTCTCGCTTAGCCGAACAAGTAGTTCTTGAATCCAAAATAATGCACTTCAAGAATCAACTCAATGAGTTACAAGAAAAAACATTGTATTACCATCATCAATGATTTTACTATTCATCCTTTAGATCAGCCTCTCTTTGCACTTCTGTTATTGTATCAAAATAATATCTAGTTTCTTTTATTAGTCGTTGATCTTGATTGAATGTGTCTTCTTCTGCCCGCCTTAAAAGTCTCTTTGCTTGTTTTTCTTTTCCTTGGCTAAATTCAAGCTTTGCTTTGTAATTTAGAGCGAGTGGGATGTTGCGAATGCTTTGGTAATAATCCATTTTTGCGTGCCACAATATTTTCTTTTCATAGAGATAAGAGGCATAGCTATCTTTGGGTTTTTGTGCTGAAAGTTCGGAATACAGCGCGTTGAATATAATATCGTTAGGTGCGAGGTTAAGTGACTCGCTGGCGATTGCTAATGCTTGATTTATTTTTTTGTTGGCCTTTAAGACAAGTGCCAGTAAATAATTAGTAAAGCGATTTTTTTTGGTTATTTTGTTAAGAGAGGCTAGTGCTTTATCAGGTGTGTTATCTAAATAATACAGTAGAGCAAAAGCAAAATTAGAGACTTCCGATCTTTTGAGGGTTTGTGTTAAATATTCATAAGGGTTATCTGCGAGGGTGGCACGATATACTATTAAAGTCGCTCTAAAGTAATCAAAATCACTATTTTTTGTATTTTTTAGAATACTGTCTTGTTGCGTAGTAGAAAGGGAATCTGCTAAACGAGACTGAGGTAACGGATGGCTTGATAAGAACTCAAGTTGAGGGCGACCAAGTGCTGCTTTTAAGAACGCCTGAAACAGTTCTGTCATGCCATGTGGGTTTAATCCTGCATCTACTAAATATTGTCGCCCTTGGCGGTCCGCTTGTTGTTCTTGGGCTCTGCTATAGATTAGGCTGTTATCTATTTGATTTGCTATTCCGCCCATCCATAGTGCGGCACTTGCATCAGGTGCTGCTCCTGCTAATGCAGCAGCAATTCCTGCTCCAATCAAAAGCATGTTTTTGTGAAACTCTTCACTAGTATGCTGCTGCTGCCTTTCATAATGATGTAAATCCAAATGTGAAAGCTCATGAGCGAGTAATCCATACAGCATATTTTCACTGTTAATCATTTCCATAATGTCAGAGTAAATAAATAGATGATTACCAGGAATAACAAAGGCATTAGTTTGTGTACTATTTAGTAATGTCATCTCAACCATTTTATTATGGAGGCTGGTTTGAGGGAGTATGGTGGATAAAGTTTCTTTTAAATAGTCATAGGCTGGAGGGAAGTCAATAACCGCATTACTACCATTGAGTTTTCTAAACCAATATTGTCCTATGACATAGCTGGGATTAGCGATAGACCTCTCATCGTTAGTGGCGGTTAGGTCTGGTAACTCAGAGTGCGCTAAGTTTGAAAGGCTACTGAAAAAAATCACAAGTAAGAAGGGTAACTTGGTTGTAACGCCTGAAAATAGTCTCATAATATGGCAGAAGTACTTATTTTGGAGATGTAAATGGTTGTCGGTTGTGATCATGAGTATGACGTAATATTAGATGTAAAAGAAGATCGTTGTCCTATGCCGTTGCTTAAAGCTAAGATGGCGCTTAGTAAAATGGCGAAAGGAGAGAGGCTTTATTTAATGACAGAAGATGCTGGATCGTTAAAAGATATCCCGCACTATCTGAATATTGTTGGTCATACTTTACTAGTACAAGAAGAGAACAAGGGTGTGTTTACCTTTGTTGTGCAAAAAACATAAGACGGGCACTGTATGTTTAAGATCGTTGATTTACTGATAAAGCGTTATTTTTCCAATGAAGAAGTGGTCGTGTTTTTACTTTTGTTGGTCGCGACCCTTGTTGCATTAGCATTTTGGGGTGGCATTTTGGCCCCTGTTATTATTGCCGTTGTTTTAGCGTTTTTATTACAGGGATTAGTAGATCGTTTGCAAAAAATGGGGATGGGTCATAAGTCATCTGTATTTGTTGTCTTTATTAGCTTTTTAGCCTGCTGTACTGCTTTTATTGGCATTATGGTGCCGATTGTTTGGCGACAATCTGTGCGATTGGTCAATGATCTGCCTCGTATGATTAGTGGTATTCAAAAAAGTATTGAAATGTTTGCTCAAGGGCATTCTGATTTAGTTAGCCAGGGTACTGTAGATGAGTTGGTAGGCTCCTTGGCGACAGAATTTACTAATATTGGGCAATGGCTAGTATCGTATTCGATTGCCAGTATTCCATCTTTGTTCTCTTTGATGATTTATTTGGTACTAGTGCCTTTGGTAATGTTCTTCCTTCTTAAAGATCAAAAACAAATTTTAAACTACCTTACATCATGGCTACCTAAAGAGCGAAAAATGATGCGCAATATCGCTCATGAGATGAACTCTCAAATTGCGAATTATATTCGAGGTAAGTTTATCGAAATGTTAGTAGTTGGTGTGGTCTCTTATATTGTTTTTGTTGTGATGGGGTTAAATTATGCTGAGTTATTAGCCTTGCTAGTAGGATTGTCTGTATTGATTCCTTATATTGGCGCCGCCGCCGTGACCGTTCCTGTTGTATTGGTCGCATTTTATCAATACGGCACAGGAAGTGACTTTATCTACCTTATTGTTGCTTATCTAGTGGTGCAAGGATTAGACGGTAATGTATTGGTGCCATTACTTTTTTCAGAAGCGGTTAATTTACATCCAGTTGCTATCATTGTGGCGGTGTTGTTCTTTGGTGGCGTATGGGGGTTCTGGGGGATATTTTTTGCGATTCCTTTGGCTACCTTAGTAAAAGCTATTATCAATGCGTGGCCACGACAGGATCATCTACCCATAGAATAAGTATGTTTTTTCTTGTAATAAAAAAAGTTTATGAGCGATAAAAAAGGCTTTAGTCAATTGATTAAGGCCTTTTTATTGTCCGTCAAGCGTCATTGAACGGAATGTATCACTTTTAGGCGACTATCGTAGCATTCTGTTTTATATGGTAACTATTGCTAATATAACACTGCAAGGTGGTAATACGACTTGTTGATTTTTGATATAACCCATTGGAAGTGCTTCAGGTAGCACTAAAGGGGTAAGTACTAAATCTGTTGAAATGATTTTAGTTTGTTCTGACGTGTTTATACTGATGTACAGCACTTTTCCTTGGTAGGTTCGTGTGAAGCTTAATGTAGTTTCATCATCGTAGAGAAAGTGAATATCACCGTAAATAAGTTCAGGATGAATTCGGCGCAAGTGCAAAAAATCACGGTACGCATGCAATACTGATGAACGATCATTTTCTTGCTCTTCCACGGCAAGAGGAAGATGATGGCGATCTATTGGTAGCCACGTTTTTTTCGCATCTGAGAACGCGCCATTGGTGGTGTTTTTCCATGGCATTGGGGTTCGGCAACCATCGCGACCTTTGAATTCTGGCCAGAAATTAATGCCATAAGGGTCGACTAGTTGATCGTATTCTAATACCGCTTCAGGTAGCCCTAGCTCCTCACCTTGATATAAACAGACGCTACCTCGTAAAGAGAGCAACATAACCATAAAGGTTTTATTTTTATTGGCAGAGTTGTGTTTGCCGCCCCAGCGAGTAGCGACACGTTCTACATCATGATTGCCAATAGACCAGCATGGCCAGCCATCACCAAGTCCAGCTTCGATGGTCTCCATGGTATGACGTATGTATGTCATGGAAGCATCATGGGTTAACAGGTCAAAGGAGTAGCACATGTGTAATTTATCATGACCTTGAGTATATTCAGCCATCGTTTTTAATGAGAAGTCGCAGCCTATTTCACCAACGGTTGTGGTGTTAGGGTATTTGTCGAGCAGCTTGCGTAATTCTTTTAAAAAGGCAATATTTTCTGGTCGTGACTTATCATAAATGTGCTGTTGATAGGCGTAAGGGTTGTCTAACCTAACACCAATGCTGCCTTCGATAATATGTTCTCTTGGAGGGTTGTCTCTGAGTTCAATATCATGAAAAAAGTAATTAGACGTATCTAGTCGAAAGCCATCGACACCACGCTTTAGCCAGAACTCAACCGTATCTAAAATGGCAGTGACAACGTCTGGATTATGAAAGTTTAGATCGGGCTGGCTGTCTAAAAAATTATGCAAATAATATTGTTTACGGCGACTGTCCCAATGCCAAGCCGGTCCACCAAATACAGATAGCCAATTATTTGGCACGGTACCATCAGGTTTGGCATCCGCCCAAATGTACCAGTCGGCTTTATCGTTATCATGGCTTTGGCGGGATTCTGCAAACCAAGGGTGTTGATCTGACGTATGATTAAGAACCTGATCGATGATCAGCTTAAGGTTGTGTTGGTGTGCTTTATTAGTGAGTGCATCGAAATCAGATAAAGTGCCAAAAATAGGATCTACATCGCAATAATTCGCTACATCGTAGCCAAAATCTTTCATGGGGGAGGTGAAGAAAGGCGAAAGCCAAATTGCATCGACACCTAAGGATGCAAGGTAATCTATTTTATCAGTGACGCCTGGTAAATCACCAATACCATCGTTATTTGCGTCATAAAAACTGCGGGGATAAACTTGATAAATTACTGCGCCACGCCACCAATCCAGATTATTTTCCATATCGACCTCGTTTAAAGTGAAGCTAGCTAGCCTAATAGTATGATGATACATTCTTCAACAGATGCAAGATTTTCTCGCCTTGTTTCATCAAGGTTTTATATTTTTTTTATAACTTCCTTAATTGTTATCATGAGTTTTTTTGCGACTACCTTTGACGATAGACTGAAAGAAAAGAGGTGTCATTATTATGTTTGAAGCTAAAGCACGTTCTGTTGCTTGGCCACTGTTTGGCTTTTACTTCTTTTTCTGTTGTTTTGTCGGTGTCATGATGCCGTATATTTCGATTTATTATCAGTCTATCGGGATTAGTCCATCAGAAACTGGGCGGTTACTGTCTACGTTTACGTTGTCTGGTATTTTGGTACCTTATTTTTGGGGATGGCTGACAGCGAAGATAGGGTTGCCGAAAAAAGTATTGCAGCTGGCTGTTCTTGGTTGTTTTCTTTGTCTTATTCCGTTTCATTGGAATGATCAATTTGAAACGCTGTGGTTATTAACCTGTGCTATGGCGCTATTTTATTCTGCTTTGATCCCGATGACGGATGCGCTTGCGGTACGCAGCATTCGTAATTTCAATGTTCCTTATACGCGAATTCGAGTGGGCGGTTCGATCGGTTATGTGGTTGCCGTCGCAAGTACAGGATTTTTGATTGGGCATTTTGGCCCCGATATGCTAATTCCTGTGATGGGGTGCTATTTACTCTTAACCTTGATTACAACATTTTTTATTAAAGAGCAGCTGTATGTGCCAAATAATGCTAAAGAAAGTGCGTCTTTTTTATCCTTGTTAGGAGCAAAAGAGTCGTTGTTATTTTTTGCATTAGCGTTTTTATCTTATATGTCCCATGCGCCTTTTAATGTGTTTTTTGCAGTCCATCTTGTCAATTCTGGATACAGTGGGCAGCAGATTGGATTATTAATCGCGTTTGGCGTTATTTTAGAAATTATCTTGTTTCTATTTTGTGGGAGCTTTGTTAAGAAATTTCATCTATTCCATATCATGGTGCTGTGTTTCTCGTGTGGGGTTATTCGATGGTTACTGGTGGGTTGGTTTGCCGACATTATTTGGATTTTAGTACTGACTCAGCTACTTCATTGCATCACCTTTGCTCTTTTTCATATTGTTTCTATTGAGCGGATTAGAGGGCTTTTTCCGGAACAATATGCCAGCCAAGGTCAGGCTACCTATAGTGCATTTTCGATAGGACTTGGTGGCGGAATTGGTATGTTTTGTGCTGGATATTTATGGGATTGGGTTGGAGATGCTTGGGTATTCACGACAGCAGCCCTTATTAGTGTGCTTGCTTTATTGATTTTATGGTTGAGTCAGAGGTTTCGTTAATTCGCTCTTTTTGCAATAGTTCAATAAAGGCAAGAGCGGCACGGCTTAATGTTCTTTGTTTATGATGAATAACACCTAGACGCCGTTCTACGTTGAGGTCGGGATGATTTAATACCACTAAATTACTGTCCACCAGAGTCGAGGGTAGCAACGACCATCCCCAGCCAATGTTCACTAACATGGCTAACGTTTCCAGATTGTTGGTATTCATTCTAACTTTAGGTTTTAGGCCTTGTTTGCCAAAAACTTGTTCTGCAATTTGTCTAGTAAACGTATTTTCATTGGGTAATACGCAAGCATGACTGGCGAGCTCAATGAGACTCAGCTTTTTTATCTTCGCAAGAGGATGATCTTGGCTAACAACGCAAGTGAGTGGATCAGACCAAATGGGAATCGATTCGATTAAATGATCGTCTTTGTTGGAAAGGGTAATAATGCCAATTTCAGCCTCGCCTTTTAACACTTGCTGGTAAGCATCTTCTGATTGAGTAAAGTCAATATCGAGCTGAGCTTCTGGAAAATTGATCTGAAACTTCTTTAGCGTATTAGGCAGTCGCCTTAAACCAATATGATGGCTGGTGGCAATTCTCAGTTCGCCGCTTACCTTCTCTGTTTGCAGTGACATGCTGTGTTGAATATTGTTTAAATCATCGGCGATTTTTTTTGCTTGTGGTAACAGTTTTATCCCTGCTTCAGTCAAAATAATTTGTCTGCCAATTCGGTCAAATAACTTTACCCCGAGAGCATTTTCTAAAGCGGCAATACGCTTGCTAATAGCCGGTTGAGTGACAAAAAGTCGTAGGGCGGCTTCTGAAAAAGAGTTGGTTTCAGCCACTTTTATAAAGGTAAGAAGTTCGGCAATGTCCATCATTCCAAAAAATTATCCAAAATATGAAAAATATGAATTTGAGTTATTTAATCTAAAGTTTTAGGATAGCGCAATAGGTTATTTAGGAGAGAAGCTATGTCAGGTAAAACCCTTTACGACAAGTTGTGGAATAGCCACCTTGTCCAACAACGTGATGATGGTAGTGCGTTGATATATATCGATTTACAACTACTTCATGAAGTCACGTCACCGCAAGCATTTGAAGGGCTTCGATTGGCAGGGCGTAAGCCTTGGCGGGTATCATCAAGCTTAGCAACGCCAGATCATAATGTGCCTACCACGAAGAAAGAGCGTGTAAATGGTGTGGACGGGATTGAAGATCCTGTATCAAAGATCCAAGTAACTACTTTGGATGATAATTGTAATGAATTCGGTATTACTGAATTTAACATGAAGGATATTCGCCAAGGGATCGTGCATGTTGTTGGGCCAGAGCAAGGTGCAACGCTTCCAGGTATGACAGTTGTATGTGGAGATTCTCATACATCGACTCATGGTGCTTTTGGTGCTCTTGCGCACGGTATCGGAACCTCTGAAGTTGAGCATGTATTGGCAACTCAGTGTTTGGTACAGAAAAAAAGCCGTAACATGCTAGTGCGTGTTGATGGTGAGTTATCTCCTTGGGTCTCTGCGAAAGACGTAGTACTGGCTATTATTGGTGCCATTGGTACCGCTGGCGGTACTGGCTATGCCATTGAGTTTGGTGGCACTGGTATCCAATCCTTGTCTATGGAAGGTCGAATGACTGTTTGTAATATGGCCATTGAAGCGGGTGCGCGTGTTGGTTTGATTGCAGTAGACGAAACAACTATAAACTATGTAAAAGATCGACCATATGCGCCAAAAGGTGAGCAATGGGAGATGGCGATAGCCGCTTGGAGTGATTTAGTTTCTGATCAGGATGCACAGTTTGATGAAGTGGTGGTGTTAAAAGCTGCAGACATCAAGCCGCAAGTTACCTGGGGTACTTCTCCAGAGATGGTGATTGCGATCGATGAGCCGATTCCTCGTGCTGAAGATCAAACAGATCCAGTAAAGCAAGAAGGGTATGCCCGCGCTTGGAAATACATGGGGTTAGAAGGTAAAACTATGCTAGCCGATGTTACCTTGGATCGTGTTTTTATTGGCTCTTGTACTAACTCGCGTATTGAAGATTTGCGTATTGCTGCCGAGGTTGTTAAAGGCCGAACCGTTGCGACGACATTGAAACAAGCGATCGTTGTTCCAGGATCTGGTTTAGTAAAAGCGCAAGCGGAAAAAGAGGGGCTTCATACTATTTTTGAAGCGGCAGGCTTGGAGTGGCGCGAACCTGGTTGTTCTATGTGCTTGGCTATGAATGCGGATAAATTAGGTAACGGCGAGCATTGTGCTTCTACTTCTAATCGTAATTTTGAAGGTCGCCAAGGATTTGGTGGGCGCACGCATTTAGTTAGCCCTGCAATGGCTGCTGCCGCTGCGATTGCCGGTCATTTCGTTGATGTAAACGAGTTTGTTAAACACTAAGATATTTCTAGAAAAGTAGTCTAGATATACAGTCTAGACGCACTGTGTAGAAGAAATATCTAGGAGAATGTATATGCGTCCTTTTACTAAGCACACAGGGTTAGCTGCGCCTTTGGATTTGGCCAACGTTGATACCGATATGATTATCCCAAAGCAGTTCTTGAAATCGATCAAGAGAACAGGTTTTGGTAAAAACTTATTTGATGAATTGCGTTATGAAGATGAGGGCCAGCCGGACCAAGAATGTACCGGTCGACCTATTCGTGAAGGCTTTGTGTTAAACCAAGCTCGTTACCAAGGCGCAAGTGTCTTGTTGGCTCGCCAAAATTTTGGTTGTGGTTCGAGTCGAGAGCATGCGCCTTGGGCGTTGGATGATTACGGCTTCCGTTCTGTTATTGCGCCGAGTTTTGCCGATATTTTCTACAATAACTGTTTCAAAAATGGCTTATTGCCTATTGTTTTAGCACCAGAAGAAGTAGATCAGTTGTTTGCTGAGGTTGCCGCTCAAGAAGGCGCTGAAATTATTGTTGATCTTGAAACTCAAACGGTTACGTCACCGTCAGGTGAGGTGTTTGAATTCTTGGTAGATACATTTCGTAAGCATTGTTTGTTAAATGGTTTAGATGATATTGGCCTGACGCTTCAGGAAGAATCCAGTATTCGCCGTTTTGAAGAAAAGCGTATGGCAAATGCACCTTGGCTTTTCTTGTCTCGCGAAAAGTAATAGTAAGAAATATCGAAGAGCGATAATGCGCTTATTTTTGTGCTCTTCTCTCTGAAAAAGAGCACAACACGACATAATAAAGAGTGAAGGATTAAGTAATGTCTAAAAATGTATTGGTATTACCAGGTGACGGTATTGGCCCTGAGATTGTAGCTCAGGCAGTTCGTGTTTTGGATTTGGTTAACACGCAATTTAACTTGGGCATCTCTCATGAGAGTGCTTTAGTAGGCGGTGCTGCTTATGATGAGACTGGATCGCCTTTGCCAGAAGCGACACTAGCGAAAGCGAAAGCGGTTGATGCTATTTTGCTGGGTGCAGTAGGTGGTCCTAAATGGGATGGCTTAGATATGGCAGTTCGTCCAGAAAAAGGGTTGTTGGGTCTACGTTCAAATCTAGAACTTTTTGCTAATTTACGTCCAGCCATCTTGTACCCACAATTGGCAGATGCGTCTAGCCTTAAGCCTGAAATTGTTGCCGGTTTGGATATTTTGATCGTTCGTGAATTAACCGGAGGTATTTACTTCGGTCAACCACGTGGTATCCGTACGTTAGAAAATGGTGAGCGCCAAGGTTTCAATACCTATGTTTACAGTGAATCTGAGATTCGTCGTATAGCTCGTTCTGCTTTTGAGGCTGCTCGTTTACGAGGTAAGCGTGTTTGTTCTATTGATAAGTCCAACGTACTGGAAGTAACGGTACTTTGGAAAGAAGTGATGGAAGAAGTTGCGAAAGAGTATCCTGATGTCGAATTGACTCATATGTTAGTCGATAATGCTGCGATGCAGCTTGTTCGTGCGCCAAAACAGTTTGATGTAATGGTTACTGGTAACATGTTTGGTGATATTCTATCGGATGCTGCAGCAATGCTGACGGGCTCTATTGGTATGCTTCCTTCTGCGTCTTTGAATGCTGAAGGTCGTGGTATGTATGAGCCTTGTCACGGTTCTGCACCAGATATTGCAGGGCAAGGTATCGCTAACCCTCTTGCCACTATTTTATCTGTGGCAATGATGTTGCGTTATTCTTTAGACGCTAAAGAAGCAGCGGATGCTATTGAGGCGGCTGTAAGTTGTGTTCTTGACCAAGGTTTGAGAACCGCTGACATCGCTTCTAAAGAATTTACAGCGGTGAGTACGCAAACCATGGGTGATGCGGTATTGGTCGCATTAGAAGCAGCACTTAAAGCCTAATCATAAGGATTGGGTGTTAACTCCGGGATATTGCTCTTGGTATGAGTGACCCCACAAAAAAAGGTAGAGATAACCATGTCAAAACACACTGTCGGTTTAGTCGGCTGGCGCGGAATGGTTGGTTCCGTGTTAATGCAGCGTATGCGAGAAGAAAAAGATTTTGATCATATTGATCCGATTTTTTTCACCACCTCACAAACGGGACAAAAAGGGCCAGAAATTGGTAAAGATATTCCATTGCTTCAAGACGCGAACGATATCGAAGCGCTGAAGAAAATGGACATTATAATTACCTGCCAGGGCGGAGATTATACCAAGGCTATTTACCCACAGTTGCGTAATGCTGGTTGGAAAGGTTACTGGATTGATGCAGCATCTTCGTTGCGTATGGATAAAGACGCTATTATTGTTCTTGATCCAGTGAACCAAAATGTCATTAAGCAAGGCTTAAAAGATGGCGTTAAAACCTTTGTTGGTGGTAACTGTACGGTTAGTTTGATGTTGTTGGCTTTGGGTGGTCTGTTTGAGAAAGGCCATATAGAGTGGATGACATCGATGACTTATCAAGCTGCTTCTGGTGGCGGAGCTCGTCATATGCGTGAGCTTATTAATCAGATGGGCATGTTAAACTCATGTGTTGCATCTGAGCTTGCAGATCCTGCTAGTGCGATCTTAGAAATAGACCGTAAGGTGGCTGAGCAGATGCGCTCAAATACTATGCCTGTAGATCAGTTTGGTGTGCCATTAGCAGGTTCTTTGATTCCGTACATTGATTCTCAGCTTGATAATGGTCAAAGCCGTGAAGAATGGAAAGCGCAAGCAGAAACGAATAAAATCTTGGGTAATACGGGCTCTATTATTCCAGTGGATGGTTTGTGTGTTCGTATCGGCTCTATGCGTTGTCATAGCCAGGCCTTTACGATTAAGTTGAATCAGGATATCCCGCTTGCTGATATTGAAGGGATGTTAGCTCAGCATAACGATTGGGTTAGTGTGATTCCGAATGATAAGCAAGCGACGGTCGAACGTTTAACACCAACTGCCACAACAGGTACGTTGAACGTGCCTGTAGGGCGTATCCGTAAGCTGAATATGGGGCCTGAATACATCAGTGCTTTCTCAGTAGGTGATCAGCTTTTATGGGGTGCCGCCGAACCACTTCGTCGTATGTTGCGTATATTACTTGACGCGTAAATAAACGATTTTATAAAAAACGCTGCCGAAAGGTGGCGTTTTTTTTGTTATAACTGTTGAGTTAGATAATATTTTCAATATCTTTAGCTTATGTTAATTGGTTGATTTTTATACATAAAATAATAATAAATTGAATTTTATACGATTTCAGTCAAACTTATTAAAGTATTTACGTTTTTAGGATTGAAATTATATCGATTAGTCCATAAGTTAATAGTATGTGCAGAGCAAGAGAGGATGAAAGGTAAGTTCATAACATTATTTTTAAATACGAAAGGAAATTCTCTATGTATACATTGAATATTAGCGGCCATCACGTTCAATCTGGTGAAGAAGTTCAAGAGCTAGTGAAAGAAAGAATGGATCATTTAGCGAGGGTGAATGATCAGATCACCAGTATTAAGGTGATTTTAAATACAGAGAAGCATGGAATTCATCATTTGATAGTAGAGGCCAGTGTTCATATTCCTGGACATGATTTATTTGCTACCGTCAAAACAGACAAGCAGTTAAAACCAGCAGTGGATTTATTGGTTGCTAAACTAGAGAAGCAGCTTGTTAAGTATAAAGCGAAGCATGAAGGTCGTCAGCAGAAGATAGATGCTAAAGATGTAGAGAGTCATGTAGAGCGAGAAGAGCAAGCAGAGTTTGATGAGCTTGTAGAGCGTGATGTTATTTAAGTATTGATCATCACTAACCAAGAGTAAATAGTAGCCTCGCAGTCGCGGGGCTTTTTTGTGTCTGTGGTTTTAAAAGGTATGGATTGCTATTGGGTTAGGAGGAGGTGATTACTTTTAGTACATAAAAAACCCCACAAATAGAAGCTATTTGTGGGGTTTGAATTAACGGCTTATCAGTCGTTATATCGCATTAGCATGTGCTTAGTAAGATACTAGTCGTTGCTGACTTTGATGTACTCTACTGTCATTGGCTCAACTGGTGGCGCAAAACTTGTTAGCTTGATGCCTTTAACTGCATTTTTGTACTCTTCCATTGTTGGTGTACGACCAAGAATAGTAGAAAGTACAACAACAGGAGTAGATGATAGTAAAGACTCACCTTTTTTCTCTGGTGTATCTTCTACAACACGGCCTTGGAAAAGACGTGTAGAAGTGGCGATAACAGTATCGCCTTTTTCAGCTTTTTCTTGATTACCCATACAAAGGTTACAGCCTGGGCGTTCTAGATACATGATGTTCTCGTATTTAGTACGTGCAGACTCTTTTGGATGAGCATCGTTAAATTCAAAGCCAGCGTATTTTTTCAATACATCCCAATCGCCTTCGGCTTTCAACTCATCAACGATGTTGTAAGTTGGCGGCGCGACAACGAGTGGTGCTTTAAAGTTAATAGTGCCATTTTGTTCTTCTAGGTTTTTAAGCATGTGAGCGATGATTTTCATATCGCCTTTATGAACCATGCAAGATCCTACAAAACCAAGATCCACTTTTTTCTCACCTTTATAGTAAGAAACTGGACGGATTGTATCGTGAGTGTATCGTTTAGATACATCATCGTTATTAACATCCGGGTCAGCAATCATTGGCTCATCAATAGCGTCTAGATCAACAACTACTTCAGCGAAGTATTTTGCGTTGCTATCTGGTTCTAGTGCTGGCATTTCGCCAGATTTGATTTCTTCAATGCGTTTGTCTGCAAGCTTGATCAAGCCATGAAGTGTCTGAACATGGTTTTCCATGCCTTTATCAATCATGATCTGGATGCGGCTCTTAGCAACTTCAAGAGATTCAATTAATGTTTCATCTTGAGAGATACAGATAGACGCTTTTGCCTTCATTTCGGCAGTCCAGTCTGTGAAAGTGAACGCTTGGTCAGCAAGCAAAGTACCAATATGTACTTCAATTACGCGACCTTGGAAAACGTTGTCACCAAACTGCTTAAGCATTTGTGCTTGAGTAGAGTGAACCACATCACGGAAATCCATATGGTCTTTTAAGTTACCTTTAAAGGTAACTTTAACAGACTCAGGGATCGGCATAGTCGCTTCACCAGTTGCAAGCGCAAGACCTACTGTTCCGGAGTCAGCGCCGAATGCGACACCTTTAGACATACGAGTATGAGAGTCACCACCGATGATGATAGCCCAGTCAGAAACAGTAATGTCATTCAATACTTTATGAATAACATCTGTCATTGGTGGGTAAACACCTTTAGGGTCACGAGCGGTGATTAAGCCAAAGTTATTCATAAACTGCATTAGCTTAGGAATGTTTGCTTGTGCTTTTGAATCCCAAACAGAGGCCGTGTGACAACCTGATTGGTAAGCGCCGTCAACAATAGGGGAGATGATAGTAGCAGCCATAGACTCAAGTTCTTGAGAGGTCATCAAGCCAGTTGTGTCTTGTGAACCCACAATGTTTACTTGAACGCGAACGTCAGAACCGGCATGCAATGCTGCTTTAGAGTTAACGCCAACCGCATTTTTGTTAAAGATTTTTTCTACCGCAGTAAGACCTTGGCCTTCATGCGAAATTTCTTTAGACAATGCGTAAACAGCTTTTGGCTCAACACCTAGTGTTTCAGCGGCGAAGTTTTGTAGTTTTTTACCAAATACAATGGCATAAGAACTACCGGCTTTCATGAACTCAACTTTCTGAGCAGTGAATGCATCAGAGACATCAGCAAGTTCTTTATCACCGTTGTACAGCTTTTTCTCTTTAGTGTTGATCGTTAGAACAGTCCCTGTTTCTACAGAGTAAGCTTGTTCTAGGACAAAATCACCATTTTCGTCTTTAACTGGTTTGCCGCTAGCATCTAGTTTCTTAACCCAGTTTTTAAGGTCAAGACCGATACCGCCAGTTACACCAACAGTCGTTAGGAAGATAGGTGAAATGCCGTTTGTGCCAGCAACAACAGGTGCGAAGTTAACGAAAGGTACATAAGGACTAGCTTGTTGGCCTGCCCAAAGTGCAACGTTATTTACGCCTGACATACGAGATGAACCAACACCCATTGTGCCTTTTTCAGCAATCAACATTACCTTTTTGCCAGGGTATTGTTTTTGCAAAGCTTGAATTTCTTCTTGAGCTTCTGGGCTGATCATGCATTTTCCGTGAAGTTCACGGTCAGAGCGAGAATGCGCTTGGTTACCTGGAGATAGTAGGTCAGTCGAGATATCACCTTCACCTGCGATGAAAGTAACAACGTCAATTTCTTCGTCGATTTCAGGAAGCTTAGTGAAGAATTCTGCTTCTGCGTAGCTTTCAAGAATGTCTTTAGCAACTGTGTTGCCTGCTTTATAAGCAGTTTCAAGACGCTCCATATCTGCTTCATACAAGAAGACTTGAGTTTTTAATACTTCTGCAGCTTGTGTCGCTAAAGAAGTGTCATCAGATAAAGCTAGATCCAATAGAACTTTAACAGAAGGGCCGCCTTTCATGTGAGACAGCAATTCGAAGGCAAATGTCGGCGTTATTTCAGCAACAACAGATTCACCTAAAATGATTTCTTTTAAGAATTTAGCTTTTACAACCGCTGCGCTTGTTGTGCCAGGCAGTGTGTTGTAGATGAAGAAAGAAAGGGAATCTTCACGATGTTCGTGCCCAGTGTCTTTAATTTGAGCGATTATTTCTGCCAATAAATCACCGCCATCAATTGGCTTAGGGTGTAAGTTTTGACCTTTTCGATCTTCAATTTCTTGTAAATAGTCTAAATACAGGCTCATTTAATACCTCTGAACAATAATTCACAAAATAATGTGATGTGCTAAAAAAAGAGGCCAATGATTAGGCCTACTTTTATAAAAAACATATATGTTTGACGCGATTATAGTATAGGAAAAAGCGTATCAGGAGTCGTAATATGCCATAACAATTTTGAATAGGTGCCATTTAGCGGAATTATTCTGATTTGGATTGCTTTTTTATTGTTGAGTTAGTCTACTTCTTATCCCCCACTATACGGGGGGTAAGTAAGTAAAATCAGGGAAGCTGAAGAGGCTAAGTATATGGATGGTCTGTTGAATATTATCCTTTTTGTTTTTTCCGGATCAGTCTCACTACTCTAAATCCCCAGTTGCTGGCTTTAAGTTCTGGCTCAGCGCGGTAACGCGTTGAGCTATGTCCGACTCTAGGTATATCAAACCATGAGCCGCCTCGAATAACTCGGCTTGAACATTGGTCGGATAGCCAAATTTGATTCTTTGTGGGAGCGTCTTGGTATGAGTCGTGGTAGCAATCCTCAACCCATTCTGCAACATTCCCATGCATGTCATAGAGTCCAAAAGGGTTACTGGCTTGGCTGCCAGTTGGCGCGCTTGATACACCATCCCATTGGCTACCACAACTGTCACATACGCTGTAACCAGGCTTAACTGAATTACCATACCAGAATGCAGTTTCAGAGTTTGCTCGAGCGGAATATTCCCATTCAATCTCTGTTGGTAGTCGGTAAGTTTGGTGTGTTTGCTCTGATAACCAAGAGGTATAGGCTTTCGCATCGTACCAGCTGACATTAATAACTGGCCTTTTACCTCGTCCCCAGCCGTTATCTGCAGGTAGGGTACGCCTAGTTGCTTGAGCAAAGCGGTCATATTGGTCGAAAGTGACTTCATATTTACTGATATAAAACCCATGTGGAATATCCACTTCATGAGCGGGCTTTTCGTTGTCATCACCTAGGCGATGTTGATCTCCCATTATGAACTTGGCAGGAGAAATTTTTTCTACTTTAGGGGCTTTTCCGGATACGGTTAAAGGCTCTTCTAGTACTTGTGGTAAAGCATTAAAGGACTCTTGTTCTGTTGTTTTTAGTGGTGCTTTACTGGGTGATGATGGCAAAGAGGTGTTGTTTTCAGGCCATAAGGTTATCGCTGCTAGCGCACTAGTAGCGATAAGTAACCCTACTATAATAGGGTGTTTTCGATTTGTCGCTAAATTGAATGCGTTGTTAGTTTCTTTGGTGTCAGTTTGTTCTGGTTTGTAGAGATTAGCACGCAGTACTCGTATTACTTCTACTAAAGATTTTGGGCGATGACGTTCTTGGTTGCGGCTCCATTTTTTTAGTTGTTGCCACGTTTTCTGATTTAGATATGGGTGTGAATTTGGCAAACCTTTGGAGAAGTCTTTATCGAGAATAGACTCGCCCAATAGCGCAGCAATAAGGAGGCGCATAAAAGAAAAACGATCTGAGCTTGGGGTGCGTTTTTGGTCTTTCCGTAAGTATTCGGGAGGGTATAAGCGAGTATCAAATTCTTGTTCAGTGATTTTACTCATCCAATGATGAGAGCCTAATCCGGTCATAATACCGAGGCCGTTCACTACATGGATGGCATTTAAGTCTAGATGGCCGTGAAACAAGCCTTTTGCATGGATTTGGTCTAATGCTTTAGCAATATTATCAAAGAGACTCACGACAACATTTAATGGAGCGCCGTCAGGATATTTTCCTAAAAAACTGTATAGGTTTTCTCCTCCACATACTGCTGAACATGAAAAAACCCAAAGCTTTGAGTAAAATGGTGGGTAGTTAGGGGTGATTGCGGGGTGTTTTATACCCATGTATTTTCGAGAGTTTTGGAGGAAATCTTCTACCTTTCCTCTATTGGGCTCATAAAAGCGCACCACGAAGGATCTGCCGCCATGGTCAGCAACCCAAGCAGACTTATTCTTACTGGCAGGGTAGTTTAGTATGTAAGGGTCTAATTCGACGCCAACATGTTGGCCGATTTTTAATTTACTAGTGTCGTAGAATTCAGTCATTAAGAATTTGATATCCAAATCAAGACGTTGCTGCCTAAGTGTCTAATACAGAGTATAATCTCGTTTTTTAAGATAAAAAGGTAGAGTAATGTTATCAGCGTATCCTGAGCTTGTTGATTTTCTTCCTTGTCAATCACCTGAAGCGTGGGTGAATTGGGCAATTGAGAATCAAACCCTGCTGTTAAATGATCATGCACATTGCGAAAAAAAAGCCGCTTCAACCGCGATGAGTTTAATGTATCGCTATGTGGATCGCGATAATCTTCTTCATAAAATGTCGCGTTTGGCTCGAGAAGAGCTACTACATTTTGAGCAAGTGCATAAAATCATGCGTAAACGAGGCGTTACTTATGATCATTTATCGGCCTCTCGTTATGCGGATGGTATGCGTAAGTATATTCGCACACATGAGCCAGCGCGTCTTGTTGATACCATGATAGTGGGGGCTTTTGTAGAAGCTCGATCCTGTGAACGATTTGCCATGTTAGCTCCACATTTAGACGAGGAACTGGCGAAATTTTATATCTCTTTGCTAAAATCTGAAGCGCGTCATTTTCAGGATTATCTGGCGCTTGCGGAAGAGTATGCGGGAGAATCAATTGAAGAGCGTATCGCATTCTTTCGGGCAATCGAGTATAAGTTAATAACAGAGCCTGATGAAGAGTTTCGTATGCACAGCGGGCCACCGTCTTCAGTTGTGTAAGTTTAGTGCTTACGAAACGACACAAACGTCTTATGCTTGATGGAAGTAACTTATTGATTAGCTGCTAATATGATTAATATCAACTCAACTTTGAGAGGGGATCGATATGGCTACGCAAAAAAGTGATCAGTTACCAGATGTTGCTTATTGGTTGGCGCTTCAAATAGCGAACAGTGATCCAGCTGTCGACTTTGATAGTGCTTGCCAAGGGTCGGTAGAGCTTGATGTTTTATATCAGTTGTTAACCAGTAAAGCTCAGCTTCATTGGCGTTGTTCTTATGGTATAGAGTTGAGTCTAGTGACAGTGAACAATGCCTTTTTTCGAGCTATTGCCATGTTGCGCGATCGCCATGCAGAGTTTGCTCGATTACGACGTGGCTCTGAAACAGGTTGGGTGAAAGAGCTACTGCACCTTTGATTGTGATGGATGAGTCGACGTTTTAATAAAAAACCATTACATTGAAGTGACCCCCAATAGTTGGACTATCCAATTACTGGGGGTCTTTTTATGTC
>JBQEFB010000049.1:0-20938 GCA_052107635.1 Marinomonas sp. | reverse complement strand
AATGTGCTTAGTTGCTTGAAGTGAAAAGTGTCGCACTTCGGACTTGAATTCAGGATTAATAGCAAATGCATCACGCTGAATTTCAGTCACCGAATTGGGGATAATAACACGGGTTAAACCGTGCCCTTTAAATGCCTCAGGTCCAATTGTAGTAACCGGCATCCCATTAAAATTATCTGGAATAATTATGTTTTTATAATCGGCTACATACTCAGTAATCACCCCTCTGCTTTTGTGTCTACCTTTAGCAAACTCAAAACGAACATCTTTCAATGTTAACGTGACAGGTTGAGGGTCATTTTCAGAACACCCTGACAAAAAAATGATCAGTGCGACTAAAAAAAAACTAATAAAATTCGCTTTCATAACGTACCTGTTTTAGAGTTTTTTACACAATCTCATATCGAAAACTGTGCTGCTATAGTTTGTAAGGGGTTAATCACTAAAACGAGAACGATACAAAAAAATAGTAATCCTACGTTTTTTTTAACATGCTCTTTTCTTCGTATTACAGTAATAATGAAAATAATTGAGATGATCGCAACGAACATAAACCAAAACCACAACAATAAAATAATGATATCGGATAGGCCATAAGCATCATTGGGGGCTTTATATATAGAGTTATAAAAAAAGAGTCTAAATAGAGGCACAAGTAAAAAGGAAATAAAATTTACCCGTATAATAAACTTGAAAACCTTCACATCACTACCCATCTTTTAACAAGAGACGGATAGTGTAGCAATTATTATTAGCATCTTGTATAAGAGTTTATTAATGGCATGTGAAATCTATAATTTAAAACAAAAATCCATTCTGATTTCAATCTTGATAGAAGCATTATGATTGACTATTTATACAATCTAGATAGATTACTTTCTAATTACTGACGTTTGAAAAATATCTTAAATTAAACCCATACTAACTTTTAAATCTATTCAACTTTATCACTAGATTAATAATATATTGAATTATTAGGTTTGAGGTATCAGCAAGTACATGAGTAAAAATAAGCATCATGACGGTACTATTTTTACATCAAGTTTATTGATAAAAAATAAAAGGAAGCACCAACAGAGCCACACCTCAAAAAGTAACAGTATTTTAAGATTGTGCTGCAATGGCTCTATAAATAGCTTGAGCCACCACTTCAGCCAATTTCACAGGTACCGCATTGCCAATTTGTCTCATGCATTCTCCCCATGCACCAGAAATAGCATAATCATCAGGAAACGTTTGTATTCTAGCCGCTTCTCTCACGGTAAAATATCGAATCGAATCATCATTGTAACGAATCATATTTTCTCCACCGGGCACCCCATGACTGCCTGCTTTCAGAGTTTTTGAAGGCTCATCTATAGGGCTTCCAGTATGCCCAGGATACGATTTAGCTCCCCCTTTAAAGACATGATTACTGACGTTACTTTCGCTGGTAGGATAAGGTAAATCGGCTATGGCATCCCTTACCGTTACCCACGGCAACACCTTGGGGTTCACTGCTCCGTATTTTTTACGTAGCTTGTAGGCAATGTTTTTATTGGCTACAGGTCGATCACTCTCTAAGACCTTATGACGCGCCCAATATTCTCCCGTGACCCATTGCTGCCACAACAATGCCTCTTGAGAATGAGTGGGTTGTGGAAAGGCCCATCGGACCTTCATATCCTCACGAAACCCAACAATAAAGACGCGCTCACGTTTTTGCGGCACACCATAGTCCGCCGCATTCATAAGCTGAAACACCACCTTATATTGCAGACCACTATACTCACCTTGAGCTTGAATTCCCTCTAGTCGACGACAATGTTGCTGCCACTCTTCCTGGTCTTCTTTCACCACGTTTGGGTAAGTGAGTTGAAGAATAATATAATCAAAATAGGCGCTAAAACTGTTACGCAGTAAGCCTTTCACATTCTCAAACAAAAAGGCCTCAGGTCGACACTCTCGTACCGCCCTTACTGCTTCCGGGAACATATCTCTATCATCGTCAAACGCATGATGCTTTCCGCCAAGGGAAAAGGGTTGGCACGGAGGACCACCAGCGACAACAGAAACCTTATCTTGAAATGACTCAAACGATACATTTCTTACATCATCGTGCTTGATAGACCACTCTTTAATTTGCGCTTGCCCTCCATCGTGATTCTGTTTTAGCGTGGCCACGGCGCATTGATTAAATTCTACTAATAACTCATGATGGAATCCGCTGTTGGCCATCCCAAGTGCTAACCCTCCTGCACCTGAAAACAACTCGACAGAGTTAAGTGCTTTTTTTGACATTTTATAACCCTCTTTATTCCCCCACTTGATGATCAATAAGAGGTGTACTATTTAAACAGTTAACACGGATACGAGCGGCCGACTTATTTGTCGTCCTGAAGGATTTCTTCTGCTATCAGTCTATTAAAGCGGTCTTGATTAGATGCGCTTGGCCAAGGTTTTGACATAACCCATGAAGGCAGTTTACTGCCAGACTTCTTCCCTGCAAAAACCAGATACAACAACACCTCTGAGTCAGCTGGGGCCATCTCATTTAGCGTTAATGCCACCTGATAAGCCGAGTGAAATTGCTGCTGTTCAATAAGTAGATGGTATTTATCATCCAACCCTTGCCACTCTGTGGATACTGGATTAGCCAATACGCTAACACTTGAAAATAGTATGTACACGACAAACAATAAGCGCATAATTCCTCGTTTTGTAATCCACTCATTATTAAAAAATAAGACGGCTCGCCATTATAATCGACGAATTTGATAACCCATATAATAATAGGTTTCAGATAAAAGCATATTACCTTGGGCACGGTAACTTCTATAGCGACTCGTCTTAGTGGGCGACGGAAACGCATTTATGCCTAGATCAAGCGCCATCACCATCGCTCGCTTCATATGCAGCGGATCACTCACTACCAACACAGTAGCAAGCCTATTAGCCGCCAGTAGTGGCTTGGCAAATAGTAGGTTATTCTGTGTTCGCTGAGATTGCGCTTCAAGTATAATATCTTCTGCTGGCACGCCATTGATTAGCGCATAGTCTTTGGCTACCTGAGCTTCTGACTTTTTATCATCAAGCCCTATTCCACCGGTAAAGAGTAACTTTTTCACTTGGCCAGATTGATATAGTAAGATCGAATGGTTAATTCTTTCTTTGAAAACAGGAGAAGGGGCGCTGTCCCAAACAGCCGCCCCCAGCACCAGAGCAACATCTGCGTTTCTATTAGAAGATTTGAATGAATACAGATAAATGGATGAGAGATTAAACACACTAAACACGAATAATATCGCAATACTAACCCACAAACATTGCTTCATAGTCATGCTTAACAACGGCTTATTCACTCTTCCACTGCGACTCTACCGAACGCCACTCCCAATACTTCTGAATAAGTGCACTCTATTGCATTAAGCGGAATTTCGACTTTATAGGAGGTTTTATTAAAACAGGTTGAAAACGACAAGGTTTCGTTTTTAAAGATAAGATATCGCATCGATTCTGGGCTAATGTTCAAACAGACCGTGTCCTTTGAGGATAAATCCTTAGGCAGCAACACACCTTCTTTCATACTAACTTGTATATGAGGTTCCGCATTCGCTTTGATTAAACCAAAATAAGCGACATAAAATAATTTCGCTGCATCACTCCCCTCTAACGCTGGCATCAAGCCTTTTAGATTTTTTCTAACATAGTATTTACGCACTATTTTTTGATAGTTCGCTCCTACCAAAATAAACACACCAAACACCACTAGCCATTCCATACACAGAACCTTTTTATCGTCACTATTAGCGATAAATACGATATTATTTTCTAGGGCACATTTCTCGACCCGTTGGATCCGTGTCCAACACACTTTCATAAAGCCCTTCTAGCTCTTTCACCGGATAACCTTCTTCATCCGTAATAAACAATCCCCAATTCACATACTCATTGCCTTCAACAGCACTTGGATCTGACATTAAGTAGCTAATGTTAAAAATCATCTCACCACCAACACAGCGAGCAAATTCGGTAATCGCTTTTTTACTCACGCCAGCATCAACCATTTCTTTAATCGAATGCAGCATACCGCTATAAGGGCCACTTTCTTTGGGATCATAGCGAGACATGACATGATCAATCCAATCATCGTTATCTGGAACCACACCTTCCCAAGCCCCTTTAAGAAACAAAAAACGCGCGAGTTGCGGAATACCTTCCTCGATTTCGCTTGCGGCCCATCCCTCAGGGTCTCGTGCGCCAAATTGTTTAAAAATGTCAGTTAGTTCCTGTTCAGTCATTTCATACTCCTCAATACTGTTAAGTCCTTGCCATAGATATGACATCTTTGTGCTATTAACCATTAAGCAGACTTCTTACCGCCGTATTTTAACCGCTAACCTTTTGCTTCAAGTAACGCTCTAGATTCTATATCAACTTCTTCTTTTTGCTCTGACACTGTTGGCTGGTCTCTCATGCGAACTAATTGATCTATCATCAAAGTCGACAATCTACCCGGCAACTCAGGCATCAGTCCAGATAGTATCCAATACTTCCAGTCATCATCCGTACTGGTCAGAATCGGCAATAAAAAAGCGTCTAAATTAACCTCTAATAAAGACACTCGAACGATAATATGACCTGCCACAGGCCAGTTCAGATCTTGTAACCACTCTAACAACTCAGGTAAAGCGACTAACACTTGTGAGTCCGTCGCCACAGCAAGCTGCTTACAGGCCTCTATATCACATTTATCTCGCGGAACTATCATCATGAAATTATCACTATTAAGAGACTATCTGGTTAAATAATTTGATCGACGAGCAATAAAATAAGCACAACAATCGGTATATACGCCAATGATGCAAACAATCGCTTTTGCTTACGGTGGAACCAACCAGCAACAAACCAAGGAAGGCTTAAAAACATAAAATACACTCCTAGCAAAGTTTCCAATACACCTCCTTGTGCTTCAAAACTAGACAAACTCGCATAAATAAGAAACGCTAGAGACATAGTGAGAAAGATCCCACCAATACTAAATTCTATTGTTGATACAGTCCGATCATTCATAACGGGTTAAGGCCTATGTCGTCGTTAAATATAGATAGTGAAATGTAATAGTTAAGATTTATCATCTTCGCCATAATACCATTGGAGCGGCATCGAATGCTCGTTTGATAATCACCACCCAATCGCTCCCTTCACCAAAGGCATCTTCAACATACCAATCCATACGAACAAATAAGTCTTGATAACCGTCTCGATTAAAGTCGCCACGCGCCATTACCACATAATCCACTACCATGGCATTATAAGACACCTTAACGCTGTGCTTAGTAGAAGCTAACAAGGTCAACGTAGGCTCTAACTCAGACAAAGTACCATGACGGCCGTCTAAGCCTTGGCCACCTAAATACGGTGTCGCCGTTGCCGGAAACGTTTTCAGTAACGCAAAATCAATATTAGCCGGCCTATAACTCACTGCCTTCTCCGGTGCATCAAAATAGCGTATAGCAGCTTCACAATTTACTTTAAGCAAATTCCAACGAGAGAACTCTCTTTCTATAATCTTGCTATCACCTAAAGAGGCTACCTCGACGCAACTTGTTATCTCTATCGTATCGTTATTGACACCAGCATAGGAACGCTCAAACACCAATCCATAATAACTATCTCCAATACTGTCGATGTCATCAAAATCCTTGGCATTATACCAACGCGCTTTCTGTCTTACCTTTCCCTGATCAAAAGTAGCCTGAGCAAGATTGTCCTGGGCTAGATTAGTTTGCTTCGTTGTATCCGGCTTTATCGTAGCAGCTCTTGGTATCCATATACTCCTAGAGTGATAGTCGCGAGAGGAATCCAACATAGCTTTTTTAGTATCATAATTATGTCCATCTATTCGCTACTTTCTCAGTACGATGATTTAAGCAATTTGTGTAACGCTACAGAGGTATTCCCCCTGCTTTTCTTCAGTGGTATATAACGCACATAAACGACTCAGTTCTACCTCATACATATACCGACATTGTTCAAAATTATCGTTATTCGTTGTCTCGGATTGCGCCAGTAACTTATAATATCGAATGGCATCTTCTAAAGCCTGAATACAAATGACCATCGAGCGTACCTCGGTATTTCCCATTGTCTATCCCTTAATAGTCCCTAGATTCAAGCTAACTCTATTGTTAATAGAGTCCAACCAGTAACAACAATCATTAAGAAGCTACCTAATGTTCGAACTAAAGGTCATCAGTACCAAACATCACGCCAACCACCAGCTAGAAGTACATTTCAATGATGGGCATATCTCTATCGTTGATTTCGCACCTTTTATATTTTCTGTGGACCACCCCGATTATGAGATTTATAAACAACCTGCTCATTTTCTCAATTACAAAATAGTCGATGGAAATCTACAATGGGGTGATTACACTATGATTTTTCCAATAATGGATCTATACAATAATACGTTAATGAACTCTGACTAAACGATGATGAGGGCCAAATTAAGCGCCTAGACCTCAGTAATAATCTTCAAAAAAATAGGCATGGATATTTCGTTCATCTGTGTAAGCAAGCGAATAGAAACCTAAAAATACAACCTATTACAAGAGAAGCGATAAATGCATATACACCCAATAACACGCCATAAGGCAGCCAATTAGACCAGTAAATAGTCCCTTCACAATGAAATTCACACTGCGGGTTATGCTGCCATGTTATAAACAATATTATTCCGCCAAATACAACGGCAAGCCCCGCACTGATCACCAAAAGCCAGCGAGTCGATTTTCTCATACTATAAATACTGCCTTAAAACACCCTGTTGCCATTAAGCCAATCGTTAGCCACAGAAGACACTAAGCTAGTAGCATTTCCCCTTAGCAACTTAAACCCAGAAGGTTTATGGTCTAATTTTTGAGTGACGATGATTTTCTCTGCGTTATAACGTGCCTTTTTCAAAATACCTGCCGCCGGAAACACCTGTAATGACGAGCCAACCACCAGCACTTTTCCTGCTGCGATTATGTGCTTTCTAGCCAGCTCATAATTCTCGATGGTTTCACCAAACCAAACAATGTGCGGCCTAAGCTGACTCCCTTCTTCACATAGATCACCAAGTTGAATTGGCGCACCTTCTGCTAATGGATAAAGTAAGGTGTGGTTGCTACTACTACGCGCATAATTAATCTGACCATGCACATGAATAACGTTCGTCGAGCCAGCGCGTTCATGCAAGTCGTCTACATTTTGCGTAACCACAACCACGTCGTATTTTTCTTCAAGTTTTGCCACGGCATAATGCGCGGCATTAGGCTCTGCAGCGAACACTTCTTTCCGACGATCATTATAAAATTGCAACACTAAGGCTGGGTCTATTGTCCACGCTTCGGATGTTGCAACATCTTCCACACGAAAATTGTTCCACAGACCATCTGAATCACGAAAAGTTTGTAAGCCACTTTCTGCACTAATACCCGCCCCGGTAAAAACCAAAATTTTATTGGGGTTCATTTCAGGTTTCATACTATTAAATTCCCTATATTTTCACCGAGTCACACAGATTAAATTTTAGATGTATGACACATAACATCGCAGTAATACATAGAGCAATCAATAAGCTAGTTTATCAATAGTCCCTAACTACTGCATATCTTCGGATTTTTAATGAGACAGAATAGAGTATTTATGGAACAATCAAATAAATAGTAATGATAACCAATACCAATAAAAAGATAACAAAAACCATTATGTCGATAATAAGCACAGAGTTTTTCAGCAAACGATGTCTGCCAGGCCACCACGCATTTACCAACAAACGAATGCTACTTCCTTTGTTATTGGTCCTGTTGTGGCTTATTCCTGACTTTCAAAGCATGGTCACCTCGGTACTCGCGGAAGCGTTCTTGCAAGTATCTGCGTTTGTAGCGGCCACATTGGCACTTTACTATGGCCTTAGTCATCACTTTAACGCCTCACGCTTACAAAGTTGGATGCAGCAAAAACCTTATCGAGAAGTATTCTTTGCCGGTTTAATGGGTGTATTGCCTGGTTGTGGTGGCGCCATTGTTATTATTACCCAATATACCCAAGGCAAGATTGGCTTTGGTGCAGTAGTTGCCGTACTAACCAGCACCATGGGCGATGCGGCTTTTTTATTAATTAGCCAAAGACCAGAAGACGCTGCCATTGTGTTACCCATTAGCGTGTCTGTTGGCATTATCTCTGGCCTTATTACCAACTGGTGGTTACCAGCACCTAAATTAGAAACGAAAAAAACATCACAAGTCGAAAGGGTAGGCAAACTCCCTACCCCAAACATGCTTGATGTATGGATCAGCCGTTTGAGCATTGCCTTTTGGTGCATACTCATCATGCCAGCCAGCGTTGTCGCACTATTGATCGCTATGCAATACGATGTAAATGCCCTATTAACATTACCTGATCAAACCATCGAAATGATCGGCAGTGCGGCGGGGTTTATCTGTTTACTATTGTGGGCTTTATCGGCAAAAAACGATAAGTATTCAGAGCTTGCCAAAGAAAATGACAACCCAATGCCTAAGCACTGGATTCGTAAAGTGGCACAAGATACGCAATTCGTTACCAGCTGGGTCGTGGTGGCATTTATCATATTTGAAATGTTACTGATGTATTTCGGTGACGGCATTCTAAACTCATTGCAACAATGGGGCAGTACTTCGGTATTTTTTGCCGCTATGGTTGGACTATTACCCGGATGTGGACCTCAGATCATGGTCACTGGCTTATATTTACAAGGAGCAATTCCATTATCTGCTCAGCTAGCGAACGCTATTAGTAACGATGGTGATGCGTTATTTCCAGCCATTGCCTTAGCGCCCAAAGCAGCATTACTGGCCACCGTATACTCTACGGTACCCGCACTTATCGCAGGTTATGGGTATTACTGGTTGGTTGAAATGCAGGCTTAACGATGCTCACCGAACGACAAACATCTACTGTTATTGAAAATCCACTTGTGAAAAATGTGGATTTTCAATACGAATCGCTAGCATCTGAATCTCATCTAATACCACCAGCTTCTCACTAGCATCCTGCTGGATTTTCATACACTCATTCCCTGCGTCATTACGACCTGTATCAAGTGCCGTACCGTCTATTACTAGACCTGTTTTCAGCGTTATACGGATCGGGTAATGAAACAAGCAAACGATCTCTATATAGTCATATTGATGACACCCTACCATAAGATTCTCTTCAATATTTGCTGGTGGCTAATCAATAATAGAAGCCCATTACGCCTTATGAAAACGAGAGATAAACTTGCGATCAATATAGTCTTTAAGTGTAAATGCCAGTTTTCCTGAAAAGGTAAAAGACCACTTAGACAAAACGCCGTCACCATCACCAAGATTGTAAATTAACAGATAATTATTCGCTGGCGAGAAGATAGACAATGCACCTCCCTCAAGCGCCGCCATCAGGTTATGGTACAAGGTCACATTCTGACGAACCGCATAAACACCCACTTTATCGAGTGGATGATCGGCATAATAAATGCAATCCCCACCACCAAAAACATTAGCGTTACTGGTCGATTGTAAAAAGTGATTCACCTGCAAACCGCCATCTGGACCCACATCTAGATTAGACTTAGCAAACAGTGTTGATGGTTTAACTCCTACTGCAGGAAAGATAATATCAGCGGAATACGTCTTATCATTAGCAACGACAATATGGCCATCGGATATTTGCGCCACATACCCTGTTTCGATTATTTCGATGCCTTTACGGACCAATTGGCGGCGTACTAATGCTTGTACTCTCGCTGGTGCATTGGACATTAGCCTAGGGCCACTAAACAGCTGTATATGAGGTTGATGCCGCGCTTTTCGCAGACATAATTGATGGATATTCCCTGCAATTTCTATTGCAGCAGGGCCACCTCCCACCACCGCGATAGAGATAGGACCATCAACCAAATGACTAAGAACCGCCTCTTTCGCACGATAGAGTTCTTCGATCGGTTTCGCCGCAAAAATAGTATCATTCGCACCGACCACTAAATCTTTAGGAACATAAGAACCCGCATTACAAGACAACACATCGTAGGGAATTTTCTCATCGCTTTCTAACAAGTGCACCACTTGCTGAATCGGATCAATACAACTGGCATGGGCCCTTACAAACCGTCCTCCTTTCTCTTCAACCAGCTTCTTCGTGGCAAAGCGAATATCATCAGGCTGATAAGTACCGCCCAGCATGCCAGGCCCCATGCCACTGTAATAGTGATACTCAGAAGGCTGAATCACAGTAACCTGATAGCCTCTCGTAATAAAGGTCTCTAGTTTACTCAGAGTCACCATGTGGGCATGACCACCCCCAATCAAAACAAGACGCTTCATAGTTATACCTTCAGTGATTAAATGGAATGATAAACACTAACGATGAGCCCTTACTGCCCGATAATCAGTACTCAGTCCGTTCGTTTTTCTGGTTAATAAATGCCTGAACATCACCTTCATCAGACAATGTCTTCCAGTTTAAATTCAACTCAGTCACCGGCACCCCACGCAAAGTGCCATACTCTTCTTTTGACAGATACTCACCAATGCTGAGTTCGGTTAAATTGGTTAACTCAGACAACTCACTATAATCCGTTATGTGGGTCCCGATTAACTTTAAACACCAGAGTTTTTTGAGCGCGGAAAGCCCATTCAAATCGACAATCTCAGTCCGCTCTACATTAAGATTTCTTAACTCAAGAAGAGTTGATAACACACGACAATCATTAAAATCTGTATGACTCAAATTAAGCAACATTAGAGCATCTAATTGTTTTAACGGCGTAAAACTCTTAATAGGACAAGCAGTTAATGTAAGACGTTGTAGATTCGGCTTATTAATAAGCGCTTCGATATTCGTAAACAGGCAATAACTCGCCTGTAAGTTCTTAAGCTTCACCAGCGGCGCTAAAGGCGAAATGTCATCCACCTCCGTCTGCTGCAATTGTAATTCCTCTAGCTCTGTTAATGATGCAAGAGGCGAAAGGTCTTTCACTGCTGATCGGGTTAATCGCAGCACTTTTAATTGTCGACAGTTCGCAATCGGTGAAAGATCTACCACGGCGGTATCTTCTAAATACAAGCGTTCCATTTTTGTGAAACCGCTTAACACGGACAAATCTGAAAAATTTACCTGTCCAGATAAATCGATGGTTTCTTTATCTCGAATCTTTCTTGGTGCCATGTTAAAACCCTATTGCCAGACTGATAATTAATACCGCTATTCGATGGTGGATGTACAGACCTATTGCGTATCAATTTTTAAAGAGGCTATGGGCATCTTCTTCACCGGCCCATCATAAGTAATAGTCACCTCGTTATTCGTATCCCATGTTGCATCGAGCATGCCATCGGTCCCTCTTAAATTGCGATAGACGTAAATCACCTCTCCTTTGGCCAGATCCCGTACCACAGCAATAAAAACAGTATTGGCCGCAAGCGATTGATTCGATTCATTCAAGACAACGGGCTTATTAAGCGTCACAGTATCTTGAAAACCATCTTGATATGGAAAAGTGATGATCATTTTATGATCCGGCGAGATCGCATTACTTGTCGTTGCATTAGCATACAACAGCTCTCCAGACGGATTATAAATGCGCGTAGCATTACAGCTCGTGCCACAACCATGTCGAAATAAAATCGTATTGTAATAAGTCCATACTACTCGGCCACCCCAGCCTGGATAAAAGCGACTGATTAACTTACCAGAAGGAATCTGATACACATTCATTTTTCGTGGTGGGTATTCTTCATGATACCAAACGTAAGCGAGCTGTTTATCCGTCGACAACTTCCAATCAAACACCTTATTAGCCGTCTTGAAATGAGTTAAATTCACCCATTGATTATCATGACATACCAACACATCCGTGGTTAGATGATGCTTTGACGACGTCATTGCATCCTCATTACACACCTTATCCGCTGCACTCGCATAGATGGAAGAAAACACACCTGACACAAGAGTGAGTAATAATAAAAAAGCCTTAAAGGGCAAATACGTCATTGTGTCTGTTCTCTTTAGATAAATAAAAATGCATTACATTAACCGTATCGATTTAATTCACACCAAAATCAGGCTGATACTCCATACATGGTCGATAATCGCTCGCTTTTACAAAAATCACATCGGTATAGTTCTTTTCACGAATAAAATCGACCACTCGTTGATGGCAATAAAGATGGGGGAAGTTTACATTGGCCATTTTAAACATTAACCGTTCATCTTCTGGTACCGCGCCTAACAGCGCATCAGAGAACACCATTTTCTCAACTATTAATGGATCCCCCTCCTCCCAAATCTCTGGATCGTAATCGATTTCACTTTTTTCTTTATCAAGACAATCCAGGCCTTCAAAGAAATTCACTAACCATAAACGTTCATGCCATTGCTCGTCATCATCAATGTAAATAGCGGGGAAAAGCTGTAACCCTCGAATGCCAAATACACGCAGAAACACCATAAACTCCTTTGGTATCACCATTAAGCCTAAATCTAGCAAGAGGTCAGGCTTAGGGGTGTGAATACCCACGGCTAAATTTTCATCTTTATAGCTATTTAAAAAAATCATAGGTCCATCAGCAAGATTAAACTCTCTAAAATGATAATAGCGACGGCTTGTTTTTTTATCTTTACCAAGAAACAACTTATTCTCAGTATTGGCGACGAAAGGGATATAATATTCTTGTTGTAATGCGCTCATGTGCGTACCTTGATTGGTCTTTTATGAATTCCTTTGGGGATAACTTAGTTGTTATTTCTCTAGGCCATTAGCCGTCTACTGTCTGATAGATAATGCCACCAAAACGCCCTTCACTCGCACGACACTTTACCCCCTTGAGATAGCAAATATCGTTATCTGTCTCTTCTTTGTTATCAAGGTAAATACCTTTAAAAGGACTTGCCATAGAGCTATTGTAAAACACTAAAGAACGGCCTATTTTATCTACTGGATTTTCTGCACAAGTCGCGCAAATATACTGTGGGTACCTTGGCTCATAGGCCACCGCCGTACCGCAAATAGGGCAACTCTGCTCATGATCCATTGACCACTCCTTAAACTCCATAATCAAAACGCCCTCATGGTATATGTCAATATGTCCGCTGTGCAATACAAAGGCACGACGAACACTCTGCCCGATTCTAAAGAAAGCGTAAATCATGTCAGCAAGAGAATCATTGACTACATCAACAATGAAGGGCAGGAGTGTGTCTGTTTATTTTAGATAAAATACAAGACGATAAGAGGCATAGTGATATATGGCATCATGTATTAAGGTGAGATAATAAACATGGACGCCATAATCAACTAGTGGGTCTTTACGGCTGAAGCGTAAAGGACACCGTTGTGAAATATTTGGCTCTAGTCCCTTTTGGCGTTTTTTCTTCAAAAGGAATCGTCGTTTCTACACCTATCACGTTAAGTGCATTATTAGCGACTTTGACAGTAACAAAACCATCATCGTCTGTTTTGATCGTATTATTCACATCATTGACCACATCCGCGATCACCTCTGTATGCGGCATAGGCTTGCCTTTATAAAGTAACTGAAGCGTTAAATCATCTCCTTTTACTAGGGTCAAAGGATTCACCTTAGGAATAAGTTGTAAATCCAACCCTTTGATAAACTTAGGCTTAATCTCGTCTTTTAGATAAATAACAGCAAATTTTACGGCATGTGTTCCTATGGTAGAACCTGGAACCTTATCCATTGGTTTATTAACCCAAGTACCATCCGCTGCGTTGCTCCAATAGCCGTAATCAAAATTGATAGAGAATAGCGCGGTATTGTCTTTATCATATTTCAAATTAACGTGATTTTTCATATCAATCACAGCTACTTTTTTAGCATGATACTTTTGATCAAAAGCCTGAATGCTCGTCAGTGACGACGCTTTATAAGACGTGTCCTCAGCAGCCTCACCTACTACTATTTGTGTATCACCACGTCTATCACTTACCCAAACACCATGTGCATTAACATTGGCACTAATGGTCAGAAAGCTTAACGCTAGTAATGTGAGCTTTTTATAAAACATATAAATCCTTTTTAATGTTAATGGGAATTGTTATCTTATAGTAAATTAAAGGAAATAAGAAACATAAAAGACACCACACACCCACTAATAATCGTGTTATCCATAGTAAAAAGAGGTAGCAAAGGTGTTCGAAGGGAGACGTTGTTAGAGAAGGACTCTGGTATTAATGATCATGCACTTATCATGATCATGCACTTATCATTATCACTCGTAAAACCAAAGCCTTCGACTGAGTGCAAAATACCATAATCAGCCGCAGGCGCAAAACTTACTCTTGGTATTCTGGGTAATCTATATAGCCTTTTTCAGCCCCGCCAAATAAGGTTTCTGGATGATGCTCTGCCAGTGGATATCCGTGTTTCATACGATTTGGTAAGTCTGGATTAGCCACAAACGGACGACCAAAACCAATCATGTCGGCAAGGCCTGCAGTTAACGTTTTCTGAGCTTTTTCGGCGTTATAACGACCAGCAAAAATAAGCACGCCATGAAAAGCATCACGCAAGGCTTGTTTAAAAGACTCTGGCGTATCCGGTGCATCGTCCCAATCAACTTCTGCGATGTGCAAATAAGCGATATGGTAACTGTCTAATAAGACAGCAGCGGCGGTATAAGTATCCATTGGGTTAGCATCTACGGTGCCGTTTAATGACGTAAGAGGGGCTAAGCGTACACCAATACGATCCGCGCCAATGGTATCTGCCATGGCGGCGATAACCTCACCAAGAAAACGCAATCGATTTTCAGTCGAACCTCCGTATTCATCGGTGCGGTTGTTGGCTTCTGAGTCGATAAACTGATTGATCAAGTAGCCATTTGCCGCGTGTAACTCGATGCCATCAAAGCCGGCTTCTAGGGCATTTAAAGCGGCTTGGCGATACTCTGCAACCACGACACGGATGTCGTCTTTGGTCATTTCTCGTGGCATAGACACATCCACAAAACCAGGCTCTTGTTTGCCATTGTCGACGAACACTTTGACATTTTCAGCCCGCAACGCAGAAGACGAAATAGGTTGTACACCACCAGTGTTGTTTGTGTGTGTCACACGACCAACATGCCAGAGCTGAGCAAACATAGTGCCGCCTTTGGCATGTACGGCAGTGGTTACTTTTTTCCAACCAGCAATCTGTTCTGCCGAGTAAATGCCAGGTGTCCAAGCATAGCCTTGACCAAGAGCAGAGATTTGCGTGCCTTCGCTAACGATAAGCCCAGCAGAAGCACGCTGTGCGTAGTATTCAGCCATTAATTCATTCGCCACATTACCCGGCTGAGTCGAACGTGAGCGTGTCATCGGTGGTAACACGATACGATTTTTAAGCTCGAACTTACCCATTTTGATTGGTTGAAATAGTGCGTTTGGTGTTATGTATTCCGTTTTTTTGATGATGTTTTCTGACATGATACTGGCCTCTTTCATAGTGACTCCCTTTAACAAGCCGAAATCAAACCCTTTATAAATTCAGCCTATTTATTACTCGATGGTTTTGTAGAGCTTTAAAGGGAAATCACTCTTTAATGATGAAGGTCACTATACGGCGCGATAATGATATTTTGAAATTATCAATAATTATAATTACAATAATATTTTGTTATCAAAAAGCGATATTTGAGCATGTTGAATCCCCTTTGGTTACACACCTTTAAGACCTTGGTTGAGGTTGGGCACTTTACACAAACCGCCGATAAGCTGCACATGACGCAGCCTGGGGTAAGCCAGCACATTAAGAAGTTAGAAAGTGCTTCTGGCTGTTCACTTATTCGCCGTGAAAAAAAAGGCTTTGAGCTCACAGAGCAAGGCCGCATTGTGTATAACTATGCGCTAAAAGTACAAAGTGAAGAAGCCAAGTTAATGGAAAACTTGAGCTTTGATGACCCCTATTCTGGGGAATGTAAGTTATCTTGTTCAGGGTCGTTGGCGCTGTTGTTGTATCCACAGCTATTGTCATTACAACAAACCTATCCAGACTTAAGTATTCACTTGGAAGCGGCTCCGAATCAGAAAATATTACATGATGTACAATCGGCAACAGTGGATCTAGGCATAGTCACTCAAACGCCGAGTAACCTGTATCAGAGCACCATTATTGGCGAAGAAGCGTTATGTTTGCTAATGCCTAAAGCTTATGAAAAATACCCAATCAACGAGAAAATTCTGTTTGACTGCGGACTGGTGAATCACCCTGATGCTATTCATTATTTGTCTTTGTATTTTTCTCTTTGTGGCGAGCAAGCCTTAGCAAACATTAATGTAGAAGAGATCCCAACAACCGGCTACATTAACCAACTAAACCAAATTCTCCTCCCAGTTTCAAAGGGCTTAGGATTTACCGTACTACCTGCCAGTGCGCTGGAAAGCTTTCCTGACAAAGACAAAATCCACATCGCTCAGACCAAAAAAAGTGTGAAAGAAACCCTTTATTTAGTACAAAAACGCAACCGTCAGCTACCTCATAGGTATCAAACGATAAGCGGTTTACTCCAGGAAGTTTTTGCAACTTAATGATTTGGCTATGTGAAAAGGAAAGGCTTAATGGTGATACCTAGCAACACGATACTAATAAGAGAAATCGCCAGAGCATACTTTCTGGCTTCCTGGCATTAGCATAATCAGCTCCTCCTTGAGAGAACAAAAAAGAGCTAGAAAGCCTATTTTTACTGGTTTTTAACTATGCCTATCTTGCCATGCCAGTGTCTTGGAGGCGATATCAGGGAACTGTTTATTGCGTTTAATTGCCTTATTATGCGTCACTACACTATACTGTACAAATTAACGTACATGAACATATTGGAGTTCAAAATGGATGCAATCAGCTACACCTCAGCTAGAGCAAATTTAGCGAAGACGATGGAACATGTCTGCAATGATCATGCTCCTATAATTATCACTCGTAAAAGTGAAGCTCCCGTAGTGATGATGTCTTTAGAAGACTATAACGCAATGGAAGAAACTACATACTTATTAAGATCTCCAGCCAATGCTAGAAACTTACTAGAATCCATTGCCGAACTTGAAGCCGGTGAAGGAACAGAAAGAGAACTTATTGAATGAAGTTAACTTTCTCAACAAAAGCTTGGGAGCAATACCTTTATTGGCAAACTACCGATAAAAAAATACTTAAGCGTATTAATTTACTTATTAAAGATATTCAAAGAACTCCCCAAGAAGGTATCGGTAAGCCAGAGCCTTTAAAACATGGTTTATCTGGTTATTGGTCGCGACGAATAAACGATGAACATAGAATCGTTTATAAACATCAAGATAATACAATTTTAATTGCTCAGTTACGCTACCACTACGGCACATAACGAGGCGGTAAAATCTCTCATTCTCAGCCTATTTAATGAATTTAAACCCACAATATTTTACATACACCTAAGATTCAATAGGCCAATCATTGATTGATGACAGCGAACCGTAAATAACCTATAGGCTCAAAGATCAAGGAGTGAATAGCTAATTAGTGAGGGCTTTCTCTTTTTTTCTAAAAAATACGACGGCTTTAAGGCATCTATCAGATGGGTAAAAATTGTGAGTGATACCTAAAGTGATCTTGAAACAATAAACCAACGTATCACAAACAAAACGTTATCACTTAACTGGAGAACTATAACGCATGCCTAATCAACACTTTGACCTTCAGAGTCTAAGCGAAATGACATCACGTTACCGTACGCAACTGATTAACAGTTTATCCGGTTTTAAAAGTGCTAACTTAATAGGCACTTGTAACGCTCAAGGACAAACGAATCTTGCCATATTTAGTTCGGTCTTTCATTTGGGGGCGTCACCCGCATTAAAAAAGCAGTTGACCGAAGGCAAAAAACACCAGATTTCCGCTCTTTTAGGGCAATAAATATCAGTGTCTAAAATTACAAAATACACCCAATTGACATGGGGACAGACACAACGAAATGATTATTTAATTCACCTGATATTAAAGCCATCATAATCCGAACCTCCCTGAAGCTTACATAGACAGTTAACGAGGCTGTAAAATTTCTATTTTAGAAAAAATAGCCTCAGAATTTATTAAAAATTAAGCCTAAAATTATGTTACTAGGTGAAACCTGAGGGAATATTCCACCAGAAAGTGAATTTTACGGGCGGTATGAATACAAAAATCATCTGCCGTTTTCTACGCTGGGGGAATTCTATAGCCGCAACGCCCACTTAAGCGGACATAAATAGTTGGCTAAAATTGTGGAGCGAAGCGAAACATAGCCAACTATTTATGTTCCGTTTAAAGTTCTTGTATGTTTACTTTGGAAAGCCTAAAACTTTAGCTACTTTCACACCTTCTTTGTGCCATTCTGTCTGCTCCGAGCAAAAAATTTGAGCGTCTAGTTTTATTGATGGCTCTCCATTTATACTGCCCGCAGGAACAATTAAAGATTTACCACTTTGCGATATAAACGGTAATCCAGACGCACAATTTTCACAGAATGCTTTCGAAAAAGTACGTTCTGGATGATCATAGCGTTTTATTTTTTCAACACCTTTAACCCAATTTATATTATCAGGTGAAGTGAATAAATTAGAGGCGTGTGCACTACCAGTTAATTTTCTACATTGTTCACAGTGACAAAAGAAAAAATTACTGAAGTTATCTTCTAGTGTAAATTCTACGTCGCCACAGCAACAACTACCTGAAATTCTATTAGCCATAGTAACCTCCGTCCTAAATAAATGATTGTAAACATAACGCCGCACTAAGGGGCGCCGTAGGCGTCCCTCTTGATTGACTTGTTACATGCGATTTGCACGACCCCACGTTTTCTTGCTTTTTGATACTCGCTGAATTTTATTTGCTTTGATTAGAACATTCAGCGCCTTTGTGAAATCTGATTTTGGCTGTTTGAGCTTTTTACGAACAGACTCTATGGTTTGCTCTGTTTTGAATTGCTCATAAACCCTTTGCTCAAGGTTTTGTACAGTTTTTTTTGGCTCAATAACCTGTGGTTTCGGTTGAGCTTGGATCTGGGCTTTAGATTCCAGTGCAATGCTATGTTTTAATTTATGGAGTTTACACTGAAATGCGAAAGCTGTAACAAGTGAGTTATCTTGTGAATAAAGGACAAACTGGCAAATATCTCTCTGCTGCTTTGTGAGAGATGCAATCATTCCTACTAAGTTACCAATGATGTAAAAATCTGCCTGATTTGAACCTGTAGGATAGCTTGAGATATAAAGAAATAACTTCCTCTCACAAACTTCCTTTACTGCATCATTTTTGGAGAAAACAAGAACTTTGTCAGAAATAGATGCACTGATAGCTTCTACTTCCTTGAGACCAATATTTTCAGCATCTACAAATATGAACCTCAAACATTACTCCTTTATGTTTTAAGCATGCAACGCCGCACTAACGGGTACGAGCGGAGCATCCCAGTGAGCGCAGCGAACGAGTTAAGTACCTTGTTAGGCCAATCTTCATAGCCAAACATGAACTCAATAACCTTTAGATGGTGGACCTTCCAGATACTGTGGGAGGTCATCAGCTATTTCTAGCCAGGGCTGCTTAGATGACACCCAAAAATGCATATCAGGATTGAAAAGTGATGAATCGTCAAGGCTGCCAGCCGTCAATCCTATGACTCCAGCAGAAGTTCGACGAGAAAAAATACTTGAACCACAACGCGAACATGAACCTCGCTCAAGAGCTTTCGAGGAGAAGAACGTGCTTACTGGCCCTGCGATGGAAACATCTTCAATACGCATCAGCACACGGGCGTTGAAAGCACCTCCAATAGCTTTTTGACATTCTTTGCAATGGCACACTCTCTGATTCAATGGCTCAGCAGTCGTTTCGTATCGAACCGCTTTACATAGGCACGCGCCCCGAAATCTGATCATTTAGTGAATTTCCATCGCTAGTGGCCTAACGCTCGCTTCAGCCGCAGCTGGTATGGAGCACTTTTTGTGTTATTGTTTGAGCGGCAGCGAGTTACACAAACACAAAAATGGCGTAATACTGGCTGTCGGATGCAAGTGCTTGTTAAGAATTATTTTTGATGCCAAAGTGCTGAGTTTTCATTTTTCCTGTTAAATTATATTTCTTTGCGTTTTTTTCAAAAGTTTCTAACGGTAGCGATTTTTTATGACTGAAGATATATTCGTATCTATTGGCATATATTAATGAGTTAATCATTTCCGTAAAGTTAATCTCGGTGATCGGATAGTCTGAATTAGGGGACATCATAACTAACATTTGAGGGGATATAACAAATATCCTTATTATTATTTCGTTTATAAAAATCTCTAATACAGGGTTGTCAGATGTAATAAAATATTCACCTTCAGTGCATTTATAAACGGACACATAGCTGTAATATGAACTGAACTTATTTTCAACATCTAGCAATAACTCATATTCTTTATTGTAATCTACAGTCTCTTGAGACCTAAACTTTTGATTGCGAATCAAATGAAGTTCTGACCATGCAAACAATTTTAGTGCTTGTTCATCATTTATTCCCTCCCCTTGATATAGGGAACAAATAATTTTGATCGCAGGCCTTTCAATATTATTGTTTTGTATTGAATCCAATTCTTCAGGTTGAAAATCAACCTCCATAGTGCATTTTCTAGCAGGAATATGACGTGGTCTACTCCCTACTTTGCCATATGACCAAATTCGCCCTTTTTCTTCGAATTTTTTCAAATATGCTTCTTGGACACTATGTTGCCTCAAATGAACTCCTGATTCCTAACGCTTGCTTAAGCGGACTAAAATGGTGGGTTAAAATGTGTAGCGAAACCTAACCCACTGCTTTAGTTCCGTTTAAAGCTCTTGTTAGTTGCTTTGTGAGCGTCGGCTAAACCCCACATAGTAATTCCTTCCAAAAACCATAAAGTCTT
>JBQEFB010000048.1:0-22157 GCA_052107635.1 Marinomonas sp. | reverse complement strand
CAGTGTGGAAGGGACTAAGCACGAAAACTAGAGGCTGATTTAGTGACGCTTACGACCATACGACTCCTCGCATAGATATCTTCAAGATGAGGCCTAACGTCTTTAAATTTATCAAGAGGGGTATTAAGTGCAATACTCCCTAATTTTTTAGCCAATGCCTTAGCAGTTGTCGACTTACCCGTAACCCGTACCACCCAAACCTTCAATTACAATAAACATCTATAGACACTCCTTCCCTGAAAAATTAAATAACTTTGAATACTTGCGAATATCCCATTTAAGATGCTTAGCAGCATTGCCACTACTAGGTGAAATTGAAACCGTTGTACTCCAACGACCACAAGGAGTGACTAACTGCCCATGCTTACTTCTGCGAACATAAGTCCAGCCCCGAGCTACCAACTCTCTAATCAGCCTATTTAGTTCCTTATTTGAGCTGTATTTACACATGTCTCGCCTCGCTGTTATAACGCCTAAGAAAGGTGTCAGCATCAAACCGAATTTGCTCAAATGCTTTAGGGACGCCAACTTGTAAAATAGGCTCACTAATTTCATAGCCACCTTGTAGTTCACCATTTTGATAGAAACAACCATTTGGATTGATCATCAAATACGAAGCGGCCATATCTAAATTATCTTCAATAATGCAGATATGTGAGAAAACAGAATGACGCTCTACATAACCAGCAAAGTCGATATCAGTTACAGGCTCAATACGATCAAAAACAGGTAGCACCCTTAATAATTTCCACTTATCAGGGCTAACGATTGTCATCACATCTACGAGCGATTCATAGTGGTTATACTGATTAACGACTGTATTAACTTTGAAGAGGCCAGCTGGATTCAAGCGTTTATATTCAGAAGATATAACAGCTAGTTTCTGCGCTGAAATCCAGCTCCCTTTTCGATCCATACGCCCAATAGAGCTCGCAATGATTTCATCAGCTGTATCAAAACTCACACCCAGCACATCAATATGAGGCGACAGCTCAATCAAGCGCTGCTGATCGAGAAAAGCACCATTAGTGATAATAGAGGTTCGAAAACCCTTCGATTTTGCATAGAGTAAGGCATCAACGAAACGCTGACCTAAGACCATAGGTTCGCCACCCGCAAGGTTTAAACGCACAGACTGGTAGTTTATGGATTGCTGTAGAGGATTATCAGATAGGAAGTAATCAGCAAGACGATCTATTAACGCTTCTATAGCGCCTTCAGTTCTGTGCAGCTCTTTAGCATCACATGAAGCTTCCCAAGTCGCGTAACAATAGGTACAGCTGTAGTTGCAGGTTTCCGTCATATGAAAGTTTATGACGAGTTCATTGATTATTTTTTTCATACGCACACCGCTCAACAGAAACGAGCATACGGAGCTTAAATAAATTTAAGCTCTATATTCATCGTTTAAGATTAATAAATTTAGTTTTCGGTTGTTTATCTGCTTTTAAGCAATGTCGTAACAGATTCGAAAACCAATTTTTTGGTGTTTGTATTTACCTGTTGAATCAAGTGGAGGTGATGAACGAACTACATCGCCATGTCCGTAAAAACTCGTTAAAGATGCTGAACGTATACTGGTTTTATTCAACACCCATTCAGAAAAATCATTACTATTAAGAAACTCTAAACCGTTTTCAAGGTTGATCGTTGGTATATCTTTTCTGTATGTAAGATTTAGAGACTGAAATTCACTTTCATCCATATAAGGAGGGTGTTTTTCGTATACCTTTTTAGTAATAGGACTAGTATAAATTAGATCTTGATGAATTCGCTCTTCTGGAGTAAACCCAATGGATTTCTTACGAAGATCCATGTATTCCTTTGAGTTTAACAACCTAACAGGGATGTCATATTTCTTAGCATACCAACTGCAGTATGCTAGTGCATCAAACCAAGTACATGCAGCCGGTAAACTTTTATTTGAATCACAATTGACGGATAATAAGTTGTCCCCAGGTCGTCTACTAATATAATCTTTGTTCTCAATTAGGAATTCTTCAAAATCTCTAATTGAAATTAATTTCGATATATATATTTTATTAGAAAATATATTACCTTTTTTAAATCCTAAAGCACATTTGTTATATTTTTTTACTCGCTCATCAAAAAAACCTAGATCTTTGTAATATGATATCAGTATTTCATCGGAGCCAGGATATGAGCGGGACTCACCTCCACTTCGATAATAATGGCACTCTGATTCATGCTTATCTCTATTCAGCCAACCCTTATAGTCAAAATACTGCCAGCGTTTAAAAGCATAATCCGAAATAAAGTAAGGGACTTCAGAAATTTTTAATTGGCCTTTCATAAATTTATGCTGAAATTCATAATCCTTAAGTCCAGGAAACACAAAATCAAACTGCCCATCTTCACCTCTTAAAAAAACAAGATATTCATTAAATGGAATCACTTCAAGCCAGCCTTTAGCTTGGCTCACTATTCGCTGTCTAAATAATTCCATTATAAGACCGTTAGCCTCTAATGATTCCCTATAGCTTTCTGATTCCATGTCATCATGATATAGCTCAATAACACTGGTTTCAGTACGTGGCTGAACAAGATCATCTCCGATTAGATTAAAGCCGGTATGAATACCATCACTATATCTACCTAGAACAAAATCAAGCAAGCTTCTATCTGAATAGCCGTAGTTTCCCTGAAGGGTCTCACCTCCATGAACTTTAGCTATTTCTAAGTTGTGTTTTATAACTGATGAAGAAGTATTAGCTTCAACAATGGACTCTAAGCTGTGTCCAGGCTGAATTATTTTCCTAAATGAGCCTTCATTAGATGTATGATTATTAAAGTACCAATAACCATCACTTATTGTATTTTCATAATCAAAATCATATCCAGTGAAGATTTTCTTTGGTAAAGGAAAATCTGAAAAAAAGAAACGTTCGGCAATTTTCTGTTTTGAAATTGTCGGGAAATGGCCCATCCCAAGATATCTAGGAGTACAAATATCTACATGCTTTTTAAGATTATTTTTTATTAAGAATGGCTGTATTTCTTCTTCATATACTTTAGCGTAATCAGAAAATCCGCCTTTAATACCAAAGGATTTAGCTACAAAATTTAGGATTGAAGTATAGGGAATTTTTTCTCTATCTTTCTTTATTTTTTTTGCTGATATTTTTAATTGGTCAGGAGAAATATCACGAATCTGAACGACATGATAATTCTTAAATGGTAGGTAACACTTAGGAGTAGACATAATATAAACCTATTGCTAGATCACTCAGGCTGTGCCTGCTACTTCTGGGAGATCCAATAAATTTATATTGAGATATAATGGTGTTTAATAAATAAAGCTAATGCAATATTGTGAGTGCTTTGTTTGACAGAAGTACAATCAACCGCAGGTCTGACTCAACCCTAGATTCTGAACATTAGCTTTTAGAAATATTATTGTCAACAGTTTTTTATATTAAATTCACGAATAATATTTCTTTCTTCTTGCTGCCAACCTCAATCCACCCCAAGCGCTTTATAAACCGCATCAACAGGTTCTGCATAAAAACTAGTCTGAAATTTTGTAAATAGTTCTGCCGGTATAGTCGGTATGTCCATTGCGCTACTCATAGGCAGTGCAACCTTCTTAGCCCCTGCATCGAAAGCAACTTGTAGACATTCTGCAATACTTTCTACAGGCGTTACGCTGCCACCTAGGCTCATATCGCCCATTACGACCATTTGGTTTTGAACTGACTTACCAAGAAATCCAGACGAAAATACAACAAGGCTTGCTAACGATAAGTCTGTTAAAGGCCCAGAATTTTGAAGTTCTACTACATGTAGATGAAAGTCATGATCATTTACTTTGTTTCCTGCACTAATACGACTTGCATTGGCTTTAAAAAAGTCAAAAGCAATCTTCACTTTCTCTTTTGCCGCTGAAGAATTCCATAGCCCCGATGTTGCGAGTCTCCCCGTACCTTTTGTTACCTGTAGCTCTAATCGATAAAGACCTGGCATTCCTTTGTTGCTTAATCCAATGGTATAAAGCGTTCCTGGCTTAGAGGGCTCTTGTGGGATTAATGAGCCACCACCCTGCTCTTTGACTGAGACAAAGCTTTCTTCAAGGGATTCGTTATCAATGTAGCTAAAATGCACATCGTAAAATTCCATTCCACCGATTTTTTTAAGCTGCTCTTTAACGCGACGACGTACCTGTAAAGCATATTCTAAGCATAAGCGAATATCTTCTTTGTCGAACTCACCATGAGGAAATAGCAATTTCATCAAACCTGAGGTTGTCTTACGCACCGCAATCACATCACGCTGATTTAGGTTGTTTCCCAACTTAAAGTACTTATCAATACTGTCAGCAAAGCTACGTTTACGCATTTCACGATAGAACTCAGCTAAGTAATCAACAATCAAACCATAGCGATCGGTGAAAAATTCAGGGCGCATTTTCGGTATTTCCCAACCTGGGATATACGCATGAAAGCGATCAAAGAAAGCGGCATCAATCATCGCATCTGGAAACGGGGCGAGTAGATGGCTAGTCTTTACCATCGACTCAACACTTTGATTAATATTACCGATAAAAACCATACCTGCGGAGGCTTCCATCTGCTCTCGGCCACGGGCGAAAGAACCTGAGGCCATATAATCTTTCATAATCTGAACGCCATCTTTATCTTTGAAAGAAATGCCAGCCACTTCATCAAATGCTACGAGATCCCACATGCCAACTAGGCCAATTTTACGAGTACTCATATTGTAAAAAAGATTTGCTACGGTAGTTTGTCCGCCTGATACTAGAATACTATTAGGCGAACACTCTTTATAAATATGTGATTTACCTGTTCCTCTTGGCCCCAACTCACAGACATTATAGTTATTTTCAACGAACGGTATCATCCTAGCTAATAGGTGCCACTGTACCTCTTCATTAAAGGCGGCAGGTTCCATTCCGATAGAACGAATGAGTGTTTCCTGCCACTGCTTAGTCGTCAGTTTTTTCCGACCTTCAAAAAGCTCTTCCATATTCATATTAGGCATCTGAATGGGCTTTAAAATGGTCACTCCAAAAGGGGAACTTTGTTGGCCTTCTTCATGATAGTAGCTCATAGTGGCAATACACCAGATTCCACCAACCAACAGCTTTTCATACTCTTTCACTATGCCAGCAGAGATCTCAGCATCACGAATACCTAAGTTGCTAAAACTCGCTTCATACTTATCTTTCTTTTCGTTCAAACGTACGGAAATACGATCAATAACTTTGTAACTACCACGCTCACGAATGATCGACTTAACTTTCTCAGCTTCATCAGGTCTTACATAGTTGTCAGTTAAAATCTTTTTAACATTCTGCAAACCTTGATCGATTACTTCAGGGTCATCTGTCGCACAATACATACCAAGTAAATATTCGAGCACATAAACAGGTACGTTGGCACCTTCTTTGATCAGCTTAGTTAAGTCTTTACGGACTACTCGCCCAGCAAAGTGTGTATTGAGTAATTGATCTAGCTCTTCATTTTCAGAAACACTAGCATCAGCATCAGCATCAGCATCATTAACAATATCCATAAATTATCTCTTCGCTAGAGTTAAAAAAAGTCATCCGTAAACGCCAAATCAATCGTGACTTTATAGCGCTCAATTTCCGTTTCTAAATCTTTGTCTTTAATAACTAAGAAGTAGTCATTATTTCTATTAAAGTTACTTCCTTGTAATGAAAGACGTACTTTTTTCACACGCTCAGTCATGGAGTCGGATGTACTATCGAAAGTAATCACTTCTTCGCTTGATACCAAAGTTTGACCATCGTATATACCGACAACGGCAGTCATGGCTAGCTTTCTATCATCGACTGAGTCTGTTTGTAAGAAATCAAAACTCTGGATGTTATTTACCATTTTTAAGCCAGGCTTAGCAGATATCACGCCGACCTTACTCTTTGTTCTGGCAATGGCATTTTCACCTCGCAAGGCCTTAACCGTCAGTACGGGCACTACGATCTCTTGAGGCATAATTCCGCCATGAACAAACCGTGCGCCACCAACAAAATGAAAACGATTCGCTCCTTTCGGTACCCAAAATTTTGTATCACTTACCGTACCAGCAGTTATTTTAGTCGATCCATAAAGAGCGTCTTTTGGTTCAGGTAACATCTGACCAATAACGTAACGTTTTTTACTTTTAATATAATTCGTAGGCTTTTCCGCTAGGCTTGTTCTGTCAGCATCATCAAGTTTACTTTGCTGAAAAAGAAAACCGTGATCAGCCGTCACAATAACGGTAGAGGTGTTAAAGTGCATTTGGGCTTTTCTGACGAGTTCTGCTAATTCGTTGATGGCATCGTTTACAGCCTTAAAGGTTCTATTTTCTGTTGCCCCAACATCTCCAATCGCGTCTACCACGTTGTGATACACATAGATCAGATTTTGATCTTTCAAAGCCAAACGGCCTTCATCACGAGACCAGTCACGAAGAGTCTCAGCAGTGATCGCTATACCGCCATGTGCTTGTAAAATCTTATTGCGCTGAGCGATACCCTGACTTGAAAGACCATCTACTAAAACATCGTCGGTATCCCCCTTATAATCAAGGGTGTTATGTGGCAACAATGACGCCATTCCCAAAGTGGTATAGCTCGGTACAACACCTAGCTGACTCGATAATGTAGCTTTACTGTAGCGCTTTTCATTAACCCGCTGTTCTAATTCCACTGCCGCTTCATAACGAAAGGCGTCGGAGATAATCACCATCACTCGCTTTTTCTGGGTATGGTCGATTAAAGGTTTGACCGATCGCTTATAAAATTGATGTTGCAACGCGATCCCAGAAAGGCACCAGTCTTCTAAGCGATGCTCATTCGAGACACGATCCCCCCAGTTCTTAGCTAAATTATCAATAAACCAATGGCTATAGCATTGCTCAACTTCGCCATCCAGCTTTTTAAGTAGGTCAATATGAGCCACTTGGGAAGCAAGATGGTAATGCCGATAAGCCGTATCAAACTGATACAATTCACTCTGATACGCCATATATAGAGCATCACAACTTGGGTAATGAAAGCCTTCTTCGTGTGTTTTACGCAATGTAAACAAACGAATAGAAGCATCAAGTGCATCGTAGATGATTCGATACTTTTTACGAGTGTCGTCATCCTTATGACGTGAAGCCCAATAGTTATCGCGGCGCTGTCTAACGATGTCAGAAAACCCTTTCAATTCAAGCAGGTTAGCAGCTGGGATAGCATCGGCCATAGAAATAATAATTTGAGCCTCAACCGCTTCAAACGTTGCTACTGGCGCTAGGGATTCCAAAGAAAAAGACTTTATTTTTTCGCGAATATTAAGACTTTTTGATACCCAGCTTGAGACGCTATCGAACGCTGTATAGTAACGCGAACTGTCACGCCATCTTGAATTTAACGCTCTTACTGATGCCTGGGCATGTATCGATGGCAACACCTGGCTCGCAGCCCAATCTGGAATTTCACCTAGATTTTCACAAAACCCGGTAACTAACAAACGAATCATAAAACGACCAAAATTAAAGACCACATCACCATTCAATTCATCAGCACTAGGTTGATAGCCAAAATGCAACTGTAACTGCTCAACAAAAGATCGCTGTAAATTAAACTTCAAGAAATCATCTACAATAGGAGGTGTGGACTCTAAACCAAGGTCATCCTCAGCGGCTTGAAAAGCAATCGCGAAAAGAATGTGATTGATATCCGCCTCTTCAGCTTTTGCCAACACCGCCATCATAGCAAGATCGATTGCCTGCTCATTGGCATCGGGAGAAAGCCACTTTTTAAGATGGCTCAAACGACCCTTACTGCCTAAAAATTTGTCTCGGAGTGCTAAATGGGCTCGCATCGACTGCTGGTGTAAACCAAGATCGTTGAAAATAATGGAGATACGGTCTGCAAAAAAACACCTTGAATACAGCTTAATATCCAACAACCAGTCGTCTTCGACATCCGGCTCTTCTGAAGGAAAATATAGTAAATATTTACCTTCTTTGTCTTCAAGTTCCAACTTCAGCTTGATACCTAACTGAGACTTACCTTCCATATTTAAAACGGTAACATCTGATAAACTAAGGTTATCGAGTTCGATTTCAAAGTCTTTACTGGGGTCATACCAGAAGACCAAGCGGTGGCCTTCTGTGAAGAAAGCTTGTTTTAAGCCTTCTGTTAATTGAGAGATATTCATTCAGCACTACCTACCAAATTACTTTTATTTTTTGTTAAAAAATCTAAGCATAATAAAGACCTCTTAAACTGCTCATCACCAAATGTAATATTCCAGCGCTCTTCCATAAATGAAAGGATTTCTAAACCACGTTTTTCAATTGCGCTTGCATCCCAATCGTCTATCTGTGCAATTTCATTTTCAGATACTGAGCCATTATAGTACCCCACACCTTTTCCGTTATTTTTCTTTAGTGGGAAGCTATCGTTTTGTAGAGACGAGTTTTTTGAGCGTGATAATGGTACTAAATTTCCCAAAGAATGAGTCAGAAAACATTTTTCTTCAGAGCTAAAGCTATCAAACAGATCGGCCCAGTAGCCTGATTCTGTTTGAGGGTAAATATGTTCAAGTGTGACATGATCTTTTTTATGAGTAGAGAGTGTTTTCCAGTTCAACTTTTCAACTGATTGCTTACCACGTTGTCGTAAAAATTGCTCATACTCAAACAGAACATACCTAATTCCATCCCAGTGATAAAAGCCATCACGACCTATTTCATAACGCTCTTCAATGTGCCTCGAAAAATTAACTGGTGAATAATAGTAATCTACCCAACCTTCAATATTTTTTACAATACCTTCTATATCAGCTTCCTTCCGTAACAATCCCCTAGCTAAACCAAAAAATTCGGTATCTCCCGTATTAGCACGTCGCTGACTTAATGAAAATAAAGTGAAGTTGAAACGCTCAGCTGCTCTAAGCAGTGTATTGATTTTCTCCATAGGCTGATTACTACAATAAGCTGCAAGGATCAAAGGTTTAAAAGATCGAAAGCTTAGTCGTTCAAGCCGATCCAGATAAAGCTTATTATCTTCGTCTTCGTAACCAGGTAAACTGACGTAAGGATTGTGCATGTAAAACCATGGTTTAATCGCTTGCTGCAAACTCACCACGTATTCTGTGACATCTTCAATAGTCACTCGATCTTCTTCTTTTTTTGGATGCGTAACATTACGAGCTGTAAATTTTTCATCCAGTAAAAAATTTATATAATCATCACCTTTTCTACGCGTATATTTAAAATACATCGTCCAGTGATTACGTAAAAATAAATTATCAGACAAAGGCGCATCAGAATTTTTACCTAGATATTCATAGATTGTTTTCCAGCTATTATTAATTTTTTCCCGTAATACCTGATGGCCATCATTATCATGAAATAGAGTCGATAAATAGATCAATCGATTCTTAAGCAGCTCTAAACTAGATAATGGTTTGCCACGATTATTCATGGTCTCAAAAGTAACAAACACATCAATCTCAGAATCAATTTCATATAGATTGAATTTGAATTTTTGAGTTAGTTTTTTGTATATTCCAGCCACTTCTTTAAGCTCTAGCGGCTTTAAACATTCTGAAAAGAATTTCTTAGCTTCTGCCAAGTTCTTCGTATAAAACGTTTGCTGATCATTATTTGTAGAAGAGTGCTCATGAAAGACTTGAGTTCTTAAATACTCATCACTGGGATTATCTTTTTCATAACCAAATAAGAAAGATCTACGCAAACTATCAGGAGCCGTTTGCAATACATACTGCTGGCGAATATTTTCTGGTAATTGATAATTCAGCTCTGTCTTCTCATCAACAGACTCGAGTATTGCCTGAATCAGAATCATTGATGTGGTTAACCTCTGCTGACCATCCACCACATAATAAGGTTTGTATCCCTTGCCCTCTATTAACCAAAGATCTTCTTCCCAGCGTTGATGATTTTCTTTTGGCGCGGGCTCTAAGGTAATTACCCCAGTGTAATGTACTTTATCTTCCCCAAGCTGCAAAAGATCTTCCCAGAAATCATTTAGCTGGTGCTTATTCCAAGCAAATCCACGTTGATAATCTGGTATGCGAATTAAACGATGCTCAAAAATTTCACTTAAACTTTTTAATTGACTCATAAAAAACCGTTAATATCCTTATTTTTTCTACTCATGCTCAACTGGTCCACACGAGTCAAAATAGAAGCGTTTATCAAGTCTTTCTGTTGGAATTATAAAACTACAGATATCATTGCTGCACTTAACATAGCGTTCATACTTATTTCCGTACCGTTGAATCTGATTTGTTTCGAATAGCCTTAATGGAAAAGTACAGTTTGGACATAAACCAATAGGATGTGTTTGTGAATGCTGGCCACAACAGCTCGCACAACTGCGACATATATAAAACCCAGTGTCACACTTTGTTCTACAGTCTCGACTATCTATTAAACCATTACAGCCATAGCAATGGTTAATATAGTATTCATTTTGTGATTCAAAGCATTGATCTGTTGGACACTTAAATATGGTCAATCGATAAGCCGGAGCCATATCTTTTTTAACAAGCTGCCCTTCCTCATATACCATATGCTCAACTCGCGCATACTTCATATTTGGGAGCATAAGCGATTGACAGTTACGACAATGGATTACATCAAAAATCTCTCTAAGACGATTGATATAGCCAGCAATCTTAATCGGAAAATCACGACGCGATGGCACACCATCATCAAGGTAATTAATACCGTAATGTGAAAACCAGTCATACATTGTGAATGCTAAATAGTCTGTTCCTCCGATTCCTTTTACTTTTGGAGAGTGACAAGTCTTCCCCCTACACAGGTACATCTCTTGCTTTTTCCAAAAAACAGCTTCACAAGATAGGGTATGATTGAGGCTACCACAGCTCGGAAAGATCTTAAGAATTTGATCTAATTGTTCAATTGGGTTTAGCTGCCCTGATGTTATACCTTCCCAAAGACGATTTAAAAATAAATCATATACTTGATCAACTGAGTTGCCAGCGAGAACTAGTGAAAATATCTCTTTAAGAACAAAAATATCAAATCTTGACTTTAAGTGATCAGAATTCTCATATAATGATAAAAATTTTATATCTTTTTCATAAAGATATTTCTTGAATAGGCATAAAATAAATAAGTTTCCAAATATAGGGTCATGCATTACCCCACCTTTAGGCCTAACATATTCATCAATATATTCTTTTAAAAAGTCAGGTAAAACCTCTTCTCCAAGATAAATTCTTCTGATATATGGTTCAACCCCACTTGCAACAGTGCTCAGTTGTTTAGGATCAATCAACCTTCCTGAAAAGCCAGCCAGTATTTTAAGCGCAGGAGTTAGAGATTCATAATTCGACTCAATTAATTTTTCAGATTTTGATGACGTCATTGATAGTAATTTTTCAGCAATATTTTTTTCATTTTCGACAACTGAAAATTCTCTTGGTAACTTACTCCAAGCTATATCAATAAAAGGATCTATAAGCTGTAAATCCACCATCTGCTGAAAGTTATAGCTCCAACTTCCCTTCATAAGAGACAAGATTTCAACTAATTGCGATATTCCTACCTTTTGCGAACTTAGCACTAGCTCTTTTTTTGAATAGTTAGGCAGATTTTGAATTTTAATATTATGAATGATTGTGAGATATTTTTTCAAAAAATCTATATTACTTTTACCTAGCTCAAACCATTCCAACAACTGAATTAAATCAGGAAGTTTTTGTTCTAAAAAAATCGAGTTCTTAGCTCTCCACCTCCCTCCTTTTTCTTCTCGATGATAAACAACAATATCATTTTCATTTGGGTCTTTGTCTCCATTCCAATCTTTAAGATGCAAGTAGACGTCAAAACCTTCTACATCAGTCACAAAACCAAAATCATTGTCTTTATTCTTTTGACTGTTGTAGCCGCCAAACCATTTGACACAACCTACACTAAAGGTCATAGATTAACCTTCGCTACCTTTCCATGAATCGCTTTTACGTCTGCTAACAAATCACCAAACTTGCCGTAGTTTACTTTTACGCCGTCGTCTAGGTCTAACGGGATGCGCATATCGGCATAGTGCTTTAACTTCTCATCAAACTCAGTCAGTTCGGTTTGTTGTTTTTGCAGACGTTTGATTTCTTTTTCTAGCTTTTTAATTTCCGCTGCTGAGCCACTGGCGAGTTTGTCGTCGTCAAGTTTGTTGATGTGGGCGCTGAGTTTGGCGGTGAGCGGTATCACGTATTCGGTTCGCATACGCGCTAGGGTGCTTTCGTTGTAGCGGTGTAAATACACTAAACACTGGAAGGCTTTTTGTTTGCCACTGCTAAACAGCCAATAAATTGGGCGTTTTTTGTAAGTTTGCAGGTGATCTTTGTAGAATTTATCGCATAGGTAGCGGCGGATGGTATCGCGGCTGCTTTCTGATTTTTTAGGCGATAAGTTGGCGGCTAAGAAGTCGAGGTTTTCTTCTAAGTGATTGCCAGTTTCTGAACTAGCAGGCCAAGCCACTGATATAAATTCCTCTACGCGGTTGGCGGCGTCGTCGGCAAACCATTCGGCATCGGTGAGTGGGATAATGCCATCGTCGTCTGCGGGGAAGGTGGTGTACTTACCCGCTTCAACCAGTGCATCAAAACCTTCATTGCCGCTGTTGGCGTAAATTAAACCCGGTGCATCTAAACTGTAACGCCCCATCATGCAGCCGATGGCGTAAGAAATTAACTCTTCCATAGTGTCTTCGCGGAAGCGGGTATTGCGCTCTTCTTCGGTGCCTTTTACGCCGTAACGATAAGCGGGGTTTACTGTGAGGGTGATTTTTTCAACCGGCACATCAGAGGAAAATTCGTCCTGTAGTCCATAGGCATTGATAATGATGCTATTATTTTCTTCTTCAATACGTTTCAATTCTAAGATTGCATGGCTGTTTCGAGTGAACCAAGATATATAGCTAGATTCGATAGTAGTCGGAAATTTTGAACCAGAGCAAGAAGTCAGTAGAGGGTGCGAAAAAAACTGCCAAGAGCATTCATAAGAATCCCAGTCACAGCGAGTATAATCCACACACTCTTCTGCATTAGTTGCAAGTAGTTCATTTTCAGCCTCATCAGTCAATTTCATTACTGGCAAAACATGAATATTTCCTGACTGGTAGTTTAGAGTTGGGTTGATGATCTTAAGAAGGCGTGCTGATATATTTGTATTTAGTACCGCCAGCAGCGCATAGTCCACATCTTTGAGAACAACCGCTGGGCTACAGTCGTCAAAAAACACCCTATCATTATCATGCCGAAATGAGGCATCAGCTGACGTCAGTTTGGACCACACGAAATGTGGTTTATCATAGAACTTGGATGGACCAAGCCCTGCTCCACTATATTGATGTAGTAATCCATCTCCCTTATCCCATCGAACAACATGAGCTGTATTCCCGTACCATTTTCTATATGCCCCCCCTTTTGAGTAGAGACGCCAGTTATCATTTGAAGCACTAGTTTCATGCCAGAAGCGAAGAAATAAATCGTTGTTGCCAGTAAAGATACCTTTCGTGACTCTCTCAGCACAGTGACCAACACTTTCAGTCTTTTGGAAAAGTTCTCTTGTTGCGTTAGCAACCCAGTATGCGATTGGACTTCCCGGTATCTTTGTGAAGTCGCCCGACTTAGCATGAAACAGCCATCCACATTCTGGATTACTGATGGCCTCAAGAGTTCTTGGCGCTTGAATCTGATGTCCCTTGAAGTCAGAGAGGTTGATATACGAACCTACAAAATTATGAATACGACTGCGCGTCAAACTGAAAGTTGCTACCGGAATACAAGCCGGTTCAAAGGCGTTGTATTCAAGTTGAATGAGGCTCGTAAGCCCAGCCTCGCCAATGACCTTCAAACGTAGTTTCTCGTATGATGAGATAAACATCCATACATAGGGCGCAACAACTCCAATTCGACCAGAACCTTTTGCGAAAGACAGGCTTCGATCAATAAAACATGCAAAAAGGTCACTCTTCGAATCAGGGAAGAAATCCTTAACAAATCGTTTCACTAACGCGTTCATTCCTCCATTTCCAATGTACGGCGGATTAGCCACCACCTCGTCATACTGCGCTGCCAATATTTCAGCCTGCATTACCAAAGGCGCTAAACTCTCTAACACTTCCTTCACAAACATATCTTGGCTGTTTGTTTCACTTAGCTGTTTTAGTGCGGGTAGTTTTTCTGCAAGCTTTTGCGGTACTTGAATAAGTGAACCAAAGGTTGTGACGTGTTCGAATAATTCTTTTAGCGCTGTTAGGTCTTCTTCAGTTAAACCGTATTGTGATAAATCAATGCCGTGGACTAAGGTGTTCACATCCAAACTTGTGCTATTGCCCATGGCCATAACATTCAGCTTTACACCACGCTCGAATAATCGACGATCGTCTTCTCGGCCTTTCATCATCAGTGCAAAGCCTGTGAGCTGGGCGGCACGTTGGTCGATGTCTAAACCAAATAGGTTATTCTCTAATATCAGTTGGGCAATATCACGCTGGCGGTAACCGCGCTCTAGGTAGATGGCTTTAAATAAATCATAGGCTTCTACCAAGATGTGGCCCGAGCCACTGGCGGGGTCGATTAGGGTGAGTTCTTCTGGGTTTAGCTCGGTGGGTGTGATCTCTTTGAGCTGAGCGTTTACTGCATCGGTTTGCTCGGCTGGCTCGATGTAGTATTCCATTTGCGCTTTTAATGGTGAATCTGGGTAGGTGGCTAACCATTGTGCGCCAAGGGAGTTTTGCACCATGTATTTCACAATCCAGTTAGGGGTAAACAACTGGGTTGCGGCGGGTATGTCTTCGGTTTTGACGACTTTGCCGATGACTTGGTCTTTTTTCTCGGAGATATAAAACTGGTACAGCCAACCCACTACTTCGATACTGTCCCAATCGCTTTCGGCGAGATCAGTGATTAAGTCGTGAATTAACGAGTCAGTTTTGGTGAGGTTTTCTGGCAGTAGCAGTTCTGTTTCGTCGTCTACACGCTCAAACAAAAACGGCATGGCGTTATGCAGTGCGTGGCACTGGGCGAGTAATAATTCGCGGTACAGTTCTTCGTCTTTGGTGCCATCGAGTTTTAGGTCGACGACTTTTTCATGACTTAGGTAGGGTAACTGCCCTGCATCTCCGTCGTTACCGTAAGACAGGTCGGTACATTCTTCTAGTATCTGGGGCACTCTCAGCATCCTGCTTCCCGCGCCATTCGCACGTCCTTGTGCATCAAGCCCGTTACTGTCGTCGGGGTGCGACAATACACGGCGGCCATGGCCTAGGTAATCGTGCAGCTCCATGTAACGAATGGCGATGAGGCGGTTAAACCATGAATACGCGACTTGCTCCATGGTTTGTTCAAAACCTAAACGCTCTACCCGCTCGGCCAAACGTCGAATTCTGGGGGCCATGTTGGCAGGAAACGGTTTGCCGTTAACCACACAGACATCACCGTTGATTTGCACAGGATAAATAGTGCCTTTGGTGACGCCGTATTTTTGCGCTTGCTTGGTAATGGCGGCAATAAAATCGCGGCGCGCTTTAGGGGCGTATGCTTTTAAATTTGATGTGTTCATGCTTTCTGCCTAATCGTATGTGGCTAATGTTTGTAATGGTCGTATTCGCTTAATAAAAAGATGTTACCTGTTTATTTAATACGAACCCTTGAGCCTTCTCTAATAGCCGCATCTAGCTGTTGTTTTAGCTCGCTGATAAATTGCTCTGCCTGTTCTGGTGTTTCAATATAGGCGCTACTGAGAACAGAGTCATAGACTTGAGTAATAGATACTTCAGCGACCTTTTTAGGTTTCACTAAGGGCGCTGGGGCCGCCATAGCCGACGTCGGCTCTTGTCGATTAAGTGCTGCCGGTTTTTCATTGATGCCTTGCACTGACGAAGAGGCTGCCGCTGCTTGCTTTGTTTTAGATTGCTCTACTTTAGATTGTTCGCTTAATGCTTGCGCTTGCTCTGACGCGAGTCGTCTTTGTTGTTCTTTGGTGATTTCATTATGAAGCAGCTCAAGACCATCGTCTAAATGCTCATCAGCCGTTTGAGTTTGCAGCATGAAAATTTGAGGAATGCTGCTTTGAGTCTGTAAGTCATCTTTTACTTGTTGCAAGGGACGCAATAACCGATTACTGAGATCTGGCGTCTCAATACCAGAGTGTTTTAGCTCTTGCTGGAGTTGCATTATTTTGTGGTCAATACGCTCCAGTGCATGAGTACGCTTTGCTTCTACTTCGGCATCGTTCACTTTTCTGACGGTATCAATTAACCCTGTCACTTTACTAAGCAGATTATAAGGCGCGTCACTGTCTCGAATGCGCTTTAGTTCTGTCAGAGCGGCAGCGGCTTTGACGTCTTTATCAAGAATTTGTTTATTTCTATCAAAGTTGCTTATCGCTGTTTTTAGTTGCTGCCAAATGGTTAATTGATTCGAGAAGAACTCGTGGACATCACGGTAGTCTTCTTCCAAATCAAGATAGTCATTTTTGTTGGTAATAATCTGCTTGAAAAAGTCAAAACTGTCGTCGTGACTGAGCAGTCTTTGCAGCTTCATTAACGATTGCTCAATTGTTTTACCGCCTGGAAAGCCACTAAGGTCGGTTTTGCTTTTGTAGCTGCTTAGATGCTGTACCCATTCGTTGATTTCTTGGGTGTAAAATTCAAAAAGCTCTTTTTCACCCGCTGGCCCCATGGATGAAAACAGGTCCTTGGTTAAATTTCTGGCCTGTTTTAAAATATTTTCATCTGTCTGACGTTTCTTAATAATGGTCAAATCACGGCGTTTACGTGAGTTAGAGAGAGGCTCAAATGCGTCTTTGTTGGCGAGTGTGCCACCATTTAACTGAAAGGTAATGTGATTAGACGCGGCTAAACGCGCCAGGATAAGAAGAATCTCGTTATCCGACCAACCAAATGGGCGTTTGCTGAATCGCTCAACAATATCGGACACCAGAATTCGATCATTGCCGCTGGCTTTTAAGTTAATGTATTGCTGCATTTCAGTGACAGCTTGAGGGTTGCCCTCCGCGCCATCTAATGACAAGCCCATTTGAGCGATATCATCTACCGTCAGTACGGCGTTTAATTCTCTTAGGGGGTCTGTCTGCAACACCTTCAAGTACGATAATTTAGTAAAGGTGTTTTCTAATAGATATAAGAAGCTCTCGTCTAACCGTGTCGCCACGCTGCCTTTACTAACAGCAAGATGCTGACCAAGGCAATAGACCTCTGCCCTAAGCATTAAGTCTTCTATGTTCACTTTAAGACGTGTTCTACGATCTTGGTTCTCGCGTCCTCGCTCGGCTAAAATCCGAGTCGTATCTTGTTGGCTACTGTCGTTGTTTAAGCGAATGAATTTATTGGTTCTCAGCCAAGTGCCAATTTCAGTGAAAAAAGCACGATCGTCAGGAAGCTTAACAATGATAGAGCCGGTTCCATCCGCACTGCGATTGATGCAGGCGGCCTCGGTGTACAAGCTATAATCAGGATCCAGTGGTGAGAGTACTTCAATTTTTAAATCTGCTTCGTAGCGACCATCAAGTGTATGACCATCTAAAAAACGGCCGATGCCATAATCTTGTTTGTTTATTGGGTAACGAAATTTGTTTTTATCGACCAATAGCTCTTTGTAAATAAGGTCTGTAAGCGCTTTGGTTTCTTCCGACGTTGAAATGTCGGTTGCTCTTATTTTTCGTGTGATATCACGCTCTTCATTGGTTAAGAACAAATACTCATTGCCATTAAGCGTGATAAGACATTGTTTTTCTAACCTCTGAAGGCTTTCTTCCACTTGTTTGCGAAGAATAACTTTGTCTTCGTCTATAGTGCTTAAAGACAGCGTGATCACGTTGTCTATCGTGCCCTTCACCAAGTCAACATATCGAATCATAAAGAGCGTTTTTAAGAGGCAAATATCAAACTTATCGTAAATAGAGTTTGTAGCGGCGTTATCAATGGCTTGCTTTACCGCTGGCTCTAAAAACGACTCAACTGATCGATAAAAATAATGCATGGGCACTAATGCCCCCACTTCCAAGTCTTTAAGCTGTAAAGCGGCGACCTGAAAGGAGTCAAGCATTGAACGAGACGCGTTGGATAACGCCGCGCCCGTCGCCCCGACTTTTCGAATTTCGGTAAAGACGTTTTGAAGTAACCGAAATTGATAAGGAGGATACGGATAGCACTGGGCAAAATCGCTTTCACTTTCAAACGAACGTAATGTAGGTCCGGTACTATCAAAGATAATTTGATTCTTTAAAATACTGCCGTCTTTGGCAAAAATGGCTTTTAGCTCGGCTTCTGCTTCGGGGGTTTTACGCAGCAAACGCTGTTCTATAACTTCGTCAACGTTGGCACCGGACAAGGAAAGACGAGTACTAAAACGTGCGGCGATTTTAGAAAATGTATCGGATTCAGCACTCGATAACTCACCTAATGTCACGTCCATGTCCGCTTGGGCAGTAACAACAATCCAAGCACGACCTTTACAGATAGTTCCCAAGTTTTCAGCAAGGGTTTGCAGCTTAAGCATTCTGTCCGTGTTTTTACCGATAAACTGGCCAATCTCATCAACTAAAAACAAAATACGCTTGTTTGGGTCTGGGTGTTTGTCTAAATACTCTTTTACCCATTGGCAAAAGCGCTCGGCGTTAACATCAAATGTTTCTTCAGATTCTTCAAACCACTTTTCGGCATCGCTCTCAGATATTTTTAAGGCGGTGGCCAATGATTTTTGAATGTCTTCTTGGAAAAAATGATAAGCATCTCGCTCGTCTTCCCAATTGGAACCACTGTGTTCAGCAAACGCTTGTGTAAATGCACCCAAAACGCCTTTGTTTTTTAAGTAGCGCTCTAGATGTGCAATATGCGGATGGTCACTACTAAACCCTTCAAATTCATTAAACACACGAAGAAATACATCAAGAATAGGGTTTGAATCATCACGAGAGCCGGATTTGCTGTCTATGTTAAACAAGATAACATCAGAGCTATTTTGAGCCGCTTTTTTAATATCTGCACGGATCATCGCGTCATGCACTTTGCTATCATCAAAAAAGTCAGCGGCTCGTTTTTTATCACCATCTGGTGACGTTGATTCAACGTTCGCCAACAGATATGAAAGTATTTTCAAGAAATGCGACTTACCAGACCCAAAGAACCCAGATATCCAGACACCTATTTTGTCTTCAAGGGATTTATCATTAAGAGAAGTTGAAAATACCCCGAAAAAATCTCTGAAATGCGTATCTAGTTCTTTGGTAACGACGTATTCATCTAGCTCTACATAGACAGTACTATTGTCATTTTGGTCGGCTTTCACGACACCGTTGATAGGTCGTTCGATGTCTTTATAAAAAATATCTTTTACAGCTGTCATAGTGATGTCCTTATTCGCTCAGTAATTTGAACGCACGGTAATAGTTATTCGACTGAATTCGATTAAAAAGAGTGAGGTCTTTGCCGGTGTACTGGCCAGGGTAAAATAGTACGAGAGGAACATGGCCTAAATCAGCATGTAAGCTGTTTAATAAATTATGGGCTCTAAGCAAAGGCCAAACAGAGCCAACGCCTGAAAACAGCACAAGATCCTGGCTCTGGATATTATGATGCTCTAGCAGAAAAGGAACGAATTTATCCATGTGTAATGGCCCCTTTAACGCCTTAAGTAAAGCGGCATCGCCTTTCTTTTTTTGCAGGTCAAATGCTCGCTCTAATAGCTGTCTATCTTTTAGGTAAGCAATCATATCTTCTAAAAGGTTGATGTGAACTACCTTTAGATGGCTGTGCTTGCTTGACAACATCCCATCCAGAAACACTAAATAATCTCTAACTTGCAGCTCATGTTCTGGAGCATAATCAAATATCCAAAAACACAAATCACCGCCTAAGCCTTTCTTATTTAAAAAGTCGTCAGACAGTATAATGTCAGGTATTTTGTTCAATCGTAGCTGTAGTTTCTCGTTCATAACCGAATATCCATACTCATTAACAAGCGCTTTCTAAATGTATTTTCAAGCATGTCTTTGAGTTCGGGTCGAACTAAGACATTCTGTAGTTTCTTTGAACGTGCGTTCTCGAGGTAGTCTGCTTCAGACAAGATGCGAAAAACAACCGTACCCATTTTTTGTTTAGTTGATGCTTTCCAACTATTTATGATGGGGTCTTTAATGCTGCACTCTTCTAGAAAATCTAGCCACTGGTATGGCTTAAGAGCATTCAAATGCGCGTCATACGCATCTTTAACGACACGCTCCATGAACTCCAATAACAGTAAGTTACGCTCAAGCACAGAGACAAAACAGACTTGAGTAGCTAATTCCTCATCGCCATCCCTGAGTGCCTGCCAAAATTCTGGCTCTAACCGCTCAAGCCTTGAACGTATTGCCTTTGAATATCGTTTAGCCGTAGACGTTGTCCGTTTCTGTAATTCGTTATTGTCTTGAATTCTTTGCTTCCATTCATTTTCGGTTGCCTTTTTTAACAACAAATCGGCAACAATGCGACTTTCACGGACCATGAGTGAGCCGCCATTAAGGTCGCTTTTATAGGAAAATGTGTTCATTGCTCTCCACCAAAAAGGTACGGACTTAATTTTTCACGATCTGCTTCTTTGAGCTGAACTGGGTATTTGCTTACGTTATTTGTTTCATCTTCCGTGATCGCTGCTTGGTAGCGCTGCAGACAATAATGCACTAAAGCTTTTCTTACGTTCAACGAAAGCTCGCCATTTGACATAGCATAATCTTTTTCGATTAAACATTTTTGAGCTTCATTAAGTCGATTATTGGGCGTGATACTGACTGTTATCATATCGTTCCAATTATGGTCTTCTAATATTGGAATGCTATTAACAGTGGCTTTTATTGGAGCACCTTCAATGCGTGAAAGAATAAAATCACGAAATGCCTTACGTGTATGACAATAAGCACGTACATGCCATCGAAAACCGGTGGACACTAGTGTATGGGGGGATATGATTCTTTCATGCGGAACCGGATGATTTATTGACGCATATTGTATCGCCAAACTGTGTCCGTTTCTGCACGCACTTACAATCCCTCTGACTACCTCAGGTTTTACTGATCGATCTGGGACTTGTAAGGCAACTACGTTCACACTGGTATCGAGCTCAACAGCCATTCGATCTGCTGATAAATCGGCAACTAATGCTAAATATTCATTAATACGGCCACTCGTTAATACGAGCGAAAAATCATAACTAGGTACATAAGCTTTTACGGCTGGATTATGCTTCAAGGAGTGAGGGTTATGCTTTTCAAGATAATGCTTGATATCAGAGGATGCTCTCTGTCGACTGACTCCGAACAAATCTACCAGCTGATTTGTGATGAGCCGCCCTTCCCAATATGCAAGTATTTCAATAGCTTTAAGGCGCTGTAAGGCTGCGTAGCTTTCTTTAGACATCGTTTCTTACCAATAAATTATGCTCGTATTTTGCAGTAAAAAAATTTACATGTAAAATTTTATTGCAGTAATATCAGTTTACTTTAACTCAAAATTTCAGGACCTTTTGACCGAGATATCTAAATGGTATAAATCAGTAGTTTTTCAAAATTTCCATCGAAACAGCTATGCCCCATAGGTTTTTAACGTGATTAGAAAGCGACTCACACAAAGACGGAGCTGATGTTCAGATAGTAAACGAATGATTTCTTATACACGCAAACCTATGCCGAAAAATCTACTACGTAAGGCGGTTTTAGTGGGTGTATCGGAATCGGATAAAACATGTGTTTAATACCAAATAACACTGGATCGTATTGGCGAAGACCCTCATGAAAAATTAGATCTACCTCTAACTCCGTTAAAAATCATCGAGCCTGCGCGCCCTCAATCCTCTTGTCGTCAATGTAAAGGACGAGGTAAGAATCTCGTATGGTTTAAATCGTATGCTACCTGAATCCCTATTGACTAAGGGAACTACGATTAAGCAGTCACAAATCAATACGTAAACTTGCGGGCTTTGTAAAGTCTGGCAAGTCCAGTACTAGCATCAGGCTAGTAAAACCATTTCAAGTCGGTGTGGCATCTAGTAAATCGACCAAACTACTCAGGTAGGTGCAGCACCTAGTAGGCTGACCTTTTCAGGTAGGTTTGGGTTTCGGCC
>JBQEFB010000047.1:0-22171 GCA_052107635.1 Marinomonas sp. | reverse complement strand
GTTGGCTTCTTCTACACCTGACTTGCAGTGTCGCACTTATTATCTGAATTTAGGCATACTAAGCATCAGAATTTTAATTCCTGATTGTTCAATACGAAAGCGCTTAGTCGCATCTAATCCATTAAGAATCGGCATAGACACATCCATCAAAACTAAATCTGGTTTGAGTAATTGTGCTTTTTCTAGCGCTTCTAGGCCATTAGCCGCTGTACCGATCACATTAATATTCGCTTCCATTTCTAAACGTGCTTGAAGACCATCTAATACCAACATGTGATCATCCACCAGCAGCACGCGTATTCTTGATGGCTCAGTTGTCATCCCACTCTCTCTTTTTGTTATTTACTAATCCATTATAGGCGACTCTATCGTCAAAATAGCACTGACTTTTGTCCCTTTTTCTTTTTCTGACTGAAATACAAAATCGCCACCGATCAATTCGATACGTTCTTTCATATTGATTAAACCAATACCCGATAACGCCGTTGCTTCTCCAGTACATCCTTGTCCATCATCTAGGCATTCTAAAATCACCTGCTGGTGAGACTGCCATACCTGCAATATCACATTACTTGCTTTCGCGTGCTTTTCAATATTGGTGAGAGCTTCTTGTGCAAAACGATAAAGATCAATTTCAATTTCATCCGACAATGCGTTAACAACTTCAAAACTATACCTTACGCTAATCGACGTTCTTTCTTGAAATTGATCGACTAAACCTTTCAAGGCGGTATTTAACCCTAAATCATCCAGTACTGTCGGGCGTAAGTCATGAGAAACTTGGCGAACATCATTAATAGTCTGATTAATTAACGCTTCCGCTTTAAGCAGTTCAGCTTTGACAACGGTCTCATCATCGCCTCGTTGTAACTTGTTACTCGCCAACTCAATACGAAACTTACAAGATACCAGCATTTGATTAATGCCATCGTGTAGCTCTCGTGATAATCTCCGTTTTTCCAATACTTGAAGGCGTAAAAAGCGCTGCACCGATGATTTTAACTTGGAATCTGCTAATTTATGTTCGTGAAGGTTAATCGCCAGTCCAAGTAAAATAACGAAGACCAAAGAAATACTTGCAACAACACTCACCAAGAAAAAACTGCGACGGATATTTGCGTCCATCGTCGCTTTGGCTTTCGCTAATTCTTGATACACATCCCCTAAATAAAGGCCTGTTCCTAGCATCCAATGCCAACGATCGATCATTACCGCATAGCCGATTTTTTCTTCTTTTTGCATTAATGGAGGCTTTTCCCAAATATAACGGTGGTAACCTCCTCCAGTTTTTGCCATGGCCATTAAGTGTTGGATTAAATAATTTTCTGAAGAATCTTTGAATGACCAGAGATTAGTGCCAATCAGTTCTGGCTGAGTAGGATGAACAAGATTAATGCCGCTGCTGTCATAAACAAAAAAGTAACCATCGTCGCCATAGCGTAATCGGTTTAGTATTACTTTGACCCTTTCCTTGGCTGTAACATCCTCTATGGTCGTATCATCTAAAATAGGACGAATCGCACTCATTGCAATCGCCACATGGCTTTTTAACGCATCTTTCTTAGCATTAATTAAATTGAATTCATAAATAGAAAGTTCGTCTGCGGCCAAATCTCTCGCTGAGAGCTGATTTAAGTAGATAATAATAACGGTCGATATAACCAAAGGAACAACCGCTAGCAGAATGATTTTACTTTTTAATCCCACTCTTAATCCTATGTCTTGTTATTCCATATTTATCGATGCACACAAAAAAGCGGAGGTACCCTATCTGGATAGCCCCCGCTTTTTAAGTGATCTTGTCCTATCGGATTATTACATTCCGTACCACTCAGGAAAGATCATAAGGCTTGCTAACACCACAACTTGGATCAAGATAAAAGGCATTACCCCTTTATAAATATCCATTGTTTTAATAGAACTCGGAGCGACCCCTTTCAAATAGAATAAACTAAAACCAAAGGGAGGTGTTAAGAAAGATGTCTGCAAGTTCATCGCGATCAGAATCGCAAACCACACCATATTAATACCCAATGCTTCTGCAACAGGTGCAAGAATTGGCACAATAATAAAAGCTATTTCAACGAAATCGATAAAGAAGCCCAGAATCATAATCGCAACCATGGCCAAAATGATAAAGCCCCATTTTTCGCCAGGTAGATTCAACAATACTTCTTCAACTATTTGATCACCGCCGGTGTAACTAAAGGCCATCGAAAAGGCCGTTGCGCCCATTAATATAGCGAACACCATTGCGGTTACTTTGACCGTTTCCATGCTGCTCGAATACAACATTTTCCAATCAAACTTACGATATAACAACGCTAATACAATCGCGCCTACACCACCTAATGCAGAAGATTCTGTCGGTGTCGCAATGCCGGTAAAAATAGAACCCAACACAACTAATACCAAAGCAAGTGGTGGAATAATCGCTTTTAACGCACTAATAATTTGCTGAGCTCGGGTTTCATCATCCAAGTTTTCCGGTAAAGCCGGTGCCATTTCAGGCTTAAAGTACGTCAGAATTAGGATGTAAACAATATAACAACCAATCAGAACCATGCCGGGAATAATAGCGGAATGGAACAGATCACCCACAGGAATCCCTAATACATCACCCAAAATAATTAGGATAATAGAAGGCGGAATAATTTGTCCTAACGTACCTGAAGCACAAATCGTTCCGCAGGCCAGTGATTTATTGTATTTGTACTTTAACATTACAGGTAATGAGATAAGACCCATCGCCACAACACTGGCGCCAACCACGCCTGTAGAAGCCGCTAATAAAGCCCCTACCAAGATAGTCGAAATGGCCAATCCACCACGCACTCGACCAAACAGCTTTGCCATAGCTTCTAATAACTGCTCTGCCAGCTGTGTTTTTTGCAACACAATACCCATAAAGACAAATAACGGCACCGCCATCATGGTGGTGTTTTCCATGTAGCTTTGTATCCTAAATGGCATAAAAGCAAACATATCAAAACCTTCGGCAAATACACCAAAGATCAGAGCAATACCACCAAAGGTAAAAGCAACAGGGAACCCTAGCATCAACAGAGCTAAGGCAACGAAAAACATAATAATTCCAATCATAAATTAACCTATACGTAATGAGCTGGAAGTGCCCTTAGTGTTGAATAGGTGGGTTCTTGAACCCATCCTCGCTAATACCACGAATAGCATTAATAGAACGAATCATCATTCCAAGACCACTAATGGCCATAGAGAAAAAAGCAAAAGGAATCACCGCTTTGATAATCCAGCGATAAGGTAAACCACCTGGGTCACCGCTACTTTCACCTAAAGCAAACGCTTCTTGTGCATAACCAACACTGTAATAACCAACTACTAAAGTGAACGGAAGTAAGAAGGCAATACAACCAAATAAATCAATCCAAGCTCGTTTCTTAATGGACAAATTTTCATAAATCAGATCAACACGAACATGACCACCGTGCTGAAGACCGTAAGGAATACCCAGTAAAAAAATCGCAGCATATAAGTGCCATTCAAGTTCTTGCATGGCGATAGACACATCGTTAAAGACATAACGTAACAACACGTCATAAAAGACATTACACAATAGTGCAATTAATAAAACGGTAGAAATAACACCCAACAAATTAGAGAAACGAGCAATGCCTCGCTCTAGGTTCGTTAAAAACATATAAAGCTCCTAGAAAAGACGCACCATGGAGTACCCATAGTGCGTCAACAGAGGGTTATTCAGATAGATTATCTAAACTTTCAAGATAAGCTCGGTCGGAGATATTTGTCCATACTCGTGCTGTTTTCATGTACGCTTTTTGCGAATCAAGAATCTCTTTCGTTAGAGGATCTTTTGCTGCCGCTTCCGCTAGCAACTCATCATTCGCTTTTTCCATCGCTTGAAGAACAGGTTTTGGAAAAGTCTTAACTTGAATATTTGGGAAGTCTGCTTTCATTGTTGCCCAGTTCACACCACTTTCATGGTAAGACTGTATGTACATGTCATAGGCAGACAGTTTCATAGAAACACGAAGAATTTCACGAAGATCTGCTGGTAAACGCTTCCAAGTACGTTCATTAACAAGGTACTGCAATTCAGTACCTGGCTCATGCCAACCTGTGTAATAGAAAGGCGCAATTTTGTGGAAACCCATACGTAAATCAAGGGAAGGTCCAACCCACTCTAAGGCATCGATCGTATTACGCTCTAGTGCAGTATAAAGCTCACCAGGTGGAATATTCGTTGGTTTACCACCTAATTTCGCTAAGACTTCACCTGCAAAACCTGGAATGCGCATTTTCAGACCTTTTAGATCATCCACAGTGTTGATTTCTTTTTTAAACCAACCGCCCATTTGCATACCTGTGTTACCGCCAGGAAATGACAATAAACCAAATGGTTTATACACTTTTTCCATGAGCTTCATGCCATCACCTTCGTAGAACCAGCCATATTGCTCAGGCGCAGTCATACCAAATGGCATTGTTGTGAAATACAAAGTATTTGCTACTTTACCCTTCCAGTAATAAGAAGCAGAGTGACCAATATCATATTGACCAGAACGCACCATATCGAAAATACCAAAAGGTGCTTTGTGCTTATTCGCAGAGTCGATGGTGATTTTAAGGCGGCCGTTAGACATTTCATTTGCAATGCGGGCCATATTACGTGGCGCATCACCAAAAATAGGGAAGTTTGTCGTCCACGTTTCTGCCATTTTGAGTTTATAAACTCTATCCGCAGCAGTAGAAGACATTGAGAAGGTCGTCAAAGTCACTGCCGCAGCAGCAACTAGAGAAGTCACTTTTAAAGATGTCATTGTCATATCCTGTTTGTTTATTATTTTTAATACGGGATTACAAACAGGATAATCACTCACAGGAGATTTGTAAGATATTCGTATGAATACGGAAAAAAATGCACAAGTACGTAGTGCTTATAAGTATTAATACTTATAAGCACTCTTCAATATCTCACTCAATCAATCACTTCAATCTTGATCAAATACGTAAAAATAAAAAAGCCGCGATCAAATCGCAGCTTTTTAGTTATGCCCAATAATAAAATAGGAGCAATTAAGCGGTTAGCTTAATTCGCTACCGTTGCGCAGCACGACAAGCGGCAGCAGTAAACAAAACATCTGTAGAGCTGTTTAACGCTGTCTCTGCAGAGTCTTGTAACACACCTATAATAAATCCTACCGCAACCACCTGCATCGCAACATCATTAGAAATATTAAACAGGCTACACGCGAGGGGAATTAGCAATAAAGACCCACCAGCAACACCAGAACTACCACAAGCAGACACTGCCGCAATTAAACTCAATAAAATCGCTGTCGCAAAATCAACAGGAATACCCAGCGTATTCACTGCCGCTAGAGTCAATACGGTGATAGTAATCGCCGCTCCAGCCATATTAATCGTCGCACCCAGAGGGATAGAGACGGAATAAGTATCTTCGTCTAGCTCAAGTCGTTTACAAAGATCCATATTCACTGGAATGTTCGCGGCGGAACTGCGTGTAAAAAACGCCGTAACTCCACTTTCTTTTAGACACTTAAACACTAATGGATAAGGATTTTGACGTGTACTCACAAAAACTAAAATAGGGTTGGTTACTAAAGCAATAAACAACATAGAACCAATCAGTACGAGTAGTAAATGTGAGTAACTTAATAATGCATTAAAACCTGTGGTAGCAATGGTATGAGCGACTAGTCCAAAAATACCAAAAGGCGCTAAACGAATAATAAAGCCAACAACTGCGGTCACGCTATCCGCAATATTTTGTAATAACGCTTTAGTGACATCTGATGCATGACGTAAGCCAATACCGAAACACACAGCCCACGTTAAAATACCAATATAGTTGCCTTTTACTAACGCATTAATAGGATTATCTACCATATTGAAAAACAACGTATGCAATACTTCATTAATGCCTTGAGGGGCTGAACGTACTGATTCTGGTGCAACTAAAAGCAACTGTGTAGGGAAAGCATAACTGAAAAGAACCGCAGTAAAAGCCGCAATCAAAGTCCCTGCGCCATACAGTATTAAAACAGGTCGGATGTGTGTTTGCTGATTGTGTTTATGATTAGCAATAGATGCCATTACTAAAACGAACACTAACACTGGTGCTATCGCTTTCAATGCTTTTACAAAAAAGTCACCTAATACACCAACAGGTGCCGCAGTCGTTGGAGAGAGGTAAGCCAATCCAATACCGCATAGTACTCCAATAATAATTTGCAGCACTAAACTGCCACTCATATACCTCTGAAACAAGGACGGGGTCACCTTTGAAGCCATGGGAAGAAAGTCCATATAATTTTAAAGTGGAGCACCATAAATCATCAAGCCAAATAAATGAACCATTTGGGTACGCTTTATTTTTAATTCTGCAATTCCCCCCCTAGATCCCGACAACAAACTCAGCCTCTTCCCGATTAAATCAAGTCTCTCTCTAATCTTGATCTAGATACAGGATATCCCCACTTGTTACACATCCGGTTCTTGCCAGAACAAACAAAAAAAAGCATATTGTTCTCAAACTATATATCGAAGGATTTCGAAATGTCGAACTTGTTAGAACAATTGAAATGGCGTTATGCCACAAAAAAAATGGACAACACCAAAGCTGTTCCTCGAGAAAAAGTGGAGCGTATTCTTGAGGCAATTCGCCTTACCGCGACTTCTAGTGGATTACAGCCTTACGAAGTTTTTGTTGTTACCAACGATGATATTCGTCAAAAAATCATGCCGCACGCTTGGAATCAAGCGCAAATCATCGATGGCTCTCATTTATTGGTATTCGCTGCATGGGATAACTATACGGTAGAACGTATTAACCACATGTTTGACCTAGTAAATGACGAACGTGGTTTTGTAAACCAAGGGTGGGAAGATTATCGTAAGATGATTCTTGATATTTATCCACCACGTGATGCAGAAGTAAACTACCAACATGCTGCTCGCCAAGCTTACATCGGCTTAGGAACCGCTTTGATTGCTGCTGCTGAAGAAAAAGTTGATAGCACACCAATGGAAGGCTTTGATCCAGAAAAAGTTGATGAAATTCTAGGTTTAAAAGAACGCGGACTGCGCTCTGTTATCCTCCTACCGCTAGGTTACCGGGCTGAAGATGGTGATTGGTTGGTGGATTTGAAGAAAATCCGTCGTCCAAAAGAAGACTTCATCATTGAAGTAAAATAGTAACATCAAGTCATTTGTCTTATCGGCGATTACGTTATAAACAAAGCGCGTTACCCCTCTTGAAACTAAGAGAGAGGCAACGCGCTTTTTTTGTTTTTATTTATTTACTAAAAAACTAACAAACTTCTATCGCAAGGCTCTCTAGAGCTAACCTAAGCGTTCGCCATATTTTTTTGTTCATTCAAAATCCGTTGCGTTAAACCTCGGTAAACCACCGCGCCAAGCAAAGCGCCTAATAACCAAGCGTAACCAGACAACACAGACAACGCTTCGACCCAAACCGTTGAAACGGAAAAAACAGCGCCTACAACAAAAGCAATTAAAGCGGTATTGTTCCAACCCTTTTTATAAAAATAAGTACTTTTTTCGCTCTCATCGTACAAATCATTTAGGCTCAACTTCTGCTTACGCACAAAGTAATAATCCACCACCATAATGCCGTATAAAGGCGCTAGCGTTGCGCCTAAAGTATTCACAAATGCACCAATGCCCACTTGACTAATAAAACTCGTCCAGCAAGCGCCAATCACTAAAGCGAAAGCTGACGTAATAAAGCCCGCCTTTTTAAACGTCATGGTTTTTGGAGATAAATTAGCAATGCCATTCACTGCAGGAATAAAATTGGCTACCAAATTAATGCCGACCGTTGCAGCAAAAAAAGTAATCGCTGCGACTACGCTTAACAATGTACTGTCAGCACGCTCAACAATAGCCGTTGGATTTGTTAATTGATCTCCATACACAACAGCCGCCCCAGCGGTAATCAATAACGCTAAAGCTGAGAAAACCACCATATTCAATGGTAAGCCGACAAGATTACCAAGCTTCATTGACTTGTTGTCTTTAGCGTATCGCGAGAAATCGCTAAAGTTAATCATAACTGCGGCAAAGTACGAAACCATGGTCCCTACAATCGCAATAAAACCGTGCAGCTCTGAGCCAAATGTGGCCCCATCATGGCGAAAAATACCGTTCGCAGCACTCAATAATTTTCCATCGGATTTTTGCCACAACACAATGAGCAAACCAATCATCACGGCGTATACAAATGGACCCGCTAAATTCAAGAATTTGCCAACCCAACCCATACCGCGAGAAAAAATAATCATCTGCAGAACCCAAACGACCAAGAAAGATAACCAACCAATACCCGTCATTCCAAAATAACTTTCACCGCCCGAGGCACCAGTTAATGTAACGATTAAAAGAGTCAACGCTGTCGAGGCAAAATACGTTTGCACGCCAAACCAAAAGACCGCAACAATGGCTCGCAGCATGGCAGGTAACTTCCCACCTTGTGTTCCCATGCTAGCCCTTGCTAGTACAGGATAAGGAATTCCATAATCAACACCGGCCTTACCTGAAATATTCACCAAAAACATAACCAGCAAGCCAGCCACAATCAAACCAGCAAACGCTGTCCAGCCCGTGACTCCATAGGCAATAAACAAAGAAGCGACTAGGGTATAACCAAATAAGCTCTGGATGTCATTGGCCCAAATATTAAAAATCTCAAACCACTTCCATGTTTTCTCATGCGCTCCAACAGGGGCAAGAGAGTCATATTCTAACTCTGGTGGCTTATTCATTATTACTTCCCTCGACAAACTGAAATAATTGTTTCGAATCATGTCTTTATGAAAAGCATTTATCATGCCATTTACTTATCTTTTCTATAAGCTGTGAAAATCGCTAACTATTATGATTTTTCGATAGCAAACGTTGCGGTCATTCACCTTAAGTTGATGGCAAATGCACTAATAGTTGGCAAAAAACGTGAGAGCGCATTATTTCGGACAAATAGAAATAAAAAAAGCGGACTCGTTATTCACGAGTCCGCTTTTTAAAACGTTGGCTGCAAGAAGATAATTAGTGCTTCGTCATACCTGGATTAGGGATAAAGTTAATCACCACTTCTTCCGCTTCTGGCGCGCTGCTGTGAAGCGTATTCACGCGCGTAGGAATTTCGGTTGGTTGCGCCTGAACTACCGTAGATTGTTCATCCGTGTAACCACAAGAAATACATTCGCGATATTGTTTTTCAGCGTCATCATCACGCCATGCGCGAATCTTATCCATTTCACTACAGCGAGGGCAAACGGCCCCAGCAATAAATCGTTTAATAGTCATATGTTCACCTGTGCCTGACACGAAAAAGCAGTGATTTTGTCTCGCTCTGAATAGGAGCGCGATCAATCACTACCTTTTTGTATCCTTGTTACAATTATGCCGCGATGCCACTGTGTCTTAATAAAGCATCGGTACTTGGCTCACGGCCACGAAACTCTGCGAATAATTCAGCAGCCGGACGAGAGCCACCATTGGCTAATATGGTATCACGGAAGCGTGCACCTGTATCTTGGTTGAAAATCCCGTCTTCTTCAAACTTTGAGAAGGCATCCGCTGACAGTACTTCAGCCCATTTATAGCTGTAATATCCAGCGGCATAACCACCGGCAAATATATGTGAGAAACCATTTTGGAAACGATTAAATTCAGGAGGTGTCGTTACGGCGACATCACGGCGCACTTCATCTATTACTGATTGCACAGAAACACCTTTTTTATATTCCATGTGCAGTCTGAAATCGAACAGGGAAAATTCTAATTGGCGCATCATCTGCATACCAGACTGGAAATTCTTGGCCGCTAACATTTTATCAAGCAAGGCTGTTGGTAACGGCTCACCGGTTTCGAAATGACCTGCAATATGCGCTAAGGCTTCAGGTTCATAACACCAGTTTTCCATAAATTGACTCGGTAACTCCACCGCATCCCAAGCGACACCATTAATACCAGAGACAGACGATACTTCAACCTGCGTCAGCATGTGATGCAATCCATGACCAAATTCATGGAACAAGGTGGTGACTTCATCATGAGTTAATAATGCCGGCTTATCGCCAATTGGTGGCGTAAAGTTACAAACTAAGTAAGCCACTGGAAGCTGTAGACGATTATCACTGAGGCGACGACGTGTTCGGCATCCATCCATCCAAGCACCACCACGTTTTGCTTCACGTGCGTATGGATCTAGATAAAAACGTGAAATATCTTCACCATCCTTACTAATCGTAAATAACTGCACGTCTTTGTTATAGCTGTCGAAATCTTTTTCTTCTCGTATATCTATACCAAACAAGGTTTGTGCCACATAAAACAAACCAGACAATACCTTGTTCATTGGAAAGTAAGGACGTAGTGCTTCTTGAGAAATGCTGTACTTATGTTCACGCAATTTTTCAGCGTAATAGCCCATATCCCAAGCATTCAATTCTGTCACACCATTTTCGTCTTTCGCAAAAGCCGTTAACTGAGCAAGATCTTGCTGTGCAGAAGTCTTTGATTTTGTAGCCAAATTTTGTAGAAAATCGATAACTTGCTGACCATGATCAGCCATTTTAGTGGCAACAGACAACTCGGCATAATTATCAAACCCTAGCATCTGTGCCATTTCGTGACGTAGCGATAATATCTCATCGATCAAAGGCGCATTGTTGAATTTAACATCACCGCCTTGATCTGACGCCCGTGTCGAAAACGCTCGATACATTTCTTCACGCAACTCAGCATTGTCCGCGTAACTCATAACAGGCATATAGGAAGGAAAGTCCAACGTAAACAACCAGCCTTCTTTTTCTTTCGCTTCAGCCATTTGTTTCGCTTGCGCTAAGGCAGACTCAGGTAAGCCCGCTAGCTCACTTTTATTAGTAATCAACTTGCTCCATGCCTGTGTTGCATCTAATACATTCTCACCAAATTGGCTGCCCAATTCGGACAAACGTTGGCTAATCTCACCGTAACGTTTTTTATCATCGCCTTCTAATCCCACACCAGAGAGTTCAAAGTCACGAATCGTTTGCACTAAGGCCTCTGTTTGCGCAGGGGATAAAGCCTTAGCATCCGCACTGTCCGCCAAAGTTTTGTAAGCTTGATAAAGCGCCTTATTTTGCCCTAAATCTGTGTAGTACTGTGTTAATTTAGGCAAGCAAGCATTATAAGCGGCACGCAATTCTGGGGTGTTCTTAACGGAATTTAGATGGCTAATCGGAGACCAAAAATTACCAAGATCATCATGTAATTGATCCAATGGTAATACTAAGTTTTCCCACGTAGGATTGGTGCATCCACTCACACAGGCATTCACAGCATCTTGTGTTTTAGTTAAATGTTGCTCCAGCTCAGATACAACGGTTGCGGCATCAATCGTGGAAAAGGTTGGTAAGCTGGTCGCATCCCATACGGACTGTGACATATCATGTTATCCTTCTTGTTCAATATGAACACGCTTATCGCCATCGTGGCTGCTTTTAGTCCGCGAGTCATACCATAGTTTAAAGTAGCGACTTTGCTGCCTTATTAAAAACAATCTATGTGTTATAAGATATGTGGTATTTGATTTTTTTCAATGATGTAATCGCTATCATATTGATAGTTCATGTTTACTGCACACAGAAACACTCATAATAGAGAGACAGTATAGTGATGAAATCTTTTCGAGGTAAAACACCTCAACTCGGCGCTCGGGTGTGGGTTGACGACAGCGCAGTGCTGATTGGCGATGTGATCATTGGCGAAGACAGCTCTGTATGGCCACTTGTTTCGATTCGTGGTGATATGCATCATATTCGTATTGGTAAGCGTACTAGTATCCAGGATAATTCTTGTTTACACATCACCCACGCAAGCACATACAAACCCGAAGGCCACCCACTGACCATAGGTGACGATGTAACGGTTGGTCATATGGCGATGCTTCACGGTTGCCATATTGGTAATAAAGTACTCGTCGGTATGGGTACGACCATTCTCGACGGCGTTATTGTAGAAGACCAAGTTATTATTGGCGCAGGCTCATTAGTTCCTCCTGGTAAACGCCTTGAATCTGGATTTTTATATCTCGGTTCTCCAGTAAAACAAGCACGAGCACTCAGCAAAAAAGAAATTGAATACTTCCAGTACGCTGGTCTTAATTACGTCAAATTAAAAGACGAGTACCTTGTTGAAGCCGCTGCGCTTTGCCAAGATTTGTCTTCCACATAACAACGAGAAATAACCATAATGAAACGCAGAAAAAACTCCACTGCCGCTTGGATTTTTACCTTAATCGCTGTCGCTGGAATTCTTTGTGGACTAAGTGAATCGTTCCGAAATTACTTTGAAGAACCTCATTTATCATCACAAGAACAAAATGCACTACACATCAGCTTATTGCCAACCCCGATTGATTTACCTAATTTAGCGGATACTACTGGGGTTAAAAAAGATCAATGGTACGGACTATTATTACAACCCGTAATATGCGATGCGATCTGCCAAGGTGAAATAAACGCCTTTGAAGAAAGTGGCCAAGCGGTTCTACGCCCTAATGATCCGCTATATAGTGCAACTTCCGACATTATTAGTAATGCTGGCTATAACAAAGAACAAGGCTTGTTATTATTGGTTAATAAACATGAGCAGCTTGCAGGCAGCATAGCGCCGCCCTACACAAAAGACAGTATCATCACGGCATTCACAGCGCTTAATAAATAAGCGCTTACTCCTTTAAGAAAAATTTTTTCTGATCACAGAACATTTAAGCCAAAACACAGTCTATACTGAAATTACATCATCCGTAGAGGCTTACATGACAAACGCCAGTATTTCTTCTCACCCAGAGCACTCTCATACTGCGGGCATCTTCTTAAATGCCGAGTTCATGAATGACCTTAGGCTACAAATGGTGAAGTTCGCCCGCTTACAAGTGCGGGACGAACAGCTTGCCGAAGATGCCGTTCAAGAAGCCATGTTCTCTGCTTATCAAAATATTGATCGATTCTCACGGCAATCCGCACTCAAAACATGGGTGTTTTCAATTTTAAAAAACAAAGTGATTGATTTACTACGCAAAGAAAAACGCCATACAACGGCCAGTCAATTGGAAGACGGTCCGAATATTAATGGTGAGGAGCTCCTAGAAAAACTCTTTGATCAGCACGGTCATTGGCAAAAAAATGAACGTCCTAAGAAATGGGATACACCTGATCATGGGGTCGAAAATGTTCATTTTTGGCGAGTATTTGATGCCTGTCTAAACGCACTTCCGCCTAAATATAGTCGCTTTTTCATGATGCGAGAATTTCTCGAAATGGAAACAGCCGAAATTTGTCATAATGAAAACCTCACCGTTACCAACCTAAACGTAACACTTTATCGTGCTCGTTTACGCTTACGCGAATGTTTAGAAGATAATTGGTACCAAGCGGAGAAAGCATCATGATGAGCTGCCACCATGCGACTCAATTATTATCTGAGAAATTAGATAGAACTCTTAATACAAAAGAGAAAATAGCGCTAGGTGTACATACCACCATTTGCCCACCTTGTCGTCGATTCTCACATCAAATGGAAGAATTACGTTTTATATCAAAAGCTTATATGAAAGATCCTGATTCAAAATAAATTTCTTTAATTTTTGTGTAATAAACACAAGGTCGCTTTCGTCAAAGATAGGTCATCACAAGAAAAGGCCCAGCGCCCACTTGTTGAACCCTTTACTATTTTACTAAAAGAAAAAGAGGATATACCCATGAAAAACACAAAAGCCGCTCTAGCCCTAGCTCTTGGTACTGCCGTAGCAATGTCTGCCGTTTCTGTTCCTGCTCAAGCAGCCAGTAAAGAAAAATGTTTCGGGGTTGCCCTAGCGGGACAAAATGATTGTGCTGCTGGTCCTGGTACATCATGCGCAGGCACCTCTAAAACAGATTATCAAAGTAACGCTTGGAAAATTGTTCCTGCCGGCACTTGCCTAGAAATGGACTCAACAACATCACCAACTGGCCACGGCCAATTGAAAGCTTTTTAAGCTGATACCAACTCAAATGTCTAATTTTATCTCAAAAGTCGAAGGTGCCTCACGCGCGCCTTCGCACTTTTTATCCCATGCTGGTATCAGCTTAAAGCCAGCCTATTATCAAACTATTTTGACCGATTTTCCTGAGGTAGGTTTCTTTGAAGTTCATGCTGAAAACTATTTGAGCAAAGGCGGTCCTGCACGTTATTACTTACAAAAAATTCGCCAGCATTACTCGCTCACCATTCATGGTGTAGGCTTATCGATTGGTGGTGAAAACCCGCTCAATACCGAGCATTTAAAACGCATTTCTGGATTAGTCGACGAACTACAGCCTGAGATTTTTTCTGAACATTTAGCTTGGTCAACGCACCACAATCAGTTTCTCAATGATTTACTACCCGTTCCTTATGACCAAAAAACACTCGATCGTGTTTGCTTACATATAGAGCAGGTACAAGAGTCTCTACAACGTCAAATTTTGATCGAAAACCCTTCCACCTATTTTGAATTTTCACGCAGTAACATGAGTGAAATTGACTTTATCCAAGAAATGGCAGCACGCACAGGATGCGGTTTATTACTCGATATAAATAACGTTGAGGTTTCTTGCTTTAATAACCGAACTAGCCCTTATGACTACCTTAATAATTTTCCTTTAGCGGCAGTCGGCCAGATACATTTGGCAGGACACACAGTAGACAGCAACCTCCATTTACCTCTCAAAATTGATAGCCATGATGAACCTGTATCAGAAGATGTTTGGGCACTTTATCAACATACTCTTCTGCAACTACAAGCACTTAACCATCATTGCCCAACCTTAATAGAGCGCGATGGCAACCTACCTCCCATTGCTGAACTATTAGCTGAAGCGCGCTATGCTGATACTATGCGTAAGATAGTGCTACAGGAGACTCAATATGAACAACGAGTTTAAAGCGGCGTTATTAAGCGAGGACACGCGCTTCTATAGCGAAATCAAAGCACAATCCATGCAAGAAAAAGAAACCCGTCTTAATGTTTACCGTAACAATGTGGTTGTGTCTTTAATTGATGCGTTATCAGAGATTTTTCCAGTGACGCATTCCTTGGTTGGTGACGAATTTTTTCGTGCGATGGCAAAACAATATTTACAAATATCGCCACCTACTTCTCCTGTCATCAGCGAATATGGCGAGGGTTTTTCAGATTTTATTCGTCAATTTAAAGCCGCAGAAAGCCTGCCTTTTCTCGCAGACTTAGCCGCCTTAGAATACAATTTACTGGCTCTCACTCATAGTGAAGAGCAGGCAACGTTATCTCATGATCAAATTGCAGAAGCGTTTGCACAAAGTGATGACCCATCTATACTTTATCTAGCTTTGCCCAGTACAACGCAACTACTCGCGTCGCCTTTCTCTATCGGCTCTCTTTATCATGCTCACCGTAATGACGGTGACTTACGCCTAAACCAAGTAGCCATTTATGAAAGTGAGTATTTACTACTAGCAAAATCTCATTTAATCGCTCAGTTGCATGTTATTAGTTATGAAGAAGCCAGTTTTTTCAAACACCTCATGCAGGGCAAAAATTTAGAACAGGCATTACCCGTCTCAGAAAGCTTCGATCTTGGCGCCACTTTAGCCAAGTTAATAGAGTGGCATTTACTGACTCACATTACGACTCAGCCATTAGACGTTGAATAAACTACTCCATCATAAGGAAAACAATATGTTGTCTTTAGTATTATCCAAAAGCGAAGCTCTATTTCGTCTCATTCCAGAATCTTTGATTCTTTTCCTTGCTCGGTTTTCGATTGCCGCTGTCTTTTGGAAATCAGGACAGACCAAAATTGAAGGGTTTGCCGTTGACATTATTAGTGGGCAATTTCACTTAGGGTGGCCCCATTTAAAGGAATCAACGCTGTTTTTGTTTGAATACGAATACAGTCTGCCATTCCTTTCACCAGCAGTCGCAGCGTTATTAGCAGCAATCGCAGAACATGTCTTACCTATTCTTATCTTAACCGGTTTCTTTACCCGCTTTGCCGCATTAGGTCTTGCTGGAATGACCTTAGTTATACAGCTCTTCATTTACCCTGATGCTTACCCAACCCACGCCACATGGCTCGCTATTGCATTATTACTAATGTATCGCGGCGCAGGTGTTCTTTCGCTTGATCATTGGCTACTTAAACGTTAAAAACGCGCATCAGTAGGCAAAGTAAAGATAGAGGTCGCTTCTTTAGTTTGCTCTGCTGAAGCCAGTAGATCATCAGTCAAGGAACTCAAACGCAATGATGTCTGACCATTATTCGCCGTCACTTCAGCAATAAGCGTAATATGATTAGCAATATCATTCACTTCCTTAGCTTGTTGCTGAGCCAGTTGAGACAATTCATCTAAACTATTCAATGACACCGCCGAATCCGATTCTAACTGGCTTAATGGTAAAACAACTTCTTCTATCTGTAAGACACCTTGGCGCATTTTCTCTTGGCCTTTGGACATCTCATCTGAAATTTGCACCGACAAACCACCGATGTCAGTGATCACCTTATCAATAGACTCAGTTACTTCTGCTGTACTGGTCGCCAAATTTCGCACTTCATCCGCAACAACAGCAAAGCCGCGACCACTTTCACCTGCTCGGGCGGCCTCTATAGACGCATTTAGCGCTAATAAATTGGTCTGTTCAGCAACATTTCGAATACTATTCACCAAGTTAGACACCGTTGCAGCACTTTCTTTTAATCTAGCAACAGAATGGGATGTCTCTTCAATATAGGCGGCAACTGAGGTGATGTCTGTCGCCGCTGAGGTAATCACTGTTTTTCCATGTTGTGCTAAATGATGAGCCGCTTCTGCTTGGTTGCGTGACACTGCGACATGTTCTGCCATGGTTTTAACCCCCTCAGACAATTCTCCCACCGAGCTATGAATATCATTCGCCATGGTTTCTTGCTGAGTAGAGCCCTGCTTCACGTCTGCCATACTGGTGCGTATATTATTAACAGCACCCACTACCGTGTGAGCACTATGGTCAATTTTCTGTATGACATCTGCGAGACTGGTGCGCATACTAATAACACTATCGACCAATAGGCCTATTTCACCTTTTTGCTTAATCGCAATCTTGTGTGACAAGTCTCCTTTGGCAACACTTCCTAACAGATCAACTACTTGCCCTAATGGCTTAACGATACTTCGCGTAATTAATACAGACATCACCGCGCCAATGATTAATGCCAAAATCCCTTCACCAATCACAAACAAAATACCTGATTCCGATTCAGATAATATCTCCTTCTGCTTGGCTTGAATAATAGCTTGCTGTCTGTCAGAAAAAACAGATGTCTCTTTTAAAAAGGCTTGTAAGTCATCGCGGGTTTGTCCAGCCATAAGGCTTTTGGCTTCGTCTAACTCACCTAGTTCCAATGCTTCGACCGTTGCCTGTAATGCTTTTTGATAAACTGCTCGCTGACCCTTCAGTACTGCAACAATTTGCTTATCTTCTGGGCGCGTTACCAAGTCTTGCATCTTAGCAAGGCTAGTATCCAACATTAGATTGCGCTCATCAATCTCCTTATAGATCGCCACACGAGCGTCTCTGTCTTCTAAAACAAACAGCATAAGAATACGGCTAGCGAGACTTTCTGCATTTACATTTAGCTCACCCGTTAACTCGACTAAAGCAGTATTTTCACCAACGATGTCGCTAATATTATTCGATAATGATTGAAAACGGGTGGCAGAAAAACCAATAACCGTCAGCATCAAAATAAACAGAACAAGGTAGCTACTCCAAAGACGCCCTCGAATAGTAGAAAAACCCAACATACAATTCCTCATACTTAAAAATAGATAATCAAACCACCTAGAAAGCCCAATAGACCAAGAACTCACAGGAACGCATTATATTTATTTAAACACAGTATAAGACGGAATTAAGGAGAGATTCATTACAGATATCAAAGAAAGAGTCCAATAAAGCCATTCTTATGCACAATTAAGAAGGACTTTATTAGAAAGACAGCAGAAACGTATAAAAGATAAACCCGAACCTAAGCGGCCCGGCGTTTGAGTGGTGAGGTATAAGCAATTAAAAACAACAATGCAGCACATACCACAACACTTGGCCCTGTTGGTGTATCCCAATGATAAGAAGCCCATAAACCACCACACACAGCGAGACAACCAATAATACTTGAGATACTCGCCATCTGGACCGGAGTATGAGACAGCTTACGCGCCGTTGCTGCAGGTATAATCATCAATGACGTAATTAACAACACACCGACTATTTTCATCGCTACGGCAATCACTACAGCCACCAGCAACATAAGTAATAAACGAATTGCTTCAACGGGGTAACCTTCTACCTTCGCTAACTCTTCGTTTACAGTCACCGCTAATAATGGCTTCCAAAAACCGATCAGTAACGCTAAAACGACAATACCACCACCATAGATCCAATAAAGATCCGTTTGGCTGACGGCCAGTAAATCCCCAAATAAATACGCCATTAAATCAATACGAATATTATCTAGAAAACTGACTGCCACAAGGCCTAATGACAAAGCAGAATGCGCCAAAATCCCCAATAGCGTATCGGTAGCAATAATATTTTTCTTTTGCAGTGTCACTAAAATCGCAGCTAAACCAACACACAAAACAACAATGGCAAGGTTCAAATTAATATTAAAAAGAAAACCTAAGGCAACACCTAACAACGCCGAATGGGCCAATGTGTCACCAAAATACGCCATACGACGCCATACAACAAACGCCCCTAATGGGCCTGCAACCGCAGCGACGCCCAAGCCACCAAGTAGCGCTCTAATTAAAAACTCTAACATTTTACTGTTTGCTCCAACGCCGTACGGTTAAGACTGCTCATGAGAACAATGTGAGTGAACATCTCTATCATCAGACAAAATACTGCCATGTTCATCATGTACATGATCATGTTGGTGAGAATAAATCGCGATCGATTCATCTGCACCTGGCACCCCAAATAAAGCTTGGTAAGCAGGATGACCCGTTACATGTTGTGGGCTACCAGAACAGCAAACGTGCTGATTAATACACACCACGGTATCGGTTTTTGCCATCACCAAATGCAAATCATGTGACACCATCAAAACACCACAATGTAACTCATTGCGAATACCTTCAATCAGGTTATAAAGCTCCACCTGACCATTCACATCAACACCTTGGACAGGCTCGTCTAATACCAGCAAGTTAGGGCAATTTAGTAGTGCTCGCGCTAACAAAACTCGCTGAGTCTCACCACCAGATAACACTTGTACTTGAGAATTAATTAAATGGGCAATCCCCACTTTTTCTAACGTTGGAATAATTTGTTTTTTATCCACACCGCGCACTAACGCTAAAAAGTGCTTAACCGTAAGAGGTAAAGTAGGATCGATATGCAGCTTTTGTGGCATATAACCAATGCGCAGTGCTTTATCTCGTATTACCTGTCCTTTGGTCGGTTCTTGTAACCCTAATAAAATACGAATCAAGGTACTTTTCCCGCTGCCATTAGGACCAATCAGTGTGACAATCTCACCTTCATCGATGGTCATCTCAATGTTGTTTAGCAAGCTGCGACCAGAAAATTCAATCCCTATATGATCAAACGTCACTAAACGATGATTCATACCGGCACTCCAGTGGCTTTACAAGCAGAGCAAAGCCCTATGAGCTCGATTGTTTCTGCTCGCAATTCAAAACCTTGTTCGGCGGCTCTCGCTACCAATGAAGCGTGAATATCTTGATAATCAAACTCCATAACATTGTGGCACTCCTCACAAATAAGAAAGTAGCCTTTGTGAGCTTTATCGGCGTGAGTACATCCTAAAAAAGCATTCATTGATTCCACTTTATGGATCAAACCTGCCCCTAATAAAAAGTCTAATGCTCGATAAACCGTAGGTGGCGCAGAGTTAAACCCCTCTTCCGCCAATTTTGCTAACAACTGATACGCACCCAGAGGCCGATGGCTTTCCCAAATAAGCTCTAACGCACGACGTCGCACTTTTGTTAAACGCTGTCCTTGCTCGGTACATAACTGCTCAGCGGTCTCTAACGCGCTATCAATGCACTGATTATGATTATGACCCGAGTGCTGATGTTCTTCGCTCATTTTAGAAGACCCTTCCTGTATTACTTCCATAACTCCACATCATAGAAATACTAATAATTATCAACACGATAGCGGCAAAAAAACCAAAGGCTCGGGACAAACGTTGTCGCCAGACACCTTGCTCACTACCGATCAAAAAACTGCTGTCGCGAATGATAACACTGATCACGGCTAAACCTGCTACCGTTATCGCCGTCCCCAAAGACATGGCAAAGGTCGCTAATATACCCCAATGAAAAATATCCGCGCTCATCGAGAACAACAAGACTAATACCGCGCCACTACAAGGCCGAATACCAACAGCTAATACCATCGCTAAAATACTACGTTTATCCGCGCGATGATCATCTTGAAGAGCCACTGGCTGAGTACACTTATGGTCGTGGTCGTGGTCGTGGTCGTGGTCGTGGTCGTGGTCGTGGTCGTGGTCGTAAGAATGATCATGACCACAGCTGGATTTTCCTCTTACTAACCGTGTAAACATCCACACACCGATTAAACCTACTGCGGCGAAACTCGCCATTTCAAAAAATCGACTAATCTGTATTGCTTTTCCCGCTACTGAAAATACCTGACCCACAATCACCATTAAAGTGATGGCCATAACACCCTGCGCTGCTGCACATAAAAATGACAAGCCAATACCACGACGTAATGGCGCACGACTGGCCAACATATAAGCAGAAATAACCGCTTTGCCGTGACCTGGCCCAGCCGCATGAAAAATCCCATAAACAAAACTGGCAGAGACTAAACTCCACAACACACCAGTGCTGCCATCTTGGCTTAATTTTTGTACCGATGCCGCCAACTGACGGTGCCAACTGACTTGTTCAAAAACAATCCAATGAATAAAATCATCATAGCCAAAAAGGTTCATAGCTGCATAAGCTGGAGCCGCACAAAAAAGGCAGGTAAAAAAGAACAGAACAACACTTCTAACCATGGTAAACCTACTTCAATATAATTCTTGTTGTTATACTATAACAAAACAAAATACAGCAGAAGCATCATCCGCCAATCACCTTGATTGAGCTCGACATTTACACTCGTCGACTCCTAATCATCTCTAACTGATAGCAGGCTGTAAAAATCCCATCACGCCACTCATCACAATCTGCGCAGCCATCGCTGCTAAAATAAGACCAGTGATTTTCGAAAGTACGTTTAGTCCTGTGCGACCTAATATTCGTTCAATTAATGACGCGGAATAAAGCAATAGCGCCAAACTCCCAAGAGCCAATAGCAAACCACACAATCCTAGGATCATCTCCCAACCATGAAGCTCAGCACCATACACAAGAATCGTACCTATCGTGGCAGGTCCGACAATAATAGGTACTGCTAACGGCACAACAGAAACATCATCCAACTCTTCACTTGGCATGCCTACAGCATGATTACGCGTGCCATCCCGAACTAAACTCAACGCAGAAAGAAACAACAAAACACCTGAGCCGATACGAAACGCATCTAATGTAATGCCTAATACCGAAAACAAACTACTGCCGAAAAAAAACAACACAAAAGAAATCACCACAGAAGCAATAATGGCTTTATTAGCCACTTTTCTTCTAACAGCAGATGCTTCACCACGCGTCAGCGCCAAAAACATTGAAAGTACAAAGAACGGAGCAAATAGGAAAAAGAATTTAATCCAGGTTGAGATTAATAAACTCATGTTAGGTAGGTACCAAAAGAAGGCGTCCAGCGAATAAGCCAACGACCAGTTTATCTAAAGCCCTACGTAGTAATCGTTAGGACTCACCCAATTTACCTCACTTGTGGCGCGGCAATTGTTAGCCTAGAAGGACTCTCCATAGACCAGATAATTCTAGCAAAACAACAGCAAATATCGATCATTAAATAGGCTAAAATAGAAAAGAAAAAACGCAAAAATGCCCCTCTTCCTCCTACCTCTCAATCGTAGGATGTAATGGTCTAATGATCTTGGAAGGTCCTATAGCCTATAATTAACTTTAATAT
>JBQEFB010000046.1:0-23515 GCA_052107635.1 Marinomonas sp. | reverse complement strand
ATTAAAGTTAATTATAGGCTATAGGACCTTCCAAGATCATTAGACCATTACAGTGGGAAAAAACACTAAAGGTCTTAACGATTGAAACATGAAAATATTCCTCTTCTCGGCCGTGATTACACACCGGTACGCTTAATGGTTTCTTCAAACTCTTTGCTAAAGATACACTCGCCATCATGGAAAGCCTGCCAATGAGCAGTAATATAGAGGTTGTCTCTATCACAGCGCATTTGATAATCCCCTTTTAACCCCGTCCACCAACCTTCTCGCCCCATGGTCAAATCGAAGGCTATTTTTGATTGCGCACTTAATGGATCTTCTGGATGAATGCTTTGCCACTGACTCATAGACATGTCTATGTCAGTGTCACAAGAGTTAAAGTGCTGACGACCAAAATCGTCGTGAGTTTCTAGAGTCACCACACCTGTCTTATAATCTTGATGAACGATTCTCTGGCTATCTGAACACCGCAAAGCATGGCCATCATAGGACACCGCTTGGTCATACGCTGGCGGCTCAACTTCACTAAAAAGATCCTCTCGCAAAGCCACTTGAACAGAACTTTTTGCCGCTTCGATGGTGAGCGTCGCATGGTCTGCTGCTGGCCAAATTAAAGGCCAGTACGCGGTTGAAATAGACACTCTTAGACGGTGTCCCGCAGGCAATTTATACGCAATTGGATTGACCTTTACCTGAACCTGATACAGCTCATTAGGCACCAAATTCTCAACAAACTCATGACTGTTGCGGTGAGTTAGATTCAACACCCCCACACTAATTCGCGTCACGGCACCATCTGGATGAACATCACAGATTCGCACAGCAATATTGCCGCTTGGGCTATCACTGCGCAGCGCCAAATTGGCCACAATATCGCCCGCCAATGCCATATCTTCAGTCAGTGGCGCGCTGTCAAAACACAAAGCGCCTGCATCGTCAGCTCGCTGGTCTGCAGGCTGCTCCATCTCCAAACGGATTCCCACACACAAACGCCCACCATTTAAACCAAGGGTTTGTGGCGAGCAAATTTGCTCTGCAAAAGCGCTAGGCTGGGGAGAGTCTAGTAATTGTCGATTATTCAGGTAAAACAATTTATGAGTCGTTCTTGGGGATGGCCAGCACGGCTCCGAAAGCCACTGCCCTGCTCTTTCTTCGTAATCCCCTTTAGGTCGCACACTGTCTTGCAAGTAGTAGGTAAGCTGCGGCTCGTCATCGATGCCATTTCTCACCCCTTTTAACCAACGATCCCACCAGCGTACTGACTCTTTTACATAATCCATTTTAGGGTTTGGATAAGCTATATTTGGGTACTTGTGGGCCCAAGGGCCAATCAAACCTTTGCGCGGTACGTCGAGATTTTCCAACAAACTAAACACACTTCGACGATAGTTATCAGCCCAACCACCCATGGTATAAACAGGCACTTTGATTTTTGAATAATCTTCACAAATGGAACCGTGTTTCCAGTAAGCATTACGAGTTTGCTCGGTTAGCCACGGCTTAGCCAAGAACGGCATTTGCTCAAGACGATCAAGCCATTGTTCTTTCCAACCGTCACCCAGCAGTTTTACATCCGGTGCACGACCCTGCGCATAAGCCCAGAAAAAAGCCGCCCAATCTAGGTTATCGTTTAACAAACAACCACCCATATAATGAACATCATTGGCGTATCTATCGTCCGTAGAGCATTGGGTGATAATCGCCTTTAGTGCCGGCGGGTTTAAGGCTGCTACTTGCAGGCCATTAAAACCACCCCACGAAATACCAACCATACCAACACGACCATCACACCAAGGCTGATCTGCCAACCAGGCAATAATATCCACGCCGTCATCCAGCTCTTGCTGGGTGTATTCATCCGTTGTGTGACCTTGTGACTCGCCGCACCCACGCAAATCTACTCGCACGCAAGCGTAGCCATGAGCCGCAGTCTGCGCCATAGTGATCTCATCTCGCACAATGGTGCCGTCGTTTTTTCGATACGGTAAAAACTCAAGAATGGCAGGTACTGGATTAGTCTCAGCGCCTTCGGGCAGCCAAGCCCGATAGGCCAATTGCGTGCCATCAGGAAGAGGTAACATGGCATGGTGTATCTGTCTAACGCTTTGCATACTAAACCTTTCACTTTATTTACAATATTTACCCATACTATAAGCTGGAAATTGTAAGTAAAACGCTATTTTGTTAGCATCACTTGAACTAAAAGTTCAAGCTGGAAAAGAACATGCCCACCCACAACCGCACCATACCCTCGCTGAGCAGCCTCATACTGTTTGAAGCTTCCTCACGACTCGGTACTTTTTCCAGCGCAGCTGAAGAACTCTGCGTCACTCCGACCGCTGTTAGCAAGCAAATAAAGCAACTCGAAAGCTTTCTCAACACCCAACTTTTTGTCCGAAAAAAGAATGGCCTTGAGCTGACACAAAAAGGCAAAGTGTATTTAAAAACCGTCAGCCCTACTCTATTAACACTGGCTGAAGCCTCACAAAAAATGAACGACAAGCTCACTCCATGCGCTCTAGATTTAGAAATAGGCACCTGCTTTTCGCACTTCTGGCTCATCCCTCACCTTGATGATTTTCGAGACAAACACCCCGACATCAACCTTAATATCAACATCAACAATCAGAGAAACATCAACAATGAAAGCCATGCAGATTATCATGTGGCATTTTATTACGGCCCAATAGAAGCACTAAACAATCACCAAGAGTTACTATTCAAAGAACGCGTGTTATTAGTGTGCAGCCCTAGCTTTTTAACCAAAAGACCAGAAATACAATCACTAGAAAACCTGTGGGAAATGCCATTACTGGGATTGAAAAACTCACCAGATTCTTGGGTAAACTGGCAAAGTTGGGCTGAAAAATCGAGTATTGAATACCAAACACCCAAAAATGAAATTCAGATGGAAGACCAAGTTACCGTCATTCATGCGGCATTAAATGGTGCCGGTGTCGCCATGGCATGGGACTGGCAAGTAGTGGAGCTTATTAAAAATAATCAGCTGATCGCACTCTCACCAGCCGTTGAATTCGATAACAATGCCTTCTTTTTGACTCATAATGAAGTCAGCAATCAGCAAGCATCGAAACACTTTATAAGTTGGGTTAAATCACTCGTTAACCCAACTCCAAAGAACACCCATCACACTTCACCGCCGACAGTTCACAAACAAGCGAGCTAACGGCGGCAAAGCATCTACCTGACGCCGTAATCAAACCCTAAAGCGAATACCCATCAACAACAACCCTAACGCCCTCCACGACTGGGATTTAAACATACCTGTCTTAGTAAATAGCGCTCTACCAAACACATAAGCTCTTACGAATAACGCCTAAGCGATTCTTCGCGCTTGCGCGGGGAGCGGAGGTGTTGTTCATGAGAGTGACCCTAGCCAGCGAAACGCTCTAACTAAATTTACCGAAACACCCTTGACGTGAACCGTTAACCTCTACTATATTAACTAAACGGTATAGTTAAATAATTAAATGGAGAACACCATGCAAAGCGAGAACGGTTTCTACGGGGAATACGGTGGTAGCTACATCCCAGAGATACTTTATGCCAGCCAACAGCAAATTCTTACTGCTTTTGAAGATGCTAAAAAAGACCCTGAGTTTCTCGCTGAGCTGCACAAACAATGGCAGGAATATTCAGGCCGACCAACACCACTGACCTACTGTGCCAACCTCACCGAACACTTTGGTGGTGCGCAAATTTATCTAAAGCGTGAAGACTTAAATCACAGTGGCGCGCACAAGATGAACAACGTTATTGGCCAAGGTTTATTGGTCAAACGTATGGGTAAAAAGCGTGTTATTGCTGAAACTGGTGCTGGACAACATGGTATTGCCACCGCATTAGTCGCCGCTCGTCTTGGCCTTGAGTGTACAATTTATATGGGCGCAAAAGATGTAGAGCGCCAATATCCTAATGTCTTTTGGATGCGACAGCTAGGCGCTACGGTTGTGCCAGTTGCGACCGGCTCCCAAACCCTTCGAGATGCTCTCGATGAGGCCTTGCGTGACTGGTCATCAAGTCACGAAGAAAGCCACTACCTTATCGGTACCGCTTGTGGTTGCGCGCCTTTCCCTGAAATGGTGGCCTTTTTTCAATCTGTGATTGGAGATGAAGTTCGCGAACAAAGTGTTAAGCAATTTGGTAAGTTCCCAGATCGTTTATACGCCTGTGTTGGTGGTGGATCTAACGCCTGCGGCTTATTCTTGCCCTTCCTTGAAGAAGAAAACGTTAAGATGGTTGGCGTTGAGGCTGGTGGTCGTGGCATCAAACTAGGCGACCATTCTGTTCGTCTGTCTCATGATTTAGGCACCAAAGGTATTGCTCAAGGGTTCGCGACTAAATTCATCCAAGACGAAGCTGGGCAATTACAGGATACGCATTCGATTGCAGCGGGTTTAGATTACGTTGGCGTGTCACCTATTATCGCTCACCTTTCCGATATAGGCCGCATCGAAATGACCTATGCAATGGATGATGACGTAGTGGACGCTTGTACTTTGTTACTGAAAAAAGAAGGGATTATTCCAGCACTTGAATCCTCCCACGCCTTAGCTGGCGCATTTAAAGATGCTCCGAACTTGTCAAAAGACACTCATTTAGTAATCAACTTATCGGGACGTGGTGACAAAGATATTTTCAATGTAGCCAAAGCGGTTGAAGATGAAACCTTCCCACAATTTTTGAGCAGTTATCTTGCTACTTACCACGCTGATATGGAGAAAAAAGCATGAGCCAGCTTGCCAATTTTATCCAACAGAAACGCCAACAAAAACCTATTTTGTCCATGACCCATGTCGTTTATGGCTATCCTACTTTACAAGACAGTCTAGATTGGATAACTCGTTTATTAGAAGAAGGGGTGGACTTTATTGAGGTTCAATTCCCATTTTCTGACCCTGTGGCCGATGGTCCAAGTATCGTCGCGGCTTGTCATAAAGCATTAGAACAAACCTTAAGTGTAGAAACCTTCTTAACAGATATGGAGAAGCTGACCCACGCCTTCCCAAATAGCCGTATCGTTCTAATGAGCTACTTAAACCCAATGTATCGCTACGGTTTGGACAAGCTTACAAAACGTGCCGCTGAGATCAATATGCCGGGGCTGATTCTTCCCGATTTACCCATTGAGCTAGCAAACGACTATATTTCCGCCTGTGAGACTAACCAAATAGATCCTATCTGGTTAGTCACGCCAGTCACCCCTAAAGAGCGTCTTGAAATGCTAGCAAGTCAAGCCTCTGGTTTTCTGTACTGCGTAGCACGTTCGGGTGTAACAGGTCATTCAGACCATGAAGGTAAAAACACTGACTATTCTGTCGATGAATATTTAGCGCACATTAAAAAATACACTAACGCACCGATGGGTGTTGGTTTTGGCCTTCGTGAGCGCAGCCAGATAGAAGCCTTAATAGGAAAAGCAGACATCGCAATTATAGGGTCTGCGCTATTAGATGCGTATAACCACGGCGGTCAAAACGAAGGCATTGCCCTATTACGTTCACTATTTCCTAACCAGTAAAGGTTATTTACTCTTGTTATAAAATAAAAAGCCGTTGCACTTTATTAAAGTACAACGGCTTTTCTTTGTCTCACCTTCCGCTCTTAGCCAATTTTACTGATAGCCTGATGCCACCGGTAAATGGTAACGCTTAATCGTTTTTGGCGCATGGCAGCTAGGAGACATATCACTTTCAGTTAATAGAATCCAATGACGACCGTGTGCTTTGCCTAGTTTAAGCGCAGTACTAGTATCAAAACACTGAATAGAATGATCATTTTCCGTCATCACGAAACGGTTGGCTTTTTCACTCATCCATAGCCAAGCATTTCTATCTTGCTCTTGAGTACTTGTTAAGTAGCTAAAATGGGTTAATGGAATATGACTAAATAGCAAAAATTGCTCTTTAAAACGCGTTAAACCCAGCTCTCCATCCGTACCAATCTCTTGCTCTACAGCAGCCATAATGCCTTTCGCTGGCGTACGAATATCATTTAGTAACGCATATCCCCAAGTACTATACAGCACCCAAGTAATTGCAAATGCCGCCCCAAATGAAAATAAATTGAGCGACTTCCACTTCCATAACAAAATAGCTACCCAAGTTACACCAGTAACAAGCAATAACCACCCGAACATCCAGGTATCATCTCCCAACTCTTTAGCAACCATATGTGAGTGACTAAAACATAAAATCGCGGCCACAAAGAACAGTAACGCAAAGACAAAACCACCAGCAATTAGCACACGCCTAAACCAAGGACGAATACCCACAGTATTAATGTGCGCGCTGATTAACAACGCCATCATTGGTAGAGCGGGCAAAATATACAAACCTCGCTTACCAGGGCTGATACTAAAAAACACCACGACCAATAGAATCCAGACAAACAAACTAATCATAACTGGAGACGTTTTTAAATCTTGCCAAAAAGGCTTACTAAACAAAAAAGCGTATAAGGGAAACCAAAAAGCAGGGATCACACTCACTATAAAATAATACCAAGGATTAATGTGCCCCCAAGAATGAGCGTAACGCTCTCCCGTTTGCTTAAACAATATATTGTCACGATAAGCGATAAAATCTGGGTTATGGCTGGTATCTGCGATATATAACATAGGTAATAACCACGCAGCTAATACCAATAACATAGCGAGTGGTCCAAACAATAAGCGCCAATTCACTTGTGCCTTACTAAAGCGATGTTTACCTGTGAAATGCAACACTAAGACTGGAATTAAGAAGAATAAAGGTAAAAAACCTACTCCCTTAGTGATAATCCCTAATCCCATAAAAGCCCAGCTAATCAAATACCAGGTTAGACTCGCTTTATAAAAGAAGTGACGCAGCAACCCATACATTGCAACAGTAATCCAACAAGCAACCATAGCGTCTATTTGAGCTGTTTTTGCTTGAATAATGAATTGTGGTGCGATCAATAAGAGCAACCCAGCATTGCGTGCAACCTTAACATTCCAAAGTTTAGCCGCAATATCAAACACACAAAATACACAGAGCAAGCTAGCCAGTGCATTGGGAATCAAAAAGGTGGCAGATAAATTACCAGTTAGCCAATACAATGCGGCCATCGACCACATAAATACTGGCGGTTTATCTGGATAGAGTTCACCACCACGCATCGGGAAAAACCAGTTACCTGAATTCACCATTTCTCTGGCGACTTCTACAAAACGCGGCTCATCGGCTGGCCAAGGGTCTCGCAAGCCAACGCCAGCGAGAATCACCACGGCGGCGATCAGCAAAAGTAACCAGAGGGTTTTAGTATAATCGTCATTGTCGAACATTTTCGGGACCGTCATGATGCCTTACCTTCAACATTTAAAGTAGAGAGTTTGTGTTTTAGATGATCTCGATAAATCAATGCCGTCAGAATAAAACTTAATACAGCAAAACCAATACTCATGTAGATCATCACGTGATCCGCCCCATTAATACCATACCCAACCAATGCAAAGATCACGGTTTGCGGAAGGTATCCTATTAAACTCGCACTGATAAACGCCCATAAAGGAACACCGACACTGCCGGATAATAAATTGGTCACCAGATTACTGCCCACCGGCAGTAACCTCAGCATAAGAATTTTCATGAACGGCGCCCGGCTAGCAAATTGATTGAACTTGCTCATTCTGATTGGAAAATAGCGCCCTAAGGTGTGGGCTAAAACCATTTTAGCCGCCATGTAATTGAGCAAAGCCGCCACTAAACAAATAGCGAGGGTCACTGATGTACCTAGATAAGGCCCATATAAATAACCAAATAAGAAGGCGACTATCTGTTTTGGCCCACCAATTGCCACCAAAAACAAAGAAGCAACAATAATAAGAGAGTGGCCGATATACCCCTTCTCTGCTAAATAGCCAGACAACCAGTTTTTATCAGAAAGATGAACCAAAATAGGGTTCAGCACACCAGAAAACAACAGACCAGCGAACAGACAAAGTAACGCCAGTTTTACCCACTTCATTTCTTAATCCTGATTAGAATAGACATTCGCAATAGTCGGATGTTTGGCGCGTTTCTTTAACCAAATAACCCCTACAATATCAATAACACCGACCCAAGCTCGGTTCCATGCATTGTAATTAGAAACACCTGCATTACGGTCTCGGTGGTTGACTTGGCACACCACAATTTCACCATCAATACGCTTGATCAAGGCAGGTAAAAATCGATGCATATGATCAAAATAAGGTAACCTTAAAAAGGTGTCTTTAGGAAATAGTTTTAGACCACAACCAGAATCTGGTACCCCATCATCTAATAAACGCTGACGAATTTTATTCGCTACGCGAGATTGAAAGCGCACCCAAGCAGTATCAAGACGTTTTTTCCGATACCCTGCGACACAAAAATGCGAACTCTTAAGCTGCATTGCTTCGTTAATCAGTTTTGGATAATCAATCGGATCATTCTGGCCATCCGCGTCAGAAGTAATAATCCATTCTCCTTTCGCATGACGCACACCAGAGGACAGTGCAGTACTCTGACCACAGCTCTTTGCATGATAAATAACCTGCAACTGACAACCTATCTCTTTCGCCGTATCTATAGCGACTTGCGCGGTATTATCATCACTGCCGTCATCAGTTAGCACTACTTCAAATACATACTCTGGCGATAGACTCGCGTGAATTTCTCTAATTAATACCCCTATGTTGCCCTGTTCATTTTTAGCAGGTAAAACAACCGATAAGAAAGGCACCATATATACTCCGTCATAATCATTGATAGCCAAACTGGCGTAAAAATCTCCTTATATTATTTCATACTAGATGCGAAAAAAATGTCGATGAAAATGAAAAATCACATCCTTTCTCCCGTTTTATGAGCAATATCAACTCACTATGAAAGCGGTTTACATTATCCAACCATGCTGTTTCAAAATAGTGACTGAGCGATAAAAAATCACATTGTGGTCTGCTAGAACCTTGGCCCATAGGGCCTTAATATTGCGAAGGGATGTCTAAATTGAATCATTTTCTCTTTTTCATCACCCAATACACTCAAACATCACAGTCAGCCACCAAAAATCATAGTGACAGAATCAATAGCACACCAAGACAATACTAAGCCGCTCCTATTAACATTCACTAGATTGATTAAAATGATTTTCAATAAAATCTAAAAAAACACGTATTTTATTAGGCATAAAGCGCGATGAAACAAACTGCATGTAAATCCCACCTTGAAAATCACTCAGCACTCGCCAATCTTGTAATACTTCAATCACATCGCCTTTACTCAGTGCATCGGTTACAACAAAGTCAGGAAACAAACCAATGCCTAGCCCCCTAATCACGCCAGCGAGACGCATTTCTGAGTGGTTATTAAAGTAGCGCCCCCCTACCACTACCTTTATTTTTCGCTCTTCTTGGCTAAATACCCAACAGTTATCACCATCAAAAAAACCTAATGCTAAACAATCATGCTCATAGAGCATTTCTGGCGTACTTGGCACACCACGTTTTGCTAAATACGCTGGGCTAGCACACAAAACGGAACGAACGCGTCCTATTTGCTTACTGACTAAATGCTCGTAAGGCTCAGCCCCAACATGAAAGATAATATCCACATCGTGATAGGCGGGGTCTAAACGTTGATCAGTGACTTGCATGTGCAAAGACACTTCTGGGTACAAATCTGTAAACTCTAATAACAAGGGCTCTAACACTTGCTTCGCTAGCGCCTTAGGTGCAGCCACTCGCAATCGCCCTTGCACCTCTTTCGCCTCTTGCTCTGATGCTAATACTGCTTCTTTAGCACTATCTAGCATATTACGACACTGTTCATAGACGGAAATCCCCACTAAGGTCGTTGTTTGTCTACGCGTTGTCCGCTCAATCAAAACAACACTCAAAGCAGTCTCCATACGAGATACTTGGCGACTAACGCCTGATGGTGTAATACCCAATTTGTGCGCCGCTTTGGTAAAGCTTCCGGTTTCTACTACCGCCACAAACGCTGCCATATCCGGTAATAAAGCCATTAATTTATTTGTGTTCATGAATCATAAGTCTTTTGATATAGGAGGTGATTATCTAAATCCAAAGCACAAGTTAACATGCCTTTCTTTGCCAAGACTACGAGAAAATCATGCGTACGCCCACTATCTATTTTTCATTTCGACCTGCACAACTACCACTTGCAGAAATAGCGCTCTTGCTTACCGCTGTTTTCTGGGGAACCAGTTACGGAATAACCAAAGAGGCACTGTTATACACCAGTGTTTTTGCTTTCCTGGTGATTCGATTTGGTATGACATCACTCATTTTGTTACCTGTTTATTGGCATGACGCTCGTAAAGGGCTGACTAAAGATTGGCGCTACGCCGTCCCTACTGGGATTATATTGTTAGGGATTTTTATCGCTGAAACCTATGGGATATTTCATACGAGCGCATCAAAAGCAGCGTTCCTTATTAGCTTATGCGTACTCATCACGCCAATAATGGAATCCTGCGTTACTCGTACACGTCCTAAAAACAAAATCATTCTGTGCGCTTTGATGTCTCTATTTGGTGTATTTTTATTAACCAGCAATGGCATAACGGAAGCGAGCCCGACACACACTACTGGAAAAAATCATGGGTTATTAAATCTAGGGGATATCTGTATTTTACTCGCAGCGTTTCTTCGTGCCTGCATGGTAGTTGCTACCAATGTTTTACTAAAAGGAAAATCACTTTCAGCATTAAGCACAACGTGCATTCAAGCCAATGTTGTCACCTTAGGGGCTTTATTGGTATTTTTTCTCACCGACAACCCCATTGAGCAACTATTGCCAACCAGCATTAGCTTTTGGCTAGAAGCTTCTTATCTTGTGCTGTTTTGTACAATATTTGCGCTGTTTGCGCAGAATTTTGGCGTGAAGCATACATCAGCGTCGCGAGTGTCGCTATTGACTGGATCAGAGCCAGCTTTTGGTGCTTTGTTTGCGTTTCTTTGGTTAGGCGAGTCTTTCAGTATCATTCAACTAGTAGGCGCAGGGTGCATTTTAGGAGCAACGTTACTAGCATCCAAGCAACGCTAAAAAAAGTCAGCGACTCACTTCGATAAAGCACCTCTGTCAGTTTACTGTCTGATTATTGATTAGAAATCCTCAGTGTGGAGGATTTTATTTTTTTAGCGCGGTTTTAGCATAGAGAAAGACGCTGTTTGGGTCTACTTGTCCTCTATTTCCTTGTATCATGCAGGCAATTTAATAACCTTATGAAAAGGAAGTTCCTGTGAAAAAAGTACTGGGTGTCTCCGCTCTTACACTTATTGCCGCATGTCTTATTGCTCCAAAATTTATTGCAACAAAATATGAAACAACTGTTACAGACATAGTTGCCAATATAAATAAGGAAAAAGGCTACAGCGCGACAATCGAGTCGACTGAATCAAGTTGGTTTGGCTCGAAAAGCAAAGTATTACTCAGTTTTGATTTAAACAGTATTGATCCTACTATGCAGAGTCAAATCGTTAGTGCAGAATTTACTTTAGATACGCATTACGGTCCTCTTTTATTGTCAGACCAAGGTAAAATCGGCTTATTTTCGACCAACATTCAGCTACAAGGTGAAAAACAGCGTGAATACCTTGTTTGGGATGAAAAATCGCCACTCTACAATGCCGCTATTGTGAGTAATTTATTTGGTAAGATTAGCTTTGCTGATAAAATCCCAGCATTTAAAGACAAAAACAACGAGTTTTCTGTCACTGAATACGCTGGTAAAGGAACAATCGGGCACGATAAAACCATTTACAACGGCGGTTTTAAAAGCGCTAAGATGGACATAACAGAAGCAACGACTATCCAAGACTTGTCAATCGCATTAAACCTTAAAGCCGACTGGGACACTATTCAACGCGGTGGATTTTATGATGCTGATATGAGCTTTAAAGTAGGCAAGGTAGTACGCGTCCCTCAAGGTGAAATGAATGGCCTTGCTGTCACGGTACATACTAAGCTTGATAAAAAGCAACAACTTGGCAATATTCAAATGAGTTACTCTGCTAAGAACATCGATGTGGCAAACTTTAAAGCTCATGATCTTAAACTTGTCACAGAAATTAATCATTTAGACAACCAGATCTTTATTGATTATGCAAAATTGATTAAAGAATCCGATGCGCTGCCAGTAGATCAACAAGTCGCGTTTTTCTTAAATAATATGCAAAGTATTATTGACGGAAAGCCTGAGCTAAATATAACAGAGTTGAGCGGCTCAACAAAAGATGGCCACTTTACTGCTAGCATGACTAGCAAACTAGCTGATATGGCCACCAAACCGACAGGAGCGCAACTCTACAATCCTAAGTTCTGGCTATATAATGCGATTATTGATGCTAACATAGAAGCAGACCAAACTCTGGTCACTAGAGCAGTGGTGCAATACGCCGCTAAACAAATGCCTGCCTCAGCAACCTCTGAAGATATCCAAAAACAATCTACAATGCTTCTCGATAGCTTTGTTAATCAGGGCTTGATTAAAATCAGTGATGACAAATACATCTCTACTTTCCATGCAGAAAAAGGCCAAGGTCACGTCTATGACCTAACAATTCCTTTAATGTAATACTGATCATACTGTACTGGTGCCATAGGATATTGCTTTATCCTATGGCATAACTACTTTATCTCAGTTCGATAAAAATGCCGCTTACCACAAGCGGCATTTTTATTAGCAACCCCATGCTCAGTCAGTAGAGTTAACGTTTAAATACCATCAGTTCAATAGAAACTAATATCAGTATATAAAATAGCTCAAGTATCCCCCAGACGAGATTTGGGTACTCTAGAGCAAGCGTCATAGAGCCTAGAGGACTGAGAATTCTCAATAACCATAAGAGTAGAGACACGCCTACCACCAGCATACCTACCCACCTAGTTTTCAAGCGAATCATAGTGCCTATGCCAACGAGCATTAATAGCCACCAAATACCCGCACTCAAGAAAATCATCCCACTAGAGCCAAACAACCCTTTAATAATCGACGTAAGTAATAAAGGTGGATGCGAAAAAGCATAAATCCCTATATCAACCGCCAAACAAAACACCAAGACATACATAAAAGACCTAACACCATCAACTTTATTAAAGAGCATTGAATAAAAAAAGGCTTTCGGAATACACCAAAAGCCTCTTCAGATAACGTAATAAGAAGTATGACTACGGCTCTTGATTAAGCTTTTCTTGCTCCTCTTTTGCTTTAGCAAGCAACAAGAAACGCTTATGTATTTTGCGAGTAGTAAACCAAACTCCGCCTACGACTAAAGGAACCGAAATTCCCATCACGAGACTTTTATCAAAATACACACCCTTGTCATACACGGCCTCTATGATGAACTTAAGCAAACCAACAGCATAATAACTAATCGCAGCAACAGACAAGCCTTCTACCGTATGTTGCATGGCAAGTTGAATTTTAGAACGACGGTCCATAGACGCTAATAAATGTTGATTTTGTGATTGAATCGCCATCTCAACTCGCGTACGCATCATGTCAGAAACTCGGTCTATACGTCGCGATAGATTCTCTAAATGCTCTCCTGTAGCTCTACAGGTTCTTACCGCTGGCGTCAGACGACGGGTCATAAACTCGGTAATCGTCAAATGGCCAGACACTTCGTCTTCTTTAAGGTTTTCCAAACGCTTTAACACCAAATCATGGTACGCATTCGTCGCACTAAAGCGAAATGTTGTTTGCGCCCGAGCAGCCTCCACCCAAGCAGCCATGTCTATTAGCTCTGCAAGTAAAGCTTGCTCATCCAACTTTTCAGTTGAGTCTGCCAACCTCGCCGTTGTAGTCGCCAGTTTATCGTCCATTTCAGCCAGTTGAGCATTGTATTTTCGGGCAGCAGGAAGGCCTAATAACGCCATAAGTCGATAGGTTTCAATCTCTACTACACGCTGAACCATACGTCCTAACTGGCTATCACTCATGTTTTTATTATAGATCAGAAAACGACCGCAACCATCACTGTGAAGTTGAAAAGTTGTCCACACTTGAGCATCACCATTTTGTGGACGACTACCAACCAAACGCATACCTTCGAAGCTACTTTTAACCGCTAATAAATCTGGTTCTGGCTGTGTTCGGGCGTCATCTACGGCAACATGAAATGCCGATATAACCGTACCAGGCAATGCCGCTAACCAATCTTGTGGTAATAACGACAACGCGTTGTCATCAAATGGTGCCTCTCCTTCGTTTGTCGCATTATTAATAAACATATAAGACGTGAACTCGAGATGTTTTTCGCGGCGCACAAGTAAGGCACCAAAGTTCACTTCATAACAGACACCGTCTTCACTAGGTGCGACTTGTTGAAAATATTCGTATAAACGACAAAAATGTTCAAACTCTTTTTCTTTATGGTCTGGGCCCACCATCACAGCAAGATAGCTAATTCGCACAGGACTAGGGAGCACTTGAAAAGGGCGAGAATGGAGTTCGGCATAAAGCTTCTCTCGCATCGGGTGAATGGTTAAGCCATAAGCATTTGATTGTGTATTCACGTTATCATCCAGACAGTGTGTTTTCATAATAGTGTAAATAATTCGTTGAAAAGCAATAAATTGCAACAGAAGAAACAAGATACTCAATGTTATAAAATAAAATGTCGGTGTTGAATCACCCCTGTATTGAGATAAACTGAGTAGAACTTTAGTAGGATATTGATAAATGATGATGCGCTATTTTTCTCGCTGGACAGAAAAACGACTCTCCATAGTGCTGCTTTGGGTTTTAAGTGGAATGGCCAGCCAAGCCAGTGCGGTTGATTTAATTGCTTTTGGCAAAAGCTGCCTTACGCAAGAAACTAAGTTAATGACACTCAAAAAAAGAATAGACGCAGCGGAATTAACGGACACCCGCTCACAGAACATTAGATTTGGTCCGCTCGAAAACCTACGTGCTTATCAAGATGAGCTAAATGAATTAAACTCCGATTTAGACGATTGCCAAAAGATTGAACCAAACAGCCGCTATTGTCATAACATTCGTATTCGTTATAACCGGTTAGTCGTTCTTGTTGATCGCTCAGAAGATAAGCTAGAAGAAAGAGGAGAAAAACACGATAGAATACGACCACAACGCTTATATTTTGAAAAGCAGCACTACTATGAAGCCTATGACAAATTTATTGCCATGTGCCGTAATTCAGACACTCATTATAAATTACTCCAAGACGGTAATGCTTACCGCCAAGTATGCTCATCAGCGCGCTTAAAAAACACAACAACGTGCGCTTTATTTTAGTTTTACATCATAAACAGCACCCTACCTAATAATGATAGAAATACGATCAAAGAGACTTTTTACCGTCTCGTCCCCGCCTCCCCAACACAAAGACGCACTCCCTAATAACGCGATAATATAAACGTCATCTTTCTCTTGCATGATATTAGACGTCATCATAGGAGAATGCAGCTGTGTTTAGTGCCAATCATAGTCGATTTCGTTTTTATAACCGCAGAGCCAACCGTCATCAAAAACAGGTAACTATCAGCCTACAAAAAACACAGCCCTCTCACCAAGTAGACAAACGATACCTTTCTTTTTCCATTGATATTTCTGTCCTAGCTGGTGGCTATTGGTGGGACGGAAGCCAAGGATCTCAAAAAGGACTCGGTACCGAAAAAGCCGCCCCATTGAATTTACAACAGTCGAAAGTGGATAAATTTGTTCTTGCATTAGGCCCTGCTTACTTGCGAGTAGGAGGCTCAGAAGCCGATCATCTACATTACTTTACCACGCACACAGCGCAACCCGACGCCTTAATACTCACTCGCACCATATGGGACGACCTTCATACTTTCTGTCAGCGTAACCAATTAAAACTGATGTTTACTTTTAAATATGGGCTTTTCCGTAAATCACTGCATGGTAACTGGCAAGGAGATGACGTCCAGCGCTTACTCGAATACAGTAATGCCAATCAACAAATAATTTCTGTATGTGAACTAGGGAATGAGCTTAATGCCTATTGGGCTTTTCATGGCATTCACGCTCAACCCGTCGCACGGAAACTCGCAAAAGATTATGATACCTTCATTCAACTAATCAGAACCTTTAGTCCTAATAGTAAAATTGCCGGCCCAGGAAGTGCATTTTGGCCTAGAATTGGCGAAACCATTAAACCAATTAGCAATGTAACGGCTAAATTCTTAGCCTCTATTAAAGAAAACTTAGACATTGTTGATTGGCATTACTACCCTTTTCAAAGTAGCCGCTCCCCGATCAAAACTCGCCCTGCCACCCCTCAAAATCTTTTATCACCGCGATCTTTTATAGACTATGGTAAATATCTCTCCCAACTGACAACCTATCGCGATCGATTCCAACCTCAAGCTGAAGTATGGACAGGAGAAACAGGGTCTGCTCAATGTGGTGGCGAAGCCAAGCTTTCTGATCGCTTTATCTCCTCTTTCTGGTGGGCCGATCAATTAGGCCGAGGCGCAGCGTTGGGACAAAAGGTCATGATTCGACAAAGCCTTATTGGTGGTGATTATGCTTTGATTAATAAAGCAACATTAAAGCCGAACCCAGATTATTGGGTCAGTTGGTTATGGGGAAAGCTAATGGGAGAAAAGGTTTATCAAGTTAAAAGTAGCGACCCTAACATTATTACATACTGCCATAGCGCCAAAAAAACAGAAAAATGCACCTTGCTTATCATTAATCTCACGCCGTTTCCTAAACGTATTAAGTGCCAAGGTTTTGGTAGTAAAAAGAAACGTTTTGAACTCACCGCGAAGGCGCTAACAGCAGATAAGGTTCTAATTAATGGTATCAAACCAAAATTTAACGGTGGGAAAGTAAAGCTCAAAGACTTTCCTACTCTTTCTAAGCTCGATCTTATTAGCCCTTACAGCATTAATTTTTGGTGCTTTAGCGTGTAAGTTAAAAACAAACTCCTTCCATATCAGGTAGTAAATTGTTTAACCCTTTTAAATAAAAGGTCGCATTAATCGTTGGGGTACTAGGAGAAGAGATTTGAACACGAAAAGTCTCTTTGGTTGCAAGGCGCTGAATAAATTGTCCTGAACCCGACACATAGATCGATTGTTGAGCTATTGATAATGGCCAATAAGCTGACTGCGCCTCTTCTTGATCCAAATGATAGGTAATATCAGTACGGCCTTCTTTTAATTCAACACCGTTCCAATGTATTTCAAGTTCTGTCTTTTTATTGTTGCAGCGTATCGTCATCGCGACAGGCTCATCAAGATAATGAATTTTGGAAGATGACAATAAGGTAGCAACAAAAGCAGAATGTTTTTTCGTTTTCGTATTCGGATGCAAGCTATACACCCACTGCCCATTATCTATTTTAGTAGATTGAAAATCTGACGATAACGACTGTATAACGCAAGCATTAAAAGCTTGACTGCCCTTGGTTGAGTCGCAATTTGATGCCCCCCAAGCGGAGCCTGCAATACAAAGCAGTGTCATGGCTATATAACAAAAATTCATACTTACCTACTTCCAATACTTAGCGTATAGCATACAAAAAATAGAAAGAAAATAAACGCAGCAAATAAGAACTACAAGCATCTTTACGTTCGATATCAACAAGTTTGCCTTTTATCTGCCTAATGATACCAATGAGTAACGCTATTCTGAAGCTCGCTAAGTATCATTGAAATCCTACCTCACTCGTACTTTACCTTAGCTGACTATCTTTACTCCCACTGCGATTATACAAAAGCGCCGCCTTATCGTCCTTTTCTAATGCGGTTTGGCAATGAATACACAAATGAACACCTGGAATAACAAGCCTTCGACGCTCAGGTATTGGCTCACCACATTCTTCACAATGAGTAAAACTCTCTCCTTTAGGTATACGGCGCTTCGCTTGCTCGACCGCAGAATCTACCGTTGCATCTATCTGATCCTGTACCGCCCCATCTTGGGCCCAGCCACTAGCCATCATGATCTCTTTTAAAAATACAAAAATACAAAAATACAAAAATACAAAAATACAAAAATACAAAAATAGTATGCCACTATTATAGAAAACGGTTCAAGCGCTCACATCAACATAAAAATGCCCATTTAACAGGCTGCTAAATGGGCATTTTTACCATTTTACCGTCTTTATTATGGCTAACCTAATGGCCCACCCATAATAGTGTCTCTGAGACCTTTCATAATATTATCTCCTTTTTCAAGCTTTAACTCGTCGTACCAAGCTTGCGTCACTGCCATATCTTTACCATGGGTAACGTCGCAGCGCTTGCGTGCTTTTAAGACCAACTCTTTAGCCCGCTCATGACGTTTTTCTTGATAGTCTAATAATGCTGATTGAATGTCCTTAGTATCTGAAAAGGCCATTCCAAGCACTACAGCATCCTCCATCGCGGAGCAACCACCTTGGCCAATATCCGGCGTAGTAGAGTGTGCAGAATCCCCCAACAGAGCAATACGACCTTTAACAAAGGTATCAAACGGCTCAATATCGTGAATTTCAACTCGATTAGTATTGGTAGGCTCAATCACTTCGATGAGCTTCTGAACAGGCTCTGCCCATCCGGAAAAATACTCCTTCAAATTATCTTTTACTGTTGCGCTATCTTCTACTAAACCAACAGGCAATGGCACATCAAAGAAAAAGTAAAAACGTTTATCAGCAATAGGCATAATAGACACACGCTTGCCATCGCCGACAAATGTTGTCCATTGGTCTAATGGCGCAATGGTCGCATCCATATCGACTAAACCATTCCAGTTCACATAACCCGCATAGCGACGCTCCAACTCAACCCCCAGAACATGCGCACGAACAACAGACCGTCCACCATCTGCGGCAATCATAAAATCACCATGCGCCACACTACCATCAGTAAAATAGGCGATAACACCTTGGTCGCTTTGCTCCACACGCTCAACACGTTTACCAAACTGAACCTTATCTCTGCCCCAGCTATCTATCATCATCGACTGCAAGCCAGCTCTAGAGACTGGACAAGGGCGCTCACCTACTGCGTCAATCAGAGGAGCAAGGCTAAACTGGGTCATAATAGCTCCGGTCTTACCATCTTGGTAAGCCATGTTTCGAAGTGGTCCACCAAGCTCATCCATAATATGTCCCATACCTAAATGGTTCATACATTTCACCCCATTGGACCACACTGAAATAGCCGCTCCTACCGGTTTAATTTCTTTTACAGCTTCAAATACGTCGCACTCAATACCTTGTTGTTTAAGTGCCGCAGCAGCAGACATTCCACCAATACCCGCTCCGATAATCAATGCTTTCATGGTTGCTTATCCTCTTTAATACTCTATCAGTCGACTGCCGCATTACCTTATTCTGACAAGGTCAAATACAAAGACACGACATTTTCAATTATTTAAAAGTGAAACATTTGTTTCTGTATTGATAGAAGATACCTGAAAAGATACCAATATATAAGTGCTAAATATCAGGACTTCTGCCATTAGCACCAATCAATGTCACTACAACTAGATCGTCTTATTTGACATAAAGAAGCAATAGAAAACACAGTAAAATCACTTTATTCATTGACGTTATAAAGTGAACGACGGAGGAAAAGAACAAAGAATTAACATTAGATAGTATCTGGCCTAGCCGGGACTGGCTGCTTTATTCTGTGCTTACCTGATCCAGATTTCAGCACAAAATACATGTATGCCACTATAGTGAGATTGATCCCCAATACGCCGAACGTAATGATATTGGCGTCTTGCAGCAATTCATATATCTCAAAAGGTAAATAAATAGTTCCGCTGATAAAAGCAAACCATTCTGTCCAACGCAATTGATGCCAAAGACCATAAGCTTCAATAAAACGAATTACGGCATAACCAAGAGCGATTATCGTGACTACAGTTAGCCCTGTATTAGACACTTTATCAACACTTTGCACGGCAAGATCAACATAATGATTGGTTGGAGAGATATGTAAATAATCAAAAAATTGCACTGTCTCTTGATGTAAATTGACCCCTACTAAAGCATGCAAACCAACAGCAATCAACAACGCTAAAAACCCTTTACAAGCTTCTAATACAGCAATAACACCTAAACCGGAAAATTTCATAATAGACTCATTATTCGGGATAAAAATTAAGCATAAACTCGAAATACACTACTGAACAGAACCTCTCTGGCGACAAACTACTGTCAGCAGACAAGTCACGACATTAAGATAATGCATGAGTGAAGAGAAAAATATAAAGGTAATAAAGTGAATATTAAAAGAAAACCCCATCTTCAATACTGAAAATGGGGTTTTGAGGAGTTACGTATGTTGGTTACGCTAGATCGAAACGATCCAACTCCATCACTTTCGTCCAAGCTGTAATAAACTCGTTGACGAAACGATCTTGAGCATCATCACTCGCGTACACTTCTGCAAGAGCACGTAGCTGTGAATTTGACCCGAACACCAAGTCAACACGTGTTGCGGTTGCTTTAATCTTACCCGTTTTACGATCACGGCCATCAAACACTTCTTTATCATCTGACTGAGCAAACCATTTAGTATCCATATTCAGCACATTAACAAAGAAGTCATTCGTTAATACGCCAGGACGGTCAGTAAAGACACCGTGTTGCGTTTGCTCAAAGTTAGCATTTAATGCTCGTAAACCACCAACCAGTACAGTCATTTCCGGCGCAGAAAGTGTCAATAGTTGCGCTTTATCGACTAACATTTCTTCAGAAGAGACGGTGTACTGACCTTTTTTGTAGTTACGGAAACCATCAGACTCAGGCGCTAGTACATCAAAAGATTCAATATCTGTCTGCTCTTGAGTCGCATCTCCTCGACCGGGAGTAAATGGCACAATGACATTTTTACCTGCGTCTTTTGCCGCTTTTTCTACCGCTGCACTGCCTGCTAATACTATCAAATCTGCTAGAGAAACTTTCTTGCCATCAGCTTGATCTGCATTGAAATCCTGCTGAATATTTTCTAAAACACTTAACACTGCAGCTAATTGTTTAGGCTCATTTACGGCCCAATCTTTCTGTGGTGCTAAGCGAATACGGGCACCATTTGCGCCACCGCGCATATCAGAACCACGGTAAGTTGATGCAGACGCCCAAGCGGTTGCCACCAATTGAGCAACGGTTAAACCAGAGGCTAATACGGTTGTTTTTAGCGCTGCCACATCTTGCTCATTAATCAACTCATGTGTAACAACTGGAATAGGATCTTGCCAAATCAATGTCTCAGCAGGAATTTCTTCTCCCAAGTAACGAGATACAGGCCCCATATCACGATGAGTTAATTTGAACCAAGCTTTAGCAAATGCATCCGCTAACTGATCTGGATTTTCATAAAAATTCTTTGAAATCGGGCCGTAGATTGGGTCTAAACGCAAAGCCATATCAGAAGTAAACATCATTGGAGCATGGCGTTTCGTTGCATCATGAGCATCTGGCACACTATTCGAACCTGCGGTTCCTTTTGGTGTCCACTGCCAAGCACCCGCTGGGCTCTTAGTTAACTCCCAATCGTAGTCAAATAAGTTTTCGAAGAAACCATTATCCCATTGGATTGGATTTTTCGTCCAAGCGCCTTCAAGACCACTACTAATCGTATCAACCCCGTTACCAGTACCTTGACTATTTGCCCACCCTAGCCCCTGCATAGTAATATCAGCTGCTTCAGGATCTGGACCAACTTGAGCGGCATCACCAGCACCGTGAGCTTTACCAAATGTATGACCACCAGCAATAAGTGCCACTGTTTCCTCGTCATTCATCGCCATACGAGCGAATGTATCGCGAATATCCAAAGCAGAAGCTAATGGATCAGGTTTACCATCTGGACCTTCAGGATTGACGTAGATCAAACCCATTTGTACTGCTGCAAGTGGATTGTCTAGATCTCGCTCACCAGAGTAACGACTTTCGTTACCACCACTTTCTTCTAACCATTCTTTTTCAGCACCCCAGTAGATATCTTCTTCTGGTTGCCATACATCAACGCGACCACCCGCAAAGCCTCGTGTTTTAAAGCCCATAGACTCTAATGCAACATTACCCGTTAGAATAAGCAAATCAGCCCAGGAAATCTTACTGCCGTATTTTTGCTTGATAGGCCAAAGTAAACGACGTGATTTATCAATATTAACGTTATCTGGCCAGCTATTAAGTGGGGCAAATCGTTGCGTACCAGACGTTGCACCGCCACGACCATCCGCTGTTCGGTAAGTACCCGCACTGTGCCATGCCATGCGGATAAATTGAGGTCCATAATGACCGTAATCTGCCGGCCACCAATCCTGTGAATCTGTCATTAAATCAGTCAAATCTTTTTTAAGTGCAGCAAGATCTAAGCTGTTAAATGCTTTCGCGTAATCAAAATCAGCACCCATTGGGTTAGATTTTTCTGAATGCTGATGCAGGATGTTGATATTTAATTGATTTGGCCACCAATCTTTATTTGATGTACCGCGACCAGCGGATTGATTAGAAACATCTGCTGTGTGACCAAAAGGACATTTACCTTCGTTAGACATACTTCTCTCCTACTTCTGCTTTTCATATTTATAATTGATTTAAGGTAGAACAAGTAAATTTTCTTGCCCCGTACTTCTTGTTAATAGTTATAATATTATTAAGAACAGATATCTAATAAATTTAAACTAATAACCCAATAGGGATACAATGACCTATACGAGAATACCTACACACTAAGCCCTACTGCATACTTTAATTATTAAGCAGAAAAAGCAAGAAAAAAGCGCCTTATAAACAGAACGTTACATAAAAAAACCTCGTATAACAATGAGGTCGAAGATGCAAAATATCTCCCTATCATCAAGCGTTAAATAACCATGAGATAGATCAATATAACAACGAAAAAAGACATTTTCGTTAATCATTAATATCGTTTAATAAAACGCTCTAAACCTTATTAAATGCATCTACATCCCAACAAAAATAGAACACTATACTGTGTACGATGTACGCAGCTAACTCCGTGACAGCTTAACAATCCGTTAAGTACAATCAATCTCTGTTAGAGACATAGAAGAGACATGATATTAAGCGATTTGCTATAGCAAACCGCCATAATCACATAATACATAGGAGGATAAACAGAAAGTAAAGGAGACTAAGCAGATGTAATATTAGAGATAAATTCCATAATGTCCTTTATCCACATGTCATTATTCACACCAATAACTTCAAAACGACTTTCTTGATGCCAAGTTGAAATCTTGGCAGATAACTGACCTCTAGAACCATTGATAAAAAGCGCACGCTCTCGGCCTAACCCAAAAACACCTTTTACTCGATAGACATCAGATAGTGTAATCAATGCACTCAATTCTGCGTGCAATAATCCTTCATCAAAAAAACGATCACCATACCATTGCCAACCTATTGCTTTCATACCATCTTGCTGCTTCACATAATACCCATCTCCCCTCTCATCTAACTTATGGTCGTGGTCGTGGTCGTGGTCGTGGTCGTGGTCGTGGTCGTGGTCGTGGTCGT
>JBQEFB010000045.1:0-23533 GCA_052107635.1 Marinomonas sp. | reverse complement strand
ATTAAAGTTAATTATAGGCTATAGGACCTTCCAAGATCATTAGACCATTACAACCATAGAAGCAGCTGAAGCTGGGAGCCGTGATGTCAATCGGATGAGATTGGTAGATGACTCTGAGTTGCCTTTTGACTTTGACATAAAGGACGTTCAAGACTTATACCAACATGAACAATGTTGGGATAGCCTTCTGAACGCCCTAAAAAAAGATATGATTGAGTTATCAAAGACTCTTGAAGAAGAGTGTTACTTACTCATACAATCTAAATAATGAAAGCTGAAAGCAGGAGGTTATTCTCCTGCTTTACTTTCAAAGTCTTATTACTCATAACATTGCAAAGTTATTGGTAATCAGATTTTGTCCTTTGAGGACGAAAAGTGCGGTAGCTGGTCGCCAAAAACAAACAGCAAATTGAAACTAACCCAAAGGGTGCATTGCGCCCTTTGGGGGCGGATGCCCCTTAATTTTATATTAGGAGAGCGTCATGAAGACTTTTATCGTTAAAGTCGAGATACAAGCTGGTGAATACCAAAAACACTCAACAAAGTTAGTTGAGGCACATTCACACAGTGAAGCGGAAACCAACGCGCTCGAAGGTGAGTGTCACGGAACGCTTGGTGAAAATGCTGAATGGACTAAAAGTGGAATAGCCGATCTTGGTTGGGAATTTCATTATTCGGTTCACAGATCTGTAGAAGTAGACCCTGAACATGTGTCTATTTTGAATAAATATCTCTAACTACCCGGCTAGGGTTAGTGCGAATAGAGAAGATCATTCGATCTAAGTAAACCCAAAGGGTGCATCATGCCCCTTGGGTACTGGTGTTCCCTGAATTTCTTTTTAGGAGATACACCATGAATCATCAATTAAATCAGATCAAATCCGCTATGGCGGAACTGTCCGATACACTTCAAATTCCTGAGATATACAAATCCGACCTTGATATGGATTACGCGTCTTTAGAGAGGTTCAAAGGCGTTAAAAAGCTTATTTGGTTACTGAGAAGCTGCGGCACGGTTCTTGTTCCTGTTGGAGTAGGTATCGACCCTGTATTTGTAACCCATTGGCTTAATAACGATCACGGGCAAGTTGTTGTCCCATTTGTTATTGATCTTGAGACGGCAAATATCGAAAGAATCTCTTTTGATGAGGCCAAAAAGATTATTACTCGGCCACCATTGAAAATCAGGGCAACTATGTCGCGAGATGACATTGCTCAAGAAGTGGAAACGCTTCTTGATCGAGGCCGTGATCTGAGATGTTGGGGGGGCAATATCAAAAATACTTTTGGTAATTGGCTGGAGTGGAAAAAACACTTCGAATGTTGCGGAAATTTCGTAATGTCTGACCTTTTGAATGATGCTATTCGCCAATTGAATAGCAAACCTTAATGTAAAAACATCATTAACCCTGTTGAGGTTTGTTGACCTCATCAGGGGTTAGCTGACCTCTTGAATTAACTATCTGGAGATCGCTGTGTTTTTAATAAAAAACTTTGGTAATGATCAAAGAATTAACTCTATCGATGAGTTGAAGTCATCTTTGTCACAAGAGTACAAAGATCGTCATGTTAGCGTTGTGTATTTTACCAAGCCTCACGGTTTGCATCGCATTATTTATGTGAGTATAGATGCACTTGGCAACGTCAGGCACAGTTACGGCGAAGGAAATCTAGTCGATTTTTCAGCCATTCAAGACGAAGTTGTGATTAGACGATAAACCCAGTAGGGGGCTTTCCCCTGTTGGGGAGATCTCCCTTAATTTTTAGTCCCGGTGTCGGGGTTTTTTAAAACCTCAATGTTTGGGGCTTTAGAAAGCCTCGATGCTGGGGTTTGTATTTAAAGGAGAATCAACATGTCTTTTTTCAAAGCAGAAAAAGTAAAACCAGCGGCCTACGGAAATTGGGCTGCAATCGTTTCTTGTTTGGCTCCTCATGCAGATGAGGCTATCGACAAGGCTCCGCGACACGTTCCTTGCCCTATCCATGGCGGTAAAGACGGTTTTCGATTGTATAAAGATTTCAATCAAACAGGTGGCGGTGTATGCAATACGTGTGGCGCATTTAAAGATGGCTTTGGCCTCCTTATGTGGCTTAACGATTGGTCATTCAAAGACGCTCTAACAGAGGTTGGAGAGTTCTTGGGTGTTGAGAAAGAGCTAACGTGGGCGGAGAAAAAAGAGCAGGGTAATAGCTATCGTCATCAAACAAAAGATGCAGGTGCAATTGTACCCCCTCAAAAGCCTACGGTTAGTGAGAAGAAAGAAAAATGGTTGACTGAAGTTCAAAATCGAATGGAAGCGAACCAAGAGAAGCAGAAGGTCTACAAGGCAAAGCTAAAGAAAAAAATTAGTACTGTCTGGTCTGAATGTGTTGCTCTTAAAGAATCTGGTACTGATCCTGTGAGAAAGTACTTTATGCAACGAAAACTCATGTTTGATTGGGCTGCAATAGATGAGTCCGACTGCGTGAGATTCCATCCAGCTTTGTCATATTTTAACGAAGATGGTGCGAATTTAGGCGATTTTCCCGCCATAGTTTGTGCAATTAGAAACGCTGACGGTGAGTTAGTTACTCTTCATCGGACGTATCTTGATCAAGAGGGGTGTAAGGCACCTGTTGATAGCGCAAAAAAAATGATGTCTATACCGGATGGTATGAGCGTTAACGGTGGAGCCGTTCGCCTTGGAAACCCCAGAGACGGTATTTTAGGGGTCGCTGAAGGGTTGGAGACAGCTTTATCAGCTTTTCGAGCAACGCACATACCTGTATGGAGTACAGTGAATGCAACGCTTATGGAGTCTTTCGAGGTTCCAGAAGGTGTTCATACAGTGCTAATTTGGGCAGACAAAGATCTGTCAAGAACAGGCGAAAACTCTGCTAATGCTTTGGCCTCAAGGCTTAAGGATTCCGGGGTTAATGCTTATGTTTTACTTCCAAAGCTGCCCATTCCAGAAGGTGAAAAGAGCCTAGATTGGAATGACATGCTGTTATCTCAAGGTATTTTTGGCTTTCCAAGCGCGAAATACCTACGTGATTTCATTAAAAGTGATGGAGGTAAACGTGCCTGTAATTGATGTTTCTACCGTCGATACAAACTTAGGAAATGAGTCAGTCTGTCCATTTTCCCCGCCCTCTGGGTGGGAAGGTGGATCGGCTGATTACACCGTTTTGATGCGTTCTAGGTACTCTGATCTGATGCACGGGCAAAGGATGATAGTTATGTCATCTTTTGCTAAAAAGCACGACATTAAATATGTTGGCCCGTTCGCAAAGGAAGCAAAGTTAATAATAGAAGCATTGAAGAGAAATAAAGCGAAGCCTTTGAAGGGAGCGCGTACATGAAAAAAGGCCGGCATTACTAATGCTGGCCTTATTTATGTACATCTCTAATATACTACGTCATCGCATCAGACTGACTTCAAAGCATCAAGTTATCCATTCTAGCCAAAAAATCTCTTAACGTGTTTTACGATGTTTGTGGTTGAATTCGCTGTCGGCAAAAATGAGTTGATGTGACATGATTAGGCTTGAAGATTGAAGGTGAATTATTCCATGCGCAGGACTTATTCGCATCTTCCTTAAATATTTTGGTAATAATTTAAGCAGATACTTTTCATGCTGCTTCTTCTTTTTCAAACTTTGATGACATAAAAGTGATCATAGAGTTGGCTACCGCACGAACAACGTCTATACAAACAGAATTTCCAAATTGCTTATAAATCTGCCCTTGAGATACCGCATCCACAATGAACTCTTCAGGAAAACCCTGTAGTCTCGCGCATTCCCTAGGGGTCAATTTACGGGGGTTTTTACCTAGTTCGCTTTGATCTACCAGAATTTCAGATCCATCTTTGTAGTATCGAGCGCTGATGGTATTTGTGTAGTCACTGTCATGATTGTACAAGGTATAACCAAAACCATTGCCCTTTTCTTTATGCTGCTCTTTACGCTTTTGATGACCAGCCCACAATCGATCTGAAATGGTGAATTTATCTTCATCAGCTGAGATATTTGAAAGGTCTTCAAGAATATCGCCCAATTTTGTAGGGATACGCGGTGGTACTGGCCATGCGAACTGCTCAGAGATTTCTTCTTCCGAGTAATAGTTTTTATCAAATCCAACGATAAAAACCCTTTCTCGATTTTGAGGGACACCAAAGTCAGCGGCTCGTAAGACTGTAAAATCAACCCAGTAGTTTAGCTTTTCAGAAAGAGCCTTTCTTGCTTCTTCACTTAGCGGGATATCATCTGGCACTTCTTGCTCAAACTCGCCTTGTAAAATTGCTTGGATGGTACTTAAAGTGCGTCCTTTGTCGTGGCCTCTTAATTGCTTAACGTTTTCTAACATGAAAGCTTTAGGACGTTTTTCTACGAGTAAGCGCTGTATCTCAAAGAACATCGTACCTCGTGTATCGCTGAACCCTTTTCTATGTCCTGCTTGAGAAAAACTTTGGCAAGGGAACCCTCCCAACAGAATATCGTGATCAGGAATATCAGCCGCTTTGATTTGAGTGATGTCACCGCAAGGCATGTCAGCGTAGTTAGCAAGATATGTTTTCTGTGCAAATTTATCCCACTCAGAAGTAAAAACACACTCTCCACCCAACTCTTGAAACGGCAGCCGAATACCACCGATTCCTGCAAACAAATCTATAAACTTAAAACTAGGTGCTTTTACTTTAAACACAAGCGGGGCAGTACCCTGGATGTCTTTCAATTGGCTTTCTAGTGCCAAAATCGCCTCTACTTTCTTTTTAGACGGACGGTGCTCTTCCGTCTCCCATCCTCTGACAGTTCTTTCACCTTGGCTACCTAACCCTAAAAGATTTGCGAACTCGGTACGACCTAGCCCAAGATTCTCTCGTATACTTTTTATAGTATCAGCATTAAGATTGTTGGAATTTATTGTCATTTGAAACCCTAAACTTATCCGGTTTTAATCCCGGAGATTTTACACTGTATACTTATACATGCAAGTTTTTTGAGAGGGAATTTTGAGCTTACAGAACCTAGAAGAATTAATTCAGGAGTGTCGTGATGAATACGATGCATTACTTAATTCATCTGATGTCAAATTAGACCGCAGATTAGCTACTTTACTACTAGACGCTTTAGATCGAGTAGATGCTAGAACTGAGCACACGATTAATCCTTTTTCTATTGGGTTTATTAATACTTCTAGACAAATAGCCAATATTCCATCTTCTGATTTGTGGTTTGGTATGTGCTTCTGGAAGCTATCTTCTCAACTAGAAGAATATTTAGACGTTCTTACTGAATTAAAAAATCGACTCAATTTTAGTACAAATGAGGTAAAAAGTTTTCTCGGCCTTTTACCTTCCAGTGAAATCAACACTTCCCATCATGAAGTAGCGGTTGCATTAAGAGCTGAAATTGATAATTTTTTCTTAGATGAAGTGGAAAAAAGTCATTTTATGGCTTTTCTCTCTAATGGAAGTTGGTGGCAAAAAACTACACGAGTTACTGATGCTGCAACTGGTAAAAAGCTTGATCGTAGTGATGTAAGTGCCTCAGCTCTTGCTTTAGCCTGTCGTGTAATTATTGATAGCTCCTCAAAAATGCTTATTGTCATTAAAGCCTTCCAACATTCTGAAGAACTGCGTGATTACTTTTCCGCTCAGAACTTTGAACAATACGAATTTACTGACAACACAGCACTAGCCCAACAACCTGCATTACAAGCTGACCAGAAAGCGGCCGAGAATATTATTTACTATGGCGCGCCTGGTGTGGGTAAAAGCTATGAGATCGATTCTAGTTGTGACATACAAAATTCGATCCGAACGGTATTTCATCCAGATACGCAATACAGCGATTTTGTCGGTTGTCTAAAACCACAAATGAACGGAGCAAGTGTCGTTTATGCGTTCAGACCTGGCCCCTTCACCCTTGCATTAGAAATGGCAGCAATAGACCCGGCTAATCACGTATACTTAGTCATAGAAGAATTAAACAGAGCCCCAGCAGCGGCAGTATTTGGTGAGCTTTTCCAACTACTAGATCGCGGCAGTTCAGGCCAAAGCCAATACTCCATTACGCTTTCTGACCCTGATATGATCCAGTATCTACAAACTAATGCCAGTGTATTATTAGACGGTAACAACTTAAGAATTCCTGCAAACTTATCACTCTTAGCCACGATGAACAGCAGTGACCAAGCCGTCATGCCTATGGACACCGCATTTAAACGAAGATGGAAGTTTAAATATGTTCCTATCAGCTTTGATCAATGCCCTGAAGGGGGCATTACGTTACCAATATCCAATAACCCTGCATTAAGAGTAGAGTGGAAAGATTTTGCGCCTCTAGTTAATGATGTTTTACAGGAACGACAAATCCCCGATGATAGACTGCTTGGTCCGTGGTTTTTGAACCACTCGGAATTAAGCGACGAAGAGGCTTCACTGAAAAGCTTAAAGGGTAAACTTCTGCTTTATATATGGGACGACATTTTAAGGCACGATGACAAAGACATTGTGTTTGCTTCTGGCATCAATACCTATGGGGCTTTGATTAAAAAACTCGATGCTGGTGAGTCGATTTTTAATACAGCAATAGAGGAAAAACTTAAGCTCTTTGTACCGATACAGGAAATACCGGCAGCTGTTAAGACCCCTACAGCACCAGCAGATCAATAGGCCACGCGATGAACTCTACAGTCGTTTATCTAAAAGATAGGTGCTTACTGTCTGACGTACCCAAAACGATCGCTTCAAAGCTGTCTAGCGCGAGGCTACTTACTACGTCTGGCAAAAAAGTCAGTTATTGCGGCTTAGTCACGGTAGGCAATTTGACATGTGTTTTCCTGCCAAGGCAAACAGAAATGTCTTGTTCTGTTAGCGTAAAACGCAACTTTAGCCCAGTGCTGTTTAAAGCGTTGCGCCTGTACAGCCAACAAAGTGACCGACTTCATACCAGTGATGATGAAGGCGAAAACCTAGAAGGCAGTGATCAACTAGGCCTAGCCTACGATCTATTATCAGACTATCGCATGAATGGCTTATATAGCCGTAGAGACATTCATAGAAAAACCAATGAAGGTAAACCGAACTGGTCGCGAACCGTGGCGAAACATCAGCCTTATCTGTCGCTAACTGGTCCTATTTACGTGGACTATGAAGGGTCAAAATCGCGTAACTGTAACGACTCAGAAGCATCTAGAATACACGCTTATTTAATACAGAACCTAGACGCTTCCTATGGCGAAGCTTTCTTTGGCAATACATCCTTTCGGGATGGGGGCTTAACCAAGCCCTCCACGATCAGCAAACGATATTTTCTCGCTATACTTAATGGAGAGCTTCAAAAGCTATACTCAGAACGAGATATGAAGATATTTCGGATGTTGATAAAGCTAGTCGAAAAAGTCTGGGGGAGTGCAACAACGTCGAGATTTATCGGCACCAAGAGCTTCCACACCATTTGGGAACACATGCTGAAAAAAGTCATTTCTGGCACCATTAATTTAAATGATAAATTCTCTATACCGACGTACATAGACGTACAAGGAAAGCGTTATCCTGCAATGAAAAAGGGCCAAAGAACGGATATTATTATCCATAAAGAAGAGTCTAATACCTTTGCGATTATTGATGCCAAATACTACGAAGCAACCAGTTTAACGACATCACCTGGTTGGTCAGATTTGGTTAAGCAGTTTTTCTATGCAAAAGCCGTCGAGTCACTATATGCAAACGCCACAGTCAAAAACTTTTTCATATTTCCCGGCACAGAAAGTCATTTTCAATCAGTGCTCATGGCAGACAGAAAGGAAGAAAACAAGACAGACAAACAATACCAAAAAATTGATTGTGTTTATGTAGACCCTTCGGAAGTCATAAAGGCTTATGTAACTGGAAGAATACTTGATGAGCTGAGCTTGTCTCTGATTAATTAGAGGTTTTTATTAAAAGCTTTGAGGCTAAGGAAGCTGCGATTACGAAATCGCACAGTTGTGAGAACTTCTAATTCTGTTAAAAAACAAAAAAATCACCCATTTCAGTAATTGTAGACTCTAAACAAGCTGTTTTAGCTTTAAAGGCTTTTAGTCAGTTATAACCCCTTACGGCTCGTATCATTTGGTCAATTCTAAACACATTGGCCAAGGCAAACAGCATGGCCAATTTGTTGTCATTCTTATCAAAGCCCTGATAGATCGCCTTCCTTAAACCAAACTGACGCTTGATGATCCGAAATGGGTGTTCTACTTTTGCTCGAATGCTGGCTTTAATTTATTCCGTTCGGATAGGTTGCTTATTTATTCTCGGATGTTTCTTGAGAAGGCGTACCTTGCTTGGCATTTCAGCAATCAACCAATCCGCTTTGATGGCTTTTAGCTCTTCTCGTTTTTTAGCACCTCGATAACCTGAATTCCGCCGAGATAAAGCATTCTGCACCATGAAGCAGATTTTCTGTTTCTGTAATGTCGTGTACGTTGGCCGCCGTTGTGCTTAGACTGTGGGTTAGTCCTGTTCTAGCATCAACACCGATATGAGATTTTAGCCCGAAGAACCATTGCTTACCTTTTTGAGTTTGGTGCATCTCTGGATCGCGTGATTTTGCTTTATTCTTGGTTGAACTGGCCGCCTCGATAATAGTGGCGTCGACAATCGTGCCTTCTTTTAGATAAATACCAGCGCTGGACAACCACTTATTAACCTCTTTGAACAGCTGACGGGAGAGCTTATGCTTTTCTAGTAAGTGCCTAAAATTCATAATGGTCGTGTGGTCTGGGATCGCACCTTCTAATGATAGGCCAGCAAACAGCCGCATAGAGGTGATCTCGTAAAGGGCATCTTCCATCGCTGGATCACTCATGTTGTACCAGTTCTGCATAAAGTGAATGCGTAGCATGGTAGCGAGAGGGTATGGACGCCGACCATTGCCAGCTTTTGGGTAAAACGGCTCAATCTGAGCTTCGAGCTGTAGCCATGGAATCAGCTCATTCATCCGACCAAGGAAGAGCTCTTTGCGAGTCTTGCGGCGTTTGCTGGTAAATTCGGTATCGGCGAAGGAAAGCTGATTCATGTCATTCGGTCTTGAGGTAATGGTCAGATCGGCATTGTCTCATATTGGGGACTTAATCGCAGTTTCCTTAACCCGTGCATTGGATTAGCTGGTTTTATCGTTTAGTTTTCTCTTTTCCTCCTGAATAGTGATCCGGTACACCGTGGAGCGATGGATACCAAATATCCGGGCGGCCTCTGTGGGTGTCTTGCCTGACGCTAGCAACTCCAAAAGGGCGGCTTTCTTGTCGTCTGTCATCTTCACTGGCGGCCCCATGTAAACGCCCCGTTTTCGCGCTTCCGCTCTACCTATGTCGGTGCGCTCCTTGATTAACGCCCTCTCAAACTCCGCTATGCCTGCAAATACGGTCAGAACCATTTTACCGGCTGGGGTCGTGGTGTCGGCCCACGGCTCCGCCAAACTCTTAAACCCTGCCCCGGCTTCATGTATCTGTTCCACTAACGTCAACAGGTCGCGGGTGCTGCGGGCCAGTCGATCCAGCCGGGTGACTATCACCACATCACCGGCCCGCAACTTGGCCAGCATCTTTTGCAGCTCTGGGCGGTTTTGGTGCCTTGCGGTGATCTTCTCGGCAAACACTTGGTTACAGCCTGCCGCTTCCAACTGTTCCACCTGCCCGCCGAAGTCTTGGGCCTTGGTGCTGACGCGGGCATATCCGAACGTCATACGCCCCGTGAACAGGTCGGGGGTGTCTGTATCTCTCATTTCCATCTGCTCACCTTGTTGCATTCTATGTTTTTTTAAATGGTTATGAAAGAATATAACTTATGGAACACATTTAAGCGACACTTTCCGGTAATTCCTCACTGTCTCATTAGTTAGGAGTTATGCGACACCGGGCAGCCCTGGGGGGCCGATTTAACGGAACCCTGGGGCCATCGGCTGGGGGGGTGATTATGCGTAGGTCTTAGAGGGGGGTCTGATTATGCGTAAGCCTGCCCGGCCTGCTGCCGGGCCTGGTGGGTCACTCGATCACGGCCAGCCAGTCGCACGGGTTGGCGGTTGTGGGCAGACAATAAAGTCTTAAACTGAACAAAATAGATCTAAACTATGACGATAAAGTCTTAAACTAGACAAAATAGTTGTAAACTGAAATCGGTCCAGTTATGCGGTGAAAAAGCATACTGGATTTTTTTTGTTGAGAATAAATTATAAATAGATTAGTTGCATTGGCACTTGCGCTATGTCGAATTCCTCCCGACGAGCGCAACTGGAAAAAAAATCAAGAGTGCTTTCAAAGCGACAGGAATTGCCTTTCCTTGCTTATCTGTTACAACGAGCGTCAAGCATGATGACGCTCGAAGGCTGATCCGAATGTTTGCAGACCACAAAATCAATGCGTAAGCGCACCTTGATGCACAATGCCTTTTTTCAGTAAAATCTTAAATACTCCCGCATCAGAAACATGCTTACCATGCTTCACTAAAAGCCTGAGAAATTTGACTCCCCATCATGTATGAGTGACGCCAAAAGCAACCTAATTCACGCTCTGCCGATAAAGCGGGAGGAAGCTCCATCACTGCTAAATGATCCGGTAAATGTACATCTCTTACCCAGCCATACGGCAATAATGCATGACCATAACCTGCGGCAACTAAAGCCATTCGATGCTCAACACCAAGGCCATATGTACGAGTCAAGCCGGAGCTTAATAATTTACTTAAGCCTTCAGTAATTAGCGATGGAACAAAATCATCCTCGCTAAGTGGTAGTAATCCAGGCTCACAGAGCATAAGAGGATGGAGTTCAGGCTGAAGTTTATCGGCTCGCACTAGTAAGACAAAGTGTTCCTTGAATAAGCTTGTATATGCCATCCCCTCAGGAACCGACTGTGCTGCACTAATTAGCAAATCAATTTCACGGTTCTGTAAACGCCGTAACAGACCTTGATGCTTGCCACTAACCAACTCGACTTTAGTTTTACCTGAACGGTGAGCACAAATCTGGATAATCCGTAACAAGTTATCCGGTGCCAGTGAGGAAATCACTCCAATACGTAAGGTTTGCCCAAAGGGAAGAGCTAAGCCATCATCACGTAACCCCTCAAGCCGAGTCACGCCTTCTAAAATTACGGCGATTAAGTCTAAAACTTCCTTTCCAAAGGCAGTGGGTGTTATTTTACTCCCCCTTTCAAAAATGGGCTGTCCGAGAATTTCCTCTACTTTTTTTACTTGATAAGACAAGCCCGAGGTCGAAATACCCATGCCTATGGCCGCATAACGAAAACTACGTTTCATTGCGACGGCCTCAACTAAAAGCAAGTCACGCACAGACACTGCTGCTAGCTTGTTCGAAATTACTTCACGCACCGTCATAAAACATTCGATTCCAATTGATGAAACACTGGCTATAATATTTTTAATCAAAATTATAGTCAATCTCATTCTCAATTGGAGGGGTTATGACCTCAATATCCCGTTGCTTTGCCGTGCTAGTAGCGACAACTTTGTTATCAGGTAACTTGTCAGCGCAAGAATTTAACTTTACTGATGTAACCGGACAGGAAATTAAGTTAGAAGCCCCTCCTAGACGTATCATTACTCTGCCCAATCCAGCTGCAGCTACCTTCATCGCAATAGATGGTTCTACCGAGCTGTTAGTGGGTATGAATGAGGGCTCTAAACGAGCCTTTAAGAGCGGTATGATGAGCGTTATGTTTCCTGAAGCTGTTGATATCTCCAGTGACATTTTGTCGGAAAACGGTGGTTGGATGCCCAACGTAGAGGCCATCGCAGAACTTAAACCGGATTTAGTCATCCAGTGGGGTGAGCGCGGCGATGATATCGTAGCTCCACTTCGCAATGCAGGTTTGCCCGTTGCTCTAATGGTAGGCGGTGGCAATGCGGGTACAGAAGAGCTGGCCCGAGCCAATATGAAAATGGTGGCTGATATCACGGGTAATACTGAAAAACTGTCAAAGCTTATTGATTGGCGTGACCGTGTACAAAGTGAAATTACTACTGGTTTAAAACAAGTAGGCTTTCATGCAACACCAAGCATTTTGCATTTGCGCTCTGCCAAATCCAAGTTGACTGCTACTGGTGAGAAAAGTTATCAACAAACCTTCATCGAGCTGGTTGGCGCTAAAAATGTAGCTCAAGGAGCTGGCGTACAAAGCACTGTTAGCGTGGAACAGATTCTTGAATGGAACCCAGATATTATCTTACTTTCCGCAGCAGAGACGGATGCTGGATTAGAAGTGATATACGACGACCCATTACTTTCTCGCTTAAATGCCGCCGTACAAAAACGCGTTTATAAGACACCTCAAGGTGGATATATCTGGGATAGTGCTTCCCATGAAAGCCCCTACACATGGATGTGGCTGGCCAATCTTACTCATCCCGATATTTTCTCTTTTGATCTACGTCACGAATTAAAAGAAGGCTTCAAATTACTTTATAACTTTGACCTATCGGATGAGCAGATAGATCGAATTCTGCGTATTGCTATGAACGGCGACAGTCACGGTTATCAAGAGTTTCGTAAACAATGAACACATATACGCGATCGATTCACTCGTCCTCAGAAATGGTTGAGCCAGTTACCCTGAGCACTTGGCGTGCTAGTCATTGGCCTCTTTTGTCCCTACTGCTTATAGCGACTGTGCTAATCGGGCTATCAGTAGGTCGATACAGCGTAGCGCTAGATGAGATTGTAGCCATCCTATATGCAGCCTTACGAGGTGATAACTCACAGCATATGGATGCGTTGGTGATCTTGAATGTACGCTTGCCGCGCATATTATTGGCAGGAGTATGTGGGGCTGGGCTTGCCATCTGCGGGGTAGCCTTACAAACCTTATTTCGTAACCCTCTCGTTTCACCTAAAGTGCTAGGTTTATCCTCAGGTTCAGCATTAGGAGGATCACTGGCAATTTTGGCTGGAGTAGGGGGGCCGCTACTGATGGGGGCTACGTTTGTATCAGCATTTGCTGCTCTGTTTTTAGTAGTGCTGATTTCAAATATGGCGGGTCGTACTTTGATGACTATTGTGCTTGCTGGAATTGTTATTGATGCTTTATTTGCAGCAGGTATTTCGTTAGTTCAATATGCCGCGGATCCAGAAACGAGTTTACCTGCCATCGTCTTTTGGCTGATGGGAAGCTTTGCAACGGCGAGTTGGGAAAAATTTGCACAAACTGCTCCTATACTCATTGCCAGCATTTACCTACTGAATAGAATGCGCTATCGCATTGCTGTACTCGCTATGGGTGACGACGAAGCTAAGTCGTTTGGCATCCATGTTGCACGCTCCCGGATGGTCGTCTTCGCGTTGATTTCTATCATTATCGGCGGCTGCGTAACCGCATCGGGCGTAGTGGGGTGGGTAGGACTCGTAATCCCACACTTTGCTCGTATGTTAGTAGGCGAAGATCACCGCCGGCTCTATTTCACGAGTCTTATGCTGGGTGCCACTTTCATGATTTTGACTGATACGTTGGCTCGTAGTTTAACTGCTGCAGAGATTCCTTTAGGCGTACTCACAGCTCTAGTTGGCGCCCCCGTCTTTGTGTACTTACTATGCACTCGTCGACGTGAAAGGGCTTAATCATGCAAACCGTCTTTACCTCTCATCTCAGTTTAACTGGAGCGTGCGTACGTTTTAGTGAACGTGTGATTTTTCAGGATTTAAGTTTTAACGTACAAAAGGGCGAAACGTTGGCCATTTTGGGCCCAAACGGACGCGGTAAGACTACGTTGCTAAAAGCTCTATTAGGCTCACAACGTTTAGATCAAGGACAACGGCAGGTACCCCACCTCATCGGCTATGTACCTCAATACCAATACGGTAGTGAAAACCATTGTTGCCTCGATGTGGTACTCATGGCACGAGCCGCCTTGCTTCCCATGTTCAGCCTTCCTTCACAGCGGGATCGTAAGCTAGCTCTTGAAGCATTGGAAAAAGTAGGCGGAGGGCATTTTGCTTATCGTTTATATGGCTCTCTATCCGGCGGCGAGCGCCAATTAGTGTTGCTTGCTCGTGCTTTAGCTACTGGTGCTGAGGTACTCATACTTGATGAGCCGGCTTCAGCTTTAGATTTAGCTAATCAGGACTTATTGCTTAACGTCTTATTCGAGTTACGCCGAGTACGTAGCCATTCGGTCGTTTTTACCACTCACCATCCGCAACACGCTCTGCATCTCGCAGACAAAGTACTGCTGATGCACACCAACGATCAGATTAAATTTGGTCCAGCTGATGAGCTGTTAACCGAGTCTGAGTTATCCCGTTTATACAACGTCAGACTACGCCGTCTAATGGTGCAAACGGGAGAACATTTTCAAAGCACAATCTGCCCGGTTTTTGGAATACGTGAACCGGATCAAGATATGCCCATTTCTTATCCTCTAAACAAAGGTAAATACAATGAGTAACGATACAATCTCCTATCTGGAAAATGGACATGAATTTACAGTCCACTTTGATGAGTTATTAAAATACCACGGTGCCGGTTATCCGGGTGGTGTAGCCCACGGGCTAAAAGTTATGCAGCGAGCCTGGCCCTTGCTAGATAATGGTCGTTTGCCTGAACGACGTGAAATTCGCTGTGTCACAGCCTTTGGAGGCCCAGGGGGTAGAGATGCGATTGAGTTTGTTACCCGCGGTCTTACTGAGGGTCGCTACATTGTTGATAACTCAGTAGGGCTCGAAGAAGAAGAGTCCCCCGGTGGTCGTTATTACTTCCGTTTCGAGTACCGTGGCACCGCTGTTGAAATCACCATCCGTCCCGGACACGTACGCCCCGAGTTCATTCAGTTAGCACGCAAGAAAGACCGCTCACCAGAAGAAGAGATCATTTTGGCTGAAATGAAGCTCGAAATGGGAGAACGCTTGTTAGTCCAGCCCGCAGAAGATATTTACAACGCTACCGTATTATCGTAATAAGTCATAGCCATGAATCAAGAACGCCAAACTTGGCTCGGGCTACTTGCCCGAGCTAACCGAGATTATCTGGAAAATATCTGGGCTACTTACAATCCGGGTGTGCCTATACAAAAACTCGCTGGCCCTGAAACGGGGTTGGTGCAGCTCAATACACAAGCTTGTAAGGCCTCAGTGTCATTTCAGTTTGGTGAGGCTTCTTGTACTCGCTGCGTAATCGCTATTGGGAAAATTCAAGGTTACGCAGCACATTTGGGCTCCGATCTACGCAAAGCGGAGTTAGCGGCCTATCTAGACGCCTTTCTACAAACGGCCCCCTCCCACCAACGTGAGCTGGTGCTGCACCCTATACGCCAACAGTTAGAGCTAAAAAAGGCTGAGAGGGAGCAGCTGACGGCTGCTACTTCTGTACGTTTCTACACCACACAAAAAACTTAGAATCATGAAAATACCTTTACGATCTGAGCACAGACATGACGATGAGTTACATCGGCAGACGCGTACTTATCGGCGACTACTGCATGCCTTTGGTTACCCAATGCGCATACAGCAACTAGAAGAGCGTGCTATTCATTGCATCGTTGACTGCCTTCTAGACAGCCAAACGACGGTAGCTATTGAGGTGGAAAATAAGGAATTAACAAGCCGTATTTTGAATACAGGCGTAATCTTGAGCCAAACTCCCGAATGGGTTTTTGCAGGTTCTCAACGGCATCACTTACAACATATTCCAGCAGGAAGCCGTGAGGCGCCTGAAAGTGGGGCAACCCTTGTCATGGAAATAGCCGCCATATCACCTACAAACGGGGGGCTTGCTATACGAGCCACCGGTGCAGGACTCAACAAACCACACACTTTATATTTTTCAGGGTTACATCAAAATGTAGTCATTGATCATATTGCTTTTCGTGCCGATTACCCGCGTGGAGTGGACCTACTACTATGCGCTGACACGCAGCTGGTTGTATTACCACGTCACTTAACTTTGGAGATCATTTAATGTACGTACCAGTAAAGGGTGGTGAACAAGCAATTGCTGCTTCCCGTATAGCCGTAGAACGGAGTCGCCGAGGCGACGACACAATCCCCGAGATTGAAATTAATCAAATCATGGCACAAATGTCGTTAGCTCTTGATCGGATCATGAGTGAGGGGGGCTTATACGATCGACGTTTTGCTGCTATTGCCTTTAAGCAAGCTCAGGGAGACATTGCCGAAGCGGTATTTCTCGTACGTGCTCATCGCGCGCAATTAGCCAATTTTGGCTCAAGCCAAAACATAGATCTAAAAACAATGCATTACAGTCGCCACATTTCCGCCACGCAAAAAGAGTTGGCTGGAGGGCAAATTTTAGGCGCCACTTACGACTACACCCACCGCTTACTGAATATGGATTTAGAACACTCTCGCCCTCAGTGCGAGTTACCTAAATCAGTGATAACAGCTCCCTCATCGCCCTCTAGCTCTGAGCCACTGTACGCAGATCTTATCCGCACCGAAATATCTAAAGCTCCGATAGACATTACGCGAACTGTTTTGCCTTCTTTACCTGATCCTTGCGAGCGTCTCGCTCATCTCGCTCGTGGCGAAGAAGGCTACTTAACTGGATTAGCTTACGAGAGTTTGCGTAAAGCCTCAACGAGTCATCCCTATGTAGCGCAATTAATGAGAGGGAGCGTTGAAATATTCGTAGAGCTGGAAGACCTCAATTTAACCGTATCCATTGGTGAGGTTGAGTTAACTGCCTGCACTACTGTGGCTCCAAGTTTTAGCTCATCTCCACATTTAGAAGCGGGTTTTGGTATTGCTTTTGGAGCTAACGAGCGTAAAGCCGTCGCCATGGCAATCGTAGATCAGCACTTTAAAATTGAGGGTGCTACCAGTGATGCACTCATGCATACCGACGGAGTCGCTGCATCCGGCTATGTCAGCCATTTGAAATTACCTCATTACTCTGACTTTGATGCTGATTTAGCGCGTTTACGCCGAGTTCAGGCTAAGGAGGAAATATGAATTATGCCTACCTTGATCTACCGTCCAAACAAGAAATACGTCGTAAAACCCTAAAAGCACTCTGTCTACCTGGACGTCAAATACCTTTCTCAGCTCCTGAGCTACCCATTGCCTATGGTTGGGGGGTAGGAGGCATGGCTATTACCGCTGCCTTATTAGAACCGAATGACACGTTAAAGGTAGTCGATCATGGTTCGGATGATACCGTTAATGCCCTGAATATCGGGGATTTTTTTACTAAAACGGCAAACATATCAATTACGACAACAAGCTCAAAGGCTACTCTCATTCAAACGCGTCAGCGAGTCCCTGAAAGCCCGTTGCGGGAAGAGCAAATTGTGGTGTACCAAGTTCCTCGACCTGACCCTCTACGTGGATTTATTAATGATGCGGCCGAAGCACTGACACGGCACGCACATCATGATTACGGTGTCGTGTTAAGCGCTCTATTTGAAACATGGTTGCAACAAGATGAGGCGTGCTTAGGATACGACCACCCTGTGATTGTTAATGATGGGGTCTTAATGTCACCGTCGCCTATTCCTGCTATGGATAACCCCCGCATGGGGATGATGCCTGCTATTCAGATTTTTGGCGCCGCACGCGAGCGACGAATTTATGCATTGCCTGCCTATACACCCTTAGCAAACTTAGCTTTTGTTGACCTGCCTGCTAGCCTGAAAAAAGTCGATATAGCATGTTGTATCTGCGGCTCATCTATTCATTATTTGGATAATATTGGTACGTCAAACACCCCCCATTGGGTATGTTCCGACTCCGAAGCATGCAAGGAGCGCGCTCATGTTTAGCTTGCCAGATCCCGTGCTGACAGCACAGGCTATCTCACTTGAAATAGCTGGGCACCGTATTTTGTCGGATTGTCACCTCAAGCTTTATCCTTCCGAGGTTCTCGCTTTAGTCGGCCCCTCAGGTGCTGGAAAATCAAGTCTTCTGAATATACTTGCTGGACGACAGCTATCTAACAACTGTCAGGCTCTTTCCCTTTTAGGCCAGGATTTACTACGTACCAGTCTTTATCAAACTAACCTTTTACGTCGGCGGGCGTGTGGCTATGTGGCTCAGGATGCCAGCACAACCCTAAACCTGAGACAAAGTGCCGCCACTAATATCGTACGTCGTCTTTTTGATTTAGGTGACAACCGTGCGGTTGATGCACTCAAACAAGCGCAAAAATGGGGCCAGCGACTTGGTTTATGTCCAGAACGATTACATGAGCCAGTGAAGAACTTTTCGGGAGGGATGCGCCAACGCGTACAAATCGCTGCGGCCATGATCCATCAGCCGAGCATTTTATTTTTAGATGAACCCACTGCTGGTCTCGACTCAGTCGCTCAAGCAGATTTTTTAGATGTGCTCTCTAATTTGAGAAACCAAACACAGACTGCCATGGTGTTTGTGACTCATGACTTACGTCTAGCTCGACTCATTGCTGATCGGGCCATCGTGATGGATCAAGGCCGCATCGTCAGCGAATCCATTATGGATCGTTTGCTTACTGAGCCTGAGCATCTCATCGCCCAAGCTCTTGTTAAGGCAATGATTTAATGAATAAACCAACTGTGATTTTGCAGTATGAAGGCAATGGCATACATCATGGGCCACTTCGCATAACGGCACAAACAGGGCAGATCGTACAGATCTGGGGAGCGTCAGGCTCAGGAAAATCGACTTTGCTCTCACGAATTTGGGGAAGTCGAAGCTTAGGAACGGCACACTTGTGCATACGAACCCACGATCAGCAGTTCACACCAAGCACAATGACACCCGCCCACTTTGCATTTCTACGCTCACGATTAATGTCGTACGTAGGGCAACATCCTACCGTACTACCTCGCGAAAAACTTGTGGATTGGTTTGCTCTAGTCCCCACAAAGACAGTACTCGACGGACTAAGACTGCTGGACCTCTCTCCTAGCTTACTCTCTCGCTATGCCTGTGATGTCTCTGGTGGTGAACTACAGCGTTTTATGTTGCTTCACGCTTATTTTTCTTCTCCTCCAATCTTACTTTTAGATGAGCCCTGTACAGGATTGGATCCAGAGCGTAGTCATCAGGTGAGCACGCTTTTATTACAGGCTAAAGCCGCTCAGAAACTGGTTATTTACACCAGTCATACGAGTGCCAGTTGGGTGGATCAGTCAATCTCTTTAGACGGTTAAACCGTCTACATTTAATTTAACCTGGAAAAGTACTCATAATGAAAAAAATTTTATTGGGATCTGCGTTGAGTGTAGGTTGCCTAAACTTCGTTCATGCCCATGCGGTCGGCCACGTCATAGATGGAACTGCGGAAGGTGGTAGGCCGTCCGCCACGCTGGTAAACCGTGCGGCTGGTACTGCTTACCTCCATTTCCTCGCGTTCCTCTGGTTCGTGCTGTCCTTCTCCCTGGTAACTGGCCAGCAAGTCGGCCTGTGCTTCCAGTCCGTGCAGCTCGGCACGGGTGCGGTGCATTTGGCTGGAAAGCTCGGCGGCCTTGTCCTGGTCGCCCTGCTGTTCGGCCTGGGCTTTCTCGCTGTCCAGTTTGGCCAGCTTCTCGCGTTCTTTGTGAGACTGTAAAGTCACTTATAGAGTGGGTTCAGGAGTTGGGCAGATTCCCCCCGTTTGAGTTCTAGCTAGTAATAGAGCCGGTCTTAGTGCCGGCTTTAAATTTGAAAGGCATGTTAGTATCACGGTGATATATCACCGTGATACTAACTAACCCATATATATCCCTTTTAACTCCTTTTGTACAAAAATACATTTGTACAAATGTACATTTGAGATATAATTCAAAGTGTAGAAGGGCTTTATGGAGTTAGGGTTTCCTGGCAATACCGCTTCATTTTTAAGCTACCAGTAACGAGTCAGGCTAGTTACTGTCCTTAGTTAGGTCATCCTGTGATGACCGCCTTGACCCCTAGTGCTAAAAGGTTGCCACGAACTAAATTATTCTTAGAAAGAGCATACAATTTATGCTCTTTTTTTTCGTCTATAGGGTGGCTATAACGTAACCGTCCGGCCACTACACCCAGTATCTTCATTTAAGTGTCCACTTGTTTTTTAGTGGACACTTAGTCTTCTGATTTAGATAGCTTCGTTTTGGGTGGGTGTGCTTAGGTCAATGTTCCATGGTAAGAGTTCATCGACTTTATTGATTGGGTGTTGTCCTATGCGCTTTAAGACTGCTGTGAGATATTGATTCGGATTAATATCATTTAATCTCGCTGTACCGAGAATGGTATACAGTACTGCAGCTCGTTCACCGCCGGCTTTAGAGCCTGCGAACAAGTAATTTTTTCTACCCAGTGCAATGGGACGGATAGACCGCTCCGCCGAGTTGTTATCAATAGCCGCACGACCATCTTGGGTATATGCCATAATCCCATCTCGTTGATTTATCGCATACGCCACGGCTTTAGACATCGCCGAGCCTTTTGATAAGGTGCGCAAACTTGTGGCTAAGTAATCATAAAACTCAGTCAGTATCGGCACAGATTGTTGTTGTCGTATTGCTAAGCGCTTATCCGGTGGTTGATTGCGGATCGTTTTTTCAATCGCATACAGCTGTTGGATATATTCGATAGCCTGCTGTGCAGTAGGCGCTGGACCCGATTGGGTAATATCATAAAACTTTCGCCTGACATGCGCTAAACAAGCGACAAAAGTCACCTTGTTACGATACACATCATTATAACCAGCATACGCATCCGCTTGCAGTGCCCCAGTAAAGTGGCGTAAATGCATGGTGGGATGGATACTTTTTCTGTCTTCACTGTATTGTAACCAGACCGCAGGCGGTGCAGCTTCATTCCATGCTCGACCATCTCTAACATACGTCCAATATCGTCCCGTTTGTGTACGTCCTTTACCTGGTGATAGTGTCGGTGCTGTAGTGTCATCGGCATGTAAGTGAGAAGCCTGTGTGACATGACGCTCTATTGCTTCCGCTAGCGGAGTGAGTAAGCGACTCACTTGCCCCACCCAATCCGCTAACGTTGAGCGCTCAACATCAATCCCTTCTCGCGCCATCTGTTGTGATTGACGGTACAACGGCTGATGGTCCATGTACTTATCGACCATCACTTGTGTCAACAACCCAGCACTTGGCAGGCCTTTATTAATCACTCGCTGCGGTGCAGGCGCTTGAACCACGGTGTCACAGGCCTTACAGCTGTATTTAGGTCGCACGGTTTTAATCACACGATACGATGCTGGCACCACATCCAAGATTTCTGAGACATCATCACCGATATGGCACAACGCACCTTGGCAGTCTGGGCAGGACTCATGCGTATCTAAGCGGTATTCTTCTCGTGCTAAGTGTTCAGGTAATGTGATGCGACGACGAGATGTCTTCTTGACCGTGTCTGCAGCACGGCTACCAGGGGTCATCTGTGCTTGGGCGATTTCTAGCTCTTCAAGCTGTAATTCCAACTGATGGATATTTTGCTCAACCTGCTCTGATGATCGACCAAAACGCGCACGCTTTAATACCGCTAATTGATGGCGTAGGTTATCGATAACGGAGTCTTGAGCGGATAGTTTCTTATTATTTTCAGAAAGCTCAGATTGCATCTGCAACACCATTTGTTGCAATGCATGAGTATCGGTTGGAAGTGCTTGACGGCCTGTTTTCATGGGCTTAATTATACCACTCAAGCCCAATAAAAAGACGGGATAAAGCAATACATTCACGGTTTTTTACGCACTATTTTCCGGTCGATATCGCCTTGCCGGTGGGCGCCAATCAATGCCCTCTAATAGCATGGATAATTGGGCTTGTGATAAGTGAACAGCACCGGATGTTGCGCTCGGCCACACAAAACGTCCGTGCTCCAAACGTTTATAATACAGACATAATCCTTGACCATCCCACCATAGTAATTTAACCCGATCACCACGTTTGCCGCGAAACACAAAAACATGCCCATTAAAGGGATCTTTTTGTAATATATGCTGCGCAATCGCAGACAAACCATCAAAGCCTTTACGCATATCGGTGTGGCCGGCACATAACCAGATCCGTACATCATGAGATAAAGTGATCATACGATAACCGATAAGATCTGTTTGATCGTCTCAGCCGTGGGATGTGTGAGCTTGAGCACGTGCCCACTGGCTAGTTCAACGACCACCGTACTTGAGTTTGGCGTCTGTTGTTTATTATTGCGCATGACAGTATTGGAGCTGGACTGAGTCGTGATTGGTAAAAACTTGGTCTCTCCAGGGGGATCTTGTGTCGCAATCACAGGGTTGTTGCTTGCTACTTTTACCCATCTTGCCGCACCAAGTTTATATTCGCGACACCAGCGAAAAACTTGGTTGTTATTGATGTGGTGCTTTTGTGCAACTTGGGCAGTGGATAACTGCTTGGCTAACGCCTCATTCACGATCTCTAATTTATATTGAGGCGAGAAGATCCGGCGACTAGTGTGATGAATAATATCTGACATCGGTCATATCCTGGCTGATAAAGTGGATAGGATGCCTTAAGGATAATTAAATAAAAGATGCAGTGGCCGTACGGTTACAAAAAGCACGACATTAAATATGTTGGCCCGTTCGCAAAGGAAGCAAAGGGGATAATAGAAGCATTGAAGAGAAATAAAGCGAAGCCTGCAAAGGGTGCGCGAACATAAAAAAAGGCCGGCATTGCTGGCCTTTTTTTAATTGGGTTTGCGGAATATGATTTAAACTTTTTGTCAAAACTTATTTAAACGTAATAGTCAGTGTTTATGCTTATGCTATACTCCATTCCATAAAACGGAATGGAGCGTGGAAAATGGCAAAATTACAATCAGTTGAACCGAATATTGCAGACTTAGCTAAGGAAACTGCGATTAAGAATTCGCATTGTGCCCAGAATGCCTAATTTGGTTAAAAACCACAAAAAGTCACTCACTTCGGTACTTTTAGCCCTTAAACAAGCTCATTCTGCCTTGTTTAAGGGCTTTTGAACGGATTAACCCCTTGCGGCTCGTATCATCTGGTCAATTCTGAACACATTGGCTAAGGCAAACAGCATCGACAGTTTGTTATCATTTTTCTCTAAGCCACGATAGACGACTTTCCTAAACCCAAACTGGCGCTTTATGATCCGAAACGGGTGCTCTACTTTTGCCCTGATACTAGCTTTAATGTATTCCGTTCGGATAGGTTGCTTGTTTATTCTCGGGTGCTTCTTGAGAAGGCGCACCTTGCTTGGCATTTCAGCAATCAACCAATCGGCTTTGATGTCTTTGAGCTCTTCTCGTTTTTGTGCGCCTCGATAACCCGAGTCCGCTGAGATAAAACGCTCCTCACCATGAAGCAGATTTTCTGTTTCCGTGATGTCATGTACGTTGGCCGCCGTTGTGCTTAGACTGTGGGTTAGTCCTGTTCTAGCATCAACACCGATATGAGATTTTAGCCCGAAGAACCATTGCTTACCTTTTTGAGTTTGGTGCATCTCTGGATCGCGTGATTTTGCTTTATTCTTGGTTGAACTGGCCGCCTCGATAATAGTGGCGTCGACAATCGTGCCTTCTTTTGGCTATTTGCATTCTAGGGTTGGAATCCAACCGTTCTGACCCTGGATTATTGGTC
>JBQEFB010000044.1:0-23719 GCA_052107635.1 Marinomonas sp. | reverse complement strand
TGAGTAAAAGTTATGCACAAGGGGGAGGTGCTAATCAGTACAGAGGTTCCCTAGAAAAAATCATAACCCAGCATGTCATATTAGAAGGTAATTGTAGCTATTTTTTAAGGCCTAAGTGGGCTTTTACCGCCATTAAGCCGTTACCACCTGACTCTGTTTTTACGCCATTAAGCCAAGTATTGAGTACGTCAGGGTTTGTTATTAACCACTCTTTAACGGCTACGTTTGGTTGTTTATCTTCGTCAAACATTTTAGCCATTATTTGATTTTCCATCGACATAGAGAACGTTAGATTTTTTAGAAACCGGCCGACATTAGGACACGACTGGGTATACCCTTTACGAACATTCGTATGAACAGTTGCACTTCCGTAATGAGCACCAAAGTATTCATCGCCACCAGATAAGTAATCCATCGCCAGACTTGAATTCATTGGGTGTGGATCCCAACCTAAAAAAGCAATCCATTGGTGCTGTCGAATACTCCTATTAACCTGAGATAACATACCAACTTCGCTGGACTCTACTAATTGAAAATCACCAAGATCAAAGGCATTTTTATCAATCATGTCTTGAACCAAACGATTGCCATCATTACCGGGTTCAAGACCATAAATACGACCAGCAAATTCTTTTCGATGCTTAGCCAAATCAGAAAAATCTGTTATACCAGCATCATACGCCGCTTTACTGACCGCCAACGTAAATCTAGTCCCTTTCAAATTAGGTCCTAAATCTTCAACCGTACCCGCTTTTACATAAGGCGCAATATCTGAGGTCATAGAAGGCATCCAATTCCCTAAGAACACATCGATATCACCATTCGCCATAGACATATACGTCACCGGAAGCGACAGTAATTGTGTTTTTGTTTTATACCCAAGCCCCTGAAGTACTTCCGTTGCGATCGCGGTTGTCGTTATTGTTCCTGTCCAGCCAATATCTGAAAAACGCACTGTTGAACAATTCTCAGCCATAGTCACACTTGAAATACCGGCGATACCGACCGCTATCGCGGCCCTGCTTGCCTTCTTTAACATACCTAATCCTTTTAAAGCGATAACGAACACAATGTCCGTTCAATAAATTACATCAACGGTTAAGTACAGTTTCTTGGGAGGCTTGAGTATCCATAAAATACGACTTTCAAATAACTCATTACCAACACTACCTAATAATTACTCTAGCCACATCGTAAAATATAGTTAGTGCTCTTATGTTTCGTCCTAAAATATTTTATCTAATGCTTGGAGGTTCAAAAAAATACATTTCAGAATGACTGCGAACCTGTCATTTTGGTTACTAACCGTATAATTATAAATGGCGTGGGATACCTTGAAAGATTCATTAAAAACACTGACTTTGATGGCTATTCAGCCACTACATTAATAGCCCATTCACTTCGTAGAGGTTTTTATATTGCTGACATTCCCACTTTAGCGCGCTAATCTCGCATTACTCAACACACGCTTCATGGCAGCTATATTAGGCCGCTTTAATGATTAGGGTCAACTCTCAAAAAAACATAAAATTAGAGCACTAATTAAATTAACTATATGATTTTAAATGAAAAAATAGAATGAAAATTTTAATTACTACTCTTATTCAGCGCTATTATGATCGCAATTATAAAATTTAATAATATTTTTTACATTGGCCTGAAGTAACGGTTCAACATTCTCTCTTATTTTTATTAAAAAATATTCGGTGACAAGATACAGAGGCGATTATCTGATGTATGTTAGTAACAATGTTCAATAAACTAGCAAGGATAGAGAAATAATGAATAACAATATGTCTTGTTTTGACAAAGAAATCGATCGAACGCAGAGTAATAGCGATAAATGGTCTAAATATCCAAGTGGTGTGCTTCCATTATGGATTGCTGATATGGACTTTGAATCTCCAGATTGCATCAAAGAAGCACTATCCGAACGTATAAAAGAAGGTGTTTTTGGCTATACTCATGCCTCCGAAACACTAGAAAACAATATCGTAGAGCATGTCCTTCGACGCTACCAATGGACAATTTCAAGTTCACATATTACCCATTTACCAGGCTTAGTCTGTGCATTACATATCGCCGTCAGAGCCTTTTCCAATGAAGGTGATACCATCGTCGTTCCCGGCCCTGTTTATCCTAATTTAGATAAAGCCGCATTACTCAGTAACCGCGTACTGGCTCGCATTGACATGCAGATCAAAGATGGTCGCTGGCTACCCGATATGGACGCTTTTGAAACAGCCTGCGCCCAACCTAATAGCAAAGTCATTTTATTGTGTAATCCTCATAACCCTGGAGGTACTGTTTATACAAAAGCAGAGTTAGAAGCGATGCATGAATGCGCTAAACGCTATGACTTAATCGTCGTCAGCGATGAAATCCATTGTGATTTGGTGCTTGATAATGTTCCACATGTTCCTTTTGCAAGCATTAATGAAGAAGCTGCTCGTCGTACCATTACTTTAATGGCGCCAAGTAAAACATTTAACATTGCAGGTCTTGGTTATGCATTTGCAGTAACAGCAAATGCAAAAATGAAAAGCACTTTTGAAAAGACTAAAGCAGGCTTAGTTCCATACCCCAACTTACTAGGGCTAACTGCTGCGACAGCTGCCTATGGAAAAGGCCAACAATGGCACGATGAGTTACTCAATTATCTCAAAGAGAACCGTGACTTGATCGCAACATGGTTATCAACAACACCGTTAAAAATGGTTCACCTAGAGGCTACCTATTTGGCTTGGATTGATGTGTCGGCGTTGCAACTTGAGAACCCTCATGCGTTCTTTTTAGACGCAGGTGTCGGTATTTCTGACGGTAAAGATTTTGGCAATCCTAACTATATTCGCCTAAACTTTGGTTGTCCTAAATCACGTCTTGAAACCGCAATAAAGCGGATTGAAGATGCCTTAAGAAAGCACAACTTTTTATAGTTTTTCTGGAGTAAGGCATTAGGTGCACATAATCAAGCCTATTGGAGGGCATTATGATGACTCTACCTAACAATGCCTTTATCCATAAATACCTAGCACACACGGCCGAATCTATGCGCGCAGATTTACATGAAGTGCTCGCTATGATGAGAACGATAGCTCCCGATGCTGAGTTATCGTTCGACCTTGGCATCCCCTACTTTCAGCAAGACTCAGAGTTTCTATTTGGGGTAGCAGCAAGAGATAATCATCTATGTATCTATTTCGATACCTGCCCTGTATTTTACTCTTTTAAAGAGCGCTTAAATCAAGTCCAGTTTGGCCAGAACTGCCTAATATTCCATCGTCTACAAGATATCAACATTAACGTATTTGCAGAGTTATTAAGTCAGATCAAAGTGTATTCTGTAAAACAAGGTCGCAACCGTTCTGCTACTGTATTACATTAGACTCGCGCCTAATGCTCTAACTCTAAATAACCCTGTTTAGAAAAGGCTTTTTTCATTGATACTAAAATAGCCATGTTATTGATCGCAAAAGTACTTTAAGATAAAACAACATTAATAGCCGCATCTAGAAGTCGAATTACTGTTACATATACCTAATAGGCACATTAGTTTAATGATCAATGTATCTCTACGTATTTCTATTTTCATCCAACTACTTTGCCGACTAAAAATATGGAAAGTAGCGCGTTTAAACACTCTACAGGTTCCCAGTAACACAACAAAACACCGTACCTTATTTTTTCTTGTCACTGCTGATTACTACGATCCTCTCTACGTTAAAAAAAACAAACGCCCTGGTAAAAACTCTCCCAGTCTTAGGGATTGGCTATGCCATTACCCCATAGCGATGACACACAATAGTGGCACTCACAGTGTCATTAGGGTATCAACAGCACATAACACCAACCCGTTGTCTTTGGCATCATTGTTATTAATATTTTGTACAAGACATCTAGACAATACCCTGTTCAAAATAAAACATAGGAAGAATCATGAGCTACCTAGAAATTAATCAGATTCAAATGCGCATTATCGGTTGTCTTATTGAAAAAGAGATCACCACACCGGATCAATATCCACTTAGCGTCAATTCTCTTGTGAGTGCTTGCAATCAAAAATCCAGCAGAGATCCAGTAACACATTATACGGAACTAGAAGTTCAGGATACGTTAGATACCTTAGTTGAAAGAGGACTTGTTACTCAAGTTTCAGCCTCCGGGGGGGCGTGTTAGTAAATACCAACATCGTTTTTGCAATACGGAATTCTCGGACCTGCAACTGTCTTCAGCCGAACTCGCTATTACCTGTTTACTTTTTGTTCGAGGCCCACAAACACCCGGTGAATTACGCACTAGAAGCGGACGGTTACACAACTTTCAAAACCGTGAAGAAGTAGAAAGCGCCTTGCAAACTCTGCAAGATAAAACCGGTGGTCCTTATGTAAAGCCACTAGTAAGAGAGGCAGGTAAGCGCGAGTCTCGCTACCAAGAATGTTTTTGCACAGATCATCCTATAACACCTGATATCGACAACAATAACACACCAGACACTAACGACAGCGCTTTAAAAACAAGGGTAGAAGAACTCGAAACATTGGTTTTAACGTTATCAGAACGAATCGAAATACTAGAAAATGCCAGTGGACTATAATCACGATTAGCGGCAGACTTATCCACATTTTTAACGAGACTCACCTCTCTTAAAAAACGGGTAATACTAGACACTTTACGAATGTAAGAAAGGAGATCCCAATGAAACAAGTGCGCTGGGGAATAATCGGCACCGGAAACATGGCCAGCCGCTTTGCAAGCGACTTTAATTATGCGAAATCAGGCGAGCTATGCGCTGTCGCTTCACGGGATAAAACCTCGGCAGACGGTTTTTCTACAAAGTTCGATATTGAACATGCCTTTGTGGGTTACTCCTCACTAATCAACAGCCATGAAGTAGATATTATTTACATCGCCACGCCCCACACATCACATTATGAGCTAACAAAAGCCTGCCTATTAGCAAATAAAGCCGTGTTATGTGAAATACCTTTTACGCTTAATGAAGCGCAATCAACAGAGCTTTATGAATTGGCTGCTGAAAGGAATCTCTTTTTAATGGAGGCCATGTGGACACGTTTTAACCCAGTCATCGAACACGTTATCGAATGGCTAAAAGAAGACGCCATTGGCGAATTACACAGCATTCAAGCCAACGTAAATACTCTTGCCCCAACCCACCCAGAACATCGTCTGATGAACATTGAAATGGGAGGTGGCGCTTTACTAGAGTTAGGTATTTATCCTATTTTCCTTGCCCAACTTTTTTTGGGAAAACCTGATTTCATTCAAAACCAAGCCGTCATTGGAGACACAGATGTCGATGTCTTCGAACAAATATTACTAGGCTGGGAAAATGGTAAGCTAGCATCACTAGAAGCCTCACTCATTTCATGCAGTCCAAACCGAGCAATATTCTCTGGATCAAAAGGCTATATTGAAATTGAGTCCGAATGGTTTAAAGCAAAATCCTGCCGTCTGGTAAACAGCGAGAATCAAGAACGTGCGGTTGAATTTGATTTTCCTGGTGAAGGTTATCAATTTGAAATAGATGAGGTGAATCGGTGTTTACTAGCAGGTCTGCAAGAAAGCCCTAATCATAGCTGGAAAAACAGTCTTGACTTAAGTGCTACACTCGATGAAATTCGTCAGGACATAGGATTACTCTATCCAGGAGAAGCAACGCCCTATGAGCAGGAAATACAATGCCATGATAATGACTGCACTGACCATGACTGCACTGACCATCATCACGGCCATCACCATCACTAACTTACTCATTCAAAGACAATAGTATTGCTAACACACCGGTTATTAATTACAGAGATTAATAACCGGTGTGTAACGCTCCTAGCAGCCAATACTCTGCCCTGAACATGCGACACAAAAAACCAACATAGTGACAAGCATCACTATCATTATTCATTGCAGATTAAAAAATTTCCCCTGGAGCAAGTTTAAATGAATCATCCTCCAGCGTAGACTTATCCACCTCAATAACATCGGTATTCGCAGACTTGCTACTCTTATCTGCCATAAATGGTCGCGACAAATCATTTTGTTTAATGACAATTTCTACTCGACGGTTCGTCGCCCTATTTGCAGCGTTGTCATTCGGTACTAATGGGCGCGTGTCCGCATAACCTGTGACGGAAAACCTATCCTGATTCAACTCACCCGAAGCGAACAACTCTTCTGCAACAGAAATAGCCCGCGCAGAAGATAATTGCCAATTAGAATGATAACGCTTGCTGTCGATGGGGACATTGTCTGTGTGTCCTTCTATTGAAATCGCACCATCTACATTGATTAAAAGCGTTCTAATCATATTCATAACAGGGATGAAATCGTAATTTAACTCAGCAGAAGCCGATTCAAACGTTCCCTTATCTTTTAAACGAATAGTAATAGTTTGCTCTTGAGTTTCTACTTCAACCGTACCTTTAGCAATTTCTTCTTGCATAACAGAAGCTATTTGACGGGCATCGTTTTCTGTTTGTCTCGTTCTCTCTTCGCGCTCTAGATCAGCAGAAGATTTATCAATTAACACTGCTTGTGAAGGTTTGCCTACCCCTTCCTGCTCATTCAATTCAGCTGTATCTGGCTTGCATAATACCTCTAAGGTATTTTCAGGGCGATCATCCGCTTTTTGACGAACTTCATTAATCGGAGTTGGCTCCGGTTTACCAGGACTAAATTCTTGGGCAATGATAGAGGTTCCCAACGGAATACTTTCTACTTCAATTTCTTTTTGGACACCAAACGCTTCTCGCATGGAACCAGCAAGCTGCTTAAATTTTAAAACATCCATTTCTGCGAATGACAGTAGCAGCACAAAGAAGCACATTAGCAACGACATCAAATCGGCGAATGTACCCATATAAGCCGGTAAACCTTCTATACATTCGGGGCAATCTTGCTCTTCTTCATCACTCATTCGACAATCCGACTACAACTAAAAAGGTTACTCACGTTCAATCCGTTTGCCCTCGGCAATATAGGTTTTTAGAACCCCATCTACTACTCTAGGGTTCTGCCCTGCTTGAATCGCAAGCAATGCATCTAAAATCAATTTCTGACACATCAATTCTTCATTAGCACGATTCTGCAACTTGGCCTGAATCGGCAAACACACCATGTTAGCGAGAGCTGCACCGTATAATGTTGTTAATAGGGCAACTGCCATGGCAGGACCAATCGCTTTTGGATCATCCATATTAGCCAACATTTGCACCAACCCTACCAAGGTTCCTATCATTCCCATCGCCGGTCCAACGTCACCAAATGCTTTGAATACTTTAGCCCCAGAATCATGGCGCGCAAACGCCATATTCATATCATTAGATAACTGATTCTTAACCACAGAACCATCATGGCCATCGACTAGCATCTGAATGCCTTTCGATAAAAAAGGATGACTCACTTCCTTCCCTTCGAGAGAAAGAAGCCCGCCTTTACGAGCTTCGTCAGCTAATCCATAGATTTCATCAATCAAAGTGTCCAAAGGCACACTCTTAAACATAAACGCCTTCGCTGCGACTTTACCCGCACCAAGGAATTGTCCAAGAGGGTATTGAATGAGAACAACAAAAGTGGAACCAATTAACACAATCAACACAGATGCGGGGTCTAAAAACATCCCTGCAGAGCCGCCGAAAAGAATTGCCATCAAAACAATGACAAAAGAGCCGACTAACCCAACTAACGTTGCGATATCCACACACGTCTCCTACCAAAAAAGCTATAATAAACACAGTTTAACGAATTCTAAACGAAAGAATATAAAAGGATCAGATCTTTGATCAGTATTTTTGTAATTTTCACAGAGATGATAGTCGAAGAATTTATCGTTTTCTGTTACAAATTATCGTGATATTTAAGAGAATTAACCATGCCTCGTAAAAACAGTGTTCGTCATTTCGAAGAAAATCTACACGAGCTAGACAGCATAGTCACTCAGCTAGAATCGAATCAATTACCGCTCGAAGAAGCGCTAAAAGCCTTTGAAAAAGGCGTCAAAATTAGCCAAGATTGCCAGTCTGTTCTCACCCAAGCAGAGCAAAAAGTACAAATATTGCTTGATAAGCAAGACGGTGAACACTTAGAACCTTTTGACCCGGAAACGAATTCGTGAATTTAGACAAATTATCCCAATACGCTTGTCACCGCGTTGACACATTCCTGAAACAACAGCTTGATAGTTACCTGCCTGCACTCAATTTGCAAGAAGCGATGACCTACAGCTTGTTCAATGGTGGTAAACGCATCAGACCCATGCTCACCTATGCAACAGCCGCGCTTTTTGCTGAACCAAGCATACTCACAGACCGTTGTGCTGCCGCTATTGAGTCCATCCATGCTTATTCATTGATTCATGATGACTTACCTGCCATGGATGACGATGATTTACGCCGTGGAAAACCCACCTGTCACATCCAATTTGATGAAGCAACAGCCATCCTTGCAGGCGATGCACTGCAAACTTTTGCCTTTGAGTTACTTAGTTCGCCATCCGTAGGTAAGGAGAAAATACAGCTGCAATTGGTACGTGAATTAGCACTGGCTTCTGGCCGACACGGTATGATCACAGGTCAAATGATTGATCTGTCTAATATTGGTCAAGATATTTCGATCGACACCTTAGAACAAATGCACAAACATAAAACAGGTGCGTTAATCTGCGCAAGCGTACGAATGGGGGCATTGAGTACTGAACAAGCGACAGAGAGCCAACTTAACGCTCTGAATGCTTATGCAGCGGCCATCGGTTTAGCTTTTCAAGTTCAAGATGACATTATTGATATCACCAGTGACACACAAACTCTAGGAAAAAACCAATTTTCGGACGAAGAAGCTAACAAGCCGACATACCCAAAATTACTCGGCCTCAAAGGTGCACAGACACTCGCGAAGCAATTGCACGATCAAGCAATTGAGCATATTTCTCCTTTTGGGGGTGCTGCACAGCCTTTAGTTGAGCTGGCAAACTATATTATTGGTCGCAACCACTGATATACTAAGCCGTTTACAATTCCGCTTTAATTTATGAGACCTGCCGGTGCCAATGTTTGAAGAAATCCCAACCTCGCGTCCTAACACGCCACTATTAGATCAGGTAAATGCGCCTTCAGATTTACGCGCATTGAAAAAACAACAGCTGCCTGAGCTAGTACGAGAGCTACGCGAATTTATGCTTTTTAGTGTTGGCCAAACAGGTGGGCATTTTGGTGCTGGACTTGGCGTGGTCGAATTGACCGTCGCCTTACACTATATTTTGAATACGCCTGAAGACCGTATTGTTTGGGATGTAGGCCATCAAGCTTATCCTCATAAAATTCTAACTGGTCGTCGTGATGCGCTATTAACCATACGCCAAGAAGGTGGCATTTCTGGTTTTCCGAAACGAGAAGAAAGCGAATATGATACCTTTGGTGTTGGTCATTCTAGTACTTCAATCGGTGCCGCACTTGGAATGTCCTTAGCCGCTCGCCAACTCAAAACAGGACGTAAGGCTGTTGCTGTAATTGGTGATGGTGCTATGTCTGCAGGCATGGCGTTTGAAGCGTTAAACCATGCGGGTGACGTAAAGGCGGATATGCTGGTCATTTTAAACGACAATGAAATGTCGATATCAAAACCTGTCGGCGCTTTGTCTAGCTACTTTGCGCGTATGTGGGCCAGCAAAACCTATGAAAATCTGCGAGAAGGCGGACGTAAAGTTTTCTCCGGCTTACCCACAGCCCTAGAGCTTGCACGAAAAGCCGAAGAGCACATGAAAGGCCTAGTCTCACCAGGCACCATGTTTGAAGAACTAGGTTTTAATTATATTGGGCCAATTGATGGTCATGATATGGACCATCTATTAACGACCATTGCTAACCTAAAGGATCGTTCCGGCCCGCAGTTTCTTCATGTGATAACCAAAAAAGGCAAAGGCTTTCAACCCGCTGAAGGGGATCCTATTGGCTATCATGCCATTAATAAAACAGAGCCTGACACCACGAGTAGCAAGCCAAGTATTAAATTACCTAAGTACTGCAACATCTTTGGAAAATGGGTATGCGATGCTGCCGAACAAGACAACAAACTAGTAGCGATTACACCGGCAATGAAAGAAGGCTCTGACCTTATCGAGTTTGCTGAACGTTTTCCTGCTCGCTATTTTGATGTTGCCATTGCAGAACAACACGCAGTGACCCTTGCTGCTGGCATGGCATGCGATGGACTCAAACCGATCGTAGCGATCTATTCAACATTTTTACAACGCGCCTATGATCAGTTGATTCATGACGTTGCCTTACAAAACTTGGATGTGCTTTTTGCTATAGACCGTTCCGGTCTCGTCGGCGAAGATGGTCCTACCCATGCGGGAGTATACGATCTAAGCTTCCTTCGCTGTATTCCAAATATGGTAGTAATGGCACCTTCTGACGAAAACGAGTGTCGCAAAATGCTACAAACTGGCTATGAGCATCAAGGCCCCGCAGCAGTACGTTACCCTAGAGGTACAGGCCGTGGTGTGCCCATAGAACCCACGCTTGATACCTTAGAAATAGGAAGATCACGTGTGCTGCATACAGGCCTATCAGGCGTAGTAATTTGTGGATTTGGCCGCCCGACATATGATGCCTTACAAGCAGCAAAAAACCTCGATGCAACTTTATTAGATATGCGCTTTGTTAAACCTATCGATGAAAGCGCGTTATTGGCTCAAGTGGATGCGACATTGATCGTCACGGTGGAAGAGAATGCCATTATGGGTGGTGCTGGGTCTGCGGTAAGTGAGTTCTTACTCTCTCAGAATATCAACATTCCTACTTTGCATCTTGGTTTACCAGACCGCTATGAACATCACGCAACACATGCCGCTATGCTACAACATGTTGGCTTAGACGCTGCAGGAATAGAAGCACAAATCAAACAAAGACTTGAGTTAATCTCATCAGCAGCCTGTCACTAACCATCCTAATACAGCCGGCTTTCTGTCGGCTTTTTCTTTCTTTAATTCCCCTCGCTGTCATTATGGTTAATCCGCATAATTATTGTTTACAGTAAATAAAAAGCCTGAAATAACCGCTTTATGGGTTTTATCTTTCACACACTACGATATAGTGAAAGAGTCTTACCCACAGTGACAAGGAGGAATTTCACCATGAGTAAAATATTAGTGATTGGCGCAAGCGGGCAAATCGGTAACATGATAACCCGTACTCTTATCGCGTCTAACCAAGCGGTTCGCGCTCTAGTACGTGATAAAAATACGTTAGCAGATTTAAAAGACAGTGGATTAGAGATTGTCGAAATGGATTTAGAAGACGATTTTAGTAAGGCCTTTGAAGAAATCGATAGCATTATTTTCTGCGCAGGCTCAGGCGCAAAAACGGGAGCTGACAAAACCTTATTAATTGATTTATGGGCAGCAAAAAAAGCCACTGACTATGCGCTGAAAGCGGACGTAGAACACTTTGTCATGATCAGTTCCATGGGCGCAGAAGATCCAGACAATTTACCCAGTGACATTCAACCTTATCTAATCGCCAAATACATGGCAGACCGCTATCTTGCTTTATCAGAGGTGCCTTATACTATTCTTCGTCCAGGACTTCTAACCAATGAAAAAGGGAAAGGAAAAATCACCATTAAGCGCCCTATCAATCGCGATGAGATGTCAATTACTAGAGCGGATGTTGCTACCGCAGCGCTGTTTTGTCTCAATAACGATAGACTAAAAAATAGAACTTTTGAGCTATTTAACGGAACGTACGAATTTAAAAATATTCTAGTCTAAACACGCGACGCCACTTAAAACCAAGGAAAGTACTTTTCCTTGGTTTTGTAGTATCAAAAGGCGAATATCTGCTAATAAATCAGCCAATAATAAGGTTTCTTGAGGCGATATTCTCTAAACAATAGCCCTTGATGCCATCATGAAGCACATCGGCAATTTTATTCTGAAAAGCCTTAGTACGAAGCTTTTTCTCTTCTCGTGGATTAGAAATAAATGCAGTCTCTACCAGAGCAGAAGGAATATCCGGTGACTTTAAAACAGCAAAAGCCGCGCGCTCTACCCGCTTATGCAGCACCTTTTCGGTTTGTGCTAAATGACGAATCATAGTATTGGCAAAATCTGTACTCGCTTGTAAAGTCCCCGACTGAGATAAATCGAGAAGCACTTTTGCGAGCATTGTATCTTTCGTATTTAACGACACACCACCAATTAGATCTGAATTATTTTCTCGATGTGCAAGACGTCGAGCCATTACACTCGTCGCGCCTTTATTTGATAAAACATACACAGAAGACCCGCGAACGCTTCTATCTTCGCAAGCATCTGCATGCACAGAAACAAAAATATCTGCTTTATATTTATGCGCAATATTAACCCGCTCACGTAATGGAATAAAAGTATCTTTATTCCGTGTCAATATCACTTTAAAACCTTGAGTCCGGTTCAATTTATTACGTAACAAGCGCGCAATAGCGAGCACTACATCTTTTTCATGGGTGCCATATTTACCCGTCGCTCCTGGATCTTTTCCACCATGTCCAGGGTCAACCACCACCACTATATCGCGTTTTTCTGGCTGTCTTGTTGTCGTTTTATGAGTAGCCACCTTTGAGTCTTTTAGAGCGATAATTAGCTCTTCATTATGCCCACTATGACGAATAGACGTCGTCATGAGTGATATATGCATTTCAAGATCAAACACAACCCGTAGCGTATCACCATGATGTACCGCTAATCGCACCTGTTTAAAAAGCCCCGATTTATTAAGTGTATCAAAGCGATAAGCGCTCTTTGTATGATAAAAATCTACTACCAAACGATTAGGTTTACTTAGCGTAAAGACTTTATACTTTGCCCCTTGAGACAGAGTAAAAAGTAACTGAGCGGCATTACCATGACGGTATGATCTTACTTCTTTAAGCTCAGTACCCTGCACGGCAAAAGCAGAGACAGGTAACAATGTTGCGCAAGAAGCTAAAATAAAATGGCGAAGAAAAGTACGTCGAGTCCGGTTCGTCATGGATCCAGCTTGTCATCAGAATAAAAGAAATGGGGTAGTAAAATGTGAGCCTGTCACAAAGGTATTATTTGTTACAAAGTAACAAATAACCTCATCGATTTCAAAAACAGAAAGCAAGTTTTACACAAAACTAAGATATCGACTTATTACCTTTCATTATTCAGACAAAACAAGCATCTAACTCTATTTAATTGATCACGATGGGATCCTCATAAAAAAACCTCGCCATAAAAATGAACGAGGTTTTTAGTTGATTCCATTATAAGTGTTAGCTCTTATTTCAGGAACACCCTAGAGTGATCTTTAAATAAAACTAGTAAGCAATCAAATCTAAACGAGAGCGGTAACGCATCACTGCTAAGCCAGCCAATACTCCCACGCCACAGACAAATGCAACGTAATATACAGGAGACAATGGATCTTCACTTAACATCAAACTCACTACCATCGGCGTGGTACCACCAAAAATTGCGTACGCAACATTATAAGAGAATGATAATCCTGAAAAGCGAATAGCGGCCGGAAAGCTTTTCACTGCGATAGCAGGAACTACCCCCACTAAACCAGCAAAAAATCCGACTAACCCATACAAAGGAAATAAGTAAGTCGTGTCATGCAGCATAGTGCTATAGAACACCCAATAACTAATAGCCAAACCAATACTGAAGATAATCATAATAAGACCATTACCAAAACGGTCAGCTAAAGCACCACAAATAATCGAGCCGATAAACACACATATTATCGCTACACTATTCGCTTCTAATGACGTTTTCGGGTCAAGTTGCACTAATTTTTGCAACAAAGAAGGGGTCATTAAAATAGTCACCACCACCGCTGCGGTTAATACCCACGTTACTGCCATAGACACAAAGACAGAAGGTGCATGATTTTTTAATACTGACTTAATCGGTAATTCTACGGCTAATTCTTGGCTTTCCTGCATTTCTTTAAAGATGGGTGTTTCATGTAACCAACGACGTAGGTACATAGCAACAAAACCAAATACACCACCCAAAAGGAAAGGTAAACGCCAGCCGTAATCATGAATTTCTTCAGAGGTATACACAGTATGCATACCAGTAGCGACCATGGAACCGATCAAAATACCAGCAACCAGACCTGCTGACAAAATACCACACGCTAAACCAACATGACGTTTAGACACATGTTCCGTGACAAAAACCCATGCCCCAGGTGCTTCTCCACCGATAGCAGCGCCTTGCAACACACGAAAAAAGAGTAATAACAAGGGTGCCGCAATCCCGATAGCTTCATAAGTTGGCATCAGGCCAATCGCAAAAGTCGGGATAGACATCAATAAAATACTCATCATAAACATGCGTTTACGACCTAGTATGTCTCCGAAGTGAGCCATAATAATGCCACCAAGTGGGCGCGCTAGATAACCTGCGGCAAAAATGCCATAAGTTTGGACTTGGCGAAGCCATTCAGGCATGTCGGCTGGGAAAAATAGACTACCAACGACATTAGCAAAGTAGACAAAAATAACAAAATCATAAAACTCAAGCGCACCACCAAGGGCCGATAAGCTTAATGTTTTCGCATCACTTCTGTTCAATTTACGGTGCTGGTCAGACGTATCTCCAGCACCACTATTTGGATGAGGTTTATTCATTTTTGAGCTCATAATTATTTTATTAATAGCTATTGTGTGTTTAAGAAATACCGCCATTACTAATCACAATTATTTTTAATTAATTCATTAAGTGAAAAGCATTATTTTATAGCAGGGGGAATGGATATTACTGAGGCTAATCAATAAAAGAAAGTCGAATTAGAGTTTTATCATCAATTAGGGCTCTAAATGGCTTAACAAAAAGACTCAAAGATCTTCCCTCCATTCAAAGCTTATTTAAAAAGGCTTCTTGACTTCTTATTCAGCCTACTCTCTAAGCTATTTATTCGGTGTTAAATAAACATGTTATTTGATAGACAATAGCAGTAGAACATTGAGTTATAAAAAAGCACCTTGAAGTAACCCACTAGGTGCTTTACATAAATGAGAGGATGCTTAGTAAAAAACGTAATATCTGTCTACTTCTGTGTACAAGCTCAATCTTGTGCCACCTATTGGCATCATGGCACTCTTACAGCTTAACAATTACTTTACCTTTATTATTGCCGCTAAACAGTAAAGAAATGCCCTCAGGAGCATGCTCTAAACCATTTACAATATGTGCACGATAAGACAGCTCACCTCTGGCTAACATACCACCAAGTGCTTGACCATATTCACTGATTCGATCGAAATGATCTGGCATGGTAAAACCTTGAAGCGTCAAACGCTTTTTAATAATACCTAGCCAACTAGGACCTGGGGCTGGCTCTACTTTGTTGTAGTCAGCTATCATGCCACACACAGCAATACGTCCATGGGCATTCATTGCATCAAAAATCGGCGCTTGTGCAATTCCTCCTGTATTTTCAAAAAATAAATCTATACCGTTCGGCGCAGCTGCCGCTAATTGAGTAATAAAATCATCGTCTTTATAATTTAAGCCATGATCAAATTTTAGCTCCTTAGTAAGCCAGTCACACTTCTCTTTGGTGCCAGCAACACCAATGACTTTTAAACCTTTATTTCTCGCCATTTGCCCGACTAGTGAGCCTACAGAGCCGGCTGCCGCAGTAATAGCGATCGTTTGACCAGCCTCAGGTTTCAGCACTTCAAACAGACCATGATAGGCAGTAATACCAGGTAGCGCGATCACACATAAAATCGCTTCTGCCGACAAAGAGTCAGGGATTTTATGAAGTTTTTTACCGTCACTTACTGCATATTCTGTCAGCCCCAGCAGTCCCATAACACGCGTGCCTTTAGGAAAAGCTTCATTATTTGATTCAACGACATAACCAATACCACTGGCTCGCATAATATCGCCAAGAGCAACAGGAGAAATATAACTATTTTCATCGGCGCTCATCCAGCCACGCATTGCTGGATCAAGTGAAATATGGCTCAATTTAACCAAAACTTGACCTGCCTTAAGCGTCGGATTATCCAATATTGTTAGTCTAAAAAGATCAGCATGAATGTCAGTAATGGGACGTTTTTCTAAAGTAATTGCTCGATAAGTCATTATGAAATAATCCTATGTTGAATGTATTACGCAGAATAAACCTCACACCGCGAAAGGTTAAGCGATAACAAGAAAGATGAGCCATTTTTGCATATTCTAAAGACTATCTATTCACTGCAACTGAATAACTATTCAGAAAACATACTATTCACTTTTAAATAATACTTTTAACTTCTTATATATCATTAACTTATAGCTTCAGTCTGTTTTATCATCAATGTCTTACCTATTATTTATATCGTATAGATAGCATTCATTATTACTAATATCGGAGTGTTTCCACTGAAAAAATAACCCTATCATTTAAAAAAGATCAGAGAGTAAAAAAATTCATAAAGCACTTACCGCGCTTGAAGCCTTCATAACGGCTCCAACCATACCGCTTAGCGCACACCATTTAACAGCCATATGACAGATAGCACAATTTCATTAGAATAAGGTGAGAATATCGCTCAAGGTACACACTCCGAATTACTCGAAACATACACCTTATACAAACACTTATTAGCATTATTATTTTACGAACAATAACGCTAACAAAGTCTTCTTATTCAGCAATAGTTGCAGAGGCAAGCTTACTAAGAACACCTGATACTTTAGTTATAACAGGATCACATCCTTTTATGTTGTGGCGTTCTTTAAGGTATTCTGGGTTGTTATAAGTAAGCCAGACGTTATGGTCTGCATCTTCACTAACCAATACCTTCTGTGGAAGATCAATGGCCATATTTTGGGCACATTGCATTAGTGGCGTACCCACTTTAGGGTTACCAAAAATAATTACTTGCGTTGGTCGAAGAGCGAGCCCGACACTTTCAGCATTGCTCTGATGGTCGATTCGAGCAAAAACAGTTAAGCCCTTGCTCGTCGCAATCGATTCGAATCGGTCTGCTGTTTCCTGTACCGAATAATGACTTTCATATTTCACCAAACTGTCAGTTGCATTCACAGAAAAAGAAGAAAACAACACGACAGCTCCGAGCGTAATAGACTTGATCATAAACACCTCTTTTCATAAAAATAGTAGTCATTGAACAAAAAAACACACTGGCTGTTCCATAGCATCATGTAAAGTTAACAAGGCTATTATTAGATAAAAAATCGTTACGATTAAGTAACTGGCCCTCTGCAATATAGAATGAATGGCAACAAACTTAGCAATCAAACCATACAAACGTTATAGCCAACGTCTCACCTGAGCACAATACTGCCGATAATCATCACCAAACTTACTCATCAGAATCGTTTCTTCTGGTTTAATTTGAAAATAGGTTAAATACACCACAAAGCCAACAACGGGTAATACAACCATCATAGTATGGAGCAACACCCCCCAACCAAGCAGTATCAGGACCAAAGACAAATACATAGGGTTACGTGAATAATGGAAGATTCCTGCCACCACTAACGCTGTAGATTGATCAGGTCGATGAGGGTTTACCGTTGTTTTCAATTGTAAAAAAGACCATATGGCAGCAGCGGCTATCATTAATGAGACAAACCAAATAACAGCGACAAATAAAAGTCGCTCATTCACAAGCTGAAAGGTAAAACCAGACAAGGCAAACATGCTCAGAGCAGTCATTACAAAAAGAGCAGGAGGTGGTACTTTTAATGCAAGCATAGTTTGCCCCTTAATCTCTATACAGGTAAATCAGAGTCGGCTAACTCTAAGGTCTTTACAAAATCAGTGAGTAACTGTTTACCTTCAGACCATAACCCAATATTAGAATCGGCATTCACATGTCCTAACTCACCAAGGTTAATAAATTTACTTTTCCAAGTATGGGCGAAATACGCAGCCCTATCCAAGGTAGAATAAAAATCATTCGAGCTTGCTAATACAACACTTGGAAAAGGAAGTGGCTCTTCCGGTGGTGTTGAGTACCCTATTATTTCCTTAGGTAAGTTGTCACTTTGTACATCCGGTACAGCGACAATAAAAGCCCCAGCAATATTGGCGCTATACTTCTTAGCCCACTCAACGACCGTACTACCACCTAGGCTATGAGTCACTAATAGAATAGGACCTTCTATAGATTGTAGTAGTGCATTCAACGTTTCGACCCAATCATAACAACACGGATTATCCCAATCTTTTTGCTCAACCCAATGACTATTTTTACCTTCTTGATACCAGCGCTCTTGCCAATGACCGTGTAGCGAATTTTTATAACCAGGAACAAAAACAGTAGTAAACATATTTCCCTCTTTCAATAAGATATGGCCTAAGCTCATAGAGACCGGATGCATGCTAGCAGCTTAGCCATTAAAAACACATTTTACCGCCTTCATCTTAGATCACCCGAGACTCATACAGATAGATCAACATCTATCTTCTGTTATCAATCAGTCATAAATATGATTATATAGACGTTTTATTGATACTTTCATGGTACCTCTTACTTATTCATAATATTATTACCAAATAAATATTTTCAACCATATATAGGATATAAGTATTGCGTCGGAAAATAATGATAAGACGTAATTTAAAAAGGATTGAAAGATGTTAATTAAAAAAATTCTTCACGGTTATCGTGGTGGGTTGGACTTTAACAACACGATAACGGAACATTGCTATCTAGATAAAAAAATTAAATTGACCTTAAACTTTCCAGTCTGCAATCCTAAAAAGTCAAAAAAAATAGACATTGAAAACTACCCTTATACGGAATCGGGCTGGTTTGATAAAAACCATAATCAAATAGCACACTATAAGTATGTTGCTATTCATGAATCATATTGGTTTTACTGGCCTATTATACGATTTCCATTAAGTGGAGAATTAGGAGATATAAGAGTAAACATCACTATTTCTAAACTGGACTCATCCATTACTAATAATGACGAACTTGGTTTTTCTATATTAGAACAATACAATGATTACTATAATTCACCTATAATTGAGAAATTAGGTAAAGGCTACAATACTGAAATATTTAATAAAATAGAAGAGGAGTCCAGACATCGAGCGACATCCTTTTCAGATGAAGAAAAAATAGAATGGTTTGAATCTCGCATTTATCGTAGTGGGTTCCAAAAATTAAATTTCTTCGATAAATGTATATTCAATGAAACTGAATGGATAAAATACACAGAAAAACGTTGTAGTGAATTGCATAAAAAGTACGTTTATGCAACGCGATTAAATAATAACTATTATTTAAATGTTGCCTTTACTTTGTCAATAAATATGTCTCATAGTGATACATATTGGTATAAACACGCTGATGCAGCGGTTGTTTCTTTAATGGAATCTATTAGACTAGACAATCATTAAAATCTAATGTCAATGACATTTGACTCTATTTGTTTTGCATCGTCTAAATTAGGGTCAGTATTACTACTACTGTATTGGACAGTTACTACATTAGTTTTAATATTAAAAATCTCATCTAATTTCAACACACTGAAATATGACTCTCCAGGTTCAAACTTCATATATTCTTCAGGGAATTCAGATCTTAGCATTTTAAGGTACTTCAGTCTTTTCACCTTAACACCATCTTTATCATATATTTTTAAACAATCTAACGTATATTTTCCATTTTTGAATATACGCTTATAATCCATAAAACATGTGATATCAGATATGTTTTTAAAATTAACAATCAATTCATTAGTATGAAGGTTTTGTTCAAGATTCACATGTATTATTTCCATATTAGACGCCTTTCAATTAATTAAAAAAAAGATTTAAGGTGCTATATGCATCAAGCCAGCTAGCATAATAAAAAAAGCAATGAGTACAGGGGAGGTGATAATCCCAATAACAACAAGTAACCAAGCAAAGAGATTAAGTCCAATTCCAGATATATTCATCTGTAAGATGGCAGATAACAAGCCAAAAATAGCAAGAATGGCAGCTAAAGGAATAAAAACGACACTAAAAGTAACAATCCCTAATACAGAAAATACACAAGAAAGAATACCTGCAGTACTGCCTGCATTATTCGTTTTTACGTCAACAATCTCTCTGTCGCCCATTGAGCTGCCTTAAAATAAAAAACTCATTGTAATCAGATTAGCTTAAGATAAAACAGTAATAATGTTAACGCTGCTTATATTGTGTAGGACAATAGCCTCGACTAACATCGGCAGAACGTAGCATTAGATGCTTTGTTTTACGACCATTGACTCTCTGCCGCCAAAGCTTAAAACTTCTTTCTTTCATATTTGTGCGCATTAATTTGATAACCGCTTGTTCGTCCATACCAAACTGCTTTTCGATTGCTTCGAAAGGCGTTCTATCCTCCCACGCCATTTCGACTATTCTTGATTGATCCTGATCTGTAAACTGCATATTGTTTGCTCCAAATTAAAGACTAATTCAAAGACTAGTACGCAGAAAAATTAAGATTAGATTAACTACAAAAAGAAGTAACACCAAAAAAGTCTTGAATGATGTACCCTAGTCTATTGATAGATAATTTCGTATCTAATAAATATGGCACTTTTTTCTCACTTAGCCATAATCTCAATTAATATCAGAGTAGAAATACCATTGAATTCGGGGGAATACTGTCACCTTTCATATCACTCAAATAGCAGAACACTGAGCCAAAGTACCAATAGGCTTATCCAAATTTAATATGCAATTAAATTTACCATTAGAGGAATCAAGAACAAAGTTCAGTCCTCTCTCTAGCCATTGAAAATGTTCAAACCAAGTACCTCCAGAAATATCCTCAGAAACATCAACAATTCGTTTATCAGGTAATTGAACACGACAAATTGAGTCTGAACGTGTCAAATCTCCTACCAAGCCTTTTGCGTAGTTTTGTAGGATAAAACACGGTTCATCTTCAGAACTAAAACGAATAACTCTAAACGTTCCCAACTTATCAATCCATTGAGTGGATACAAAGTAGATATTTTTCGGAATAACATCCACCTGACTCGCACTGGCCTGTCCAGACATAAATACCAAAAAACATTGTAGCAATAAATAAAATCGCAAAAACGCCATACTCTATCCTGAAAAATTTATCAGATAATATCTACCTAGGAAAATAGAACCAAAAAGCAATAGAAAAAATAATAAAAGCGATAAATGGAAGCAAGGTTAGCCAATAATAATGACCACTTTGAAAGTATTTATACGCTAAAACAGTAAAAAACAAACCCAAAAATGATAATAGAGGAACTGATAATGCCGTTATTATAGGTATTATTAATGTAGGAGCCGTGTCACTTCTAACTTCATCTCCTGCTAGCATCCATAACATAAAAGCAGTTATCGTAGTAAACACACCACCAAGAACAATCTGTGTAAAACAACTTAGTACTACCCAATATAGTTGCAACATCCTCTCCTTTTAATATATTTTCTATTTATATATAAATAATATTATTGATATTCATCCACCCATATTTTTGGATAGATTACATATAAATCCTCTAATATCTTTTTATTCACATCTGAATCCTGAAAATCCTTATAAAAACTACCTAGAAACCAAACCTGTTTTTTCGTTAAATTATTTTTATGCAACTGTAGAAGACTCTCTTTTGATTTCTGTTCTGTATCTAGTAAAAGCAACACTAGTGAACCACTACTTACAAAATCGCTTTCAAAAAAATACTGAAAACCCTTCCTAATTCTATCCATCAATATACTATCATTAAGAAAAATAGAAAAACGTTTACTTTTATTCCTTAAACCAGGAAAATTAAAATAGCTATTACACAGAGTCTTAAATGCCAATATATTCGAATAGGTTTTATAGTCGTTGCCTTCTATCATACTAAAATTAACACCATCACTTATTCCAAAGAGCAGATATAAACAAGCCGATGACAGACCATGGACAGTACGACTCTTCTCATCGTGAATTTTCTTAACTGCATTCAGAAGTAAAGAATAATTACGATCCGTTGTCTTATCCGCAATACCCAACTTTAATCGATAGTAATACGCTAAAAAAATATCTTCTTCTGAAATACGAGTCATTTTCGTATTTAATACTCTTTGCAGTACATCATGATAAAGAGGGTAAAATACACCTTGAAAACCATATTCATAGGCTTCTTTTTCACTTTCTATAAAATTTTTAATGATACCGATATTATCTTTTTTTATAGCGACTGAAAAATTCAAATTTTTATAGCGTTTTTCTTGATCCGCGCTAGCTCTTGTAGACACAATAGTATTCCTTATCGTTATTGACGCTCTATTCCACTAAAGCTAAATATTAGCCATACAATGACAACAGGTATTAGTGGTGCTAAACACCACAATAATGAAATGTAATTTTCCTGAGTATATTTATTCAAAAAATACCATGATAAGGCGACAAAAAAGGGATGTATATAAAATAAAAACCTCACAGTCTTCATTCGAAGACTATTATCTAATTCAGCACCTGGCAATGATGCAAGCATAATTGCCAACCAGGTAACAACACCAATAAAAATGGTAATACCTAAACCAACGCTGACAATATACTCTTTCATACTCAATAATAACCTATGTTAAATCATTTGAATTAACCTAAACGAATAATACCAAATAAATCTAGAACAGATAGATAACCGATAATAATAGAAAGAAACGCGACTAACGTTACTATCCCAACACCAAAAATCATCCAATTTGACTCAAAAGTATAACCTTCACTGCTCTCTATCATCGTTTTACTCATTTGAGTCTTAAGCGCTATTTTCTTCGCGGCTAAACAATAGGCAATTGGAATGACCATACCTGGAAATGCATCTGGAATAAAAGGTAGAACAACAAGCAAGGCAATAATAAATAAAATGCCATAGACTAGCGTTTTTTGTGCATAGTCATTCCTACCTTGTAGTAGGTAGTTTTTACGTAAATAATACACAGTCGCAATGGGGCCGCCCCAAAAAGAGCCCGCGGCTATTTGAACTGGTGATAAGACCTTACTAATTTCCATAATATATCTTCATATTAAATTAATATTTTTTATATAAGTGATTAAATAACACACATCTTTAATAAATTAGTATTTTTTATCACTACCCTGCGAATAAAGCGCGGTAAATTTCACTTGAACTCAGAATTAAATACACCTCCAGACTCATTTTTTTCTAAAATAGAAATAAAATCGATAGGAGGTGTTATGAAAAAAAACTTTATATATTTTTCAGCGTTCACTGCATTGCTTTCAAAAAATGTCTTCATTATGAACTTCTTAAAAAAAGGGCCCATAAACTTTCTTCGTTTATAAATAGCTATATCAATGCACCACTCCCCCTCTCCGGTCAAACTCAAACAGAGTAATGGTGAAGACTCATGAAAAGACTTAAAAATCAGAGTTTTTATTGATAATTCAGATAATTCCTTTTTACAAAAAAAATCTCTAAAAAATGATATTGATTCATCCATATTTAAAGGATCTAATACATCCTCATCCGTTTTATCATCATAATAAATACAGTAAATATTTTCCAAAAAACCTCACTACGATACTTTCAGGCTATGTTTTTTTGAGCTCATTAAAGAAGCTATATCTAATCTTAATCTCTTAAACAACGCTTACTCTCTCCAACTTTTAGATCCCCCTATTGTAATGGTCTAATGATCTTGGAAGGTCCTATAGCCTATAATTAACTTTAATA
>JBQEFB010000043.1:0-24212 GCA_052107635.1 Marinomonas sp. | reverse complement strand
TGAGTAAAAGTTATGCACAAGGGGGAGGTGCTAATCAGTACAGAGGTTCCTTAGATAACTATATTTCTGCATCAGCAAATACAGCGAACTCACTGCCAAGAACCTTATCTTTGGTTCAAAATGAAAAAATTAAGTTTCAATACAATATAATTACATTGGCAAATGCAGCAGATTTCAATACTACTTGGATATCTAACCAAGGGTTTATTGGGAAATATGATACTGCTATTTCAAAAATTGCAATCTACTCACATAATAAAGTTTTTTTAAAAAAAGGAGGGTTTAGGTCTAAAAATACAAATGATTTAGAATTACTTCCATTTTTTGATAAAGAATTGAAAAGAGAATCAAAAAAACCAAAATTAATTGTTTTACACTTAATGGGATCTCATCCAAATTTTTGCGATCGTATTAAAAAAGATATATATAATTTCAAAGATAAAAAGTTATCTTGCTATTTAAGTAGCTACGCGCAAACTGACTTTTTAATAAAGTCAGTAATTGAAAGTCTTAAAAGAAATGAAAAAACATATTCTTTGGTGTATTTTTCAGACCATGGATTAAACAATAATGGAACTAGAGATAATGTAAGGTTAATGCATGGTGCTTCCTTTAAATCAAACTATGAAATACCGTTCATTGAAATATCAAGCGATATGAAAGAAGAAAAACATATTAAAAATGAAATATCAGCATTTGATTTCATGGGTTTTTTTGAAGGTTGGATTAATGTAAAAACTGATAAAATACCAACCTTTTCAATACTTTCAAAAGACAACCATTCACAAGTTAAAGTATTTAATTACCATGAAATGGTCACCTTTGATAATTTAAAATCTGACCCTCCTATTTTAAGCCCTAAAAAATAACCTTAAGGGAAGTTTTAATGACCTCTTGTAATGATATAAAACTGCGGTTATCAATAACAATCGATAAATTTGGTATAGTTAATGGGTTCAGTTGCTTATATTGATTGTTTATTTTTGGATGATCTGGGCGAACTATGTAAGAACTTGAAGTTCCCGAATTCAAATTAGATATCAGCCGCTACCTCTGAAACTCATAAACAGAGCCGAGGTCGAGGATTGTTGTTAGTTCGTCTAACGCAGTTCGGCTTTCTATTAATAGCTGAGGATCAGCAAGGTCAGATTCACCCAGAGAGTCGCGGTAGTGAGCATCCACCCAGTTATTCAACCGATTAAATAATGTGTCGTTCATTAAAGTTGCAGGGTTTAGTGCTGCTTGTTCTGCTGGTGTTAGTGCGACTCGTAAACGTAAGCACGCAGGTCCGCCGCCATTACTCATGCTTTGTTTCAAGTCGAACACTTTGATTTCATTGATTGGTGAGTCTCCAGTCACTAGGCTAGTCAAATAGGCCCATACCGCTGGGTTATTCTCACATTCCCCTGGTACGACGAGTACCATGTCGTTATCGCCACGGCTTAGCAGCTGGCTATTAAATAAATAGGATTTAATACAATCCTGTACGGATACCGCTGCGGTCGGTACTTCAATCAAATGAAATTGCGACGCGCGCTCGCCCCATGCGGCCAATAAATCTTGCTTCATTTTGGCCGTGTCTAAGAATGCTTCTTGGTGGTAAAAATGCGCATTACGATTGCCAACGGCGATGACATCGTTGTGAAATACACCAGCGTCTATCACGTCAGGGTTTTGTTGCGCATACACCACTTGTGATGGGGGTAAGCCATGACTGCGAGCCACCGCTTGAGAGGCTTCTAATGTATGGCGCGCTGGAAATTTTGCAGGACGTGGCGATGACATATCAAATGCCGACATACCATAGACAAAAAACTCAATACCTTGTTCATTGTACTGATCGCAAAAACGCGTGTGATTGGCTGCGCCTTCGTCACCAAAGTGATCGACACTAGGTAAAGCAGGATGATGGGCAAAGTGTTTTTCGTCTTTGAAGGTCGCTTTTAAAATCGCGCCTGTTGTTTTGTGTTCGATCGAGCGATGAAACTTATTCACCAAATTAGCGGGTGTAAAATGCATGCGGCCATCTTGGGTGTCGCCACTTGGGGATACAGTGGCGGCGTTGGCCGTCCACATGCAAGACGCAGAGCTAACGGCGGCAAGTATTTTGGGAGCTTGTTTGGCTGCTTGTGTTAAAACTTCAGCATCTGACCCAGAAAATCCAAGACGACGTAAACTTGGGATATGTGGGCGTTCATGAGGCGCAAGTACCCCTTGAACGAAGCCCAGATCCGCTAGGGCTTTCATTTTGACTAAGCCTTGTTTCGCGGCGGCTTTTGGATTCGATGAGCGCGCTGAATTGTTTAAAGAGGCGACATTACCAAAAGAAAGGCCGCTGTAGTTATGGGTTGGTCCCACTAAGCCATCAAAATTGGCTTCTGTCGCATTGTTCATGATTACCTCGATGTGCAAAACAAAATCTGTGTTCATGCTTTAAAAAAGTATGAGGCCGCGCTACTGATTAATAGTACGTGACCTATAAAACGGACAGCTTGTTTAGAGTGTTAAGCCTGGCCCCAACTTTTCTGGCATACATAAGCTGTCTGCTTCGATGCTCGCCACAGGATAAGCACAGTAGTCAGCGGCGTAGTAAGCGCTCGCTCTATGGTTGCCGCTGGCGCCAGTACCACCGAAAGGGGCAGCGCTGGAGGCGCCTGTTGTTTGGCGATTCCAGTTAATAATGCCTGCCCGACTGTGTTGTAAGAACCATTCATACTCGCTTTTTTCATCAGACAAGATGCCTGCCGATAAACCGAAGCTGGTATTGTTGGCCACTTGCATGGCTTGGTTTAATGAGTCGTAGCGCACAACGGTCAGCAGTGGGCCAAAGTACTCTTGGTCTGGGAGTGCGTCTAGCATATCAGTCGCGTCGATAATGCCTGGGGTTATGAAGCCTGTGTTGGCCTCACCACGAGTCATTTCTAGAAGCGGTTTAGCGCCCAGTCCAATGAGAGTGTTATAAGCCTGTAATAAACCATCAGCGGCTTGTGCAGAGACAACAGGGCCCATAAATGGCGCATCTTCTGCGTCGAAACGGTCAATGCGCAGGGCTTGAGTCGCGGTAATCAGTTTTTCTAGAATCGCATCGCCAACGGTGCCTTTTGGTAGCAACAAACGACGAGCACAAGTGCAACGTTGACCAGCAGAAATGAACGCCGATTGAATGATTTCATGTACTGCAGCGCGTTGATCTGTGACTTTTTCAGAGACTAACAGTGGATTATTACCACCCATTTCTAATGCGAGAATTTTACCTGGGTGGCCTGCAAAATCGTTATGTAAAATATGACCCACTTGTGGGCTGCCAGTAAAGAAAAGACCATCGATGCCTGGATGATTTGCCAGTGCGACACCGGTTTCTCGTTCTCCCTGAATCATGTTAATAACACCTGCAGGTAAGCCTGCTTGTTCCCATAATTGGATGATTAAGTCAGAAGTCGCTGGCGCTTGTTCACTTGGCTTAAAGACTACGGTATTGCCGGCAATTAAAGCAGGTACTATGTGTCCATTTGGTAAGTGGCCAGGAAAGTTATAAGGTCCAAATACCGCCACGACGCCATGAGGACGATGACGCAAGCGTGCCGTAGCGCCTGGCATAGGAGTACTTTTTTCTCCCGTTCGTTCATTGTAGGCTTGTTGTGAAATAGCGACTTTACCCACCATAGCGGCAGCTTCAGTACGGGTTTCCCAAATAGGCTTGCCAGTTTCTCGGCTAATCACAGTAGCAATGGCTTCGCTGTGTTCTTTAACCAGTGCCGCAAAGGTTTCAATGATAGTTATACGTTCTGAGCGAGGACGATTTGCCCATGTAGGAAACGCTGAACGAGCGGCTTTTATTGCTTGGTCTACCTGGCTCACGCTGGCGCTGTGGGCCTCCCAAACTAGGCTTGCGTCAGCAGGGTCGATAGAGCGAGAAAGCTTGCCTTCGCCTTGTGTCCATTGTCCATTAATAAAATGCGCTTGTTTCATGGGTACTCCTTGTTAGTAATCAGTCAAAGTCAGTGTTACTAAAATTAATAAGGCGATAATTCAACGATACGTACGGGTTCTGTATTTGCCACCGCTAAGTGTGTGGCTTCTTCTTGGGTGAGGGTGATTGCGCTACCAGGTGGTATTGAGCGTTGTATCAAAATACAGCGAAACTCGACCACGTTGGTATTGGAAACGAGATAGTAGTGACCTTCGTTCATGCCTTTTGGTTCGCCAATAGTTGCCAAACATAAGCGACTATTACGCACCGCACGAATGTCTTGTATGCGTGCTTCTATGGTTGGGCCTCCGTCAAAAATATCCACGTAATTTTCGTAGCGAAAGCCTTCTTGCTCCAGTAAGCGACGGGCAGGTACTGTGCTCTTATGGACATGACCTAACACAGCTCGGGCTTCTGGCGTCAGTAAGTTGACATAGACGGGGTTGTTCGGCATTAATTCAGCAATGAATTGTTTGCTACCAAGGCTGGTCAGTTCATCGGCCCGTTCGAAGTCAATCGAGAAAAAATGTCGACCTAGACTTTCCCATAATGGTGATACACCATTTTCATCGCTTACACCGCGCATTTCGGCAAAAATTTTATCGGTAAAGCGTTCTGGGTATTGCGCAATAAACATAAAACGGCATTTGGATAACAACTGGCCATTTTTAGAATGACGATAGTCTTCTTCTAAAAACAACGAACAGACTTCACTGAAGCCAGTAAAATCGTTATTTAATACCAGTGTGGGCATGATGTTGTGGACGCCAAGCTCACGAGAAGAGTGCGTAATGGTGCCTAGGTGATAGCTATAAAAAGGTTCTTCTAATCCAACTGCGGCTAATAGCCCTGTGGTGCCAACGATGTCTCCTGTGTCTGTGTCTTCTAGCACGAAGAGGTAATTCTCATCACCTGGTGTGGTGATGTTTTCTTTGGCAAAAGATCGAGTGGAGGCGTTTATCTTATTTTGTAAAATAGCTTCGTCAGCCACTAATGAGGTGAAACCAACCCCAGTTTTTTCCGCCAATCTATACAGCGAGGCAAAATCCTCTTGGCGAATCGGACGAATGACCATCATGATAAAAATCCTCTCAAATTTATTTTTGAACGTTAGGTTTTTAAACGTTAGGTTTTTAAACGTTAGGTTTTAAAACGCTATATTGTTAACACTATACCTTTGCAGTGATATCTATTAGCTTAACTGATCTCTTCTTTCACTAAAGTAAAACCCATTGAATTCGGCTGCCTGACTCAATATCAAGACCTTCTAACGTCGCTTTTTCAATGGCTAATCCTGCTGCTTGTGGTTCAGCTTGAGCGGCAGTTACTCGAAAATCTTCTAGGTGACCGGCTGAAATAAGGTGCATTTTTCCATGATATGGTTCTGGCTGGAGGAGTGCTTTACCGATGCGTTGCTGGGTAATAGTGGTGACGTTTTCTGAACGGGCTTCGAGGGTTGGTCCTGCGTCAAAAATATCCACATAGCCACGGAAAGCAAATCCCTCTTCTAGTAAAATATCGGTACTTTTGGTGGCCTCTTCATGCAACACACCAATAACATCTTGTGCCTCTTGAGGCAGTGTTGGTACATAAATAGGGTAGCGCGGCATTAAGTCGGCAATAAAGTGCTTATTACTGACGCCTGACAAATAGTCTGCTTTTTTGAAATCCATGGTGAAAAAATGTTTTCCCAAGGCATCCCAAAAAGGAGAATAACCATGTCGATCACTTTCGCCGCGTAGCTCAACAAATAAACGTTTGGTAAAGCGTTCAGGATGGCGGGCGATAAAGAGTAATCTTGCTCGTGACAGCAGCGCAAATGCAGTGTCATTTTGGTGTGCTTTGTCGATGACCAGTGACATCAAACGACTAGTGCCACTGTAGTCATGACAAAGAAACAAGGCTGAAATACGATTGTGAATCTGTAGTTGAGGAGAAGCATGAACCACTTCATCGATTCGGTAGCTGTAAAATGGTGATTCCGTACCGACCATGGCGTCTAAACCGCAGGTGCCGACAATCGAGTCGGTTGTGGAATCTACTAGGACAAAGACGTAGGATTCGTCACCTGGTTGTATCACATCGCTATGAAGAGAACGTTGTGTGGCAGCAATTTTATCGTTTAGTCGTTCGCGGTTAGCAGGGAAGTTGGTGATGCCAATGCCTGCTTCTTGCGCGAGTCGCTCTAAAGCGGGAAGATCAGCAAAATCCACTGGTCGTACAAAATACATAAAGATGCCTTATTATGTCGATGAGTGAAGAGTGCTCTTTCACGTTTAATACAGAATAGAGCACTATTATTACTTAACTCTAAGCGCTTAAATAGATAAAAACTTTTCTAATAGCGACATGATATTCTGGTTATTTAGCTAAATAAGTCGATTTTTATTAATAAGGGCAATGTTATGAAGTTAGGCGTCTATCGTCACTATAAAGGGGCAGACTATTGGGTTGAGCGTGTCGTGACACACAGCGAGACCGAAGAAAAGCTGGTGATTTATCAAGCTCTGTATGGTGAATTTGGCTGGTGGGCTCGTCCATTAAGTATGTTTAAAGAAACCGTCGTGATTGGTGGTGAAAGTATTCCACGCTTTGAATGGGTGAGAGCGGAGCAAAGCGAGGAATAATAGATTCTCTTGGTGCGGCTAGAGGTTTATTGACTAATGGCTTTCGCCGGTTTGATTTTATTCCGGCGTATGCATCCAAGGTGATTCACGCATAAAATGAATGATTTTTTCTCGTAACCAGCGATGGGCTAAATCATTATTTGATCGTTCATGCCAAAAAATATAGATAGGATGACGTCCATTATATTCATCAATCTCAATGACTTCTTTAGGTATCGGAAGCACTTTTATCGGATAAAAGTTTTTCTTTTCACACATAATATCGGTAAACAGTTCGCCGATAGAGCGAGAGGCAATAAGCGCCATGCCGCGTTTGATCGCTTGCATGGTGACCATTAGGCTATCTGTTTCTAGGGAAGGTTCAACATTGTAGCCTTGATTTTTAAGCTTATTTGCCGTGCTTTGAAATGTGCTGTCTTGATGGTTGCGCAAATGATGAGTAACGGTTTTATGGGCGAGTAATTCTTCAAGGGATATTTCATCTTTATGAAACAAAGGGTGAGCTTCGCTTAAAACAATACAAGATTCCATGTATCCCACTAGTTTACTGCGAATATTCCCCGGTGTTTTTTTAATGCGCATGATACCGAGATCAGAATGACCAGACAGTAAATCATCGAACTGAGAACCTTCTCCCCAACCACTGATAGACAGACGTAACTTGGGCGCTTCAATGTGTAGTGCCGCAAGCAAAGGCTCGATAAAATTTTCTAAATCACCTTCATCAACACGTAAGCGAAAACGACGGGTTAAGCTTTTTAGATCTAATTTACTCGGTGTCATTAATTCAGACAAAGAGCCGAGAATAGGTAGTATTAAATCGTTTAACTCAGTTGCTTTGGCGGTTGGACTAAGGCCATACGCTTGTCTAGTAAAGAGCGCATCGTTAAATAAGCTACGAAGTTTTTGCAAGCTTTTACTTAGCGCTGGTTGAGTCACACCAAGGCGATCTGCTGCACGAGAGACACTGCCTTCTTCCATAATAGTGACGAAAGCGACCAAGATTTTAATGTCGAGTTTTAGGACGTCGTCTAATTGCATAATATTCTCAATCTTATCTGATGCGAAGCGCGGATGACTAGGACAGTCATAGACACTTTAAGTTGCATTTTATGGCGCATTATTTTGGTTGTTCAAGGTCTTAGTGTTATTTGCTCTGTTCGAGTTGTTCTAAAAACGTTTCCAAGACTAAGTTAGCGCGAGCACCTTTGCGGGTAATCGCTGAGAATTGAGTAATATAGTGGCATTCTTGAGGCAAAATAGCGCGCATACGACCATCTTTAACCCAACGATCGGCCACATGATCAGGCAGAAAACCGATATAGCGCCCAGTTAAAATTAAAAAGGAAATCCCTTCTCGATCGGTTGCCGTCGCACTGGCGGTTAATGGGTTATGCTGAGCTTTGATGTCTGGCGTTTGGGCGTACGCTGGCAAAACCGCATCAAACCCTTTTAGGTTGGCTTTGCGAATATTTTTTTCGGTTTCGTGGAACAAAGGGTGAGTGTCGCTGCAATAAAGTAGCGAGCGCTCTTCATACAAGGCTTGATATTCTAAGCCGCTGAGCATTTTTAAATTTGGAACTATGCCAATATGTAAGCGGCCATCGAGAACGCCGCGTTCTATCTCTGTGGGTGGCGTCATACGAATATTGATGGTGATTTGTGGTCCTTTGTCTTTTAGTGCAGCGAGAGAGCGAGTGATACGAGTCTGTGGGTGTGTAACTAAGTTATCGGTAATGCCGATATTTAATTCGCCTTTTAAATGTTGGTGAAGTGCATTGATATTGGTACGAAAGTCTTCTAATGAAGAAAGTAACTGCAAGGTGTAGTCGTATACTTGGCTACCTTCATTAGTGAGTGAAAAACCAGATCGACCGCGTTGGCAAAGACGAAAGCCTAGGCGAACTTCTAAGTCGGACATCGCAATGCTGATGGCGGCTCGACTGATATTGAGATCCACCTCAGCCGCTGAAAACCCTCCACATTCGACAACGGTTTTGAATATTCGCAAGATTCGTAAATCAGCATCACTTACTTTGCCTTGGAACTTGCTCATCACGGCTCTCTTTTAGTGGTTTATTTAGTTAACTAAATGATTAACTAAGAGTTAATATTATTGTCTTTTATTAATCTATTCTTCTTGGCATAGTGATGTCAATCATAGGTGCTAAGAATCGAATAAGGCATCTAAATACGACTTAAACTAACGTCATGGAGTGCACATGGAAACGATCGGACATTTAATTAATGGTCAGCTATCTTTTGAAGCATCACGTGCTCAAGATGTCTTTAATCCTGCTACCGGAAATGTTGTAAAAAAGGTGGCGATTGCCTCTAAAGCAACGGTAGAAGAAGCCGTTGCTGCTGCACAGGCTGCTTTTCCTGCATGGCGGGATACACCGCCTCTAAAGCGTGCGCGAGTGATGTTTAACTATAAAGCGCTACTGGAAAAAAATGCAGAGAAGATTGCTGCAATGATAGGCGCTGAACATGGCAAAATTTGTCATGATGCAGCAGGTGAATTGCAGCGTGGTATTGAGAACGTAGAATACGCGTGCGGTGCACCGGAACTGCTAAAAGGTGAGTTTTCCAAAAATGCGGGCCCAGGCATTGATTCTTGGAGTGAGTTTCATCCCTTGGGTGTGGTGGCTGGTATTACGCCATTTAACTTTCCGGCGATGGTGCCTTTATGGATGTTCCCGATGGCGATCGTCTGTGGCAATACCTTTGTTTTGAAACCATCAGAACGAGACCCAAGTACGGTTATTTATCTTGCCGAGCTATTAAAAGAAGCTGGCTTGCCTGATGGTGTGTTAAATGTTGTTAATGGTGATAAAGAAGCGGTAGATACTTTGTTGACGTCTAAAGCGGTTAAAGCCGTTAGTTTCGTTGGCTCTACTCCGATTGCAGAATACATTTACGCGACGGCGAGTGCGAATGGCAAACGTTGCCAGGCATTAGGCGGTGCTAAAAATCACGCGATTGTGATGCCTGATGCTGATATGGATAACACGGTAAATCAGTTGTTGGGCGCTGCGTTTGGTTCCTCTGGTGAGCGTTGTATGGCGTTAGCTGTAGCAGTGACTGTAGGTAAACAAGCGGGTGATGCGCTGGTGGCTAAAATGACAGAAGCCATGGCGCCATTAAAAGTAGGTGAGTGTTCTGATAACAGCAATGACTTCGGCCCAGTGATTACGAAAGAACATAAAGAGAAAGTGGTTGGCTTTATTGACAGTGCTGAAGCTCAAGGTGCTCAAATTGTCGTGGATGGTCGTAATCCTGTTGTGAAAGGTTATGAAAATGGTTTCTTTGTTGGTGCGACCCTGATTGATAATGTTACGAAAGACATGGACAGTTATCAGCAAGAGATCTTTGGCCCTGTGCTACAAGTTGTCAGAGTAGAGACCATGGAAGAAGCGATGCAACTGATTAATGATCATGAATATGGCAATGGTACCTGCATATTTACGCGTGATGGTGAAGCCGCGCGTTACTTCTCAGATAAAATCGAAGTGGGTATGGTTGGGATTAATGTCCCGTTACCAGTACCTGTTGCGTATCACAGTTTCGGTGGTTGGAAGCGTTCATTATTTGGTGATTTACACGCCTATGGCCCCGATGCCGTTCGCTTTTATACTAAGCGTAAAACCATCACTCAGCGTTGGCCATCAGCGGGCTTACGAGAAGGGAAGAGCTTTGCTTTCCCTTCGTAATACTATGCTTTTATAGAGTGTTAGTGTTTAGAAAGTTCTAGTGTTTAGAAGGTTCTGTTTAGAAAGTACTTTGGAATGGTCGCTTACCACTTGGCAGCGGCCATTATTTTTGGCTTTATACAGGAGTTTATCTGCGCGTTTAAAGGCCGTTTTCAAGTCTTCATGTTGATTGACTTGAATTAGACCAAAACTACAACTAATTGGCGTACCCCAATTAGAAATAACAACCTGTTTAGGCATGTTGAGACACATGTCTTCTATGCGCTTCTCGATCAAGGCAAGGTCTGAATTAGGCAGAATAAAAAGAAATTCTTCCCCTCCCCAGCGACTGCAAATATCTGTTTCTCGTAATGTGCTCGAAAGGTAGTTAGCGATGCTAACGAGCACTTCATCACCTGTGCTGTGACCTAAGGTGTCATTGATTTGTTTAAAGTTATCGACATCCGCTAGCGCAATACAAAATGGCTGATTATGTTGGCTTAATTGATCAATATAATACTGCATCATGCGCAACCCAAAGCGACGACTGAACAGTTGTGTGAGGTCATCTTTTTCTGCGAGTCGTGAAATGGCTAAATATTGGTTTTCGTACAAATAACGTGCAACTGCTGCAATGATGATAAAAGGGATACTTGCCATCGCTAAGTTTAATAAAGACAAAAATAAGTAGCTAACTTTGAGAGAAGTAAGCGTAGTTGTGCAAAATACAGATAATAATGCAAATGCAATAATATTGATTAAGGCGATTGCAGTAGAAAAGCTAATGGGAAGTGCGGGCACTACTAGAATAAGTAAGGTAACTGGCCAGAGGTAGTACTGAAATCCAGTTCCGGCCCCTAACATAGTTGTCGCAACGACAGCATGTATCAGCACTGCTAACGACATAATAATGGCTGACAGGTCATAACGGTGGTTCTGATTACACTTAAATGTAGACAGCCAAATGAAAATACTTGCGATATTGAGTAACACTAAACTATTTTGATCTAAATATAAAAATAAGAGAGTGAAAACGCAATGGATCAGTAGGCCGAGCTTGGACGTGATATTAAAAATATGTTTTTTTTGTTTCTGGTTATTGACTGAGTTGTTTGCAATGGTTGCAAATTCCATTTTTTCACCATTATTTTTATACGATTAAACCTTGCTATAAGTAGGTCGAGTTAATAATTTAGTGTACGCAATTTTTTCTGGAACACCTAATAAATTGAGCCCTGAAACAGGCTTATGGTCACGATAATATACTTTGGCGATAGAGTTATTTAGGATAAAGCAGAGAGTTGAGAAAAGGGATTCCCCTCAATGTACTCTTATGATTTAACTGGATTTGATATGACTGATTAACGCTATGATCTTCGTGTGTTTTTTATCGCCAGAAGAAGTGTACGATTATCACTTGGTGACAGAGTAATGGTTGTTAGCGTTTTGTAAATGAGGCTACGTCATGGAACAAATAGAATTATTTTCCATTGAAAGTCCCTGTCGAGGGGTATGTGAAAATAGTGCTAAAGGATTTTGTAAGGGGTGCTTGCGGAGCCGAGAAGAGCGGTTTCATTGGTATTCTATGTCGAATGAACGTCGTCATGATGTATTGGATTTATGCAAAAAACGTCGTCAACGGCTGTTAAGGGCTAGACAAGAGCGCCTCATTTTAGTTTCTGTTAAGGCGCTTCCGTATGGTATGGAAGACGTGAACCTTCCGCGAGATACAGGAGAAGATTCACTTTTTGAACTGATGATTGAGCCGTTTTCGGAAAAACTTAACGGTCAAAAATAGCGTCTAATGCCTCTGACAGACGTTCCACTCCAATTACCTGCATACCAGGAATCGCCTTCTTCGGGCAATTCCCTTTCGGCACGACGGCTTTTATAAAACCGTGTTTTGCGGCTTCACTGATGCGTTCTTGTCCTGATGGTACGGGACGAATTTCTCCAGACAAGCCAACCTCCCCCATTACGACTAAGTCATGAGGCAAGGGTTGGTCTCTAAAGCTTGAGACAACGGCGGCGATAGCCGCTAAATCTGCACTGGTTTCTAATACCTTGACGCCGCCGACGACGTTTAAATAGACATCTTGATCAGAGGTAAGTAAGCCACCGTGCTTGTGCAATACCGCGAGCAGCATTGCTAAACGGTTATGGTCAAACCCAACCGTGACGCGTCTAGGGTTGCCAAGCGCAGAGTCATCGACAAGGGCTTGTAGTTCGACCAATAAAGGGCGTGTGCCTTCCCACACGACAACGACAAGGCTGCCAGCAGCGGGTTGATTACTTCGATTTAAGAAAATAGAACTCGGGTTTTTGACTTCTTTTAGTCCCGTTTCTAACATCGCAAAAACGCCTAGCTCATTAATAGCCCCGAAGCGGTTTTTCATACCACGCAAGGTGCGAAAACGAGAATCTTCAGCGCCTTCTAATAATACGGAGCAATCCACCATGTGTTCTAGAACTTTTGGTCCGGCAAGTGAACCATCTTTGGTAACATGGCCGACCAGCAATACTGCTGTTTGAGTTTGTTTGGCAAAGCGCGTGAGTACGGCAGCGCTTTCTCTTACTTGAGAAACACTGCCAGGAGCAGATTCAATGCCGTCTAGGTGCATTACTTGTATTGAGTCGATGACCATTACTCGAGGTTTTACTTGCTGAGCGATGGTTAGAATACTTTCAACATTTGTTTCGGAAAGCATTTTTAGGTTCTTAGTAGGCAAGCCAAGGCGTTGAGCGCGCATTGCCACTTGCTGTAAGGATTCCTCCCCAGTGACATACAAAGCGTCTTGCTGTTGAGCTAGCCAACACATAGTTTGCAGTAGTAGTGTACTTTTTCCTGCGCCGGGGTGACCACCAATTAGTACCACCCCCCCTGGCACCAATCCACCGCCTAGTACACGGTCAAATTCACTGGCACCGGAACTGAAGCGAGGCACATCACCTAGGTCGACATCGGAAAGGTCTTGGATGCCAGTTACAGCACCGGCATAACCTTGATATCTAGGATCTTGATTGGCGGCGACGCGAGCGGATGTTTTGCCAGACGTTAATCGAACTTCAGACAAAGAGTTCCAAGCGCTACAGGCTTGACATTGCCCTTGCCACTTAGCGTAATCGGCACCACATTCATTGCATACGAACGCTATTTTTGCTTTGGCCATAGGAGTCTTACTTAGTATGAAAGCCCACCTAATAGGTGGACTTTGTTATCGTTCAAGTCGAGTGTGGAGCACCATATAGAATTATTTGATGTCACTCGTCCAATTAATAGAGTATAGATCGGTTCGACGGTCTTTAAGATTATTGACCGAGCCTTCACTTCGAGTCTGTTTCAATTTATCCAGATCCAAGTCTGAGAACATGATCATCTCAGTATTTGGTGTTGTTTCTGACATAATCGCATCATGTGGATAAGAGAAATCAGATGGTGAGAATACTGCACTTTGGGCATATTGAATGTCTAGGTTTTCAACTTGAGGCAAGTTACCACAGCTACCGCAAATAACCACATAGCATTCGTTTTCTATCGCTCGGGCTTGGGCGCAATTACGTACTCGTAAGTAGCCATTTTTAGTATCCGTCCAGAAAGGAACAAATAGAATGTCCATGTCTTGAGTTGCGAGGAGGCGGCCTAATTCAGGGAATTCGACATCGTAACAGATCAAGATTCCTACACGTCCGGCATCGGTATCAAAGACGCGTAAATCATTGCCACCTTGGATGATCCAGTCACGACGTTCATGGGGGGTAATATGGATTTTTTTCTGCTCTTCTACCGTGCCATCACGACGACATAAGTAGCTGATGTTATAAGCAATTTCATCTTCTATTAATGGCATAGAGCCAGTAATAATATTGATGTTATAACTAACAGCCATTTGTGACATTTCGTTTTTGAAGCGGTCAGTAAAGCTAGCTAAAAATCGAATCGCTTCCGTTTGGTTGCTTTGGTCTGGGCTTAAGCCCATTAACGGCGCATTAAAAAACTCCGGAAAAATAGCAAAGTCACTTTTATAATCAGAGACTGCATCGACAAAGTATTCCACTTGTTTTAACAGCTCGTCGACACTTTCTACTTCACGCATTTGCCACTGGATCGCCCCGATACGAACTTGTGTTTTGCGCGATTCAATTACCGTGGTTTCCGGCTCGAAAAAGATGTTTTTCCATTCCAGTAAGGTGGCATAGCCTTCTGATTTTTCATCTTCAGGTAAGTAACTTTTTAGTAGGCGTGTGACTTGGAAATCATTGGACAATTGAAATGACAAAATAGGATCGTATATTTTGCGCTCGCGAACGGCTTCTAGGTATTCCGCTGGTGACAATTCGTCTGAATGCTCGTGATAACTTGGAATGCGGCCGCCAGCTAAAATAGCGCGTAAGTTATGTTGGCGACAAAGTTCTTTACGGGCTTCGTATAAGCGTCGACCAAGGCGGAAGCCTCGATATTCTGGGTGGATTAACACGTCTAAACCGTACATAGCATCGCCATTACGGTCATTTAAAATGGTTTCCTTACGCCCAATTAAGTCGTCATAGGTATGCGGGTTACTGAAACGCTGATAACTCACTTGCACAGACAGTGCGATGCCGACAATTTTCTCGTGGTCTTCAAGGCAAATTTGCCCTTCTGGGAAATCGCTAATGAGCTTGGTAATAGTGTATTCAGGCCAAGCGCCACCAATGTCATCATAGATTCCATCCATGAGTACTTTTACTTGATCATAATCATCGTTAGTTAGATTACGAATCTTTAAGTGCATATCTTCAGACATGGAGACCTCTTATTTTTGTATCTTAGAATCGCGTAATGCATAATTTTTTAATGCGGGCAATTGATGGTTTATAAAGTAGCTTACCAGAAAAAGAAAACCCCGCCGAGGCGAGGTTTTTATAGCGTAATTATTGATACTTTATTTTTAAGACATGGGGTTTAATTTTTTGTGAATTCTGGGTACGCTTCCATACCACATTCAGAAAGATCAACACCTTCGTATTCTTCTTCTTCGCTAACTCGTACACCCATTACCGCTTTGATGATTAGCCAAACGATTAGGCTGGTAACAAATACCCAAACGAAAATAGTTAATGCACCGGCGATTTGGCCGAAGAAGGTTGTTCCATCATTTGTTAGTGGAACGGCTAATACGCCCCAAAGACCTACAGCACCGTGAACAGAGATTGCGCCTACTGGATCATCGATTTTAAGTTTGTCTAAGGTCAGGATAGAGATCACTACGATCAAGCCACCAACCACACCAATCAAGGTAGCACCAAGAGCAGAAGGTGTATCTGGACCTGCAGTAATAGCAACAAGACCAGCCAATGCGCCGTTTAGTAGCATTGTTAAGTCTGCTTTACCGAATAAGATACGACCTAATAGTAACGCGGCAACAGCACCACCAGCGGCGGCAGCGTTAGTGTTTAAGAACACCATAGCAACAGAGTTTGCACTGGCGATATCGCCCAGTTTAAGAACAGAGCCACCATTGAAACCGAACCAACCTAACCAAAGAATAAACGTACCTAAGGTAGCAAGAGGTAGGTTAGCGCCAGGGATGGCACGTACTTCACCATTAGGGCCATATTTACCTTTACGAGCACCAAGGACTAGTACACCTGCTAAAGCAGCAGAAGCCCCCGCTAAATGAACAATACCGGAACCTGCGAAATCAGTGAAACCAATGTCGCCAAGGCTGAACATACCGAATACAGATTTACCACCCCAAGTCCAAGCACCTTCCATTGGGTAGATAAAGCCTGTCATAACAACTGCGAATGCAAGGAATGACCAAAGTTTCATGCGTTCAGCAACGGCACCCGATACGATCGACATAGCGGTGGCAACGAAAACAACTTGGAAGAAGAAATCAGACGCTGTTGAGTAAATTGAATCGCCTTCAAATCCGCCATCGCGGTTAGCAAAGTCAGCGAGTGTTTGTGCTGTATCAACATTTTGAATACCAGACAAGAACCAAGTGCCATCGTACATAATGGCGTAACCACAAATGAAGTACATGATGCAGGCAATCGCAAAAAGTGCGACGTTTTTAGTCAGGATTTCAGTTGTATTTTTTGCACGGACTAGGCCCGCTTCAAGCATGGCAAACCCAGCTGCCATCCACATAACTAATGCACCGCACACCAAAAAGTAAAAGGTATCCATTGCGTATTGTAATTGAAAAATTTGATCTTGCATGTTTCGCCCCCCTAAAGGCTAATAAGATTCGAACGAGTGTTAAACGGCGTCTTCGCCAGTTTCACCGGTACGAATACGAACCGCTTGTTCAAGGTTAACGATAAAGATCTTACCGTCGCCGATTTTACCTGTGTTTGCTGCACCAGAAATGGCTTCGACTACTTGATCAGTCATCTCGTCAGCAATCGCCAGTTCGATTTTTACTTTTGGTAGAAAATCCACAACGTATTCTGCGCCGCGGTAAAGTTCTGTATGACCTTTCTGACGTCCGAATCCTTTCACTTCTGTTACGGTAATACCTTGTACACCGATTTCAGAAAGTGCTTCTCGAACATCATCAAGTTTAAATGGTTTAATGATGGCAGTTATAAGCTTCATACCCACAGTCTCCCTAAAAGTCTGTTTTATTGTCGTATCGCAGGTATGAAATCTTATTCAATATACGTGCCATATCTAGAACGCCCTTATAACATAAGGCTTTTGCCAGTAAAATGTTGAAATTAAGGAAGTAAAAAGATCATAGTATGTTCTTTTTTGGTGCGGGTAGTTGGCGCAAAAAGAGGTTGTCTTGCATTGGTTTGGTGCGTTTTTTTTGAAGGTGATGTTGGTGGTTTATGCTGTTATCTCTCTGCTCTTAAACTGAAATATAGACTGCTACTGCTGCCGTAATGAGAGCTTTATTATTGGCGATTGAATAGCAAATGGGCATAAGTGTTTTACTCTTGCACGAAAACTATGCATAAGGGATGAGGTTAAGAGTAGCTATTTTATGATTTATTGTGTTTCTGTTTGCAATTCTTCAAGACAGGAATAGTACAGGCTTCTATACTATGAACTAAATAGAATTAAGTGGAAGGGTCTTATGATCGATCAGTTTATTAAGCAAGTAGGTTCTGGTCTAGAGCAAACCGTCGGTATGTTAGGCAAGTTGCCTAAAGAAGAAATTCAAGCTCAACTGCATGAAGTGGCTAAAAGTACACTCTCTAAAATGGATTTAGTGACGCGTGAAGAGTTTGAAATACAAGCGGCTATGCTGGTGAAATACCGTGCTCGGTTAACGGCTCTCGAAGCTCGAATTGTTGAGTTAGAGCAAGCGACAACGTAAGCAGAGAGTCTACAGTGCTCAGTGTAGAGTGAACGAATTAACTGAGCAGTTTGGTAGAGATTAGGTTGGCGTCATTATCTTGATAATAAGGTGTTATTAGTGCCAGCCTTGTTGCCAATGTTCTGCTGATTTTAAGTCATGCCAAGAGAGAGTATATTCTTGGTGAGTTAATACTGCCTCTATCACGCATTCGATGACATTCTCTTGATCATCGTAGAGTAATTTAGTGACGATGAAATGTTTTTCTTTTTTCTGAGGTAACAGTGAGGTCCATTTAGACAGGCGTAGTTTACGTGGGTTAATCTGATGCATATTGGTTCCTTCGTTGGTTGTTAGTTTAACAATAATGCTCTTCGATATTGGTTAATACGTACCCATTATCAAGCTGGATGGCTTGATGCTAAAAAAGATCAAGGAGTGATCATGAGTTTAGCCACTATTTATGGTCGTGCCCGAGTGGGTGTGGCGTCACCACTGGTTACTGTTGAAACCCATATTTCCAATGGTTTACCTTCATTGAATATTGTGGGTTTGCCGGAAGCCGCGGTGCGAGAAGCAAAAGATCGTGTTCGTAGCGCTATCATAAATAGCCAATTTGAGTTTCCTACCCGTCGTGTTACGATAAATTTAGCCCCAGCAGATCTACCGAAAGAAGGGGGGCGTTATGATTTGGCCATTGCTATTAGCGTACTTGCCGCCTCTGGGCAATTAGGTGATGCTAACTTACGCGCCTTTGAGTTTATTGGTGAACTCGCTTTATCTGGTGAAATTCGAGGTGTTCCTGGTTTATTACCATCAGCGATTGCTTGTCATAAAGCGGGTCGTCAACTGGTGTTGCCGGCAGAGAATCAGCAAGAAGCCGCTTTGGTAGAAGGAGATTCTGTTTACGCTACACAGCTTACTGAGGTGACTGCACATCTGCTTAAACTGTTGACCTTACCGGGCTGTGTGAAAGAGGTTATACAGAAAACGGCCATTGAGCATAAAGACATGAAGGACGTAAAAGGCCAATATCAAGCTCGACGAGCATTAGAGGTAGCTGCAGCTGGTGGCCATAACTTGTTGTTTATTGGTCCACCGGGTACTGGTAAAACTATGCTGGCATCACGCTTACCTGGCATTATGCCTTCAATGACAGAAGAGGAATCTTTAAGTGTCGCCGCTGTGCAGTCAGTCGCAGGACGAAAGATGGGTATGGATTGGCAGTGGTCTGAACGGCCATTTCGTTCGCCTCATCATTCTAGTTCAGCGGCGGCCTTAGTCGGCGGAGGGTCTATTCCTAAACCAGGTGAAGCCTCATTGGCACATTGCGGTGTGTTGTTTTTAGATGAGTTACCTGAGTTTGACCGTAAGGTATTGGAAGTATTACGCGAGCCATTGGAAAATGGCGAAGTGCATATTTCTCGTGCGCGCGGACAAGTCACTTATCCCGCTCGATTTCAGCTAGTCGCGGCGATGAACGCCAGCAATGAAGCATATAGTGGTGAGAAAAATTATTATCAATCCAGTGCAAGCCAAAAATACCTTAAAAAGCTTTCCGCGCCTTTCTTAGATCGTATTGATTTACATGTAGAAGTGCCACCCTTACCTTCGAGTGTATTGGTAAATGCTCAAGAGGAGGGAGAAAACAGTGATTCGATTCGTCGGCGCGTTGAGTGTGCTGTTGCTAGGCAACGTCAGCGACAAGGCATGCAGAATGCACAATTATCTGGTCGGCAGTTAGAAGCTATTTGTGCGCTTAATGAAGAGGATAAGGTGTTTATGCAGCAAGCATTGGAAGCGTTAAAGTTGTCTGCTCGTGCTTATCACCGAGTATTAAAGGTCGCCTTAACGTTAGCAGATTTGAGTGACTCAGACGTGACCCGAGCGCATTTGATGGAGTCATTAAGTTATCGAAAAATGGAGAAGACGTTAGCTATGGCGGTATCTTCTTAGTTATCTTGTGGTCACAATTAACGGCCTCTAGGTCGCAGGGTGCGACACAAGGCCTTGGCTTGATTTGCACCTTCTATTCTCTACCTGACTTATTCCCAAAAGGCATTTCTGTCCATGTAGTTCTGTAAAAATTGTTGTAAACGAGGTGGTTTTTCACCTTGAAATATCTCTTTAGGTGAGCCTTGTACTAATATTTTGCCATGATCTAAAAATACGACGCTGTCAGCAACTTGAGCGGCAAACCCCATTTCATGGGTCACGACTATCATTGTCATGCCATCGTTGGCGAGATCTTTCATAACTTGCAGCACTTCGCCGACCAGTTCTGGGTCAAGGGCGGAGGTGGGTTCGTCGAACAACATGACAGAGGGTTCCATTGCCAGTGAACGAGCAATAGCGACGCGTTGCTGTTGTCCGCCTGATAGTTGAACAGGGTAATGTGAGGCACGTTCAGATAAGCCAACTTTAGCCAAAATCGCTAAGCCTTTTTCATTGGCTGCTGCCCGGCTTAGTTTTTTCACTCTTACTAAGGCCTCTGTTACATTGCCCAGTGCCGTCATGTGAGGCCATAGGTTAAACTGCTGAAACACCATTCCCATGTTACGTCTGACATGATTGAGCTCTTTGGTTGAGCTTAGCTTACGTATGTCGGTATCATCGTTGTAGCCGAGCATTTCCCCTTCTATGTAAATATTACCGTCTGAATACTGTTCTAGAAACGCAATGCAGCGTAGTAAGGTGCTTTTTCCTGAGCCTGATGGACCAATTAGGCACACCACTTCAGAGTGGTTTACTTGTAGGTCAATGTTATTTAATACTCGAGTGCTGCCAAAACTTTTGCTCATGTTTTGAACGTCAACGATAGGCTGCTCTTTTATAGGCTTGTTCATATTGATCGTTCCATATATTTGCTTAAACGTTTTTCTGTCCAACTACCAAATCGTGCTGTGACTTCAGCCAGCACAAGATAAGATATCGCTAAGACGGTTAAGGTTTCTGCGTAGGCATAAGTTTCAGAGCCAATCCCTGTTAATACAAAGGCTAATTCCGGCACGGTAACAACGGACATAACGGCGGTTTCTTTACCAAGAATAATGGAAACGTTCACTATTCCTGGAATAATTAAGACCATCATTTGTGGAATTTGAATGCGCAGCATGATGTAAAATCGTGACATACCGATGATCTTTGCTGCATCGAGTTGACCTTCAGGTATCGCGTTAAATCCTGCTCGAAACAGTTCAGAATAATAAGCACTACCGTTGCAGGCTAAGGCAATAATACCGGCTTCTAAAGGATCTAATTGGATGCCAATAGAAGGGCCGCCGTAATAAAGCAAAAAGAGCTGGATAAGAAAAGGAGTGTTACGAATGACTTCTACATAGAGTCGTATAGGGTAGCGAATAATAGCGGCTTTATGTATTAATCCAAGAGCAACTATTAGACCAATAAACATGGCAATAATACAGGCAGCAACCGTGCATAGAATAGTAATACCAAAACCATGTGCAATTTCGGGCAAATGATCTAGGATTACTTGCATATCAAATGTAATCATACAATCAGCCTATTATTGCTTCGTTTTTCCAGCCAAAAGCCCAAGACAGAGATAATGCTATTTAAGATGAAATAAATGGCGGCGGCAGTAAGGTAAAATTCGAATGGCTGAAAATTACTAGCGGCTAAATTTTGAGTTACTCGAGTTAGTTCAGTAATCCCGATAACAGATATTAAGGATGATGCTTTTACTAAGAGAATCACTTCGTTTACAAGGGCAGGTATTGTGAGTTTAATAACTTGTGGTAGCTCAATAAATAAAATGATTTGAATATGATTAAACCCTACCATTAAGGCAGATTCTTTTTGTCCTGGTGATAAACTTTGAAATCCCCCTCTTAATATTTCGGTTATATAAGCGCCACTGCATAAGGCTACGCAGACGATGGCTGTGGGTAGTGCGGGAATGTTTATGCCAATCAAAGGTAAGCAGTAATAGCTAATCATCAATTGGACAAGAAGTGGAACACCTCGAAAAAGCGAGATATAGAGCTTGGCGATAAAGCGTAATGGATGGCTGTTTGATAAGCGAACAGAACACATTATTATGCCAATAACTAACCCTAACGCTACCGCTGTTATGGAAAGGAGCAAGGTCATTTGCACTCCTTCCCATAATATAGGCAGGGTTGGGGGAAGTGTAGAAAAATCTAGCATTTATTTCCCCCTAACAAGTTAGATTTTTGGATCGATAGGTTGCTGTGGTAAATCCATTTCAACACCAAACCATTTCTTTTGAATAATGGCCATGCGTCCGTCATTTTCCATTTTTATCATGATTTTATTAATCGCTTCTTTCAAGCTTTTGCTACCTTCATCCTTACGAAATACATAGCCTGAGTAAGCTTCTTGACCGAAAGGCGGAAGTACTACTTCAAAGTTTTTGTGTTGGCTTGCAATATAGGCGATGTTTGGTAACGAGTTGGCAACGGCATCAACGCGTCCTGTCATGATTTCTGAATAGGCTTGGTTGTTATCAATATAAAGTTTAATTTTTGCAGGTGTACTCAGTGTCTGTGAAAACTCATCTAGCTGCGCCGCTGGGGACGATCCTTTACCAGCACCCACAGTTAAGCCGGCAATATCTTCTGCTTTAATTATTTTATTATTGCCAGCTTTCTTAAGAAGGGCGACAGAAGCATCTGAAATAGCGAGAGAAAAATCATAGCGTTTCAGACGAGTTTTGGTAATGGATACTGGTCCACCTACCATATCGTATTTCTTGGCTTCTAGACCTGGAAGAACGCTTGGCCAAGGAAGATCTAAGTAGCTTACCTTTACGCCTAACTCTTTGCCTACTTCGGTAAAAAAGTCTTTATTTAGACCTTCGTGTTTACCATTAACAAGAAAATCGAATGGGGCAAACTGAAGTTCAGTACCAATAACCAAGACACCTTTTGCTTTGACATCATCAAGGGTGTCAGCAAGTGAAGAGGTGCTAACGATGGTGGTAGCCAAACTAAATAACGCAACTTTTAGCGGGGTCATTATATGGTTGATTTTCATTAACTTAGATCTCCATGATTATGAATAGACACTAATTTTAAATAATCGCATTAAGAGTATTTTATTGAAGATAAAACTACAAACTGGCCACACTCTCGCTAACTTGTATATACATATATCACATCATTATTTTAAGATACAACCTCTAAATTTATTTTATTATGAAATTTAAGTATATGGTTTGGTGATCTTAATATATAGATTAATTTAATAAAAAATAATTGCTCTTATTTAGTGCGTTCGCACTGTTTTACGTCATATTTATAATGATTTAACGGTTTTGTTTAGTATTAATAGTGAGCGTTATTTTGTTATTTATACATATTATAAATAGACAGTTTTACTGTTATTGATTGATGCCATCTGGCGTTTTATTCTTTTAGGATGGTTTTTATTAAGAAAAATACTCAATAGAAATAAAAATAGTGTTATTGTTTTTATAATTACATGTATATACATTTAAGTTGTATTTTTTGTCTCTAAATAGTTAAAAGGTCAAAGTCATCATGAAAGCTACCCTTTCAGTAAGCCATTTAGTAAATAAAAATGTCAGTGGATTAGGTGCCTATAATGCTGGGTTATCGGTCGATGAGTTGAAGGCAAAGTATCAGGTAGATCAAGTCGCTAAGCTGGGCAGTAATGAAAACCCATTTCCGACCTCTATTGCGGTGACCAATATTTTACAAGAGGATGATAACCTTGGGCATTATCCAGATCCTTATTGTAAGTCATTAACTAAGGCGTTAGCGGATAAGCTTGCTGTATCTGCTGAGTCTATTGTCGTGGGGAATGGTTCAGAAGATCTAATTGGTATTATTTCGCGGGTTTTTATTGAGCCAGGTGATAAGGTGATGACGGTTGTGCCCTCTTTTGGATTGCATATATTGTATCCAAAAGCCTGTGGTGCCACGGTATTGATTGCCGAAATGACAGCGCAACTTAAGTTCGATATTGAAAAAATAGTGACTATGTTAAGTGTGGAAAAACCCAAACTCTTTTTTATTGCTAGTCCGAGTAATCCCGTAGGCTGTAGTCTTAATCAAGAGGATATTAAGGCGATTTTACACCATTTAAGTGATGACACCTTGTTAGTGTTTGATGAAGCGTATTACGAGTATGCAAAAGATGATGCAGATTACCCCGATGTCTTATCCATATTAAAAGCCTCCGGCAAGCCTTTTGTGTTACTTCGCACCTTTTCTAAAGCGTATTCATTAGCGGGATTAAGAGTGGGTTATGGTGTGTTTTATCCAACAGCATTAGCCGATTATAGCCATAAGTTGAGAACGCCTTTTAACGTGAATCGAATGGCGCAAAAAGCAGCGATTGTGGCATTAAACGACGATGCCCATTTATCCAAGACGATGGCATGGAATCGATTGGCTCGTGATCAGATGATGTCAGAACTAATAGCGTTAGGCCTATCACCAGAAGTGTCTAAAGGAAATTATCTATTTTTTGCAACGGATTGGCATGGAACCGAGCTGGCAAAACGATTATTACGTTATGGCGTTATCGTTAAGCCTTGGTTAGAAGAGGGCTACCAGCAGTATATACGCCTAAATTCAGATAATAAGTGCGACACTGCAAGTCAGGTGTAGAAGAAGCCAAC
>JBQEFB010000042.1:0-24954 GCA_052107635.1 Marinomonas sp. | reverse complement strand
GGCTTCTTCTACACCTGACTTGCAGTGTCGCACTTATTATCTGAATTTAGGAATAAAAAACGACTTTTCACTGATTTTGTTGTCTATGATGAAACAGCTTTAGCACTTGACTACTTCACGGGGTATTACGGAATGAAACATAAGACTCTTTGGCATTGGATGGGGGTATGCCTAAGTCTCTTTCTGACAGCCTGCAGTACCCATACATCTCGCAATGATTTTGCAGAACAAGCTACCCAAGAAAGCCATATTCTGATTAAAAGTAAAGAGTCTGAATGGTATCAACTGAACAATGTTGCTTCTGTCAGTTACTTAACAGATCTTATTCAAGACCGAGAGTTAACTAACTTAATCCAGCAAGCACTTACCGCTAATCCTGATTTACAGAAGATGATGCTCACATTACAAGCCAGCGCTTGGCAATTAAAAAGCACTCACGGTAGCCGTTTACCTGGCATAGAAGCAGGTTTTGCAAGTGATAAATCAGAAGGTAGTAATACGAATTACAATGCAGATATTAGCGTTAGCTGGGAGGCCGACTTTTGGGGAAAGTTAGCCAATACTGAGGCCGCAGCAGCAAAAACACTCGCCAGCGATCAAGCTACGTATCAAGAAAGCCAAGACATTCTGGTCGCCAATGTCATGAAATCGTGGCTAGCATTAATCTTTAAGCAGCACTTAATAGATATTGAAGCACAGCGTTTAGCGTTATTAGAAACCAATGCAACACGACTGATACAGCGTTTTAAAAAAGGGTTAAATGATTTAGAAGAGTTAGATGAAGCTCGAACCTCCAGCTCTCAATCACGGGCGGATCTCGTCCAATATAAAGAAGATTTAATTATAGAGTCCCGTGAATTACAACGTTACCTAGGCAGCGCAACAACACTCACAACAATACCTAACCGTTATTATCCCAAAATTAATCTGACACTTGAAAGCTTACCCGAGCAAAACTTACAACGCCGCCCAGATTTAAAAGCCGCCTACCTCGCTATTCAAGCGGCAGATCTAAATGTATCTGTTGCCTACAAAGATATGCTGCCAACGATTAGCTTGAAAGCAACATTAAGCGATACTGCAAGCTCCCCAAGTAGCGCTCTATTCGGCTCACCAATCTGGTCGTTACTCGCTCAATTAACCCAACCGTTATATCAAGGCGGCCAACGACAAGCCGCTGTCGAAGTCGCCAAACTAAAAACAGCACAAGCTTATCAAGATTATCGAAACACCTTATTAACAGCGGTAAACGATGTAGAAAATGCCATTGGTCAAGAAAAAGTACTCACTAAGCAAGTTCTAAACATTCAGCAAGCACTGCGTAGCTCACGTAAAAATCTCATCCGCTATGAAGCAAAATACCGTACTGGCTTGGTCGAGCTTAATGACCTCATTAGAGTACAAGAAGCTACCTTCGATTTAGCGGCAGAGCTAAACAGCTTAATTTATCAACATTTAACCAACAGAGTCGATTTAGGGCTCGCCCTTGGGTTAGGAGTTAACGCATCATGAAACGTCGCCATCAATGGTTCATCCTAGTGTTCGCCTTACTCATCATTGGTGGCACTTACTTATACATTACTCAGGCCTTAGAGACGCAAAAGAATACAGTCCGTAAAGCGCGTCCACCAGCACCAGAAGCAAGTATTGATGTGAGTGTGTTAACCGTAGAACCTGGACAATATGCTGCGACGATACAAGCGTCTGGCATTGCTAGCCCTCACTATGAATTAACCTTATCGACACAAGTCAATGGCGAAGTACTGACACTGGAAAATAGCTTTGAAAAAGGCCAACGAGTTAAAAAAGGCCAACGTTTAGCCACCTTATATAACAGCGAACTCACCAGCACCTTAGCCAATGCTCAGAATACCCTAGCAAGCGCTATTCTCGCGCTAAAAGAAGAACAACAACAGGCGCAGCAATCTAAAGAAGAATGGAAATCTGCGGGCTTTAAAGGTGAGCCAGAATCTGACCTTGTTTTACGAAAGCCACAATTAGAAGCAGCTCTCGCACAAGTTAATGCAGCAAAAGCTTCATTGGCCGCAGCAAAATCAGACTTACTGCATACAAAGCTAACAGCCCCATTTGATGCTTTAATCACCGCTCGATTCATCTCTCCCGGTTCTTACTTGAACGCCGGTAGCGATATCGCAACACTTTACAGCACAGACCGTATTGAAATCAGTTTAGACCTTTCAAACAGTGAATGGCTAAAGTTACCTGATGCAAAGTCATTACTTAGCCAAGCATGGCCAGCTCAGATTGACGCAATAGATGGTAGTACTAGTTGGCTAGGTAAGGTCCTCAGTATCGACATGCATATTAATAATATCACTCGTTTACGCGGGCTGGTGATAAGTCTAGCGCACCCTTTAGATCAATCTCCTCCACTGCTACCTGGCGCATTTGTAACAGTGAATTTAAAAGGAAAAGTAATTGATAATCTATGGCGACTGCCAAACTCAGCCCTAAGTCAAAAAAGCGAAATTTGGTACATTACAGAAGAAAAGCGCTTAGGCTCTTTTGAAACCACACCTAGATTTGTAGACGCACAATATGTCTATATTGACGTACCAGATACGATGCGCAAAACCCCTCATCAAATTCTTGTCCAACCTTACAATAGCTACCTACAAGGCATGCTGGTCAATCCTCAAAATATCGCTTCCGTGACTAATGGAGCACAGCAATGACACCTGTAGATCAACCAAAGGGAATTATTGCTTGGTTTGCCAGTAACCCAGTTGCCGCTAACTTATTAATGCTGCTTGTTATCACATTAGGCGTTATCAATATGGGATCGCTCAACAAAGAAGCCTTCCCTAGCCTTCCTCCAAACAGTATTGATATTTACGTTAGTAATGAAAGTGGCTCAGCCAAAGAGAATGAAGAAGGCATCGCCATCCCTATTGAGGAACAGCTACAAGATGTCCTTGGTATTCAAAATATTACAACCACATCCTCTGCAACAAACACCAGTGCTCGTATTGAAATGCAAGATGGCTACGACATAGACGCGTTAAAGGAGGATATAAAAGATGCGCTGGATCAAGTCACCTCCTTTCCAGATGAAGCCGACCCTGCGGTCATTAGCAAATCCGTTCGTAAAGAACACGCTCTCTGGCTACAGCTTTACGGCGATGCTGATCGACGAACATTACAAAAACTAGCCTATGATTTAAGAAGTGACCTATTAGCAAAAGACAATATTAATACCGCAACTATTTCTGGTTGGCTTGACCCCACCATGATCATTGACGTAGATAAGTACAAGCTAGAAAGCTACGGCCTCACTTTATCCGAAATAGCCACTGCCATTAATCAAGAATCATCACCGGCAAAAGTCGCTACGCTACGCAATAAAGACATCTACTTACATGTTAGTGCTTCAGAGCAAGCGTATTTCAAACAACAATTTTCAAATATTCAGATCAAAAATACATTAAATGGTGGCAAGCTCCTCCTCAGTGATATCGCGACTATTCGCGATGCATTCGACGAAGATGACTTTAGTTTATCTCGTTACAATAAACAAAATAGCATAGCTCTTGAGATCATCACAACAGGGCAAGGTGATATATCTAATTCCGTTACAGATGCTAAAGAGGTGATAAATAACTGGAAAAACGAAGGTCGACTTCCCCCCAATATACAGCTATCTAGCTGGTATGATCGTAGCCAATTAATCAATCAAAGATTAGATCTTATGATAGAAAATGCTGTCACAGGCATTCTATTAGTATTTATTTTGCTGGCTATCTTTCTCAATGTGACCGTCGCTTTTTGGGTTGCCATGGGGCTGCCTTTTATCTTTTTTGGTACGCTCTATATTATGGGGACACAGGCTATTGGCCTATCGTTAAATATGTTCACCACTTTTGGGTTCATTATGGCACTAGGCATTGTCGTCGATGATGCGGTTGTCGTTGGCGAAAACGTCTATACACTCAGATCAAAGGAAGGCGACACTCTAAATAATACGATTAAAGCCACGTTACAAGTCGCTGTTCCTACCCTATTTGGTGTTTTTACTACAGTCGCTGCTTTTTGGGCACTCGCGAATATTGACGGTCGACTCGGACAGCTTTACTCACAATTTGCCATCGTCGTAGCCATTTGCTTAGTGCTCTCCGTTATCGAATCTAAAATCATACTGCCCGCTCACTTGGCTCATATTAATACCCGTAAGTCGACTAATAAACACCGCCTCTCACGCGCATGGGGAGTCGTACAAACTACGGCAGATACTGGCTTACAATGGTTTAGTGACAGAGTCTATCATCCTACTATTGATCTTGCATTACATCATAGGTATGCCGTTTTAATACTTTTTATCGCCGTTTTTTTCTTAATCATGTCAATGCCTTTTACAGGCAGTTTACGAGTCAGTTTTTTTCCGAGGATTCCGGGAGACACCGTTCGTGGAGACCTATCCATGTATAACGATGTCAGTTATGGGCAAACTCGAAAAGTCTTAGATATATTAGAAAAAACCGCCTATCAAGCCGATAGTAACTTACGACATAAAACCGCTAAAAATAGTCCCTCAACACAAGAAGCCAATACCCAATCGAGCATTAAAAGTATTCAAGTCATTGCCAGTGATGATCAAAGTGGCAAATTACGTATCGAGCTGAACACGATACGTAGCTATACCTCTGCGCAATTTGTTAACCAGTGGCAAAAACTAGTCGGTATGCCGGAAGGTGTCGAAAGTCTCAGGTTGAGCAGTGCTCGAGCATTATTAGATGATTTGAAAATAGAATTACGTAGTAACGATAACAGCCTCTTAATACCTGCAATAAAAGAGATGACAAAACAATTAACCAGCTTACCAGCGATTAGTGGTGTGGAACAAAATGCGACCCCTTCTGAATCACGACTCGCGTTAAAACTGAATGATCAAGGACGCCTATTAGCGCTGACAACCAACGAATTAGCCTCTCAAGTCAGTAATAATTTTGATCACTTTTCGGTACAAACGTACCAACGTGATAATACAGAAGTAGATGTCTATTTAGGCTACCCAAAAGTACAACAAGAATCTCCCGCTGCGATATTGAATACCAAAATAATATTACCGGACGGCTCTCGAGTTCCCCTTGCTTCGGTTGCTAACCTTGTTCCAGAAGAAGCCCAAACACAAATCATTAGAATAAATGGCAAACGCTCTTTATTCCTAACCGCAGAGGTTAACAAAGACATTATGTCTTCTACTGAAGTGGTTAATTATCTGCAAAATAATGTCGTTCCACAGCTCTCTCGCAAATACGCAGGAATAGATGTTTACTTTTCAGGTGAGGCAGAACAACGCGCTGAAACCCAATCGTCTATATCGACCATGTTCTTAATCGCCTTACTGGTTATTTATGCCCTGTTAGCCATTCCACTCAAGTCTTATTCACAACCTCTGATCATTATGATGGCGATTCCTTTTGGCATCATTGGTGCTCTACTCGGTCATTGGATTAATGATTTACCTCTAGGTATTTTTTCTTTAAACGGAATTTTGGCTCTCAGTGGCGTGGTAGTGAATGACAGTCTATTGCTCGTATCTCGCTTTAATGCGCTTCGCAAAGAAAAAGACAATCATGTTAAAACAGTCATTAGTCTCGCTTGTCGTAGCCGGCTCCGCGCAGTATTACTGACTTCTTTCACCACTTTTGCGGGACTCATGCCTATTCTTGGTGAAACATCGAGACAAGCACAAATGCTGATTCCTGCGGCAGTTTCTCTAGGCTATGGCATTATGTTTGCCACTGTAATCACCTTAGTCTTGATTCCTGTTTTACTCATGATACAAGAAGATATTCATGGCCTTATTAGTCGTCTGAAGAAGTCGACACGTAACCAATCAATCACTTCTTAATAACGATCAATAGTCACCTAACAAAAAGGCCACGGGGCAATTAAATTCAGTGATTACATTAATACACCTTGAATATAATCAATATGACTAATAAATGATGAGTCTTTGAGAAAATCTTGCTACCATCTTGATCATCATAGTCGGGGGGCATTTTTGTGCTGAGATCGTAAATACGAGACCCGTTGAACCTGATTCAGCTAACACTGACGTAGGGAACTATTGTGATAACAGTGTCTACACTGTGTCCCATATAGCAATTTTCGCTTCTCGATAGAGCGCTCAGAAATTATTCTGATCTAATTGGTTTATGCAGTTCCTAACGTCGTATTTAGGAGCACAAATGTCTAACCAATCTTTTCCTAACAAGACCACTTTAAAACAATCTAGTAACCTAATAACCCCTATTGTCTTAACCATTGCGGGCTCAGATAGTGGTGGCGGTGCGGGGATTCAAGCAGATATTAAAGCCATTTCAGCAACGGGCAGTTACGCCTGCTCAGCAATTACGGCCATCACCTCGCAAAATACACTGGGTGTCTCAGCTATTTTTCCTATTCCTCTTGCTCATATTGAAAGTCAGTTAGACGCTATTTTTAGCGACATAAATATCAGTGCGGTCAAAATAGGCATGCTAGCAGACAGCGATATCATAAAAATAGTGGCTGATAAACTACGCCAATACCAACCTAAATTCGTCGTATTAGATCCAGTTATGATCGCCACCAGCGGAGACTTGCTGTTACAAGAGAATGCTATTAATACTTTAAAAAGGGAGCTCTTCCCTTTGGTCAATATCATTACTCCAAATTTACCAGAAGCGGCGGCATTAACTGGCTTACCAGTCCCTCAAAACGAAACTGATATGCTTTCTATGGTATCCGCCTTGAGAGCACTTAACACCAATACAGTGCTACTCAAAGGTGGGCATTTAAGTGATCAAATGGACAGTCTTGACCTACTGATTACCGAACATAGCGTAAAAAGGTTCTCTGCCCCTCGCATCAATACCCAAAATACTCACGGTACCGGCTGCACGCTTTCCTCGGCTATCGCCTCCTATTTAGCTAAAGGCAACAGCCTCTATGACGCTGTTAGTAAAGCAAAAAGCTACATTAGCCAAGCTATTTTACAAGCAGATCAACTGAATATTGGTAAAGGACATGGACCCGTTAATCATTTCTTTGTTATGAGTCATTGTGAAGCATCATGATCAAACAACAAGCTGTTGGGCTTTCTATAGACAATGCGACCCTACATTATAATGGGGCCAATAGTGCAACGTTAAACAATTTATCCATGACTATTCCCGCAGGTCAATGGACTTGTTTACTAGGTCGTAGCGGCAGCGGAAAAACCTCATTGCTACGCCGTTTGGCAGGTTTATTAGATTCGCGTATGGAATGGCACGGTGAAATATCTTGCAGCGACGGTCTCGATTTTCAACACAGAATCGCCTACATGGCACAACAAGATCTCCTGTTACCATGGCTTTCTGTTGAAAATAATGTGTGTTTAAGTTATCGCTTTAATAAAAAAAAGGTCACTGCAGACGTTAGAAATAAAGCATTATCATTATTAGAAAAAGTTGGTCTAGCTGATGCACGTCATGCCTTGCCACAAACACTTTCCGGAGGTATGCGCCAACGTGTCGCTCTCGCACGCACACTCATGCAAGATAAACCACTTGTCTTAATGGATGAGCCTTTTTCTGCACTAGATGCTGTTACCCGACATAAATTACAACGGCTTTCCTATGAGTTATTAAAAGATAAAACCGTCATTTTAATCACCCATGATCCACAAGAAGCGGTTCGTCTTGCCGGTCGCCTGTATATATTAAAGGGATCTCCGGCTCATGCTGAGTCGTTACTTTTACCTTCTTCTCTACCTCCACGAACGTTAGATGCTGAATCGGCTCTGGCTCAACAGCACATTTTTCTCGCTTTGGAGCAAGATAATGCCTGACTTAACGCCACTTGCTAGACTCCGTAATAAAGAGAAGAACCTCCAGTTAAAAAATCGTCAGCCTACTTCTACTTATAATGGTCTTCATTCAGTACTACGTGGCATTATCATAGTGGTCGTATTACTAGTGATTTGGCAGGGGAGTATTTTTCTCTTTAATCTGCCTTCGTTTATTTTGCCCACTCCAATGTCCGTATTAGAACGTTTATGGGTAAGGCATGATGTACTAATACAACATTCGTGGGTTACCGCTCAAGAGATTATTCTAGGGCTATTGATAGGTCTCAGTATTGGGTTATTTTTTGCCCTACAAATGCTGCTATTTAAACCAATAAAGCGCTGGCTTTTGCCCATTCTAATTGCCAGCCAAGCGATTCCTGTTTTTGCTATCGCTCCGGTATTAATGCTTTGGTTGGACTATGGTATTGCTTCAAAAGTAGTTATGGCCGCTATTATCATCTTCTTCCCTGTTACTACATGTTGTTACGACGGACTTAGAAACACCCCTAAAGGTTTTCTTGACCTCGCTCACACACTACAAGCTAACCGCTGGCAGCAACTCATTCATATTCAATTACCTAATGCGCTCCCTGCTCTAGCTTCTGGACTTAGAATTGCGGTTGTTATTGCTCCTATCGGTGCGGTGGCTGGGGAATGGGTAGGTTCTAGTGCTGGATTAGGCTATCTCATGTTGCAAGCTAACGCTCGAATGATGATAGACGACATGTTTGCGGCGCTATTTATTTTATCTTTGCTGTCTGTCACCTTGTATTTTGTCACAGACCTTGTACTCAAAAAGCTCATCCCTTGGGAGCCATAAGACATCACCAAAGAACCTCCATGATAGACAACATAATAACAATACTAAAACCGATCTCACAAAGTATCACTAATAAGAAAAGGACATAACGTGAAAAAATTACTCGCTAGTACACTGTTAACCATATCATCTGTGGTCATGACGACTCATGCCTTCGCCGAGACTGAAAAGCTAACCCTAATGTTAGATTGGTTTGTAAACCCAAATCATGGGCCTATCATTATCGCCAAAGAACATGGTTATTTTAAAGAGCAAGGCTTAGAGGTCAGTATTCAAGAACCTGCCGATCCAAGCACACCCTCTAAATTAGTGGCCGCTGGCAAAATAGATATGGCAATCTCCTATCAACCCAGCTTAATTATGGATATTGCTCAAGGGTTACCGCTTATTCGCTCAGGTACCTTGATTGCCACACCGCTTAATTCTCTTATCACGCTGAAAAAAAATCACCTCAAAACACTGGCGGATTTAAAAGGGAAAACCATTGGTATCTCTATTGCAGGAAATGAAGAAGCAAGTGTTGGTACTATGCTCAACAGCGCAGGATTAAGCCTTTCAGATATTAAAATAGTCAATGTAGGCTGGGCTCTGTCTGCCTCTTTAGCTTCTGGTAAAGTGGATGCTATTTGGGGAGGATTACGCAACTTTGAAAAGAACCAGTTGATCACTGAAGGCTACCAACCTGTTATATTTTACCCTGAAGAAAACGGTATTCCGAACTACGATGAATTAGTCTTTGTCGCTAATGCAAAACACCATAATGAAAAAGCTATTAAGGCGTTTAACACAGCAATAGAAGAAGCGACGACTTATATCGTGAATCACCCACAAGCAGCATGGCAAGAGTTTATCGCTTACGCTCCAGACACCTTAGACAACAAACTTAATAAAATGGCGTGGCAAGACACCTTATCTCGCTTTGCTTTACGCCCAGCAGCAGTGGATTTAGCGCGCTACGATCATTACGCTCAATTCCTATTTGATCATAACGTCATCACTACCTTGCCTGAAGCAAAAGATTATATCCCTACATTTAAATAATAAGGTGATTTATGCAATATCAAGATTTACTTAAAGCTTGCCAAGCAGAATGGCAAGCTTACACAGAACATGAGTTTGTTACTTTATTGGCCGCAGGAAATTTACCGCCACAAAGTTTTTTACATTACTTGAAGCAAGACTTCTTGTTTCTTAAGCAATACGTCAGAGCCTACGCTCTAGCTATCTATAAATCCAACTCGTTAGCGGATATGCGCCAAGCGCTGCCTACGCTAACTGCACTGTTGGATTGTGAAATTAGCCACCATGTAAGCTTTTGCCAAAACTGGGGGCTAACAGAAACAGAAATGGAACAAACTAAAGAGGGTGTTGGTACTGTTGCCTACACTCGGTATGTCTTGGACACAGGTATGAGTGGCAATCTGCTTGACCTATATACGGCACTAGCGCCCTGTTCTATTGGTTATGCTGTCATTGGGCAAAATATTGGCAATGATCCAGAGACGAACTGGGAGAATAATCCATTTAGTAGTTGGATAGAATTATATGCCGGAGACGAGTATCAGGGGCACGCAATGCAAGGCGCTGAATACTTTAATACGCTATTAGAAAAAGTCGATTTAAACAGTGAGCGTGGCCAACAACTGGTTGCTATTTTCCGTACTGCCACACGCATGGAAATTGCTTTTTGGCAACAAGCGTTAAAGCCAGTCAATAAAGAAATTGATTATGCATAAACAACACATTATTGATGCATTACACACCTTAAAAACGCAAAAGCCTTTGGTTGTAAATATCACTAATTATGTGGTTATGAATAACACTGCGAATGCTTTACTGGCACTAGGAGCTTCACCCATTATGGCGCATTCACGTCAAGAGATGACTGATATGATGAGCATTGCTGGCGCTTTAGTCATTAATATTGGCACTCTAGACAGTGAATGGATTGAGCGCATGGCTTTCGCCATTGAACAAGCAAACATCCATCATAAAGTAGTAGTGCTTGATCCTGTAGGTTGTGGCGCAAGTACACTGAGAACCAATACATCTCGACGTTTTGCTAAACTCGCAGATCGCCTTATTATTAGAGGGAATAGTTCAGAAATTATAGCATTAGCTGGAGAAAACGCTAAAAGCAAAGGAGTAGATGCATTAGATAGCAGCCAAGACGCTATTAAGGCTGCGATAACCCTAACAGAAGTATTTGCAGCTAATGTCGTAATTTCAGGCGCAACAGATTACATCATCAATAAAGCGACTAAAGGAAAGCCTGTCACTATTTTCGCATTAGATAATGACCATAGCATGATGTCACTTATTACAGGAATGGGCTGCTCTCTTTCTGCATTAACCGGTGCTTTCGCCGCAGTAGGTGAAACAACAGGCCTCGCCGCCGCCGCTATTTTAGGTATTGTTGGTGAAATAGCCGCTGAAAAAGCGAAAGGTCCAGGCAGTTTACAGGTCGCTATTTTAGATACTTTGTATTCTTTGGAAAAAGCTGAAATTAACGAACGATTAAAGCTCACTGCAATCGATGCTTCAGGCTGGATAATAGGTTAAATAACCATGAAACTTTATTATTAATGAACAAGAAGTTCATTTCAGATAATAAGCGCGTCACTCTCTATCAAGGTTAGTGACGCGCTCAAAAGCAACTCCATTAGATTTCAAATTTATGATTTTAATTTATCCGAAAACTCACTAACCGCATCAACTACCTCTTTCACTCTATGATGAATTTCAATAATGACCACTCCGGCCTCACCAGTAAGTGACCATTTTTAATAATTCATAAAAGTTTATTCACCTTTCTCTTTGTGCTCTTTCCTCATACTAGGTTTCATTTCTTTAGCGCATTTTTGTCGATATTTTTTACCTATTTCTAGCAGTTTTGTTTTTTGTGCAGGTGTTAAAACACTTAACATGTTGAAGTCTTTTTCTAATCGATCAACTTGGCGACCGATACGGTCTTTTTGCTCCTCCTTAACCATAGTTATCGCTTGTGCTTTATCAAACTTATCCGCCAGCAACAGAGCATTCATATGCTGAGCATGCTCATCCATTTTAGCTTCCATTTCAGCTCGATCAGCTTTACGAAGCTCTTTAAGTTGATTTTCTTGAGCATCTGTTAGGTCTAGCTTCTTCATTAATCTAGGCGTTAAGTGTAAGCCTGGTGAACATTGCTCCATAGAGGAAGATTTATGACCCTTATCATTTTGAGAGTCTTTATTGCCGGCAAACGCACTAGCGGTGCCTAAAGTGATTGGAAGTACGACAGCTACTAAAATAACTTTTTTTACCATTTTCATTATAGATTCCTTTTCACAGTTTAAAGATTCGCGACACTTCAAGTGTCTGTGTAAATAACGAGTAGAGATAGAATAGAACCTATTAAGTAAACTGACGTATATCGAAGGTAAATTATCGTAAAGGCAAAGCGCTTGCTGACGTTTCACAGTAACATAATACAATGTTCTTACTTTTTTCTAGAAAGACCTTTAGCTAACACACTTTTCTCAGGAACAACCTAATGCCACATATACTTTTAATTGATGACGACACTGAGCTAACGGATCTACTAAAAGAAGTCTTAACTTTTGAGCATTTTACGGTTTCTGTCGCTTCAAATGGGGAAACTGGCCTGTCAATGATCAACCCCAGTATCGACTTAATCTTACTAGATGTGATGATGCCGAAACTAAATGGGATCGAAACATTAAAGCAACTTCGTGAGAAATGGGACATTCCAGTGCTAATGCTAACGGCAAAAGGAGAAGAAATAGATCGTGTCATTGGGCTTGAACTTGGGGCAGATGATTATTTACCTAAGCCTTTTAGTGAGCGCGAATTGCTTGCGAGAATACGCGCTATCCTACGACGGGCACAGAATACAAAAACCATTAAAGACAGTAAGATAACTAAGCGTCATGAACAGATTACTTATCAAAACATCACTATTTTTCCTGGGCGATTAGAAGCCTACAGCAATGAACAACTCTTAGATTTAACCAGTACAGAGTTTGCTCTGTTACATCACTTTTTACTACACCCTGGTCAAGTCATTACCAAAGAGGTACTGAGTCTAGATGTTTTAGGCAAACGTCTAGCCGCATTTGATAGGGCAATCGATATGCATGTTTCTAACCTAAGAAAGAAACTACCTGATTGGTCTAGTGATAAACCTCGAATTAAAACCCTACGTGGACGCGGCTATTTACTGGTTGAAGACGAATGATGCGCTTACCTAATGTCACCAATCTATATGGGCGAATTTTCGCCATTTTTTGGTTCACCATGTTTCTCGTGCTATTAACCGTTTTAGCCTTACCTCATCTCGACCCAAGAAAAGCAAAAGACCTCCCGAAAGACCAACAAAAACAATTTATCAATCTAGTGCATCACCTTGAAAAACGCTTCGCCTTAGACACAGATATTACTCACATCACTAAAACATTGGTCACAAAATATCAAGAAGGCAACTTACCCTCTGAGTTGCGTGACAAAAATAATAACCGTGATAATAAAGTAAATAATCGCCCCATGCTTTTCATTGTTAATAGTGCCGGTGACATTCTCACTTCCTACAAAGCGCCGAACTTTATTTTTCGAGCATTACGTAATTTCATTACCTCTGTTGAAGACCCAATAACGCCTCGACAAAGACTTTATGGTCACTTTATGGTCTCTGGCCCTTTACCGACAAAATTAGCAGGCGCATATTACCAACTATATATTGGTGAAAAATGGAACCGCCCACCTAATTTTCTCTTCCAGCTATTTGATCACCCCTTTCAACTACTATTAGCGGTAATGTTAGTAAGTACGCCTTTGTTATTGTGGCTTTCATGGGCTCTCAGCCAACCCGCTCGTCGATTAGAAAAAGCCGCACAGTGTGTTGCTAGAGGGGAATTTACCATTGATCCAAAATTAGAAACAGGCAGCTCTGAGTTTCGCCAAGCTGGCGCCAGTTTCAATCAAATGGTAAAAGCGATAAATCAAATGATTTCTCGTCAACAGCGCCTCTTATCTGATATTTCTCATGAGCTTCGCTCGCCATTAACTCGCCTTAGAATGGCACAAGCCCTTGCGATACGAAAACAAGGCACAAGTCAGGAATTAATTCGTATTGATACCGAAGCTCAACGCCTTGAACAAATGATTAGTAAGCTTCTTGAGTTATCTCATATGCAAGTAGATAACCATATAAACCGCGAAAACCAACCATTACAAAGTATTTGGCAAGCCTTATTAGAAGATACACAATTTGAAGCAGAACAAATGGGGAAAAGTTTAACATTTAGCGCTATTCCGAATCGCAATATTAATGGGCATCCACAATTATTGGTCAGCGCTCTAGAAAACATTGTTCGTAATGCTATTTACTATGGAAAAAACAAAATTCAAGTCTCGATGACTGAATCACCCACTCAACTTATTATTCAAGTAGAAGATAATGGTGAAGGTGTCCCAGATGAAGAACTTAAGGCTATTTTTAGACCGTTTTATCGAGTATCAACCGCTAGAGATCGTCACAGTGGCGGAACAGGCTTAGGACTGGCGATTACACAAAGCGCGATTCGTCAGCATAATGGCACAATAACAGCTGGACGTAGCTCTCTTGGTGGATTATTGATAGAAATACACTTGCCATTAGATGCTTAACACTCCCTGAATATCATACAGGTCAAAAGCTTATAATTTCTAAATACATGCTTATAAAAGCATAACCAAATGGACAAAATATACATTTTATAATGATCTTTTTAATCCAATAACTATTCGCAATATAGATGTTGTTAACATCTATATTTAGCTCGATACTTTATTGACATAAGTCATTATTAGAGCACTAAATAAAGCGTATTCTACGGCTGCCACGTGAGATGTTAAGGTAAGCATTGATATTCAACAAGCTCACGTTGACACGGACTTCTTCATATTTTTATAAGGATCAAATCAATGCCTATCCATAATATCAAACCGGGCGACCAGTCAACACTACAAGACATCTATGCGACCACCGCATCAGAACGTAGACTTCCGAAATATCGTTTACCAGATGATGGCACAGAACCACATTCTGCCTATTCACTTGTACGTGATGAGCTATTGTTAGATGGTAATGCGCGTCAAAACCTCGCTACGTTTTGTACGACTTGGGTAGAAGACGAAGTAAAACAGTTGATGACCGATGCCATCGACAAAAACATGATAGACAAAGACGAATACCCTCAAACTGCCGAAATTGAAAATCGCTGTGTCCACATCCTTGCCAACCTTTGGCATGCTCAAAAATCATGGGATACAGTAGGGTGTTCTACAACGGGCTCCAGTGAAGCTGCTATGCTTGGCGGCCTTGCTTTTAAATGGCAATGGCGTAAACGTCGTGAGACAGAAGGAAAAGATACCAGTAAACCTAATATAGTGACTGGACCAGTACAAATCTGCTGGAAAAAATTCGCTCGTTATTTTGATGTTGAAATCCGTGAAGTACCATTAGAAGGCGATGCTCTAGGTTTACAGCCAGAAGATCTGAGAAAATACTGCGATGAAAACACCATTGGTGTTGTTGCTACATTAGGCGTTACCTTTACCGGTATTTATGAACCTGTTGAAGCATTAGCATACGAACTAGACGCCATTGAACGTGATTTAGGTCTTAATATTCCTATCCATGTGGATGCAGCATCTGGTGGCTTTGTCGCTCCCTTCATCCAGCATGATCTAGTCTGGGACTTTCAAATTGATAGAGTACGTTCAATCAATGCATCTGGTCATAAATACGGACTAGCACCTTTAGGAGTCGGCTGGATAGTCTGGGCTGCCAAAAAAGATCTACCTGAAGAGTTGATTTTTAATGTCGACTACTTAGGTGGCAACATGCCAACTTTCGCCCTTAATTTCTCCCGTCCTGGTGGGGAAATTATTGCACAATATTACAATTTCCTACGCTTAGGCCGTGAAGGTTATACTGCGATTCAGCAAGCTTGTGCAGATACCGCGCAATGGCTTAGTTCAGAACTGGCTAAAATAGAGCAATTTGAAATGGTCTATGATGGCCATGGAAGCCTACCAGCGGTGGCCTACAAACTAACGGATATGGATCATGGATTTACTCTTTATGACCTATCAGAACGTGTTCGTATGCGTGGTTGGCAAATAGCGTCTTACCCTCTTCCACAAAACCGTCAAGAAACGATTGTACAACGGATTCTTATTCGTCACGGAGTAAGTCGTGATTTGGCACAACTGCTTCTTGATGAAATTAAACGTTCTATTGATCACTTATCCAAAAACCCTATTCCAAATTCAACCGCTAAGCCCGGATTCCATCATGGGTAACGTGAAACACTTTTTTAGAAGCACAATAACATTCATCATAAGTAGTGCTTGTTTAGCACTACTTATGATATCTGGGAAAGTATTGGCTCAGAGTGATATTCCTGTGACTGAAGAAAGTGTGGTCGGACAAATTTTTGATAAAATTGAGCCCGTTACTCAAGCTGGCTTTCATGGTTTTTTTCAGTTATTAGGAAATCAACCTATTACCTTTATTTTACTGTCGCTCGCTCTTGGTACCTTGATCGGTAAATTCAGTATCAAAAGCATTTCACTTGGCTCCACAGCAGGTACGCTATTGGTGGGGGTCATATTTTCTATGACAGCAGAAGCAGCCTACGAAATAACGTATGCTATTCCTGGCATATTATCATCGTTCATGTTGCTGCTATTCATGTACGCACTAGGTCTTAAAGTAGGACCTCAATTTTTTTCTGGTCTACGAAAAGGTGGATTGGCTTTTGTTGGAATCGGTTTGATCGTATGGGTTCTAAATTGGGTGATCTGCTATTTTGGTGCAAAATTGGTCGGGCTCGCTCCTGGTTATGCTACTGGGCTTATATCAGGTAGCTATACTATTACTGCCATTTTGGGTGTAGGGCAAGGTGCGTTGGCCAGTGGCGCTTATATTCCCCCGACAGGTATGACGATTGAAGAAGTTGGAGCTAACATGGCAGCGGCTTATGCCATTAGCTATGTACTATCCAGTGTGGGTATTATCCTATTGATTCGCTATTTACCTCGTATTTTTGGATATAACCCTGTTGCAGATGCAAAATTAGCCGAGGCCGAATACAGCGGTGGGGCAACACACCCTGTTCCTGGGGCACCAGGTGCACTAATGATAGGCTTCTCTCCCTATGATTTACGTGCCTTCACCTTAACCCATGATCGTTTTATCGGTCGTAGTATTGCGCAACTCATTGTTGACTTTCCACTTGTTCCCATTCTCCGAGTCGTGCGTGATAATATGGTACTTGATCTAACAAAAGATCTAGTACTGGCAATGAATGACATTGTCACTGTTCGCGCGAATGTACACGATTTAATTCTCGAAGAGGGTGAATTGATCGGTGCTGAATCAGACAACCCATTAGCTAGAAATGTTCCATTAGAAGTCGCAGATGTTCATATGAGCTCTCGTACTCTATCAGGCAAAACACTGGACGAGCTGGCTAGTCATGGTACTGGTGGCGTAGAAATCCAAGCCCTATTTCGGGCAGGAAATGAATTACCTTTAGGGCCAAAAAGTGATGTTCGACTTGGTGACGTCCTACGACTTACCGGTCCAGACGCTGCACTTAAAGCAGCAGCTAAACAACTAGGAGGCCGTGCGATACTACCAACCATGAAGTCTGAAATACTGTATCTTACACTGGCAATGTTAGTGGGGTATTTAGTCGGTATTATTAGCTTTACTGTTTCTGGCATTCCGTTTGCTTTAGGCACTTCAGCAGGTTGTATTCTTGCTGGCGTAGGAGTCAGTTATTTTCGAAGTCGAAATCCAGACTTTGGCGGCCCAGTACATGAAGGCGCACGTAGTTTTCTTCAAGATTTTGGGTTAAATGCCTTTGTTGCAGTCTTATCTGCAAATGTTGGCCCTAAGGTGATTTCAGCCTTAGGTGGAGACACTATTTTATGGCTAGCATTGATAGGAACGGTAGGAGCACTTTTGCCACCGTTTATTGCCTTCTGGATTGGTGTTAAGTTCTTTGGAATTAATTCTGTTATTGCTGATGGAGCGACCACAGGTGGGAGAAACAGTACACCAGGATTAAATGCTATCATCGAGGAGTCTCAAAGCTCAGTTGCTGCAGTACCCTATCCAGTGAGTTATGCACTAACTACCGTATTAGCCTTAATTGGTGGTTATATCTCAATGATATTATCATAACGTAACTACCTGACAATCTTGCACTACTGTGTAAGGTCGTCAGGTATTTTTATGTTCTGCTATTCATCACGATTCGAGGATTAAATATCAAAATCCTCATCAAACCCGCCATCATCATCGAAGCTATCTCCATCATGAATAAAACCATCCTCTACAGGATGTGAATTCGTATCAATAAAACTGCTCTGCTCAAAACCTGATTGGCCAAAACCATTATTTTGCTCGAACCCAGCTTGACCAAACCCACCCTGATCTGCACCGGTTGAATCTAAATCATTATTGGCAAAATCATTCTGGTTCATCTCGTCTTGACCCATACTATCCGAACTAAAGCCTTGCTCTGTCGGTTCTTCTTGAACGGCATCAGCCATTTCAGAAGGCGTATGATGACCAAACATATTCATCAACATACTACCAACCACTACACCACCAGCGACACCTGCAGCGGTCTGTAGAGCACCACCTAAAAAGCCACGTCCACTGCTAGAGGGTTGACCTTGATTTGGCTGTCTTTGATTTGATTGCCCTTGATTTGATTGCCCTTGAGCTCGAATTGTATTTTGCGAGAAGCTTTGACGGCCCTGTGAAGCACTACTACTTCCCCACCCTGATTGAGTTTTAGTAGCAGCATCTTGCGGTACTTCTTCATGACCAAATAACCCAGATAGAAAACCACCTGAACTGGGCTTTTCCGCTTGTTTTTTCTCTAGTTGTGTCACTTTAGAATGCAATCGTTTTAACGCAGCTTCCTGCATAATAATCGTCTGTGCCATGTAATAAGGCGCTGAGGGGTGCTGAACCAAACGCTTATTAATATGAGCTTCAGCATGGCTATCCCGCTCACCTGTTTGCTTTTCAGCCTCTTTTATTCGATCAAATAATTGGTCAATCAAACGATTAGCATCATCACTCATAATAAAACCTCTAAAGAAATAAAAAATAAACGATGAATAGAATCACCATTACTCCTAATAAAATAAGGTCGATTTTGACACTAACAAGCTGGGAGTAGGTCAGGAAAAAGGAAAAACTAAGCTGAGTGAAGTATTTTTTGAGGATGCAAAAGGCATAATAGCGAGGCGATAGTCTGAGACACACCATAAGGGTAGTAAGTCATGCTTATCTCAAAAGATAAGCGCCAGACCCATAAACCATGGTTCTGGCTTTTTTTAATAGATTGGGGATTAATTACTCGTCGTCTATTTCGCCTTCTGGACGCTTCGTCCGAGTTGTCGGTGTCGCTAAAATTTCCAGATAAAACGCGTCCCAAGCTTGGCTTTCAGCAAAACTTATTTTGTCATTAATTTCAGCAACATGGATAACTTCCGCCACTTCTTCTGTGTTGCCAAACTTACAATCAAATCCCCAAAAATCAGCATAATCCGGTAACGTCTTATTACGCTCACGTTTTAGATATTTTTTAACGTCTGCTTTGGCTGCTTCAATGATACGTGGGTAAGCAATTTTGGAATGAGATAGCTGGAATGTCTTTTTCATTTGAATCCTAAAGGTTAAGAGTTAGGCTGCTACACAATGCCGCCTTCTAATGATGCGCATGATAACGGAATATCAAAGAGCTATCCATGAATAAGCCCCATGAGATATCACTATCTTTCGGTAATACTCTCCCTAAGTAGAAAATAATATTGAAATATACAGTTATTGATGACCAGCTTATCAATACGATTTTTTATCAAAAACTAAAAATATTCTTTTTTGTCTTGGTACGCTTGTTTTAAATGCTCAATTAACAGCCGTAACTTCTCAGGAAGATACTTTGTAAAAGGGTAAACCGCATAGACACCTAGCCTTCTTGGTTTAAAGTCCGTCAAGATAGGAACGAGTGTTCCTTGCTGCAGATCCTCGTAAACGCTGCAACGAGGGACGTACACTATACCAAATCCGGCTAGTGCCGCTTTACGTAATGCTTGAGCATTATTTGTAGCAAAGCTACTGTTAATTCGCACGCTTTTTTCTATCGTGTTTTTAGTAAATCGCCAATCAAAGGAGCCATGTGCTTGGTAAGTGTATGCAAGACAATTATGCTCTTTTAATGCCTCTAAAGTCATCACTTCACCATATTTTTTTAGATAACTAGGTGAACAACAAACAACCCAATTTGATTGAATTAACAACTTAGCAATTAAGCTAGAATCTTCCAATTTTCCTGTACGTATTGCAAGGTCTAGACCTTCTTCAACCAAATCTACAAAATCATTTTCCAAACGAATATCGACGGTAATATTAGGGTATTTTTGACAAAAACTGGCGACGGATTCCGCCAAAAGTAATTCACCTGAAATGGTCGGTACTGATATTTTTATCGTACCAGTTAAACCTTGACTGAAAGCAGAAACAGAAGCGATCGCATCACTTACTTGCCCTTCAATATTTTTTGCATGAATGTATAAATTCTCTCCTGCTTCGGTCAGGCTCAATCGTCTCGTGGTTCGATGGATAAGTTGAACTCCCAAAGATTGCTCTAACTTACTAATCCTTTTACTCAAAGCTGGAGTGGATAAACCTGCTTGTTGTGCCGCTTTGTTAAAAGCGCCACTGTCAGCCACGTTCACGAATAAGGTTAAATCTGCTGCGTTCAATTCTATTAGGCCGTTTTTAGAAATAGTCTATTAGTTTATGTCGTATTTATTACAAATAAAACTCAGTCTATACTTTATTTTCTTACGCTTATAAATAACAAACTAATGAATACTGCTTCAGGAGCCATTCCATGCGATTAAAGGACTGCCATAACTTTCAAGATTTTCGAACTCTAGCAAAAAAGCGCTTACCGAGTCCGATCTTTAATTACATTGATGGTGGCGCTGACGATGAATCAACTTACCGACGTAACACCTCTGCTTTTGAAACCTGTGACTTGGTCCCTAGCGTACTCACTGGAGTCAAAGAAGTAGACCTTTCTGTCACTGTTATGGGGCAAAAGTTAGACATGCCAGTCTACTGCTCCCCTACCGCTTTACAACGTTTATTCCACCACCAAGGAGAACGAGCTGTCGCAGGAGCAGCTGAAAAATACGGGACTATGTTTGGTGTGTCATCTCTAGGGACAGTCAGTATGGAAGAGATCGCTGAACAGGTCGATACGCCTCAGGTTTACCAGTTTTACTTCCATAAAGATCGGGGCTTAAACCGCGCTATGATGGAGCGAGCAAAATTCGCAGGCGTACAAGTAATGATGCTTACGGTCGATTCAATTACTGGAGGAAATCGTGAACGAGACCTCCGCACAGGCTTCTCTATCCCTTTTCGTTTAACCCTGAATGGCATGCTGCAATTTACTTTAAAACCAATGTGGGGAATCAATTATGTCACCCATGAAAAATTTCGTTTGCCTCAATTAGACGAACATATAGACATGGGGTCTGATGCAACCTCAATTGGTGATTACTTTACTAATATGCTTGATCCTTCAATGAACTGGGACGACGTAGCAGAAATGGTAAAATTTTGGGATGGAGAGTTTTGTCTCAAGGGTATTATGAGCCGAGAAGATGCTCGTAAAGCCGTCGATATTGGTTGCACGGGAATTATTATTTCTAATCATGGTGGACGCCAATTAGATGGATCAAGCAGTTCATTTGATCAACTTGCTGAAATAGTCGACGAAGTAGGTGATGAAATCGATGTTATTTTTGATAGCGGTATTCAACGTGGCACTCATGTATTAAAAGCACTTTCGTTAGGAGCAAAAGCGGTGGGTATTGGAAGAATGTACCTTTATCCTCTTGCCGCCGCTGGGCAGCCAGGCGTAGAAAGAGCATTAGGCCTAATGAAGTCGGAACTAGAACGAGATATGAAGTTGATGGGGAAAACGTCCATCGATCAACTTACTCCAGAGAATTTACGTTTTCGTAGTTAAGTGGCGTTAAGGGAAATGAGGAGTGAACGTGTAGTAGAAACTGCCCTACACGTTCATCACATCACACTATAAGCAAAGCGCTTAAATTATGCTTTTTTCTTAAGTAATTTTTTTAGTTTATCGATTTTAGTTTTCTGTTTAGCCACTTTTTCTTTACGCATTTTTATTTCTTTTTTGATTGCTTTCAATGCTTTATTAGACATTTTATTTCCTTTTTTATTAATGTATATGTTCTATTGAAAATATAGATTAACGGTTTTTCTTCAAACCGGATATGGCAATTTGAAAATGTCATAAAATATTCACGCAACTGAAACTTTATCGAAATATTAATCACTTCTGTCTATCCCACTATTTAATTGACTCTTTATATAGACACTAAAATCCAGAATATAGTGAACATAACCTTCCCTCTCTCCCAAAAGACACTTTTATTTTTCATATATCGTATTTTTTTAGCGTTATTTTTAATATTTTTTATTGCCGTTATAAGTTTTTAGTTTTCCAAAATAGCACATGTATAAAACAGGGTTGCGTACAATTTTAAAAAACCCTAATATTAGAAATAATAATCCAAAAATTTAGACAAAAAGAGAACAGAATGAACTTAGATAGCATAGATATGCAACTTCTTGCCTTAATACAAAGTGATGATAGTATCTCAACAGACCTTATGGCTAAACAAATTGGTCTTTCTAAAACACCTTGTTGGCGACGTATTCAGAAGCTTGAAAAAGAAGGCTATATAAAACGCCATGTCGCTTTACTGGACGCAGACAAACTCGCGTTAGGTGTATCGGTTTTTGTTCAAGTAAAAACGAACCAACACGATGCTGACTGGGCTATTAAGTTTGCTAAAGCCGTTGCTGAGTTCCCAGAAATAGTTGAGTTCTACCGCATGGCAGGAGATTACGATTACTTAATGCGAGTATTGGTAAAAGACATTCCAGCTTATGACCAATTTTATAAACGATTAATCAGTGCCACCGCCTTAACCGACGTTACTTCGAACTTTGCGATGGAACAAATAAAATACACCACGGAGTTGCCACTGCCTTTGCCCTCTGAAAAGTAAGCACGCTGTCTCAGTATGCGTTAGAGCAGAAGGAAAAGAACATAAATAACACTGCTCTACCTATATCGAGGACACAGGAATGCAAAATACATTACAATTTTCTCAGACAAAAAATCAGTTACCAAAGACAACAAATCAACTAATCAAACGGGTTCGTGATGGTCTTATTGGCAAAAATACCCAGATAGCAACGCCCTTTGGATTACGAACACTCACTTATGCAGACTACACGGCATCAGGCCGTAGTCTTCAGTTCATTGAAGACGCTATGCTTCATTATGTGCTTCCTTTTTATGCGAACACTCATACCGAAGCAAATGCGACCGGCCAACAAACTACCGCTTTTCGCGAGCAAGCAAGACAACAAATCCGCCAAGCAACCAACGCGAGTGAAGATGACCTTGTGCTTTTTTGTGGCAGCGGTGCCACCAGTGCAATTAATACTTTAATTACACAACTAGGGTTGCGTTCGTTAGCAGAAGAAAATAAATCCAATACCCGTGTTTTAATCGGGCCTTACGAACACCATTCTAATGAGCTCCCATGGCGAGAACTGGGAGTGGATGTTATTCGTATTGAAGAAGCACCTGAAGGTGGTGTCTGCTTAAATAGTTTAAAAACTGCGCTACAGGAAAACCAAGGAAAGCAGCTGATTGGCAGTTTTAGCGCAGCCTCGAACGTAACAGGCATCCTTTGCGATCAAGATGCTATCACCTCTCTACTGCACCAATATAATGCCTTATCTTTTTGGGATTTTGCCGCTGCAGCACCTTATATTAATATCGATATGAACCCTGAAGTTAGCAGAACAGCACATAAAGATGCCTTATTTTTCTCAACGCATAAACTCGTAGGTGGCCCAGGAACGCCTGGTATTTTGGTCGTAAAACGCACCATTATCCAAAATGTTAATCCTAGTACGATTGGTGGCGGTACCGTATCTTTTGTGACACCTGATAATCATACTTTTTTGCCAGTAAGTGAGCGCCGTGAAGAAGGTGGTACACCAGCGATTACTGAATCTATTCGAGCGGGATTAATCTTCCAGCTTAAACAAAGTATCGGAGCGCATACTATTGCTGAACGAGAGCACATTTGGGTTACACAAACAAACCAGCGCTGGTCTAAAAATAACGCTATAGAACGACTCGGTCATCCAACGGCACCAAGGCTGTCTATTACAGCATTTCGAATTCGTACTGATTATGGATACCTCCATCATGGCTTCGTAACTGCACTATTAAATGATTTATTTGGTATTCAAGTAAGAGGTGGTTGCTCGTGTGCTGGTCCCTACGGACATCAACTATTAGGAATTAATAACCAACGCTCATTACGTATTCAAGAAGCGATTTCTCAAGGTGAGAAACTGGTTAAGCCTGGCTGGGTTCGTTTTAATCTTAACTACTTTCTAACGCAATCTGATGTAGACTTCATTCTTGATGCTATTGATTTTATTGCTGGAAATGGCTTAACTCTATTGCCTTATTACGCTTACGATCAAACTACTGATTTATGGAATTTCCAAAAAAATACAATACCCTGCCTTACCTTAGAGAATATAGCTAATTTGACAACGGACCAAAAATACAAAACACCAGAGAAATTATTAAATAATACATATTTTGAAGATGCTAAGAAAATCATTAAAAATTGTCACAAAAAAGTATATGACATACAGTCTCAACCATTTAAGACACAGTATAATGACATTCGAGATTTCGTTTTAGTGCAGGATATAAATTAATACAGTTATTTTGAAGTGGTTGTATTATTTCTCTTATAAATAAAGAGGAAAAATAATCCATTTTTAGTAATATTCAAACATATCTTTGGATATTACTACGATACTTTATTGTAAATAAAGTAATCTAAACTGCCTTTTTCAAATAAAAATCGATCATAACATCACTTCTCTTTGGTTTGCCAATATTTAGATGTGCAGGATAAGGTTCGGAATAACCTGTTTTATGATATCCACACTTTTCATAAAACCTTTTCAAAACAGTTTGCTCTGTTAATACTGGCAAAGAAAATAAAGTCACGCCGTACTCTAGGGAAACTACGATTAAGAAGTCGCAAAACACTCAACCTCTCTCTTTCGAAT
>JBQEFB010000041.1:0-26604 GCA_052107635.1 Marinomonas sp. | reverse complement strand
AATTACAAAAAGTGGCTTAGAAGACCTACAGGATTACTTGACCATTACAATGTTGCGCTTGCTATGTGGTTAATGGTGGGGGTGGAGTTTATTTGTCCAATGATTAACGACGTTAACGCTCCTCATAAGAATATTCCTAGAGCAATGCATTGGTCATTGTTTTTAATCCTAATCATATTTTTATTGTTTGCTTATGGGTCTACTTTATATCTTAACGTTGAAACCCTAACTCAATCCCCAATTCCCTATTTAGACTATGTAAATGCGGTATTTGGAAAAAGCGGTTTGGCTATCGCGACTATTATGGGTGTGGCTGCAACGTGTAGCACAATGAATACGGTATTGGCTTCTGTACCTAGAATGCTTCATGGTATGGCTGAGCAAAAACAAGCTTTCCCGCAGCTTAAGGCCAAAAATCGTTTTGATGCCCCATGGGTTGGCATTCTAATGATGGCAGTGTTGATTGCTATTCCATACATTGTTCTAGATATAGATTCTTTAATCACTTTAGTTATAGCTGCCACTACTTGTTGGTTACTGGCGTATACAGTTGCTCATATTGATGTATTGGTTTTAAGAATGCGTTTTCCTGATTTAAATCGACCATATAAAACCCCTTTTTATCCGATACCGCAGATACTGGGCGTGATTGCAATGGTTTATGTAATGCTAAACAACTCACCTTCTCCAGAGATGACTAGCACTGTTTTCTCTATCACTGGTGGTATTCTTCTCTTGATTAGTGTGATCGCTGCTGTGTGGGTTAAGTGTTATATGAAACGAGGTCTATTTGAAGCAGACATAGATTGATTAAATCGTTTTATATCTTCAATAATACCGAGCAATATTTATTGCTCGGTATTATTTGATCTGAAAAAAATGATTCTTTAAAGTGATAATTTTTCTACTGTAAGGCGCCCATCATGCTGTTCGGAAAAAACGGATAAAAGAATTAGAGTATGATTTAGAAATCGTTAAAGGTGAAAAAATAAGATTAGAGAAAAGCTTGAATCGCTCCAAAAGTCACTGGATGAGTTTTCTAAAAAAACATCGGATATTGAATACGATGCTTCATTGCTGGTGGCCAATCAAGCGATTCAAGAAAAGTCATTAGTCTCTATTAATAAAATATCATAGCGGTTTTTTATTTTTAATGGATATCGGTGTTATTGTTTATATGAAGGATCTTATTTATCAATGATGCGCTTCATAGCAGCAAAAACATCCTCACCAGCACCGATATCGCTTTCAAGTGAGACGGCAGCAGTAATACGCATTTTAGCTCTTTATTTAATAGTAAAGTGCCAGCGTGCGTGTGGAAGATATCTACAATGCTTGATTAGTTTCTACACAGCCATCTTTATAGCCGAGCCACAAAACACTTGATGGTGTTGATATTTTGTCGGTTCGGGTTTGTTCTTTTGACGTTCAATTGAGTCACATTCGGCTTATTTGATGCAGAGCCTCATCATAATTAGATAGTTAATTTGTTAAGTAATTTCAGTCAGTCCCTTGACATAAGCTCATTCTAGTAATAATTTACTTAACATGTTAACAATAATTAATATGTTCCGACCTGATTGAATCGCTTTGAGCGTTTTTTTTCTAATGGGAATATCATGCTAAGAGGAAAATAAAAATGATAAAAAACCTGATCAATGGTAAGTGGGTAGAAAGCAAAGAGACTTTCCAAACCTTTAATCCAGCTACAGGTGAAGTGTTGGCTGAAGTGGCGCATGCGTCGGATGCTCAGGTTGCTGAAGCGGTAGCAGCGGCCAAAGCGGCATTTCCTGCATGGGCTAATATGCCAGTAGCAAAACGCTCTAAAATTATCAGTAAGCTAGGTGATCTGATCGCGGATAATGTTGAAGAGCTTGCTCAGTTAGAAACCGCTGATACGGGCTTACCACTTTATCAAACCCAAAATGCTCTTGTTCCTCGTGCCGCCAATAACTTTTATTTCTTTTCGGAAATGGCTAAACAAATGAATGGTCATACATATCCGATGGACGATCAGATGCTGAACTATTCCTTGTATCAGCCAACCGGTGTGTGTGCTTTGATTTCTCCTTGGAATGTGCCCTTTATGACGGGTACTTGGAAGACGGCGCCTTGTCTAGCGTTAGGAAATACTGCCGTCATGAAGCAATCTGAGTTGTCGCCTTTGACGACAGATTTTCTGGGGCGATTGTCTCTTGAGGCTGGTATTCCTGCCGGCGTATTCAATATTGTTCATGGTTTTGGTGCGACGACGGGGAATGCCTTAATTACTAACCCAGATGTTGCTGCTATTTCTTTTACCGGCGGTACCGAAACAGGCAAGCATATTATTGCGGCCGCTGGTCTGAAAAAATTCTCCATGGAACTAGGTGGCAAATCGCCGGTGATGATCTTTGATGATTGTGACTATGAACGCGCGCTTGATGCGGCCGTGTTTGGGATTTTCTCGATTAATGGGGAACGTTGTACTGCTGGCTCTAGAATCTTTGTTCAAGAAACTATCTATGACAAGTTTTGCGACGATTTTGCTGCTCGTACTAACAAAATTAACGTGGGTGATCCAACCGATATGAATACCAAAGTCGGCTCCCTCATCAGCCAACAGCACTGGGATAAAGTAACGGGTTACATCCGCACAGGTATAGAGGAAGGGGCGACTCTGATCGCAGGTGGTCCAGATAAGCCTGTTGCAGATTTACCGGATCATTTAAAAGGCGGTCACTTCTTACGTCCTACTGCATTTAAAAATGTAACCAATGATATGCGCATTGCTCGCGAAGAGATTTTTGGACCGGTGGCGGTGTTGATTCCATTCAAAGATGAAGCGGATGTGATCCGTATGGCCAACGATAACGACTACGGCTTGGCATCTTATTTATGGACGCAAGACAATGGCAAAGTGCATCGTATTGCACGTCAAATTGAAGCCGGTATGTTGTTTGTAAACAGCCAAAACGTACGTGATTTACGTACACCATTTGGTGGTATGAAAGCCTCAGGAACTGGCCGTGAAGGCGGTGTATACAGTTATGAAGTGTTCTGTGAACCAAAAAATGTGTGTATCAGTATGGGCAGTCATCATATTCCTAAATGGGGTGTGTAACTAATTTGAATCAAGGGGCTTTTAGTATACTGAAAGCCCCTTATCGAATGTGTGTTTAAGTTTTAACCGGTTCAAGCGAGATGAAGAATGCCCCATTTTATTGTTGAGTACTCCGCCAATTTGGAAGAAGAAATCGAATTTCAGGCGATGTTTAAAGCGTTTCATGATTATGTTCAGTCGACAGGATATTTCCCTATTGCGGGTGTGCGCAGTCGTGCAATTTGCCTAGATCATTATCGTGTTGCAGATGGTCGTGATGGGTTTTCATTAGTTAATCTGAGCCTAAAAATTGGTCATGGGCGTAGTCAAGAGATTAAGGCAGAGGTGGCGGAAAGAGTGTTTGCTATTTTGTGTGACTTTCTTGCGCCGATTACAGACAAGCAGTACTGCCAAGTCTCTTTTGAGATGACAGAGTTAGATCCTGTTCTTAAGTTTAATAAGAACAATCTACACACTTTATTCAAGTAAAAAGAGTATTTGAATAATGTGAAAAGTGTCTTTAAGACATTAAATCACTACTTAAATGACGATGTTTATAATTATAAAAATAAGGAAAATCGTGATGAAATTGAAAAATATTATCTCTCTGACGGCGGCCTTTGCAGCGCTCACTACAACGACAATCAGCTCTGCTGAAACCATTCGAGTTGCAAGCTGGTTACCGCCAACTAACCCTATGAACGCCGTGGTGATTCCACAGTGGGGAAAGGCGATTAGTGATGCAACTGATGGACGCATTAAGGTCGAAATTGTCTATGGTTTGGGTCACCCTAAAACGATGTGGAACCTTGTCGAAGACGGTATCGTAGATGCCAGCTATAGCTATCACGGTTATGTTCCTGGGCGATTTGAGCTGCCCCAAGTTGTTGAGCAACCAGGTCTAGGGGTTAACGCTGAGGCGGCTTCCTATGGATTATGGAAAACCTACGATAAATTTTTCTCCCATTCAAAAGAGTTTGCTGGCTTAAAGTTACTGGGACTGTTTACCCATGGGCCAGGTCAAATTCATTCTAATTTCCCCGTTAATAACATCAAAGATCTAGAGAACAAAAAGATTCGTATCGGCGGTGGTGTGCAAACTATTCTTGCTGAAAAATTCCATGTGACGCCAGTGGGTTCACCAGCGACAAAAGTCTATGAAATGATGCAACAAGGCGTTATTGATGGCGCATTTTTGCCTGTGGTCGAACAAAAAGTACTTCGCCTTTCTGAAGTAACGAAAGATCTGACTATATTCCCTGGTGGTTTGTATATGGGAAGTTTTTCGATGTTTATGAACCCTGATGTATTCGCCGATTTAGACAAAAAAGACCAAGCGATTATTAACAAGCTATCGGGTGAGAACTTGTCTGTTTTAGCCGGTAAAGCATGGGATGCTGGAGATTTAGCTGGTTTAAAAAGTGCTCGGGACTCTGGCGTGAAAGTGAACATTTTAAAAGCAGATTCAAGCTTAGTAAAAGAGATGGATAAAACGATCGCTGATGTGTCAGACACCTGGGTTAAAGCAGTGGATAAAGATGGCTATGACGGTGAAGCCGCACTGTCATATTTAAAGAAAACTGCGACTCAATATGCTGCTGAACATAAGGAGTAAACGGATATGTTTGCTCCTTTAGCCAAGTTGTCAGCAGTGGTTAATACGCATCATAGTGAATTCGGACTGGCCAAATGGGTTATTTTCATTCTTGAGCTCGTTTCCAGCTTAGTGCTGTTTGCTTTGATGCTACTCACTTGTAGTGATGTGTTCGGACGCTATGCTCTGGCTAATTCGGTCAATGGAACCACTGAATTCACCGAATTAGCATTGGGTATTATTGTCTTTTGCCAAGTACCCGTCATCACACTGACGGGATCCAACGTGGTTGTCGATATTTTAGATCGCGTCTTACCTATGTGGTTTGCTCGCTGTAGTTCAGTGATCATCAATGCATGTGTTGGTGCTGGTTTTATCTTTATTGCAGACCGTATTTGGTTTCAGGCACTGCGTTCTTTGCGACGAGGTGTGGTCACTGAGTTCTTGTTAATCCCTGTTGCGTATTTTGTGCAATTCATTTCGATCATGATGTACGTGACAGCGGCCATTTTAATTTATCGAGCATTAAAAGAGCTGCTTGTTTGTATTAGAGGGCGTGTCTAATGCTGGTATCATTTATTGGTTTTGCGGTTCTGTTGTGTTTTATTTTAGTCTTTCGTATGCCGATCGCTTTTGCTATGGGGGTTGTTGGCACTGTTGGATTTGCCTATTTACAAGGATTAGGAATAGACAATCTGCTTGATTTTCGTTGGACAGGTCCGATTGCTTTAGCATCAAATCGTATAATAGATACGGCGCAAGAATACAGCTTGTCTGTGATTCCCTTGTTTATCTTAATGGGGAACTTTGTCACCAAGGCAAACCTTTCTGGTGAATTGTATCGGGCTTCTAATGCGTTTCTAGGACACCGAAAAGGTGGCCTCGCGATGGCGACTATCGTTGCTTGTGGCGGATTTTCGGCTATCTGTGGCTCTAGCTTAGCAACGTCTGCGACTATGGCTAAAGTGGCCATGCCATCAATGAGAAAATACGGATACCAAGATGGATTAGCAAGCGCTTCGATTGCAGCAGGCTCAACGTTGGGGATTTTGATTCCACCCAGTGTCATTCTATTGATATATGGGTTGTTGACTGAGACTAGTATTCGAGAGTTATTTGCGGCTGGCTTTCTGCCAGGCATGTTAGGGATTGGTTTGTATCTGCTCGCGGTACGATACGTTGTATGGCGTCATCCAGAACGCGGCCCAAGTGCGGAGCGCGTCGGTTTTGCAGAACGTATTCTGGCATTGAAAAATGTCTGGGGCGTGTTGTTGCTGTTCTGCATTGTTATGGGCGGTATCTATATGGGCGTGTTTACGCCTTCTGAGGCTGCAGGAATCGGCGCTGGTGGTGCTTTCTTGATTGCTATGATGCGCAGAGCCTTATCTGTTTCTGCTATTTTTCATGCATTAATTGATACTGGTCGAACCACCGCCATGCTGTTTGTTGTGTTGATTGGTGCTTTGATTTTTTCGGACTTTATCACCATTGCTGGATTGCCAAGTGAGCTATTGGCTTTTGTAAAAAGCTTTGATCTTTCTCCAATGGGCGTAATTCTGATTATTGTCGGTATTTATCTGGTTTTAGGCATGGTCTTCGAAAGCCTGTCCATGATCTTATTGACTGTCCCAATTTTCTATCCATTGGTTCAAAGTTTAGGGTTTGATCTTGTGTGGTTTGGCATTGTCGTGGTTGTAGTGACTGAGATTAGCTTAATCACACCTCCTGTTGGTATGAATGTGTTTGTGCTTAGCTCAGTATTAAAAGACGTCAAAGCAGGTGCAATTTTTAAAGGAACCACCCCATTTTGGTGTGCAGATATGTTGCGTTTAGGCTTGATTATTTTTATTAGTTCTATCGCTCTTATTTTGCCTGAAGTTTTATATCGATAATTATAATAAAAGTGGAGAAATGTATGGGTAAGTTAGCGCTTGCTGCGAAAATTACACATGTTCCGTCTATGTATCTTTCCGAATTAGAGGGGCCTAAAAAAGGCTTTCGTCAAGCCGCCATTGACGGACACTATGAAATATCACGCCGGTGTCGTGAGCTGGGTGTTGATACTATTATTGTTTTTGATACGCATTGGTTGGTAAACGCCAATTATCATGTTAATTGTGCCGAGCATTGGGAGGGGGTTTATACCAGTAATGAACTGCCTCATTTTATCAATAATATGCCTTATGAGATGAATGGTAACCCTGAATTAGGCCGTATTATTGCAGAAGAATGTAATGCACAAGGGGTAGAAACATTAGCTCATGACAAAACCACATTGGCACCTGAATACGGTACCTTGGTTCCTATGCGCTACATGAATAAAGACAACCACTTTAAAGTCGTCTCTATCTCTGCTTTATTAACCGTTCACTATTTGAATGATTCGGCACGACTAGGGTGGGCGATTCGTGAGGCCATTGAAAAACATTATGATGGTACGGTCGCTATTCTAGCGAGTGGCTCCTTGTCACATCGCTTTGCACAGAATGGCCGAGCACCGGACTTTGCAACAAAAGTCTGGAGCCCATTTCTAGAGGATCTTGATCATCGAGTAGTACAGATGTGGGAGAATGCGGAATGGTCGACTTTTTGTGAAATGTTACCGGAATACGCCGCTAAAGGTCACGGTGAAGGCTTTATGCATGATACAGCCATGTTGCTTGGTGCTCTTGGTTGGTCGGATTATGACCAAAAGGTTGAGGTGGTAACGCCTTATTTTGGCAGCTCAGGAACCGGGCAAATCAATGCTATATTTCCTGTTTCACCACAAACCGGTGGCGCGGTGCCAGCACCACAATCCTCAGTCGAAAATGGCAGCTTTGTTTATGGTGACAGTCGCCTTTAACTTCAAATTTTATAGTTAAATATAACTCTACTGTCTTTATATAAGCCTCCCTCTGTGGAGGCTTTTTTGTGAGTTTAGTTTTTTTATTAGTTGTCTGCAAACAAACACATGGACGTGATTTTATAAAGCACGTTCTCCATGGCGGGGTCTTTCATGTTATACCAATGCTGCATGCAATGAATGCGAAACATCATAGACAGCGGTTACGGTCTTCTTCTTTTTCCAGCCTTTGGATAGAAGGGTTCAATAACCGTTTCGAGCTGATCCCACGGCATCAAGTTATCCATTCGAGTCAAGAAAATCTCTTTACGTGTTTAACTACGTTTATTGTTGAATTCGCTGTCGGAAAAAGTGAGTTGATGTGACATGATTAGGCTCGAAGATTAAAGGTGAATTATCTTATGCGCGGGACTTGTTCGCATCTTCCGTTACAAAACGAAAGGTGAGATATTTAATTTTATTGAGATGTTCTACAATCCAATAAAACGTCATTCTCATACAGGTGGCGTGTTACCTACAAAGTTCGAAGAAAAGTACTTTTTAGAAACGACTACTTTCTAGTAAATGCTGGGAAGTCCAATCGGCCCAAATAAAGCGGTCACTTTAGCGGAGTAACTCATTGATTAAACCTGCCCTCATTCAGATAAAAGACCTGTTTGCATGGAACAACATCCAGCGCCCTTGGCATTTTGCCGTGATCGCTGCTGTTGCTGTAGGCATACCTGCTCTTATTGGAGCCGCGTTACAGCAGTTTACACTCACTACTTTAGCCAGTTTAGGGGCCATGGTGATCTTGTATCAACCACAGACTCGAGTTGCTCACAGAATGGTCACTTTGGCCTTGTGCTCGTTTGGTTTCATGGTGTGTTTTAGTGTAGGGTCTTTATCGAGTTTTAACCCCTATGTTGCCGCCTTCACCTTAGGATTTTTATCTTTCGGTGCCATTGTTATTACACGCTATTACTGTCTGCCACCACCAGGTAGTTTCTTTTTTATTTTAGTCTCAGCATTAGCAACCTATTTGCCTTTTGATTGGACGAAATGGACAGCTAACATTGGCATGGTGGCACTAGGGTGTATGTTATCGTGTTTTTTAGCATTTTTTTACAGTATCAAAGTTGGAGGGAATGATTTACCCACTACGAAAATAGAAATAGATCCTAGAGTCAATGCGATTATTTTAGAGGGCGCTTTGGTGGCTTTCTTTATTACTCTTGCTTATGTGCTGGCGGTGTTTTTAGCGTTGCCTAATGCGCTGTGGGTGCCCATTTCTTGTGCTGCTATTTTACAAGGTGCGACTTATCGTATGATATGGCACCGCAATGTTCATCGTATTGTCGGGACAGCTCTTGGTATGGGAGTGGCTTGGTTGTTATTTTCGATGCATCCAAATTACTGGGTTTTAGCACTGAGCATGATGCTTTTCCAGTTTTTGGTGGAAACGATTATTGTGCGAAATTATGGTGCAGCGGTGATTTTCATTACACCCTTAACCGTTATTATGGCCGAAATTACCAGTGCTAATATGGCAACGGAAGTGTTGCTGTATCACCGTTTGGTAGATATTTCTCTCGGCAGTGCTATTGGTATTCTTGGCGGCACAATCTTTCATCGAACATCGTTGCTTAAATATATTGAATCTAAAATGAATGAAAGGAGCTCTTTGTCTGGTCGAAAACCGACCTAATTGCGATATTTCAACCTAGCTTGCAAGTTACAGTGTTTACACTGAATGTCGGTTTACATGAGCAGCATGTACGGTTCTGTGAGAGTGATGAGGTGGCAACGCCTCATCCTGTTCAATGTATCGTAATTAAGATGGAAAGCTGAATGAATTGACAGGAGAAGATCGAATAAATGCTAGCCGTAATGTTCTAGCCACGATAAATTATTGAAAGCACTCAAATCATCGCTACTCGAATGTTACCTCTCTTCAAAAGAAATAAAAAAAGATGGTTGAAAAACCATCAAGGCATATAGCGATGTGTCCTTTATTGTAAGTGTCGGATCACCACCTAGGAGATGATCGACGCTTACAATAAAAAGGGCTTTTATCACATACGTTATCTTTGACTTAGTTTTCTATGACTAACCCAAATTCTGCACTGGCGTCTTGTATCCAAAGCCAGATGTAATCAGCAAAGCTTCGACGAATAATTAATTCGAATTGTGTTTCACCAGTACGACGAATCACAGCGCTGCTTTTAGCAAATAAAGTTGAGACAACTTTACCAATAGGGAACTCAGTTGGGTGAAGGTCAACTGGGGTGCATTTCTTCAATAGTTCAACAACATCCTTACCGGATAATTCAAGCATGGTTGAGCCACCACTACTATTGATAATGGAGTAGTGACCTGTCAGTTCGTTGCGCAGTTTCGACTCCATCGAAAAAGCCTCAGCGCCAGGAACAATAATTAGCCATTCGTCAGGTGACATCCATTGAATAGAGTAGTCTTCTGATTCGGTAGAGCTAAGAGGATTGATAGGTAATGGAATACCTAGTACTTTTTCAATGGCTGCTTTGTGCTCGTTTGAATTTTGGTCGCAGCGTAGATTCAAATACCCCAGAAAAGCACGTTCGCGTAAATGAACACCCCCTTTTACCTGTGGGTTAGCCAAACGATTAAGTTCAGCATGATGCAAAGGTGATTGAGCTTTGCTCATTACTTCTGTTGTAGGTAATTGCTGCATTACCGCAATTAAAGGATTTTCAGGTGCAATAGATTGCTCTTGTACTGCTGTATTGGTATCAGACATTTTGACGCTCTCCTTTAGGATCGAGGAAAATTGAACTGCAAATTTCAGCTTCAATGACGCTGCCATCTTCTTGTGGATAGTAAACAGATTCCCCCATTTTACTCAGACCATCTATGACCAAGCCCATTGCAATGCTGCGGTCTAAAGTCGGGCTCCAGTAACTGGACGTCACATGGCCGACCATTTTCCTCGGGATAGAACCTGTAGGACTGAATACGCCTTGGGAGCCTTCTGGTAACAATTGGTTCGGATTTTTCGTTTTTAAACCGACCAGTTGTTTACGTCCTTCGCGTACGCAATCTTCACGAGCCATGCCGCGTTTTCCAAGAAAGCTGAAAGGCTTCTGTTGCGCAACACACCAACTCATTCCTAAATCATGAGGATGTACGGAGCCATCTGTATCTTGACCAATAATGATGAAACCTTTTTCAGCACGTAACACATGAATGGCTTCTGTACCGTAAGGTGTGATGTCATATTTTTCACCATGTTCAATCATTTTTTCCCAGATGTGCATGCCATAGTTCGCTTGCACGTTGATCTCATACGTGAGTTCGCCAGTGAAAGAGACACGGAACACACGAGCAGGAATGCCTGCCACTTCCATTTCTTTCCAGTCCATGAAGGCGAAGGTTTCGTTTGAAATATCTGTTTCTGCATTGACTAATTCAGACAAGAGTTTACGGCTGTTCGGCCCTGAAATAGTAATGGTAGCCCAATGATCTGTAATGGTATTGAAGTAAACGTCGAGCTCTGGCCATTCTGTCTGATGCCATAGCTCTAACCATTCCATCACACCCGCTGCACCGCCAGTAGTTGTTGTCATGTGGAAGTGATTGTCACCTAGACAAGCTGTTACACCATCATCGAAAATCATGCCAGTTTCACGACACATCAACCCATAGCGGCAGCGGCCAACAGGAAGCTTTGTCCAGCTATTAGAGTAGACACGGTTAAGGAATTCGCGTGCATCCTTGCCTTGAATGTCTATTTTACCGAGTGTTGTCGCATCCAAAATACCAATGCTTTTACGCACAGCAAGACACTCTCGGTTAACGGCATCCTCCATTGTTTCATTTGCTTTAGGGTAATACCAAGGACGCTTCCATTGACCAACATCTTCAAAAACAGCGCTGTGTTGTAAATGCCATTTGTGAATGGCCGTGAAGCGTGCAGGGTCAAACAGCTCTCCGCAATTTCGGCCCGCAATGGCACCAAACGTGACAGGAGTATAATTAGGTCGGTAAATCGTGGTGCCTGTTTCAGGTATCGTTTTGTTCAATGCAGCGGCCGTAATGGCCATACCATTGATGTTACCTAATTTACCTTGGTCCGTACCGAACCCCATGGCGGTATAGCGTTTAACGTGCTCAATCGATTCATAGCCTTCACGACAAGCGACTTCTATGCCCGCTGCGGTAACATCATTTTGGTAATCAACAAATTGCTTGGGTGCTTGAGATGTCGGCTTTATATGAGGAATATGGAATAACGCCATAGGCGCACCCAGTTTATGCTCTTCAACGGTCGGAAGGCTGACTGTTTTAGCTTCACTGGATAAACCCATATCAAGATCGAGTTCTTTTAGTGCTTGTTGGCCTGCCTCGATACCTTGTTGCATTACCGCTTTTGTATTGTATTGGCCGTTAATACCACCAACGGTTAGCTGTTTCTGGATTGTCTTGCCAGGAACAAAGCCTATCACTGTGTCATCCCAAATAGGGCGACTGCCTGTATGGCAAGATAGATGTATAACAGGGCTCCAGCCCCCAGACGTTGCTACCGTGTCTGCTTTAAGTTGAGAAGCAACACCAACGAGCTTGGTTCCTTTCTCATTGATTTGAGCGATAGACACGCTGGAAACACGCTTGCTGCCATGCGCCTCAATAATTGCAGAGCCATTAATTACTTTAATGCCACGTTGACGAGCTTGTTTAGCATAATCACTGTCTGCTGGGTTAGGTCGTGTATCAACAATTGCCACAACCTTTCTGCCTGCATCATGCCAATCAAGAGCGGTTTGGTAGCCATAATCGTTGGTTGTCATCAGAACCAGTTCGTTACCTGGCACAACGCCGTAACGATTTATATAGGTCGATACCGCATTAGCAAGCATACAACCTGGTACGTCATTATTCGCATAAACCAATGGTCGTTCATGAGCGCCTGTTGCTAAGACAACCCATTTAGCTCGGACTCGATGTAAGCGTTGGCGAACCTGATTTATTGGCGCCATGTCAGATAAGTGATCTGTGCAACGCTGATGAATCGTTAAAAAGTTATGATCGTGATAGCCGTTTACTGTTGAGCGAGGCAATAGAAGAACATCTTTGTAAGTACGAAGTTCTTCAACAACAGAGGATATCCATTCAGAGGCGGGTTTGCCATCCATCGTTTCTTTTGTATTAAGCAGACAGCCACCGAATTCATTTTGCTCATCAGCAATAATGACGCGAGCACCGCCACGAGCAGCGGTTAAAGCAGCCGTTAAACCCGCAGGGCCAGCACCAACAATGAGCACGTCGCAATGTTGGTTTATATTGTCATAATGATCTGGGTCATTTTTAAGCGGTGACCGACCTAAGCCAGCCGCTTTACGAATCACGGATTCATAAGTGCTCCACAAAGATTGTGGGAACATAAATGTTTTATAGTAGAATCCAGGGGGCATCATTTTTCCACCGAATTTACCAAGTAAGCTCATGGCATCAGTGTCAACACTTGGCCAACCATTTGTAGATGAGGCGACTAAGCCCTCAAATAATTCTTGTTGTGTTGCCCGAACGTTAGGAACTTGAGTTTGTTCGGTTGCTCCTAGCTGCATAATGGCGTTTGGCTCTTCAGCACCGCAAGCAACGATGCCTCGAGGTCGACTGTATTTAAAGCTACGACCTACGACATTAATACCGTTGGCGAGTAAAGCGGAAGCAAGTGTATCACCCTGAAAGCCAGTCAATTGTTTACCGTTGAAAGTAAACGTAATTGGTATGGAGCGGTCTATGCGACCTCCGTTTTTTAGGCGGTTTTGTTGAGTCATGATTCCGCTCCTGTTAGTTAGCAGTATAATCGTTAAGGAAAGTAGGCTGTTCGCCAACTTTATACGTTTCTTTAATTTCGTAGGTTTGAGTATCACGAGTGATGTTAAAGAATTTTCGACATCCCGCAGCGTGAACCCAGAGCTCGTGATGAATGCCACGAGGGTTTTTTCTAAAGAATAGATATTCTCCCCATTCTTGATCAGAACAGTTTTCTGGGTCTAACGGGCGAGCAATATGAGCCTGTCCAGCTGCATGAAACTCTTCTTCTTCACGATATTCTGCACAATGCGGACAATAAATATGAAACATGGTCAATATTCCTTTAGCGTACAACGCTGTTTAGTGAGCAACGCCTGCTGCACCGTGCTCGTCAATAAGAGCGCCGTTGTGGAAGCGAGATAAAGAGAAGGGTTTTGCCAATTCATGCATTTCACCCGTAGCCAGAGATGCGGCAAAAACATGACCTGAAGCCGGCGTGGCTTTAAAGCCACCTGTTCCCCAACCACAATTAAAAAACAAGTTTTTAACCGGTGTGTTACTGATAATCGGACAAGCATCAGGGCAAGTATCTACAATGCCTCCCCATTGACGATTCATGCGGACTCGGCTGAAAATAGGGAACATTTCTATAATGGCTTGAATGGTATGCTCTATTGTTGGATAGGAACCTCGTTGGCCATAACCGTTATACCCATCAATACCAGCCCCAATAACAAGGTCACCTTTGTCAGATTGACTCACGTAGCCATGCACATGATTGGACATTACAACAGTATCAAGGATGGGTTTAATAGGTTCTGAGACGAGCGCTTGTAAAGGGTGTGATTCTAAAGGCAGCTCGAAACCAGCCATGCTGGCAATCACACTAGAGTTGCCGGCGACCACGGAGCCAACTCGACCTGCTTGAATATCGCCATAACGATTGGTTTTTACACCAACAATCGTACCGTCTTCAATAATAAGGTCGGTGACTTCTGTTTCTTGTATCAGATCCACGCCCAAAGAATCAGCGCCTCGTGCATATCCCCACGCGACGGCATCATGACGCGCCACACCAGCACGACCTTGCCATGCAGCGCCTATAACGGGGTAGCGAGCGTCATCAGAGCAGTTTAAATGCGGCAGTATTTTTTTAACCTGCTGCATATCGAGCATTTCAGCGTCGATACCATTTAAAGTGTTTGAACTGACTCGACGCTTAAGATCACGCATATCACCTAAGGTATGGGCTAGATTTATTACGCCTCGCTGAGAGAACATAACATTGTAGTTCAGCTCTTTAGAGAGTCCTTCCCACATTTTCAGTGAATGCTCGTATAAATGAGATGACTCATCCCACAAATAGCCAGATCGAACAATCGTGGTGTTACGTGCTGTATTACCACCACCAAGGTAACCTTTTTCAATGACAGCTACGTTGGTAACACCGTGCTCTTTTGCTAAGTAATACGCTGTCGCTAAACCGTGACCACCTCCACCGATGATAATAACGTCATACTTCTTTTTTGGCGTAGGGTTACGCCAAGTACGTTGCCAGTTTTCATGGTGAGTTAGGCTGTGTTTGAGCAATCCAAATCCAGAAAAATGCTGCATTTTATTGTCCGTTGGTTAGTGAGTATTGGTCTAACGTCAAAAATAAAGTCGAACATAATAGTTTCATTAGAAACTAAATGATGAGGTCGACGATCATTATTTGAGAGGTCAGTATTGTTCCAATACTAGATAGCCTTTTTGTGCTAAACAAACGACTTTATAGAATTTATGTATTCCAATTTGGAATTTGTTTTGTTGTCAAGAAACAAAATACTCATGCAGTATTTTGTTTCATATATAGTTAAGGAAGTTAGGTAAGAAAGTGAGTTCAAAGCGGTGGCAGGGTATTAGGCTTATATTAGCTGTTCTCAGCGATATCAGTCAGTAGCCAGTCACGGAATATTTTCGCCGCAAGGGACAGTTCTTTAGATTTTCTGTAAACAAGAAAATCAGCCATATCAGGTTCGTAAAACATGTTACTGACACGTTTCATTTCATTCCTTCTTAGCATCTCTTCTGTCATAAAATCCCAACCAAGACTAACCCCCATACCTTGTCTAGAGGCTTCTAGCGCTAGTGTCACCTGATTGAATAATTGCGCGTTTCTTGGGATGTTAAACTCGATCCCAAAGCTGGCAAACCAGTTGACCCAAGTTGGCCAACGCCATGCAGAGGGGTCTAAATGAATCAGCTTTTCGTTAACAACTTCTTCTGGCATTAATAATCTATCAATAGGGTAGTCACGATGACAGATAGGATAAATGCGTTCTCGGAAGAGTAAGTGGTTGTTTAGGTAAGCATCCCATTTTTCACTCTTACTGATAGGGCCATTCAAAATGCCTAAATCGAACTGTGCGCACGTGTTTTCATCAAGATCATTCGAGGAGTAAATATTAATAGCAATATCTGGGTGCTGTAAGTTGAAACGTGTTATTCGTGGAAATAGCCAGAAGTGAGACACCGCTTGCGTACAGGTAATGGTTACCGTATCTGGATCGGCATCACGTCTAATTCGATTGATGCTATCCGACATTTGGCTTAATACACTTTTAGTTTCTATATAAAACTCTTTGCCAGCGGCCGTCAGAATGAGTCGTCGTGGTTCTCGAATAAAGAGCTCAAACCCTAAGCTTTCTTCTAATAATTTTATTTTCTTACTGACAGCGCTCTGCGTGATATAGAGCTCTTCTGCTGCTTTTGTGAAGCTTCTTAGCCGTGCTGAGGCTTCAAAAAACACTAAAGAATTCATAAACGGTAGTGTTGCTCTCATTTTAATCTCCCAGATTTTTTAGCGGATTTTAACGTAATTTCATCAATGAGCAAGCCAATCCTTCCATTTTGGAATGCAGATATGCCATTAAATCCTTTGTGCCTGTAATCATCGCTGGGCTATAAAACAAGAGTCGAAGATAAACGGAATCAAATTTCGTTGCGCCATTAACCCTTAAATTACTTTCTTATTATTAGGAAGTGATACCACAAAAAAAGATACTTATGAATATGAAAAAATTCGTTCTTAACCTTGTTTGTAATGACAACACCGGAATTATCAGTGCCGTTACCAGCTTTGTGACAGAAAGCGGTGGCAACATTATTGAGAGTGGTCAACATGTTGATTTAGATGATAAACGTTTCTTTATGCGTTTATGTTTTGAGATCAATGAGAGTGTGACACTTGAAAAATTCAAAATGGACTTTGAAGCCAGACTTTCTTATCCAGAAATGGTGTGGGATGTATACGACCTTTCAGTTAAGCCTCGTGTCATGATTATGGTGTCTCAATTAGGCCATTGTTTAAATGATTTATTGTATCGATATTCAATTGATCAATTGCCTATGGAATTAGTGTCTATTGCCTCAAATCATGAAAGATACAAATCTCGTGTTGAACATGAAGGATTAGACTTTCATTACTTACCCATTACGGCAGAGACAAAACCTGAGCAAGAAGCAGAGTTGCTTAAGCTCATTGCTGAACAAGACATTGATTTAGTGATTCTTGCTCGATATATGCAGGTGCTATCTGACAACCTTTGCCAAAAAATGTCTGGCAAGATTATTAATATACATCACTCATTCTTACCTAGTTTTAAGGGCGGTCGTCCTTACCACCAAGCACGTGATAAAGGCGTTAAGCTCATCGGTGCGACAGCGCATTATGTAACGGCTGACCTTGATGAAGGGCCAATTATCGAACAAGACGTAAAACGTGTGGATCATGCTGTTTCTGCAAGTGACATGGTGGCAATCGGGCGTGATACCGAAAGTCAAGTTCTGGCAAAAGCCGTAAAACTTCAACTTGAACGTAGGATTCTTCTTCATGGCCATCGCACCGTTATCTTCCAGTAAATTGTCAACTTCTAACTCAGAATCACAGTCTTGTGACGCTGTCATCATCGATGGTAAGCAGGTTGCTGCAGACATTATTGAATCTGTTAAATCTCGTCGAGCAATGGAAAATGTCGTTCCAGGCTTAGCGGTAATTTTAGTTGGTAATGACGCAGCAAGCAGTGTTTACGTTAGAAACAAAAGCGCAAAAGCAGAAGAGTGTGGGTTTGTTTCTAAGCAATTTGATTTGCCTGTTGATACGTCAGAGCAAGAAGTACTTGAGCTGATCAATAGCTTGAATAATGACACCAATATTCATGGGATATTGGTTCAACTGCCTTTGCCTAAACAAATTGATTCTCATCAGGTGATTCAATCTATTGCGCCTGAAAAAGATGTTGATGGTTTCCATTACATAAATACCGGAAAACTCACAACCGGCGATATAAAGGATGCATTAGTTCCCTGTACCCCAGCCGGCTCTATCCATTTGATTAAGAGTGTGATGGATTCCAGTGAGTTAAGTGGTAAGCACGCTGTCGTTGTTGGGCGATCCAATATCGTTGGTAAGCCAATGGCGAGTCTCTTATTACAAGAAAACTGTACCGTTACCATCATTCATAGTCGTACCGAGAATCCCGGCGAAATATGTCGTCAAGCCGATATTGTTGTGGCGGCTGTGGGTATTCCAAACTTCATTAAAGAAGATTGGGTCAAGCCAGGTGCCGTTGTCATTGACGTTGGTATTAACCGAATCACTACGGACGAAGGTAAAACTAAATTAGTAGGGGATGTGGACTTTGAAAATGTTCGCTCAAAAGCATCTGCTATAACCCCTGTTCCTGGCGGTGTCGGACCAATGACTATTTCTATGTTAATGCAGAATACGTTAGATGCAGCGATTAGAGGAAAGACTTTAACAGCGAAAGAAAGTTAACTAAAAAAATAAATTATTATATAAAAGGAACGCAATTATGAAAATTATAAAACATGTAAGAAACATATTATCTACGACAGCAGTGGCATCAGCGCTGTTGTTGGTAGGAGTCACCTCTGTTCATGCCGCAGACACGGTAAGAATAAACTTTGCAGGTATGTTTGCTCCTGGCCATCCTGTTACAAATGCTCAAATGGATTTTAAAAAGGAAGTGGAAGAAGCAACCGAAGGGCGCGTAAAAGTTAGGGTTTTTCCTGCCAATCAGTTAGGGGATTATACGCAAGTATTCGAAGAGTTATCACGCGGCACGATGGATATGGGGTTGATTAATATTCCCAGTCAATTTGATCCTCGCCTCGAAGTGATGTATTTGCATTATTTAGCAACGAATTATGCAGAAGTGCGTGAGACTTATTCCCCAGGTTCTTATTTATTTACGACGATGGAACGCTTAATTGGCGAACAAAAAATCAAATTATTAGGTTTCGAAGTAGATGGTTTTGGTGGTTTTGGACTGACTAAATTGCCTGAAAATGTCGGTGATGCAGGTGCTTCAAAAAATATTCTGTTGCGAGTCCCACCAATGGATATTTTTAAAACAGCAGCGGAAGATCAAGGTTTTCAAACTGTTTCAGTGCCTTTTGCCGAGTTGTATACCTCTTTGCAAACAGGCGTAGCGGATGGTTGGAGCGGTGGCTCTTCAACCTTAAATTACCTACAGTTCCGTGATGTCATTAAATACTTTGTGGTTTCAAATAACTTTATTGACGCCTACGGTTGGTTGGCAAGTGATAAACTTTGGAAGAAATTAAGTCCTAAAGATCGCCATATTGTTCAAGAAGTTGCTCTGAAATATGCAAGTAAAAGTATTGATGTTGCTGAAGAGAATGACTTAAAGCATCAAAAACTTCTAGAAGATAAAGGTGTTACTGTTATCAAGTTATCTGATGAAGAGCTGAAGCTATGGGCAAAACAAGCTCGTGAAGAAACTTGGCCAAAACTGCGTAACCGTCTAACACCAGAATTGATTGATAGCATACAAAAAGCGTATCAAACAGACGTTGTAAATAACTAATATAAAGACCAATTGGTAGTGATGAAAATCACTACCAATTTTTTATGGTGTATTTTTGATTAGGGAAGATTATTTCAACTCCATAGCCATCTAAATAAAGAGAAATTAATATGGGTGCTATAAAATTTATTAGCAATAAAATTCTTACTTTGCAAGAGATACTCGCTGTTTTATGCAGTGTTTTTATTGTGCTAGGCGTCGGTTCTGGCGCCTTCTTTCGCTATGTTTTAGGTGTTAGTTTTCACGGGCTAGAAGAGCTATTGGTTATTGGGGCTTTCTGGATGTACTTTATTGGCGCGTCATACGCTAGCCATAAAGGAAAGCATATCAGTGCAGAAGTCTTTTCGGTCTATTGCTCGATACCGGTTCTACGCTATTCCGTTTCTGTATTAGCAAACTTCATCACGGTTGGGTTATCAATACTTTACACCTATTTTGGCTGGGAGTTTCTGGTATGGAGTTTCGAGGCGGGTGGCACAACCAGTCGCTTACAAATCCCGCTCGTGTTTGGTCACAGTGCTGTCTTCGTCGGTTTTTTTCTTATGAGTTGTTATTTTTTTAATGATTTGATGGGAGAAGTGAAAAAATTAAAAGCCGCATATTATGGAAAACCTACTGAATAACAAGATAACTCATCCTCTTAATACGTTCATTTAATAGTGAATTTCCATAAAAATTTATCAAAGGATACATTCAAATGCTGTCAGTAATCGCATTATGCATATTGGTCGCCACGCTCATTATTGGCGTTCCTGTGCCATTCGCGTTCCTTGCATCCACTACATTTTTAATGTTTTTTGCCGACTACGATCCTAGTTTCTTACTGCCTTTCGGCTTTAGTCGTATGAGTAATTCGGTGTTGCTCGCCATTCCTCTCTTTATTATTGCTGGAGGACTTATTAACCGAGGTCATATTGGCGATAAACTTGTCGATTTTGTCGATTTGTTTGTCGGTCGGATGAAAGGGGGGATAGGGGTTGTCACAGTTATTTCTTGCGCTGTATTTGGTTCAATTACGGGCAGTGCCGCGGCAACATTATCAGGTATTGGTGCCATTATGTTTCCGAAGTTGAAGAAAGCAGGGTACCCTCAAGGACATTCGGCTGCGCTTATCGCGAATGCCTCTGTGCTTGGTTTGTTGATTCCACCTAGCGCCATTATGATTCTTTATGCATGGATTGGTAATCAATCTGTATTAGCCGCATTTTTGGCAACCGTTGTTCCTGGTATTCTCCTTGCGGTGTTGCTATGTGCGGTGAATGTCATTTTGGTGAGGAATAATAAAAACCTCGTTCTTGAAGATCCTATCGATTTAAAAACCTTTCAAAAACTTTTTATCAAGCGCAGCGCTAAAGCCATGCCCGCGTTGGTGATGCCGTTTCTGATTCTGGGTGGTATTTATGGTGGTGTTGTCACGCCAACAGAAGCCGCTGCACTTGGTGTGCTGTATGCTATTCCTGTCGGTTTTTGGGTGTACAGAGGCTTGACTATACGTAGTTTTCTGCAGGCAATTCTTGATGCTGCAGTTACTACCGGTGTAATCATGGTAATGCTTTATATGGTGATGATCTTGAGTCGCTTGTATATTATGGAAGATCTCCCAGGCACCATTATGGCGTTTCTCACAACCGTAAGTGATAACCCGATCTTAATTCTATTAATGATTAATGTTTTTATGATCATAATAGGTATGTTGATGGATGACGCGAGTGCCGTACTGTTGGCTACGCCAATATTGCTTCCCTTGGCGGTCGAATTAGGAGTGAGCCCTATACAATTTGCCGCGATTGTAGGTGTTAATCTAGGAATGGGGAATATTACACCACCAACGGCACCCTTATTGTATTTGGGCGGACAACTAGGCGGTGCAAAAATAAATCAAATGATGAAACCTACTCTTTGTATGATTGCTTTTGCTTGGCTGCCAACATTACTTATTGTTACCTATGTGCCACAAGTTTCTATGTGGTTACCAGAATTAGTGTTGGGTATCGGAGGGTAAATATCTTTAGTTTTTAATCGTTTGGCGAAAATGGATTTTATTGAATAGAAAATTCTAGTTACTTATGATTTAGAGAGATAATGATGTTCAAAACATCGCTTTAATATCAGAGATATTAAAGCGATGAATTTATAGATAATTGTTTTTTAGCTTAATAATTCTTCAGAGTACCCATTAAGAAGACATCCTTCTGATTCCTTTTTCTGTAACAAGGACTTGCTCCTCCAATTTTACACCTTCCTCACCCGTTTCGTGACCTATATAGGATTCAACATATAACGTCATCTCTGGTTTGATTATCCCGTCATAACCTACTTCATCCCAGTCCATACTGTGAGAAATAATAGTCTACTTTCCTGTCGTACCACAGCCATGAATAACAGCAAGGTAACGTTTTTTCTGATATTTCGGTGGGATATTCCAAGCTTTTTGAGAGTATTCCTTAAAGCTCATGTCAGGTTTAAGGCGTTATATATTGGTTTCGATCTCATCGCTCGATAATTTATATAATTCTTTTTTTGTTGCTGGTGCTTTGAACAAAGAGCGGCTATGCCGCTCTTTGTTTTAGGGTTATTTTTTAAAAAAATCTTCGTTAGTGCCATAAGGGCCTAGGTTTAGGTCTCGTTTACGAATGGCGTCGACGCGGTCAAATGCTTCTTCTGCAACATGTAGATTCTTAACGTCTTTGCGCCAGTAATATTTAAATCCATCGAAATGAGCATTCTTAGGGTACCAATATATAACTCCTAGGCCTTTATTTGTGAGAATTGGAGTGTTATGTATCGCCGCTCCTGGAATATAGAAATATTGCCCTAAAGTAAGCGTTTTAAATTTGTTGTCAGCTAAGGTTTTGCTTCCTCCTGAAACGACATAGTAGCATTCTGGTTGTCCATGAAAGTGAGGGGCGTGGTCTGACTTGCTGCCATTAGTGATGCCTATAACAATAGGGCTGTCAGACAACTCTTTCCATAAATAGCCAACAGGGGCATGTTCTAATGAGCAATTTTTAGCTTCCATGATATTGCCTTCATCATCCATGGTTTTACAAAAACGTTGATCAGGAGCAATGCTGGCATTTGCTTTAATGGTATTAAAATTTACTTTCTTATTTTTCCAGTCATCAATATAAGCTTTGACTAATGGGTTGTTGCATTGTTCTGGCATGGTGTCTTGGGGTGAATATGGTGAGCTGTCATAAGGTACGGGTGTCATTTGTTGGTAGGGAAGTTGTGCGTGTTCAGGGCCTGCTGCTATAGCGGATGTGGAGGCTAAGCTAGCTAGCGTAAGAAAAAGTTTAAATTTCATTGTATGTACCTTTTTAATGAAGTCATTCGATGATGTGGTTATTGTGTTTTTTAGCGTTCAGTATTGCTGTTTCATTAAAACAAGTGTTTTTATATTCTCCTCCTTTCCGTGGTGGGTGATAAATAATCTCATGGGGTTTTTAGGTGTACTTAGAATCAGTTCTAAGTTGACAATAATGGGTGGAGTGCAATTAATATATCCCCATAAAAGAGTAAGCCAAAAGTGGTATTAGATTGGTCGCTAAAAACTCACGCTGACTGGCTTTGTTATAGATGTTTTTACTGTATTAATGGGTTTGCAATATATAAGGTTTTTGGGTTATTAAGAGAAAAGTAGAGCGATAAGAGGCTGAAATCATGGGGCTTCACCGAGTTTAGATTGTTTCAGGCGTGTTTTTGATCAGTGAGATGGCGTTGCTCTATTACAGGTTATTTTAGAGGGCTGTTATATCTGATAGTTTCTGTGAACAGATTGGGTTCACTGTTACTCAATATCAGAGTCATAGATTGTTGTATTCTATTGCTCTGATATTGAGATGGTATTAATTTTAGATTTTAAAGGTGGAAGCTTTTAGTTCGTACTCTTTTACGACCTTGTAGACATCTTTGCTGTAATAGGTGAGGTTGAGCATGTTCTCTGCTAGGTGTTGAATATCTCGTGCATTTTCGGTGATTGTATCGCTAATTGCAGCCATAACATGGTCTTGTTCCAGGGCCTCTCTAGAAGCTTCTTGGCTTATTAAAGCGATGTCACTGACATTTTTGGCTCTATTTGATAGTCCCTCTGAAATTTCTAATATATGCCCAACACTGCTAGAGGCCTTTTCTTTACTTGATTCGATAAAACGAACCGTTAAGCCAACACTGCTGTTTAAGTTGGATAGCACTTTTTCTATTTGATCTGTCGATTCGCTAGAGCGTTGTGCTAGTGTTCTAACTTCATCTGCAACTACTGCAAATCCACGACCGGTCTCACCCGCTCTTGCCGCCTCAATGGCCGCGTTCAAAGCAAGCAAATTTGTTTGATCAGAAATACTTCTGATGGATTGAAGTAATTGAGTGATAGCTTCGACATCTTTAGTAAGAGAGTTCAACGATATTGAGCTTGCTGTAGTGTCTTTTTCAAGCGACTTCATCTCTTCTATAATAGTCATCGCATGTTGGCTGTCTTTCAGTGTGGATTGTTCTAGATTTTTAACGATATCAGATGATTTGATACTGCTTTCAGCGACTATTTTCATGGATTGAGATACTTGCTCTGAAGCCGCTGCGACTTCTTGGGAGCGGTGTTTGCTTGATTCTACTTTTATGCTTGCTTCATTGCTTGAGTCGTCGATTTGTTTGCTTGAGCTTATCAACGCTTTGGCGATGTCCTGATAGTCGGAAAAGAGCTTGGAAAGCTTATCAAGTAGATTGTTTAATGACGCTTCAGCGTGAGATTTTGGCTGTGGGACGCGGATAGATAAATCATTATTGTTTGAGATTTTTTCGACAGCAGAAGCTATTTTGATATTGGCAGAGGATTCTTTTGCCATTAAATATGCCATATATGACAGTACTGCTGCTTCTACGATAGCAAACGCACAATGAACAATCATAATGCCCATATCGTGGTGGCCAGAAAATATCATAATGGGCATATCACCTATGTGGATACCTGCCATTTGTATATACATAAAACCGATATGGTAAGCCGCTGTTGTAATCAGTGCTGCTAAAATGGGTTGCCATTTTTGATAGATAAGAAAAAATGCCATTGCAGAAAAGATGTGAAAATGCATTTCAACCAGGCCAAGTTGACTTTGAATCATAGATGAAGATACAAGCATCATTAATATGCCGGCAAGAATAGAAAAAGTCAGTTTGCCTTTGAATAAGCTGTAAGCAATTTGCGTGGAAATAACTAAGATAACAGAGGCTATCAATGTGAATGAGAATAACCTTTCACCAATAAGGCCGCTAAGCAACAGCACAGGTACTTGTGCTAATAGAGCCTGATATATAAATAAGTCATTTTTCAAAGTGCGCTGTACTGCTGTTTTCATTGTGATATCTCATTGGTTTTATTTTTTAAAAGACCTGTTCCATCGATTTTCTTATATTGAGGTGTGTCTTAACTGGCTTTTTAAGTGGAGTGTTAATTATTCTTATTTTGTTGTAAAAGACAACAGTATTAATGTTAAGTCTAGAATAGCTAACTGACTAAAAAACTGCGCTATTCACACAATGTGAAAGCGTGATAAATAAAATGCCGTTGGGTGCGAAGTAAACTCGGGAATCCTAGGGCTTAGTGTTGGCAATAGCGACATGCTTTAAGCTCTTATGTTGAGTGGCCTAAAATTGAATGGTTAATATAAACGGTAGAATCGAAATGCCCTAATATGATAAAGCGTTACGATTTATCATATTAGGGGTTAGGGTGTCACTCTTGTTGAATAGATAAGTTGAAAACTAACCGAGGAGTTGGTAGATAGTGAGGTGTGAATGAGCAGCCAAAAGTGTGTATTCTGGCTGCCTTATTATCTCTGAATTTAGACCCTTGTAGTGCTGTTACTTTGATGTTGGTCGCATTACGCCATTCTTATCTCTTTTTAGAGGTGCGCTTTGTGTCGGTAGTGGTGCACCGGATACTTGGGTTACCGATACGCCGTACTTCCATTCTTTCGGTGCGATAGCAATATATCGAGCGTAGCCGCCTGTGCCACCTTTAGGTTTTGCAAAACCAATGCTAATAAGTGCTCCTGACTCAGGGACTTTATCTAGATTAGCAACGCCTTCTGCTTGGGCAAAATTATGATGCATTAGCCAATATTCGCCTTCTAAAGTAGGGGTGTTGTCTGTATCTAAAGGTTCATGTCCGTGAAATAAAATTTTGCGCTTTAAATGGAGGAACTTAAGGGCATCTAAGCTTACCGCAGGAAATGGTGTCTCATTAAAGCTAGGGATATCCGACCATCTTTTATACCAATCGGAGCGAACCATAACAACAGAACCTTCGGGAATAAGGCCGTACTGATGTTCCCAATCTTTAATATCTGAAATTTGTAGCGCATAGCCATGGTTTTTCTCTACCTTCTTATGGATGTCTATCACAACCAGAGGTCGTAGAGTAAAAGTGGCAGGAATATCGCTTATTGTTGCGCCCAATGGGTTCCAGTGTGCTGGAGGATCTAGTTGAGTTCCATATTGATCGGTTGTGAGCTCATAGGCCGTGGCTACGAAGCCGTGTTTTTCGTAGGTGTATTCTTCGCCTTTTTTTACATATCCCTCAATGTCTTTGCCGGCCGTTGCAGGTTTAAATTTGGCGCTTCCAAATCCTGGCCAAACAGCTTGATTCGGTTCAAACGGATGAGTCAAATCGATATATTTAGCATCTTTAAATGTATTGGTATATATCTTCCAAAGGTTGCTCGTTTTATGTTCATCTGCATAAGCGGATCCACATAAGGCAGTAAGAGAAGTAGCGATTATTGCAGATGATAATTTATTCATAATAGATAAAGTCTCATATAGTGATAGCAGAATGGGTCTTTGGTGGTTTTTAGTGAAATAGCGCTGTAATAAGAAGCAATTGTTGTACCAAGCTAAATAGTCACTACTTATTTGACTTGTCCAATAAGAGTTAATGTCGTCTAGTGCGGAAGGATAGGAGTAGTATTGTTCAAGTTTGAGGGCTGATATCATTAAATATTAAGGTCTATTTCACGATATAAAATATAAAGGCTATGAATCGCTTGACTCCTATATGCTCTTCTCTATAATACGCACCTCGTTGGCGCGGGATGGAGCAGTCTGGTAGCTCGTCGGGCTCATAACCCGAAGGTCGTTGGTTCGAATCCGGCTCCCGCAACCATTTAAATATGGGTAACGAGAATGAAATTGTAGTGATTAGTAAAATAATTTGTCGCGGGATGGAGCAGTCTGGTAGCTCGTCGGGCTCATAACCCGAAGGTCGTAGGTTCGAATCCTGCTCCCGCAACCATTTTATTTTGACTTGGTTGCATAATAATTTCAGTGTTAAAAGATAAAATCTATTCTATATCAGTAGTTTAGTTTGTCGCGGGATGGAGCAGTCTGGTAGCTCGTCGGGCTCATAACCCGAAGGTCG